>JAQGOG010000102.1 GCA_028293765.1 Gammaproteobacteria bacterium
TTCGGCAGGCGACTTCACGGTCCGAACACCCGCACGCTCGAATGCCTCGTACTTATCGGCCGCTGTTCCCTTGCCGCCCGCGACGATGGCACCCGCGTGCCCCATACGCTTGCCCGGCGGAGCCGTCACTCCAGCAATGTAGGCGACGACAGGCTTCGTCACGAACTTGTGAATGAAATCCGCGGCAGCTTCCTCGTCGCTCCCGCCAATCTCACCGACGAGAATAATCCCTTCCGTCCGGGGATCACGCTCGAACAGCTCCAGCACCTCGATGAAGTTCATGCCGCGCACGGGATCGCCGCCGATGCCAACGCACGTACTCTGTCCGAGCCCGATGTTCGTCGTCTGAAAAACGGCTTCGTACGTGAGGGTACCGGAGCGGGACACGATACCCACTGCGCCCTTCTTATGAATGAAGCCCGGCATGATGCCAATCTTGCATTCTTCGGGTGTGATGACCCCTGGGCAGTTCGGCCCGACCAGTCGCGTCCCCGAGCCCGCGAGCACGGACTTCACGCGAACCATATCGTTGACCGGAACGCCCTCGGTGATGCACACGACCAGCTCGATGCCGGCGTCCGCCGCTTCGAGAATGGAATCCGCCGCGCCCGCCGCCGGCACGTAGATCATGCTCGCCGTGGCGCCCGTCTCGCGAACGGCGTCCTGCACGGTGTCGAACACGGGAAGGCCGAGATGCGTCTGTCCGCCGCGCCCGGGCGTAACGCCGCCCACGAGTTTCGTGCCGTAAGCGAGCGCCTGCTCGGAGTGAAAAGTACCCTGCTTGCCTGTGAATCCCTGGCAAATGACCTGGGTGTTCTTGTTGACCAGAATGCTCATTCGTTAACCCTTCGCTGCCGACGCGACCACTTTGCGCGCGGCGTCTGTCAGATCTGCGGCCGGGGTAATCGCCAAGCCGCTCCCGGCCAGCATCTCCCGAGCCTTATCGGCGTTCGTGCCTTCGAGGCGCACCACCACGGGCACTTTCACCCCGACGTTCTTCACCGCGTTGATCACGCCATCGGCGATGAGATCGCAGCGGACGATGCCGCCAAAGATATTGACGAGAACGGCCTTCACCTTCGGATTGGAAAGGATGAGCTGGAACGCTGCCGTGACTCGCTCGCTCGTCGCGCCACCGCCCACGTCCAGGAAGTTCGCAGGCTGCCCGCCGTGGAGTTTGATGAGATCCATCGTTGCCATGGCCAGGCCGGCACCATTCACCATGCACGCGATGTCACCGTCGAGCGACACGTAGTTCAGATCGTGTTCGCTCGCGCGGCGCTCCATCGGATCTTCCTGGCTCGGGTCACGCAGCTTCGCGAGATCCGGGTGACGGAAGACGGCGTTCGGATCGATGTTGATCTTGGCGTCCAGTGCGACGAGCCCCCCCGCCTTCGTGACGATGAGCGGATTCACCTCGAGCAGGCTGGCATCCTTCTCGATGTAGAGCTTGTACAGCGCCGCGGCGATCGACTGGAATTCCGCAATCTGGGAGCCCTTCAATCCGAGGCCGAACGCAAGCTGCCGAGCCTGGTAGGGCTGCAGACCCGCGGCCGGGTGGATGTTGACCGTCAGAATCTGCTCGGGCGTCTTCTCGGCCACTTCCTCGATGTCCATGCCGCCCGCCGACGAGGCGATCAACGCGATACGTCCGCGCTCGCGATTGAGCGTGAGGGAAAGATAGATTTCGCGCTCGATTTCGGAGCCTGACTCGACGTAGACGCGCTCGACGGGCAACCCGTCTTCCGCCGTCTGTTTCGTGACAAGACGCGTCCCGAGCATGCGTTCCGCGGCAGCGTGCACGTCCTTGATGTCCCGGGCGAGCTTCACGCCGCCGGCCTTACCACGGCCGCCGGCATGCACCTGTGCCTTGACCACCCACACCGCACCGCCGATCGCCTTAGCGGCGGCAGCCGCTTCATCGGCGCTTGCAGCTACGCGTCCCGCTGGAACGGCGATCCCGTAGCTTCGGAAGAGGTCCTTCGCTTGATACTCATGCAGATTCATCGTCACCGCCGTACGCGCAAAGCGAGCATTCTCCCGAAAATCGCCGTGCGTGACCAGCAAACCTCCCGCATCTCGCGAAATAGAGCGCGCGGCACGCCATTCGTCCGTCCCCATAACCGTGCAGGGGTGGATTTCGTGGAGCGGCGCGCTCGCGTACATGCGATGTGGGT
Source organism: Gammaproteobacteria bacterium (assembly GCA_028293765.1). Lineage (GTDB taxonomy): Bacteria > Pseudomonadota > Gammaproteobacteria > Steroidobacterales > Steroidobacteraceae > 13-2-20CM-66-19. The sequence goes on from JAQGOG010000102.1 coordinate 2,178, forward strand.
CGCTTCTCTCCGCAGGCCGAGCTGATAGAGTATTTTTACGGCCCGCGGCGCGCAGCGCGCTGAATCACGAGAACCGCACCTCAATGCCGGCCAGCGCCGCGACACCACCTTCGGCTCCGAGCGACCTCGCGTGGCGCGTCATCGGGCTGCTGAATCTCTATCGGCTGCTCGTCCCGCTGGTGCTGGTCTCGATGCAGTGGCTCGCCGGCCCGCAATGGGCCCTGAGTCCCACGCGCCCGATGCTCTTCCTTTCGGCGTCCATCGCTTACTTCACATCCGCCGTGCTTCTCGTCATTGCGCGGCGTCTCAAATGGTCGAGCCTGCGGATCGTTGCACTGGTAAACGCCGGCGTCGACGCCGCGGCGATAGCGCTGATTCTCTATGCAAGTGGGGGCGTAGCAAGCGGCCTGGGCATTCTTCTCGTCCTGCCGGTGGGCGCCATGGCCGTGCTGGCGGATCACCGCGATGCGTTCCTGATCGCAGCCGTTGCGGCCCTCGCGGTACTCGTTCAGCAGGTTTTTGTCTCCTTCGCCGAAAATACGCCGCCCGCGGATTACACGACCGCCGGCGTGCTGGGAGCCGTGCTGTTCGCAATCGCGGCGTCGGCCTGGCCGGTGGCGAATCGCCTGCGCGAGAGCGAAGCGCTCGTGCGGCGACAGGAGGTCGACCTCGCGAACCTCGCGCAGCTGTCGCAATACATCGTGCAGCACCTGCGCGAGAGCATTCTGGTCATCGACTCCCACGACCGGATCCGGCTGATCAACGAATCCGCGGCGCATATACTCGGCGATGACAACGCGTATCCGGATGCGCTGATCGGCGAAGCCTCGCCCCGACTACTCTATCTTCTCGAGACGTGGCGTCAGGGCGCGGGTGGCGGCACCGGAACATTCCCGGCCGCGGATCTGACATTCGTCGCGGCCGATGGCGGGCGCGTGATCCGCGCCAATTTCGCTCCGCTCGGCATCACGAGCCCGGCCCCAGTGCTGGTGTTTCTCGAAGACACGAGCCTGCTCGCGGAGAAAGTGCAGCAGTCAAAGCTCGCAGCGCTCGGCCGCCTGAGCGCGAGCATTGCCCATGAGATCCGGAACCCCGTCGGCGCAATGAGCCACGCGGGTCAACTGCTCGCCGAATCGCCGAGCGTGACGAGCGAAGACCGTCGCCTCACGGAGATCATCCGGACGAACGCCGATCGAGTCAGCGGTATCATCAACAACGTGCTGCGGCTCTCGAAGCGGGAGCAGCCGCACCTCGAGCATCTGTCGCTGCAGGCCTGGAGCGAGGAGTTCATGGAGGAATTCTGCGCCACCATGCAGTTGCCGCGGGAGCGGTTAGGCGCGAGCGGCTCGA
>JAQGOG010000111.1 GCA_028293765.1 Gammaproteobacteria bacterium
CAGTCAACCAGTCGCCGATCGCGATCCGACCCAGCAGAAGGCAAGCACCCAGGATGGTTCCGATTGCAGCGCCATAGGTTCCCTTCACGAAGCCCTGCACCCCGCGGCGAGCACGATTGCGCGCGAGCACTGGCGCTGCGATGAGGACGAGCAGGAACGAGGGCAGGAAGATCCCAATGGTCGCGGCAAGCGATCCCCAAAACCCGGCGACCAGATAGCCCACAAAGGTTGCCGTGATGACGACGGGCCCCGGACTGATCATGCCGACGGCGACCGCAACCAGGAAGTCCCGCTCGGACAGCCAGCCGTATTGCTGCACGACGCCTTGCTGGAGGAAAGGAACAATGACGAGACCGCTGCCGAACGTGAGAGTCCCGGCTTTGAGAAAGAACAACAGCAGCTTGCCAATGGCGGATCCGCTCGCCAGCGGCACGAGCGGTGCGACGGTCAACATCGTAGAAGGGGAAGCTTTGCGCGGGACATGGACGCCGTAGTACAGCGCGCCGACGATCCCCGCGGCGATGAACAACAACGCTACTTCCGCCTGCAGAACAACGGTCACCGCCAAACTGACCGCTGCGATGACCCACTGCACAGCGTCTTCCATGCCGAGTCTGGCGAGTCGATAGCAGGAGTGCAGAATCAGCGCGATCACCGCAGGACCGACGCCGTAGAAGATCGCGCCGATCGGCCGCAAACCGCCCAGATGCACATAGAGTGCACCAACAGTCGCGACGATCACGAAGTTCGGGAGAATGAAGGCCCAGCCGCCGGCCCACGCACCCCAGAAGCCCCCGCGCAGATACGAAACGAAGATCCCGACCTGGATCGCGAGCGGGCCGGGCAGCGACTGGCACACGGCAATGGCTTCACGCATCTGCTCCTTGGTGAGCCAATGCCGCTCACCGACGAGCTCACGTTCCATCTGGCCGACGAGCGCGACCGGTCCTCCAAACCCCATGAGCCCGAGACGCAAAAAATAGCGCGTGAGCTCCTTGATGCGGCGGCTGCGCTCCGAAGGTGCACTCTCGGCCATTGAACATGCCCTCCAGCCGGCCAGCGATCACCGGACGCACGCGCGTGCGTCCGGCTGCAATGTCAGGACCCCCGTTTCACGTTTGCAAGATCGAGCCCGGCACGCATCCCTTCAGCCAGTTTCGCCGCGTTGTCGTTCGCCCAGAAATGCATAAAGAACAAGTGTGGCGAGTCATCGATCATATGACTGTGCAGCGCCGTGACTTCGATGCCGTGTCCGCGTAACGTCTTCAGAATCGGATTCACCTCACTGCCCAGCAGCACGAGATCGCCGGTGATGGCTGCCTTGCCACTCCCGGTCGGCTGGAAGTTGATGGCCATGGCCGTACCCATGGAGGGCGGAATGGCCATGCCGCCTTCGGAAATCGCCTCCGCGCGTGGCACACTGAACTGATACACGCCACCGTTCGCCGTGCCCTTGAAGCCCAGTGTTTTCTCGATCGTTGCGATATCGAGCTCGAGAGGCGGTGGCGGCGCAGCGGCGGCAGGCTGGCTCAAGGGAGTCTTGCTCAAGGCCAGCGCCGCATGCACCGTCTGTGCGATCTTGACCGGATCACCATGCCCCCCGATATGCATGTAGAAGACAGGAACTGACGTGCGCAGCAGATGATTGTGAATGGCCGTGATTTCCACACCGTCATCGATGAGCCGCTTCATCACCGGGCTGATCTCCTCATCGGTGAGCACCAGGTCGCCCATGACCATCGCCCCATCGCCGGCGGGCAAAAAAGCGACCCACGAGCCAAACGCGAGGCTGGGCTTGATCGCAACACCATCCACGGTCACTTTGAAGTCGGAACGCGGCAGACCAAATTTGTAGACACCCCCCGGTTGCAGGCTGCCTTTCTTTCCGATCGCCTGATCCACCTGGGTCCAGTCGATCTCGGCCGATACGGCGGCGCCCGTCATCAGGATGGCCGTCACGGCCGCGATTACCGTTGCACTCCGCTTCATCTTGTCTTCTCCAATGGTCGATCGTTATTGAGTCAAGGGGTAACCGGCGGGCGGCCAGCGGTGAGTCTCGTCCTGCAATTGCGCGCACCAGGCGTATAGCGCGTCGTACAGGATGAGCCCGTGGCGCAACATCTCATGATCGTCGGGGAAAGTGGCCGAGAGTCCCAACGAGATCGCGTACAGTCCAGCGGACTGCGGCGTGAGATCGAGCCGGGATGTGTCCGCACCGCGTACGATCGCGGCCAGCCGACACAACGGTGCCGTGTCGAGTTCATATTTCTCAATAAATGCATCGAACGAACAACGCTCACCCACGTGCGTCAATTCCACGCCGGGAACGTCGTAGGGGATGGCCGGAACCTGTTCGGCGACCGTGAGCACCTGCGCAGGCGGGACGTAGAGCAACTCGGCATCCTTGTCGATGAATCGCAAAATCAGCCAGGGACAGGCAATACGGTCGATCTTCGGGCGTTCGCGCGTGACCCACTTCATGGCTCGCTCCTGTGGTCCCGAAACTTACGTCGAACATACCACAGTTCGGTAGTCTCTTCTACGTGATCACGAAAGCCGGAACGTGTCTTTTTTCTCTATCAGTAACTTAGCGGCCCGCCATGCAATGCTGCCGACGCAGCTATGGCGAGCGCTGGGAGTTCCCGCGTAAGCGCGGGTTGTCGGCAGCGAATCAATCAGTCGAAGTACTGTAAGCGGCGTAAAGGTTGTCGAGCACTGGGCTCATCGCTTTAAGCAGTGCGTCGTCTTCCTGATGGAGCGCACGCGCACCGGTCATGATCGCGGTGAACCCGGGTCCTTCCGCTGTTGGAATGCCGCCGAGGTCGAGATGGTGAACGAGCGCTCCCAATCGGGCGAGACCCCTGTCAGCCTCCAGTCCGAAGCTGGTGACGAGCACCTCGAAGGTGACTTTTGAATCGAGATGAGTGAACTCGGCGCCGTCGAAGTCAAAGCCTAACGCCCTTTTCGGGCAATCCTTGGTACGCTTCAGCCACAGGAACTTGGCGTCAGGGTCAATGAAGCGTCGGATGAGCCACGCCGAGGCGACCCGATCGATCCACAAGCGTTCGCGTGTGGCCCAAGTCCGACCACGATAGTCTTTGCGCTCGCGCCGACGGATCCTGTGATGGGAGGCGTGCGGCTCATCGGGTGCAAAGCGAGCATTGAGCGCGGCTTCGGCATCCGCGAGGGCTCCTTCTAACTGCTTGCGGGACTCCCCGGGAAAAAAGTCCCGCTCGACGATCGCGGCAACTTCCCGGTTGACGTTCGCGAGCCGCTGTCGGGCTTCGGGCTCGCGCAGCTTGGCCAGCTCTCGCTTAAGCGCATCGAGGCTGCGAATGGCTTCCGCATATTCAGTGGTGCGATCGAAGGGCTCCATCAGCGCCGTGTTCTGCTGCGGTGAATCGGCGTCGAACGACAGAATGTGGGCGATCCCGCCAGGCGCCTTCTTGATCTCTTCGGCCTGTTCTTCCAGAACGCTACGCGACCTCGCTGAGTTCGGCAGAACGTACACACCATCTCGGAGCAGTCCCGCGCCGGATGCCTTCAATGCTCGCCAGATGCGCATCCGCAGCGTCGCATTTCGGCC
>JAQGOG010000137.1 GCA_028293765.1 Gammaproteobacteria bacterium
TATCAACGCGATCCGTTGCTGGCGCTCGCGATGATGATGCTCATGTTCTCGACGGCCGGCGTGCCGCCGTTCGTGGGCTTCTGGGCGAAGCTGCGGATCTTCCAGGCGCTCTGGGAGACCCAGCACACCTGGCTGGTCCTGATCGCCGCGGCGATGTCCGTAGTAGGCGCGTTCTACTACCTGCGCATCATCAAGCTCATGTACTTCGACGCGCCCACCGGCGAACTGCCCGCAACCGTCAGGTCAACGGGCGTGCGCATAGTACTTGCCGTCAACGCCGCCGCCGTTCTCGTTCTCGGCCTGCTACCGAGTGCTCTGTTGGATCTCTGCTCGCGATTGATTCACTGAGCCGCGCGTCGAGGTGAGCTAGGGCCTTAGCGTTCCCAGTGGCCGCGCTCGTAGCGGTAGTGGCCGTTGTGGGGCTCCCAGTGGTCTGCAACCCAATGCTGACCGTGACGCTCCTTCATCCACCGACCGTCGACCCATACGTGGCGGCGGCCTTCATAACGCCAGTAGCCGGGGGCCCAGACGTAGCCGTGGCGCGGCGGCGGGACTTCGATTACGCGCGGAGGCGGAGGGGCGATCTCGATTTCGATGCCGGCGGCGTGGGCTGGATAGGCGACGCAAGCGGCCAGCGACACTGTGGCCAGAGGGCCGAGCAAGGCGACCGTGAAAGTGCGTCGGAATGGGGCGTGGCGGGCTTTCGCCGGGCGCGCTGCGTGAGTGGTCCGTTCCAAGGTAAAACCTCCAGCTTCAGCGACCTGACTCGCTATTGGGTCAATGCTTAAGCGGCGCTTTGGTTCCAATGCCAAGGCGCTGCTCGCGGTCCCCAGGTGTGGGGCCTCCAGTACCCAAACGGACGGCTAGGGTCGGCGCTTACACGCCCTGCGGGGAAAGTACCGGGCCTCGCGGTCGTTTTCCCGCAAATAGGACCCCAACAGCGGACATTACGCATAGAACTCCGGCGATCATGAAGGCATGATCATAATTGCCCTCGTTCGTCCGCATGAGCCCTGCGACGGAGGCGGCGAGTGCCGCTCCCACCTGGTGCGCGGCCATGATCCAGCCGAAAACGAGGCCGGCCTTTTCCGCCCCGAAGGCCTGCCGGGCAAGCGCGACAGTGGGAGGGACCGTCGCGATCCAGTCGAGCCCGTAGAAGACGGCGAAGATCGATAGCCCATGCCCCTCGGAGACGAAGCCGTAGGGCAGGTAGAGCAAGGCCAGCCCCCGTAGGCCGTAGTACATCAACAGGAGCAGACGGTTGTCGAAGCGGTCCGAGAGCCACCCTGAGCCTGTGGTGCCCACCAGATCGAAGATTCCCATGACCGCGAGCAGGCCGGCCGCCTGCACCTCCGGGATGCCATGATCCATGCAGGCCGGGATGAGGTGAGTGCCGACGAGTCCGTTGGTGCTGACACCGCAGACGAAGAAGCTGCCGGCCAGAATCCAGAATTCGCGCGAGTGGCTGGCTTCCCGCAAAGCCGACATGGCCGCGACGAACGGATTCCCGGTCGCGGGCGCGGGTACGGTTTCCGTGTCGGGGAGGCCGAGCGGCTCGAGGCCCATGTCCTGGGGCCGGTCCCGCATTACGAAGAACGCGATCGGCGCCACGATCAGGGCCACCAGGCCAACGATGATGACTGCCCACCGCCACCCGGAAGAGACGACCACCTGCGCTAGCAGCGGCAGAAACAGCAGCTGTCCGGTCGCTGAGCTCGCGGTCAGAAGACCGAGCGCGAGTCCGCGGTGGAGGTAGAACCAACGCTGCACGACCGTGGCGCCCAGCACGATCGCGATAATGCCGGTTCCGGTGCCGACTACGACGCCCCACAACGCGATGAGCTGCCATGGGTGCTTCATCGTGATGGTTGCCAGCGCGCCCAACCCGATGAGGAACGCCGACACAGCCATGACCCGGCGCGGCCCATAGCGATTCACGAACCCGGCCGCAAACGGCCCGATCAGCCCATAGAGCAGCAGGTTGATCGAGATCGCAAACGAGATCGTCGCCCGCGACCAGCCGAATTCCTGTTCCAAAGGCACGATCAACACCCCTGGGGTGGCGCGGATCGCCGCCGAAATCAGCAGGACGAGGAATGTGATCGCAAGCACCACCCAGGCGTAGTGAGGTTTTCTCATAGGGCGGGAATTCTAGCGGCTGCCGCCCTTGGCCGGAATGACAAGTACCCAACGAATCCTGCCAGATGGTATGGTGGCCCCATGAAGAAGATCGTCATGCTGTGCGTGCCGCCCGCCCAGGGCGTGGACGTGATCGGACCGTTGGAAGCCTTTGGCATCGCCAGCCGGATGCTCGAGCAGTCCTCGGGCCGGCGCGGCTACGAGACCGAGTTAGTGACGAATTCCGCGGATCTCACGCTTCCGACGACCAGCGGTGTGAGCATCGTCGCGCACCGGCACTACAGGCAAGTCAGGGGAAAGGTAGATACTCTGCTCATCGCCGGCGGCCCCGGCACACGCAACCCACCCGATGCCGCTTTGTTGGCGTGGCTGCGCAGGAAGGCCAAACAGGCGCGCAGAGTCTGCTCCGTCTGCACGGGAGCCTTTCTATTGGCGGATGCCGGCCTGCTGCGCGGTAAGCGCGCCACGACGCACTGGCGGTATGTCGAAAGCTTTGCCCGTAATCACCCGGACGTGTCCTGGGATCCCAATCCGATCTGGGTACAGGATGGCAACATCTATACCTCTGCGGGGATTTCCGCAGGGATGGATCTCTCGCTGGCACTCATCGAAGAAGATTTCGGCAGTGCCCTTGCGCTCGATGTGGCACGGCACATGGTCATCTTTCTACGCCGGCCTGGTAGCCAGGCGCAGTTCAGTGTCGCGCTTGCGGCGCAGGCGGCGGAGCGCAGATGCCTGCAGGAATTGCAGGTTTGGATTGCCGAGAACCTCGCGAAGAACCTGCGCGTCGAGACCCTGGCGAAGCGCGCTGCCATGAGCGGTCGCAACTTCGCGCGCGTGTTCACACGTGAGCTCGGAAATACCCCGGCGCGTTATGTGGAGCAAGCGCGCGTCGAAGCCGCTCGTACGCAACTCGAGTCCACCGATGACAGCGTGGACAAGGTCGCCCGCCGTTGCGGATTTTCGAGCGCGGAGCTGCTGCGCAGATGTTTTCTGCGCCAGTTCAAGGTCGCGCCCAGTCAATATCGCAGGCATTTCCGCGCCCCTGGCACCCCTGTCATTTCCGAGTCGCGCGCAGTATAGGACGCGGCCGGGTGAACTGCCCCGAGTCAGGGTAAACACTCACTGACCCCCAGCGCGAGCGCTCACAACTTTCGCGTCACGCGCTCGACCGCTCGTGCAACACGGCTGATGATTTCATCAACGTCCTCCCGCGTGACGATCAGCGCGGGAGCGAGGCCGAGAATGTCTCCATGCGGCATGGCACGAACGATGACGCGTTCCTCGAGGCAAGCCGCTGCGAGTTGCAGTCCGACCTTGTGAGCCGGGTCGAAGCGGGCCCGCTGCGACGGATCCTGCGCAAACTCGATGGCACCCAGCAATCCCGCGCCGCGCACTTCCGCGACGTAGGGCCGGCCACTGAATGTTTCCTTCAGCCTCTGCAGGAAGTACGGAGCAATTTCAGCGACGTGCTCGGTGAGGTGCTCGCGCTCAATGATGTCCAGATTCGCGAGCGCAGCGGTAGCGCACAGCGGATGAGCCGAGAAGGTGTAGCCATGGCCGAAGACACCATAGGTATCCGAGCCTTGCTCGAGCACTTTCCAGACCTTCTCCCCGATGATGGCTCCGGACAGCGGCAGATATCCGCTGGTGATGCCTTTGCCGACCGTGACGAGGTCCGGCTCGATTCCGTACACATGCGACCCGAACGGCTTGCCCATCCGGCCGAATCCGCAGACCACTTCGTCCGCGATGAGCAGAATGTCGTAGCGCCTCAGGACCTGTTGAATCTCTTCCCAGTAGCCCTGCGGCGGCGGAATGAGTCCACCCGTCGCGAGCACCGGTTCGCCGATGAATGCCGCCACCGTGTCGGGGCCTTCTGTCTGAATGAGGGCCTCCAGTCTCGCAGCGCACACACGTGAGAACTCGCGTTCATCCATCCCCGGCTCCGCGTGCCAATAGTAGTGCGGCGTGATGGTGTGCAGGATCGGCCCCTGGGGCAGATCGAATGCGCGGTGGTGTGTGTCGAGGCCGGTGAGGCTGCCCGACATCACGGTGCCGCCGTGGTAGCCACGCCAGCGGGAGATGATTTTTTTCTTCTCCGGCCGCCCCAGGACATTGTTGTAGTACCAGACGATCTTCAGCTGCGTCTCGTTGGCGTCCGATCCGGACAGGCCGTAGTAGATCCGCTTCATCCGGCCCGGTGTCATCGCCAGGACACGCTCGGCCAGGTGAATGGCCGGCTCGGTGGAGTAGCCCGCGTAGGCGGGGTAGTAGGGCAGCTCCAGCGCCTGCCGGTGGATCGCATCGGCGATCTCGCGCCGGCCGTAACCGACGTTGACGCAATACCTGCCGGCGAAGGCGTCGAGCAGCTCGTTTCCGTCCCGATCTCGGACCCGAATGCCCGCTCCGCCCGAAATGATGCGAGGTTCGCCGGCTTCGCCCGACGAGAACCGCTTGAGCTCCGTGAAGGGGTGCAGGATGGTCGCGCGATCGAGCTTTTGGAGGTCCGCGGTGCTCGTGAGGTCGTGATTCATGAGGTCTGATCCGCCGAATTCGCCTGTATCGGCCTAAAGTCTACTCTGGGTCCCGAATGCGTACGGAGTTAGCTCGCAGGGGAGCCTCGGGGCGGGGCGTATCGGGCCGTTGAGAAATATAGACTCGTGAGCGGCAGCTACAGATAGAAGTCCAGCTCCCCCGGCAGGATCTGCCCGACCATCTCGGCGTACTCGCTGCGTTTGAGCTCCGCATAGGCGCGCAGGTAGCGCTCGGGAATGTAGCGCGCGAGTGGCGCGGATTCCTCGAGACGCCGCAGGGAGTCGAGCAGGCCGGAGGAGAATTCCGGCAGAGCATTCGAAACACGGCCGGTCACTGGCTCCGTGGCCGTGAGGCGATTCGTGATGCCATGATGAATCGCGGCGAGCACGGCCGCCATGACGAGATGCGGACTTGCATCCGCGCCGGCAACACGGTGTTCGATCCGTCGGGCGGCGGCATCGGCAACCGGGATGCGGAATGCAACGCTGCGATTGTTGTGACCCCAGTCCAGGGTACGCGGCACGAAGACGCTCTGGAAGCGGCGATGCGCATTGAAGTGCGAGGCGAAGATCGCCAGTGAGTCCAGGGTGAGCGCCTGCATTCCGGCCACCGCGTGCTGCAACAGCGCAGCGCCTCCGGCAGCGCCGAAACGGTTGGTTCCGCTTTCATCCACGATACTGACATGGACGTGAAAGCCGTTGCCGGGCTGGTCCATGAACGGCTTGGGCATGAAGGTCGCATCGACACCTTGCGCCTGGGCCACACCCTTGATCAGCCGTCGCAGTAGCGCCGCGTGATCCGCGGCCCTCACCGGGTCGGGGATGTGGTTGAGGTTGATTTCGAATTGCCCGAGGCCGTACTCCGCTACGGCACTCGATGCAGGAATGTCCTGCGCGCGGGCTGCCTGCTGCAGGGCAGTCAGAAATACCGCGTTTTCGTCCAGCGCCGCCAGCGAGAGGTTGGCCGCAGCGCGCGGCGCCCTGCCCGTGAGCGGGGAAGCTGCGGGCACGAGCGGTCCGTGACTGTCGCGGCGGGGGTCGAACAGATAGAACTCGAGCTCACACGCGACGATTGGGTGAATGCCGTCCGCCCGGCAGCGGCTAACCATGTCGTTGAGGATGGCGCGTGGATCCCACCACAGCGGTTCGCGTTTCGCCACGTCTCGCAACTCGAGTTGCACTTGTCCGGTAGGGCGAAGGGCCCACGGAGCTCGCTTCAGCGTGTCCGGAATGGGCCATGCCGTGCCATCGGGATCTCCATCCCGGGTGCCCAGTCCGGCGGCGCCGTGGCCCAGTCCCCGCGTGTCCAGGAGCAACGCGCAGGCGGAGAATTGGACGCCTGTTGCGTAGATCTGGCGCAGGTCTGCCACGGGAATGCGCTTGCCGCGCGCCAGGCCGTTGACGTCGATCACGAAGGCATCGATCGACTCGATGGCGGGATTCGCGCGCAGAAACGTTTCGACTTCGCTCTGCGGGGGCACGGTTTTTTCTAAAGCAACATTCATGGTTTTCTTCCCGGCAGACAAAGCGGACGACAGAAAGGTCAGAGGTGATCCCGCAGGGCGTACCACGACATCGCGGCTACGAGGACCGGCGAGCGGAGGTATTTGCCGCCCGGAAAGCGCCCGACGGGCAGTCGCGAGAGAAGTTCGAAGGCGCGGCCATCCCCGTTGATGGCGTCGGCCAGCGCTTTGCCCGCGAACGGCGCGAGCACGACTCCCATTCCGGAGAAGCCGCTGGCGTTGAAGAGATTAGGCTCGACCTCTCGCACGAAAGGCAGTCGCGAAGTCGTAATGGCGAGGGTTCCGCCCCATGCATGCTCGATCCGCGTCGCGTGCAGCTGCGGGAAAACATGCAGCATGTGTCGGCGGACCATGCCGGCGATGTCGTTCGGAAATTGGTAGGAGTACGTTTCACCGCCGCCGAAGAGGAGGCGGTCGTCAGGCGTGATGCGGAAGTAATAGACGACGAAGCGGCTGTCCGACACGGCGAGGCGATTGCGGATCAGGCTTTCGGCGGTCTCGCGCCCCAGCGGCTCGGTGGTCAATACGAAGTTGTTGATCGGCATGACCCGGGTCTCCACCACGGGCTGCAGGTTGCGCAGGTAGCCGTTACCGGCCAGAACCACGCGGGCCGCCGTGACGGAGCCTTTCTCGGTGTGCACCTCCCAGCCCGTCGACTTGCGCGCAATGCGGGTGGCTGCACTCATTTCGTAGAGTTGGGTGCCGTGCTGTCGGGCGGCGCGTGCCAGTCCCAACGCGAGATTGAGTGCATGCAGATGGCCAGAGTGCTGGTCCAGATAGCCGCCGTAGTAGTCCTGGCTGCTGACCAGGCTGCGGGCTTCGGCCTCGTCCACGAACCGCAGACCGGTGTTGGGATACCGGCTCATGATGTCTTCTACGTAAGCGTGAGCCTCGCCAACGTACCGTCGCTTATGACAGAGGTGCAATAGTCCCGGACGATACTGCGCATCGATGTTGTAGGCGGCGATCAACCAGTCGAGATGCTGGCGAGCTTCGATGCCGAGGGACCAGATCTGCCGGGCAGTGTCGGCGCCCAGGCGGGACTCGAACCAGTGCGGGTCGTGCCGGAAGCCGTTGTGGACCTGTCCGCCATTGCGGCCGGACGCGCCGTCTCCAAGGCGTGACTGCTCGAGAAGAGCTACGGAAGCTCCGTGGCGGGCGAGGTGTAATGCCGTGGAGAGACCGGTATATCCGCCGCCTACCACACACACGTCGGCAGCTATGGGCTCGGTCAATTGCGGCGCGCACGGGAAGGGCTCGGTAGCGCTGGCGTGATAGTAGGTCGAGGGGTGCATGATCGGGGTCGAAGAGCCTAAGGTCGCTCCCCTGGAGGGTACAGCACCCGCTCCCCTCCGGCACCTCGAGCGTGAGCGTAGGACTAGGGCAACCGGTATTCGGTAAACCGGTGCGGGCCGTAGGGCCGCGGGGCGACCCACATGATCTTTGCGGTCGTGTCCATGATGATCGTCGCCACGGTGGATGATGTTTTCCCAGCAGCCGGCGAGCGGCAGACGCCGCGAGGCGCTCCGAAACGATCCTGGAAAGCGGCCTGGAGCGTGGACAGCGTGACCCTGCCGCGATCCCTGACGAGATAGCGCCGCACGCGGCTATCGCGATACAGAGAATCCGCGCTGGACAACACTCCGATATCACGGACCGCCGCACGCGCCGCCGGGGAGACGAAGTGATTCGCGTGCACGAGGAGATCGTCCTCCGGCGCAAGCCAGAATGCCTGGTCCGGGGTCATCTCGAGATCGATCGCTTCGCCTTCCCGATGCGAAATGATGAAGTTGGTGGAGAACGCGCGCTCCGCCTTCAGCACGGTCTCGATGGCGGGCCCGAGCGACTCCTGAGTCAACACCTGACGCCTGAGGATGGGGTTGGGCAGCCCCTCGTGCCTGCCATCCTGCTCGCTTTCCAGGTGATTGGTGGTGATCGCCAGTCCGGCGTTGTTCAGTCCCACGTACGCCACGAGGCCCGCTTCGGCGAACAGCAGCATGCTCGGGCCGCTGTCCGGAACGATTTTCAGCACGATCGAGCACTCGGCGCACTCATCGCGCCAGTCCCAGTTCTGTGCGTGGATCAGGTGTCCCTCGCGCGTCGTGGGTGGCAATGCGACCGCGCTGGTACAACCGTCAATGTCGTCCGAGCCGTCGCGGGCCTTTCCAAGACTCCCGTGCAGGATGTCCGTCCGGGCATTGATTGCCACGATATCCTCGAATGGGACTCCCGCCCCGGTCGCGATACCGCGCATCTCCTCGGCGATTCGAGGATAGGCCCGCTCTATGCGCTGCGCGTACGGCGCGGCTGCGGTGCGTGCAACCGCCCAGTCGACGCCTTTCTCGGCGAAGCTGCGCTGGTGGATGTCGATTGTCCGCCGGATGCGCTCGGCGGCCTTGCGGCCGTATTGCAGGCCGACGTTACGGGGCGAGCCGGAGGCTTCGATAAAAGGAAATGCTACCGTCTCCTCGAGTCTCACGGCACTCATGCCGCGCCTCGCGGCCGATCGAACTTCAAATCGCCATCCATGTCGACCTGTATTATCGCATCATAAAGTGCAAAGCCGGCTCACCGTCACACTTTGCCATAATTTCCAAAAGCGCCGCAATGCTGCGTCTGAAGCTTTCCTAAAGCAGCCTTAAGAGGGTGTGTTTGTTCGTCGCCGGTGTCCGGCGCACAGTGATCCTGCCCGAATGAGCCGCGTCACTGGTGCGACCCGCTCTTCCTCCGGGCGGGAGCCACGATGCGTATTCCAACATGGTTTCGCCTTGCGTACATCCTGGAACGCTGCAGTCGGGGTGCGGTTCCGGTGGACGGATTCTACTGCCCCGAACCGCCGCCCGGCGTTCCGCCTTGCGGTCGACAGGAGCGGTTGTGTAGCCTCCCGGAAGCAGCCCCGCCGCGGGCCGCATCACCGGGGGTCAGAAATTCATGGATTTACGTTCGGTAGGACTGACGTCCGCGGCGCTATTGTGCGCCGCTGTCGCCCACGCTCAGACACCGCCGCCCGAGAGCGCCGAATCCCGAAACGCCCTGGCTCGCGGGATTTTCCAGGAGCTGATCGAGATCAACACGACCGATTCGGTCGGCAATATCACCACGGCCGCGCAGGCGATGGGCAAAAGGCTGCTGGAGGCCGGTTATCCGGCCGCCGACCTGGCCGTGCTCGGGCCGAACGACCGGAAGAAAAACCTGGTGGTGCGCCTGCGAGGCACGGGTAAGCGCAAGCCCATACTGTTGATCGGACACCTGGACGTCGTGGAGGCACGGCGCGAGGACTGGACGACCGATCCTTTCAAGTTCCTCGAAAAAGACGGCTTCTTTTACGGACGCGGCACGCAGGACATGAAGGAGGGTGACGCCATCATGGTGGCGACGCTGATCCGTCTGAAAAAGGCAGGCTTTCGTCCGAATCGGGACATCATTCTCGCCCTCACGGCCGACGAGGAGGGCGGCAGCTCGAATGGCGTCGCGTGGCTGTTGAAAAATCACCGCGACCTGATCGATGCGCAGTTCGTCCTCAATCAGGACGGTTCCTCGGTCGTCACGGAGCACGGCCGGCCGCAGTTCTATGAGATCGACGGAACCGAGAAGGTCTATGGGGATTTCCAGCTGACGACGACGAACCCCGGCGGCCACAGCTCGCTGCCGGTGCCGGACAACGCTATCTACGCGCTGGCCGCCGGGCTGGGGCGGCTCGAAAAGTATGAGTTCCCCTTCGAGCTCAACAGCGTCACACGCGCCTTCTACGAGCAGATGTCGACGATTGAAACCGGCCAGCGTGCCGCGGACATGCGCGCGATTCTGCAGACGCCGCCGGATCTCGCCGCCGTAGCCCGCCTGTCGCGTGACCCTGCCGACCACTCCACCATGCATACGACGTGCGTCGCGACGAGGCTCGAGGGTGGCCATGCGAACAACGCGCTCCCCCAACGGGCGCAAGCGGTGGTGAACTGCCGGATCCTGCCGGGTCATTCGCCCGAGGAAGTGCGGCAGTCACTCATAAGCGTGCTGGCGGATCCGCGGATCACGATCAAGTACATCGACGAAAACGGCGTGGTGCAGGACAAAGCTTCCGATCGAAAGGGATTCCCGCCGCCGCCGCTGAGCCCGGAGATCATGAAGCCCCTGCAGAAACTGGTGGCGGCCAACTGGCCTGGCCTCAAGGTGGTGCCCACCATGTCGGATGGCGCTTCGGACGGTGTTTATACGAGCGCCGCCGGCCTGCCGACCTACACCATCACCGGCATTGCCATCGACCGGGACGATGTTCGCGCGCATGGCCGCGATGAGCGTCTGGGTGTCGAGTCGTTCTACCGGGGCAACGAATTCTTCTACCAATATCTCAAGGCGCTCTCGTCGCATTGACAGGCTGAACGCCGGGCTGTCAACGCGGTTCCGTTCATCAGGAGGCCGGTTAGACGGATAGTCGAGCGGTGGGGCGGCGGCAGGTGAAGAATCGGATGGTCAGGCGCGGCCGGCCAATTCGGAGCACCCCTTGTGACGACGCATCCCTTTTTCCCGCAGCTCGAGCACGCGTTCTCGATCTCGATCGAGCTCGCCAACTTTCACCAGGTGCAGCCCACCTCCATGGGCGCCACGCGTGCGGCGGTCTTTGCAGCCTCGGGCAAGATCGAAGGCCCGCGCCTCAACGGCCGGGTCATTCCGATGTCGGGCGGGGATTTCCCGCTCGTGCGTCCGAACGGCGTCATCGATTTCGACGCCCGCTATCTCCTCCAGGCCGACGATGGCACCGTGATCTACATGCAGAACCGCGGCTATCGCTGGGGGAGCGAGGAGGCGATGGCGAAGATGTCGAGAAACGAGCCTGTGCGGCCTGACGAGTACTACATGCGCGTCTCGCCGAAGTTCGACGCTCCCGCAGGACCGTATGAATGGATGAGCCGCCACGTGTTCGTCGGTGTCGCCGAAAAGACCCCAGGCGCGAACCGGATCCATTACTTCGTAGTTCTGTAGAGGCTCCGCGGCCGCGGCCGGGAGTCGATCGGGGAGGATTCCTGAATGAGGTCAGGACGAGGTACGGCGGGAAAACATGATCGCCGCGATCAGCACTATCGCAATGTTGAGAATCCACCATGCGATCTGCTTGTGGTCACGCCACAAGTCGGCCGTCGTCGAGCTCACCTTCGGCAAGGCGAGCTTGCCGGTGAGAATCTCCCGGATCCCGTCATGCGCCACTACGATGTCGAACTGCCGTTCGCCGTCGCCCCGCAGGTCCTTGATCGGGAGGAGGAGCGTTCCGTCGGCCTGTGCCGTGACCGTCTCGCTCTTCCCATCGACGGATACCGTCACGTCCTTGCTTTCGATAGGAGTCTGATTGGCTACGTGTCGGATCCGCAGCGCCAGCGAGTCCTCGGTTTCTGTCGCATCGACCGTCAGCAGCGCCGAGTGCGCGATGGGTATGGGGGGAGCGACGGGCGCGGCGTCCGCAGCCCACCCGCGCGACGCGTACGTCAGCGCGGCCGCTGCCAGGACGGGCGCAGCGATCCACAGAACGAACCTCGAGGCTGTATTCATACCCGCAGCGTCTTGAATGGAATGACGGTTCCAATTTTGCCACATGGCTGCCATCGGGCGAGGGTGCTAGCCTCTTTAGATCGGTCCGCGCCGAGCAGAGTGCCGCGGGCACGCCGCCGCGCGGACGCCCACCGCAATCTCGCTTTAGAGGAGGGATCATGAGCGCCTCATCCCAGGACATCGCAGGCTCGCGTCCTCAGGGGACGATCGTGGCGGGACGGCCCATGCCGGATTTCAAGCGCATCGAGGTCGAGCCGCTGACCGGCGCCTGCGGGTGTGAGATTCGTGGGGTCGATGTCTCGAAGCCCCTCGACGAGGCGACCCTGGCGGAGGTGATGCTCGCGTTTGAGCACTTTCTGATCATTGTGTTCCGCGACCAGAAGCTGACTTGCGAGCAACACAAGGCGTTCTCCCGCTACTTCGGCGAGCTCACCGAGCTTCCGCAGGCGCCCACTTATGATGGGCATTCCGATATGCAGGAAGTCCGGCGCGAAGCTGACGAGCCATCGAGCGTGGTGCCCTCGTTCGAGCACTTCCATACTGACAGTCCCTTCCTCGAACGACCGCCGTCGTGCATCGTGATGCGCGCCCTGGACGTGCCGAGATACGGCGGCGATACCGCATTCTCGAGCACTTACCTCGCTTACGAGGACTTGTCCGAAGGGCTGCAGAAGGTCCTGGAGGGATTGCGCATCGTCTATTCCGGCAAGGATATCTGGGCGAAGAACGCCAGCCTCGCCAAAGACAAGCAGCTCAGGCTGCGCGAGAGTCACAACTTCTCGGAGGAACAGCTCGAGAACATACATCCGGCGGTACGGCGTCATCCGCGCACGGGCCGCAAGAGCCTGTATGTCACGCGCGCCTACTTCAAGCGCTTCGTAGGCTGGTCGGAGGAGGAGAGCCGGGCGCTGCTCGACTATCTGCAGACGCTGCCTCACCGGCTGCAGTACCAGTGTCGGGTCAAGTGGCGGCCTGACACGCTGATCGTCTGGGATAACCGCTTCCTGCTGCATCGTGGGATCCACGACTTCCAGCGCGAGCGTCGTCATCTGGTACGCACGACTGTGATCGGCGAACGCCCGATTTGAGCATTTCCGCCCCTGATTCGAGCCTGGCCGGCACCGAGCGCACGGACTGGAGCCCGCACGCGGTCTACACGCTCGGCTTTCTCACACTGATCTCGTCCTTCAATTACCTCGACCGCGCCATTCTCGGCCTGGCGTTGCCGCTCATCAAAGCGGAGATGCAGGTGTCCGACACGGTGCTCGGCCTCGTGTCGGGGCTCTCTTTCGTGCTGTTCTATTCGCTGCTCGGCGTACCGATCGCATGGCTCGCCGACCGCCGCAGCCGGCGCAACATCATTGCAATCGGGTTCGCGTTCTGGAGCGCCATGACGCTCGCCACGGGCTACGTTGCCAACATCTGGCAGATTGCCGCCACGCGCTTTCTCATGGGCATAGGAGAGGCGTGCGGAGTCGCGCCATCGAACTCCATGCTGTCGGACATTTTCCGTAAAGCACGCCGTCCCCTGGTGCTGGCGTTGTTTGGAACGGCGTTTTCGCTTTCATCCCTGCTGTTCTTTCCGCTCCTCGGGTGGATCGGCCAGGCGCACGGCTGGCGGGCGATGTTCATCGCGGCCGGCGCGCCCGGAGTTGTTCTTGCGGGCGTCTTCTTTTTCACGGTTCGGGAACCGGCGCGGGGCGCCTCGGAAGAGCGCCGGCAACAGTCCAAGGCGGGGCCTCTGCCCGCCACGCTGCGATTTCTCGCCGGCTCTCGTGCCTATCTGCTGCTGCTCGTCGGCGTGTCGTTCATGGGAGCGAACGTCTATGCGGACAGCGCCTGGGGCCCGACATTCCTCACGCTCGTCCATCACCTCAAGCTGCGCGAGGTCGCTTCCACGATAGGGCCGATACGCGGCGTGTTTGGCGGATTGGGGATTTTGCTGGGCGGTATCCTGACCGACCGGCTCGGACGCCGCGATGAGCGCTGGCGGCTGCGATTGCCCGCGATCGCCTGCCTGCTCGCAGGCCCCTCGGAGGCGCTCTACCTGCTCGGGCAGGGCACGCCGGCCTGGACTACCGGTTTGGCGTTGGCGAGTTTTTTCACCCTCGTCCACCAGGGGCCGGTGTACGCCGCGGCGATGAGTGTCGCGAAGCTGCGGATGCGGGCGGTTTCGGTTGCGGTACTGCTGCTGTGCGCGAGCCTCCTGGGGCAGGGATTGGGACCGCTGCTGGTAGGGGCGCTCAATGACATGCTGCGGCCGTCACTGGGCGATCTGGGCATTCGCTATTCGTTGCTCGTCTCCGCTTTGTGCTCGATCGCGGGCGGACTCGCTTTCCTGACCGCGATCCGCTACATCGAGCGGGATATGAAGCGGGCCGCCGAGGCGTAGGCGCTATCGGCGTAAGTCGAGAGCGGTCTCCAGACAATCCAGCCCCGTAACGAACGCCTGTAGCTGAGCCTCGCTCATGCAGGCGAGCAAGGCGCGTTCGCGCTCGAGCGCGAGTGGCACCAGCTGCGCGTACATGCGCCGGCCTGCCTTCGTGAGTCGCAATTCCATCTCGCGCCGGTCGTCGGGCTTCGTCGCGCGGACCATCAGCCCGCGCTCTTCCAAATGCGCGATCGCTCTGCTGACTCGTGTCTTGTGCATCCGGGTGCTGCCGGCAATGTATTGCGCTGTGCAACCCCGCACGGGCCCCACGGTAGCCATGACTCGCCATTCCGGAATGTCGAGCCCGAAGCGCTCGCGGTAAATGCCGGAAAGGTGATCGCTCACCTGCGCCGCCAGGCGGTTCAGCCGGAAAGGTATGAACCCCGCCAGCTCCAGCGCGGACTCGTCGAGGGCTCGGGCGCTCAAAAGGGTATCGCCTCGGGATAGTTGCGCGCGCAACGATATATGCCATTATAGTGGCGTGGGCCCAGTGGCACGCAAGCGGATCATTCCCAAGGAGACAGCTCTCATGAGCACGGTGTCGGAGCCTGGTGCAGGCGTTGCGCGCTTGCAGTACCAAACCGGCTTTGCGAATCATTTCGCCACGGAGGCTTTGAGCGGCGCTCTGCCGCAGGGGCGCAACTCGCCGCAGCGCTGCCCTTACGGCCTGTATGCGGAGCAGTTCTCGGGCACTGCCTTTACCGCGCCGCGCCATGCCAACAGGCGTAGCTGGCTCTACCGCATCCGGCCCGCGGCCGTGCATGGCGAATTCCACAGCATCAACGATGGCTCATTCACTAACCGCTTCGATGAGGCGGTGGCCTCGCCGAACCCCCTTCGCTGGAGCCCTCTGCCGATTCCAGAAGAGCCCACTGATTTCGTCGCGGGCCTGCGCACCGTTGGGGGCAACGGATCGCCCGAGGCCCAGACAGGCTGCGGTATTCATTGGTACGTCGCCAACCGCTCCATGACGGACCGTTTTTTTTACGACGCGGATGCGGAGTTGCTGCTCGTTCCGCAACAGGGGCGTTTGCGGGTGGCGACCGAACTGGGGTTGATTGAAGTCGAGCCGCAGGAAATCGTGGTGATTCCGCGGGGGCTGCGCTTGCGGATCGAATTGCCGGACGGCGCGGCTCGCGGCTATGTTTGCGAGAACTTCGGCGCGCCGCTGCGGTTGCCGGACCTGGGGCCGATCGGCTCCAATGGCCTGGCGAATCCACGCGATTTCCAGACACCCGTGGCCTGGTATGAGGACCGTGAAGGCGAGTTCGAGCTCGTGGCGAAATTCGGCGGGCACCTCTGGTCGGCGGGCATCGATCATTCGCCGCTCGACGTAGTGGCCTGGCACGGTAATAACGCGCCCTATAAATACGACCTGCGGCTCTTCAACACGATCGGCTCGGTCAGCTACGACCATCCGGATCCGTCGATTTTCCTCGTGTTGCAATCCGTAAGCGACACGCCGGGCGTCGACACGCTCGATTTCGTGATTTTCCCGCCGCGCTGGCTCGCAATGGAAAATACTTTCCGCCCGCCCTGGTTTCATCGCAACATCGCGAGCGAGTTCATGGGGCTCATCGCGGGCGTCTACGACGCCAAAGCGGCGGGGTTCGCCCCCGGGGGGGCGTCGCTGCACAATTGCATGACCGGTCATGGGCCGGATGCGGCCACCTTTGAAAAAGCTCTGGGTGCCAATACCGCGCAGCCGCATCACGTCACGGATACGATGGCGTTCATGTTCGAGACGCGCCTGCCGATCCGGCCGACCCGCTTCGCGCTCGAGGCGCCGCAGCTGCAGCGGGACTACGCGCAATGCTGGCAGGGCCTGCGCAAGAACTTCGATCCCGCTGCAAAATGACCGCGCCAATGACTGCCATCAATGCAACCCATGACCCGTCGCTGAAGAGTTGGGTCGGCTCGGCCAATCGCGCGGGCGCCGACTTCCCCATCCAGAATCTGCCTTTCGGAGTATTCCGCCGATCCGGTAGCGCAGAGGCCTACCGTGGCGGGGTGGCGATCGGCGATCAGGTTCTCGATCTCGGCGCCACGGAGTTGTCGGGCCTGGCGGCTGGCAGCGCCGCCGAGGCGCTCGCTGCTTGCACCGCCCCGACGCTGAACGCATTCATGGCCCTGGGAAACGCTGCGTGGTCGGCGCTGCGAAGATTCTTGTCGGATGCATTGCGAGCGGATTCGACGTTTGCGTCACGGTTACGCCCGGCACTCGTGCCTCAAAAGGCCGCCGAGTATGCCGTCGCGGCCAGAATCGGCGACTACACCGACTTTTACGCGTCCATCCATCACGCGACCACGGTTGGCAGACTCTTTCGTCCCGATAACCCCTTGCTGCCGAACTACAAGTGGGTGCCGATCGGCTATCACGGGCGCGCGTCGTCGATCCGTGTTTCGGGTCAGGAGTTTCCACGCCCGTACGGGCAGGTCATGCCGAAGGGTGCGGACCGGCCGGAGCTGTCAGCGAGCCAGCGTCTCGACTACGAGTTGGAAGTAGGGGTCTTCATCGGCGCTGGCAACACGCTCGGGAGCCGCGTCCCGATCGGCACCGCCGAGGAGCATGTGTTCGGCGTTTGCCTGCTGAACGACTGGTCGGCCCGCGATGTGCAGGCCTGGGAGTACCAGCCCCTGGGGCCCTTCCTGGCGAAAAACTTCGCGACCACGATCTCTCCCTGGATCGTGACGCTCGAGGCGCTGGCGCCCTTTCGGGCACCTTGGACGCGGCCAGCGAGCGACCCGCAGCCGTTGCCTTATCTCGATAGCGCGGAATTGCGCGCGGCGGGGGCAATCGATATTCAACTCGAAGCGTGGCTGGAGACTGGGCGCATGCGCGCACAGGGGCGGGCGGCAGAGCGGCTGTCACATTCAACGTTTCGCGACTCTTATTGGAGCGTCTCGCAGCTGGTGGCTCACCACACGGTGAACGGATGTAATCTCGAGGCGGGCGATCTGCTCGGCAGCGGCACGCAATCGGGCCCACTGCCTGAGGAGGCGGGCTCGTTGCTCGAAATCACCGAAGGAGGAAAGCGGCCGATCACACTAGGTACGGGTGAGACGCGCACTTTTCTCGCCGATGGCGACCGTGTGGTTTTTCGCGGATGGTGTGAAAGCCCCGGCTACGTGCGCATCGGGCTAGGAGAGGTTACGGGCACCGTGCTGCCGGCCGCGGACACGGGCTGACGCCAACTTTTGCCTCGGGGCATGCCGCCCCGAGACACCGAACCGAACTCGAACGGGTGCTATTGGACCGGAGTTAGGATTCGCCAGGCCTGGGCGGGATGCAGTGCGCCCCACCACAGTGCCTCGAACCCACCGGGAACGTAAGGCGCTGGGGGCGCACCATGCACCTGCACCGTTTCAGGGCTCATGAGCTCTACGTCATCTGGATTTTGCAGCGGAGCGCTGAGCTCTTCCGCTGACATAACGGTGCGGATGTCGGGCATCGTGAGGTCCAGCCTGTGGGGGACGGGAGCGGCGACCACACGGTGAACGGGAACGGTCGCGGTCGGGGCGTGATCGGCCCAGGCCGCAGGCATGCAGGCCAACAAGGCCAGCGATATCAACGAATTGCGGACGATCGGCGTCTTTTCGCTCACTTTCAAGCTCCTCGCGATTGCGTTAAACGACGCGATCGCTGAGTTATGTACAAGAGATATTGAGCAATTTGTGTGCCGTTCAACCCTCCCGGACGAGGTATTGCGCCCCGCGCCAGCGGAGTGTTTTGACGGCGTGATGGATGGCACATCTTCCGGGTCTCTCCATCGGAGGTCTACCCCGTCGGTAGTAGTATCTGCGTACGGTGATCCAGCCAATGCGCGCCCTAAAGAAACTCTTCGGCTGGGTCCTCGCGATCTTTGCGCTGACGTCCGGCTTCGCGTCGTTGGCGCATGCGGCCAACGGTGAGCGTTGGTCTGCGCTGGCTGACACCGTCTTCGAACATCTCGCGCGCGATAACGAGCTCCCCAATTCGACTGCACCTACTTCGCTCGCCGAAGATGGCGATGGGTTTCTCTGGGTAGGCACGCAGAACGGTCTGGCGCGCTGGGACGGATATCACTTCCGCAGCTACAAGTCCGACCCCGCGATTGCGGGCGCCCTGCCGGACAATTTCATCAGGAAGCTCCATACCGATGCGGCCGGCCGGCTTTGGATCGGTACCAACTCGGGCGGCCTGGCGCGCTACGATCGGGGTCGGGACCGCTTCATCACATATCCGGCGGGGCTCGCCGGTTTGAGCCATGTCAGTGTCCGCGACATCGTCGACGATGGCTCCGGAGGTGTCTGGGTGGCGACCGATGGGGGTCTCGACCACCTGCGTCCCGAGACGGGTGACATCAGCCATCTCCGCCACGACGCCGCCGATGCGGACAGCCTGCCCGATAACCGGATCCGTGCCTTGTTCCGCGACCGTGACGGCGCGCTCTGGGTCGGAACACCCGTCGGCCTCGTCCGCCGTAACCCGGGCACGAGCCGTTTTGTGGCCGTGCCCCTCCGCGGCGCCAGCGGTAAGGCGGCCGTGGCCTGGACTTTCTCTCAGGACAGCGCTGGACGGCTATGGATCGGCACCGTCCGTCAGGGTGCGTTTGTCATCGAGCCGGGACAGAACACCGCCCGGGCCGTCATGGAAAGCGGCGTATCGCATTCAACATTGCAGACTGAAGGCATTCACGCGATCGCCGAAGTTCGCCCCGGTGAAATCTGGCTGGGAACCGATGGCCACGGCATCGTCGCTGTTGACACCGCAACGTTTTACACCCGGCGCATCCGTCACGATCCAACATTGTTGTCGAGCCTCGCGAACGACACTGTGCAGGCGCTTCACACAGACCGTGCGGGCCTGGTCTGGATCTGCACCGACCGCAGCATCAGCCGCTACAATGCGCGGCAAGAGGGTATTTTCACCGTGTTCGGCGGCTCCAGTCGCCAGGACGGCTTGACGGACGCGGATGTCAACACAGTTCTGCCGATGCCGGATGGCCGAATCTGGCTGGGGCTGGCCAGCCATGGGATAGACATAATCGATCCGGCTGGCGTGCGTGTGGCCGGTATTCGTCCCGACCAACAGCACCCCGCGACGGCGCTTCCGAAAGACTACGTGAATACGCTGGTGCGCGGGCCTTCCGACGCTGTCTACGTTGGCACCGAGCAAGGGTTATATCGAGTCGATCGACTCGCTCGCGGGGCCGTCCGCCTGACGGTACCGCAGCGTGAGCCGAGCGGTGCCGTATGGGCGCTCCTCGTCGAGCAGAACGTGTTGTGGATCGGAGGGTTTGACGGGCTGTGGGCGCTCGACCTGAGTGCGCCGGACACCGCAAGGGCCGCAGTCAGGGGCATCGACGGCCTGACGGACCAGCGCGTGACGGTCATCGAGCGCGGGCCGGCGGGCTCATTATGGGTCGGGACCAGGAACGGCCTCAATCGCCTCGATCTCGCGTCTCATACGGTTGAGCGGATCCTGCCCGATCCGCCGGACTCCTCCGCACTCGCGACGGGGTATGTCGCAACGCTGTTGACGGATCGACGTGGCCGGCTCTGGGTCGGCACACTGGGCGGTGGCATCAGTATGTTGGAGAGTCGGGATCGCAACGGCCGGCCGCGTTTTCGCCGGCTCGGTGTCAGGCAGGGGCTCGCCAGCGAGAATATCGACAAGCTGCTCGAGGACACGCGCGGTCGGATCTGGGCAAGCACCGACGATGGGCTCGCGGTCATCGACCCGAATTCCTTCGCTGTGCAAAGCCTCAGACGTGCCGAGGGCGTCCCGATCGCGAACCATTGGGCCGGGGCGGGCGCGACGACTGCGGCTGGAGAGCTGATTTTCGGCGGCGCGGGAGGCCTCATCGTCGTACGGCCGGATCGGTTGACCCTGTGGAGCTATCATCCGCCGATCGTCGTCACCGATGTCCGCATCGGCGGCAAGCGGATTCCGGCAGGCAATTCCAACAGCGACGCCGTCGCCGTACCGCTGACGGTGACACCCGCGGCGAACAGCATTGCGGTGGAGTTCGCCGCTCTCGACTATTCCGCCCCTGAACGCAACCGCTACGCCTACAAGCTCGATGGCTTCGACACGGACTGGGTCGAAACGGAGCCGAGCCGCCGGCTGGCCGCTTACACCAACCTGCTGCCCGGCGACTACTCCCTGCAGTTGCGCGGCTCCAATCGCAATGGCGTCTGGACCGATACCGTGCTGACGGTGCCGATCCGGGTGCTACCCGCCTGGTATCAGACCATCGCGTTCCGGATCCTCGCGGGAGTCGCGCTCTTCGCCCTGGTCGCCGCCGTAGTCCAGGCTCGTACCCTGTACCTGCGCCGCGCCCGCCGAGAGTTGGAGCGGCAGGTCATCGAGCGTACGGCGGAGCTCAGGGAAAGCCAGCGCCAGCTGGTACAGATCGCCTACTGCGACACGCTCACTGCGCTGCCCAACCGGCGCATGTTCATGGAGGAGTTCCGCGAGTTGCTGGTGCTCTCGGGATTGCAGAGTGGGCGCTTCGCGCTGCTGCTGATCGATCTCGATCGCCTCAAGCACATCAACGATACGCTGGGCCACGATGTCGGCGACGCCCTGTTGATCGAAGCGGCCATCCGGCTGCAGGCTGCCGTTCGCAAGTCCGACTGCGTGGCGCGGTTGGGTGGCGATGAATACGCGGTGCTGCTGACCCAGAATCCGGCCGCGGCGGATATCGAAGCCGTGTGCAAGCGTATCGTCGACAGCTTCGCGCCCGAGGTCGTCGTCAACGGTGCCGCCGTGAAGACGAGTCCCAGTATCGGCGTGGCGGTCTATCCGGAGCATGGCACCACGCAGGACCGCCTCTACAAATCAGCCGATCTCGCGCTCTACGAAGCCAAGAAAATGGGCGGCAACACCTCGTGCTGGTACCGGGCGCGCATTGCCACGGGTAACGCGAGCGCTCTACGGGCGGAACGCATGAGCCGCAGGCCGGTGGAGCGCTGAGCCGGGCGTACCGGACGGCGCTTAGTGGCACTGCCGCGGCGCCTTCGTTCTAGAATGGCGCTTTCAACGCGCGGCTGCGGATACTCATGAAGAAGTATAAGTATTACGACCTGATCCTCGGGGCGTACGTCTGCGTTTTGCTGTGCGCGAACCTCATCGGGCCGGCGAAGGTCACCACCATCCACGTGCCTGTGTTCGGTTCCGTCACGTTCCTGGCGGGCGTACTGTTCTTCCCGATCTCGTACCTCTTCGGGGACATCCTCACGGAGGTTTATGGATACGCGTGGGATCGACGGGCCGTCTGGAGCGGCTTCGCGGCGCTGGTGTTCGCGTCCATCATGGCGGCGGTCATCGTCCACCTTCCGCCCGCCGAGCATTGGAAGAACAATCAAAAGGCGGTGGAAGAGATATTCGGCAATACGCCGCGCATCGTCTTCGCCTCGATCATAGCGTTCTGGTGCGGGTCCTTCGTCAACAGCTTCGTGCTGGCGAAAATGAAGATACGGACCGACGGCCGCTGGCTCTGGACACGCATCATCGGTTCCACGCTCTGCGGCGAGCTCGTCGATTCCGCACTGTTCTACACGATCGCGTTCACGGGCGTGTGGCCGACCGAGGAGTTGCTCGCCGTCACGACGACGCAGTACGTGCTCAAGTCCTCGTGGGAAGTGCTCGCAACGCCGCTCACCTACAAGGTAGTCGCTTTCCTCAAGCGTGTGGAGCAGGAGGATTACTTCGACCGGTCGACCGATTTCACGCCGTTCTCGCTCAAAGCTTAGGGCGCGGTCGGCCAGACGCGGTCGGCCAGACGCGGTCGGCGACGCCGTCCGGGGATATCCGAGGCGAGCGCGCGCAGCGAACGTCCTCGGTCAGATGTGCACGCCGTGAGTGCTGCCGAACAACCCCAGCAGGCCGATGACGATCAGGTAAATCGCGACGATGTAGTTCAGCAGGCGGGGCATGACCAGGATGAGGATGCCCGCGATCAGTGCGATGACCGGTCCTAGCGAGACGGTGAGAGTCATGGAGGCGACCTCGTTGCGATTGAAAGTTGTTGGGAGCGTTCTTTGCGAGCGCCTTCCCGGTAATACGGTCCAACGCCGCCCAGGTTCCCGGTAGAGGCGCCAGGAGTCGCAGTATGCTCTATCAGCTCTTTTACTGGCCGACGATTCAGGGTCGCGGCGAATTCGTGCGACTCGCGTTGGAGGAGGCCGGCGCCGATTACGTGGACGTCGCGCGCGAGTCCGGTAAAGGATGTGGAGTCGGGGCGCTGCTGCGCTTTCTGGACGGCCGGGATATCGCGCGTCCGCCCTTTGCCCCCCCGTTTCTCAAGGCCGGCCGGCTCGTCATCGCGCAGACGGCGAACATTCTGCTGTACCTGGGTCCGCGTCACGGGCTTGCGCCGAAGGATGAGGCGGGCAAGCTGTGGACCCACCAGCTGCAACTGACGGTCGCGGATCTGGTGGCCGAGGTTCACGACACGCATCACCCCGTCGCGTCGGGCCTTTACTACGAGGATCAGAAGAAGGAGGCGCGCCGCCGGGCGGCGGATTTTCTCGAGAACCGGTTGCCCAAATTCCTCGGCTATTTCGAGCGGGTGCTGACGCGTAACGCTCGGGGGGAGCGTTACGTCGTGGGCGCGAAGCTGACTTACATCGACCTGTCGATGTTTCAGATCGTCTCCGGATTGAGCTACGCGTTCCCGCGAGCGATGGCGCAAGCCGCCCGCAAATACAGACGACTATTCGCATTGCACGACCGAATTCAGGGGCGTCCCCGGATCGCCGCGTACCTTGCATCCGGGCGCCGCATTCCGTTCAACAACGAGGGGATCTTCAGACATTATCCCGAGCTCGACGCAGACTGAAGGCTCGGGGAGCGCCGCATTGCAGCGTCGCTGCGACGGATGGCCGGAATTGCGCGACGGATAGCAAGAAACGGAGTGCCGCCCGGCGCCGAACCGCCCATCATTTCGGATCCGGATCGTCCGATTCCAAAGCTGAAAGAACATGCTGATGAAGTGGCTGGGCAGGGGGGCGCGTGGGCTCAGCGTCGTGGTCGCCATGATGGGTGTAGCACTGGCCGGCGCCGCGACGCCGGACGACTCAACCCATCAGTCGCGCGACGATGCGTGGTGGACCGGGCCGCTGCTGGCTGCATCCGCCTCGACTTTGCCGAAGGGTCATTTCCTGGTCGAGCCTTATCTGTTCGATTCCATCGTTCACCAGCGTTTCGACAAGGACGGCACGCGGCGGGATGTCGCTCACGCGGAGAGCCTTGGATCGCTCACGTACCTGCTGTACGGAGTGACCGACAGAATTTCGGCCGGCCTCATTTCGAGGTTGGGCTATACGCAGACGAGCCAGGCTGGCCGGAGCACCGGAGTCGGAATGGGCGATGTTGCCGTTCAGGCGCAATACCGGCTCACGCAGTTCAAGGAAGGGAGCTGGATTCCGACAATGTCGGTGGTGCTGGGCGAAACGTTTCCGACTGGAAAGTACGATCGACTCGGTGAGCATCCCAGCGACGGTTTCGGGGCCGGCGTTCGGACCACCACGGCATCTGTCTATGCGCAGGACTTCTTCTGGATGCCCGGAGGACGCATCCTGCGTATGCGCCTCGATCTGTCCTATGCGTTCTCGGGCAGCGCCACGGTGCGCGACGTCAGCGTTTACGGCACCACTACCGGTTTTCAAGGTCGCGTGCGCCCTGGCGATGCATTCACGGCCGATGCGGCATGGGAGTACAGCCTTACGCGGAACTGGGTTCTCGCCCTCGATGCGGTTTATGAACATGACGCCAGCACACGCGTAGCGGGCGAGGACCTGTCGGGTCACGCAACCGATCCCGCTGCTCGCACCATTCTGCTGAACTCGGGGTTGAGTGACTCGCTGAGCTTCGCGCCGGCGGTCGAATACAATTGGAGCGGGAACGTCGGATTCATCATGGGCGTGAAGTTCCCGGCAACCGGACGCAATACGAGTGCCGCCATCATCCCGGTGGTCGCCGTGAATCTCGTCTTCTGATTTCTTCTGCCTGCTTATGACAAGCGGGCAAGTCAGCCGTTGAGCGCGGGCAACGTTATGAGACTCACGGGGTGGAGGCGCGCAGCGCCGCCACTGGAAAACTCCAAATTAGCGGCCATATCGGCTAATGCCCTACGCGAAGCTGCGATCCGGGAACTTGAACGAAGGTGGCTTTGGAGCGTCTAATCAGTCAGGTACGAATGCCGCGCGAGCATCGGGAGATGCGCCGCGACGGGGTGAAGCCATGATCAAGATCAAAAGTGCACGAATTCTCGCCAGGACCTTCGGAGTGCTGGCCGCCATCGCGATAGCGGGAGCGCCGCTCGTGGCGGGCGCCCAGGGGCACGGCGGCGGCGGCGGTGGTGGTGGCGGTGGTGGTGGCGGTGGCGGTCACAGCGGCGGCGGTGGTGGCGGTCACGTGAGCGGCGGCGGTGGCGGGCACATGAGCGGCGGCGGCGGTGGCGGGCACATGGGCGGCGGTGGTGGCCACTTTGGTGGAGGTCACATCGGCGGCGGGGGTCCCGCTTTCGCTGGGGGCGGTCACTTTGCTGGCGGCCACGCCTACGGTGGAGCGCGAGGATTCAGTGGCTCACATGGAGTGGGCGCCGGCGGCCACTTCTACGGACCCGGCGCACGTGTAGGGTTCGGAAACGGTGGCTACGGGCGTGGCGGCTTCGGACATGGTGGCTACGAACATGGCGGGTACGGGCGCCCTGGATATGTACATGGCGATGGACGTTACTGGGGCGGCGGCTACTGGGGCGGGCGCTTCTGGCCCGGCGTCCGCTACGGCGCCGGCTTCGCCTGGTTTCTCCCGGTGCTGCCCATTGGCTACGCCACCTATTACTGGGGCGGATCGCCGTACTACTACTATGACAACGCGTACTACACCTGGGACTCGAGCTACAACGGCTACGTAGCGACCGACCCACCGCCGGTAGGGGACGAGGGGTCCGCTTCGGCCGACACGAGTGCGAATAGCGTCGACTCCAATGACGCGGCGGCGGCCGGATCCTCGGATCTCTACGTGTATCCGCGCAATGGACAGAGCGACGAGCAGATGGCGACCGACAAGTTCGAATGCCACAAGTGGGCCGTGTCGCAGTCGGGTTTCGATCCGACGCGCTCGTCCAACCCGCAAGGGACGTCGGCCGAGTATCAGCGTGCCTTCGGTGCCTGTCTGGACGCGCGAGGCTACAGCGCAAAGTAAGCGGTCGCCGCGCGCCGTGCTAATCTGCCGCGTATGCGGCAATACGGTAGGCTGGTGGGACTGTTGGTGATACTGGGCTTGGTGACCGCGCCACTTCAGGCGCGCGTCATCCGTGTCGAGATCGAGTCGCGCACGGACGTGCTCAACGGAAAGTCCTTCGGCGCCGCCGGGACGTACGAGCGGCTCACTGGTCAGGTCTACTTCACCGTACGAGTAGACAACCCGCACAACTCTCGCATCGTAGATCTTCGTAACGCCGTCAACCTGCACAAGGGCGAGGTTGAATTCTCGGCGGATTTCGTAGCATTTCGTCCGAAGGACGCCCGGAAAGGCAACGGCTCGCTGCTGCTCGAAATACCGAATCGCGGGCGACCGCGCATCGTATCCCTCGTCGATGGCGGCGACCCCGACCTCGCGCGCGACGCGGGCGACGGGTGGCTGCTGCGCAAGGGCTTTACGATCGTGAGCCTCGGGTGGCAGTGGGACGCCGCTGGCCAGGACGACCTGAAGCTCTATGCGCCCACCGCGAAAGAAGGCGGCCGGAGAATCACCGGGCTGCTTCGCGGAGATCTCATGCTGGCGCATGTATCGGATGAGATACCGCTCGGGCACCTCATCCTAGGGAGCATCGGCGGGAACGAGTATCCGGTCGCCGACCCGGCCGATCCGCGGAACGTGCTGACAGTTCGGGATTCGCGCGAAGCGCGGCGTACGGTCATTGCTCGCTCCGAGTGGCAGTTCGCGCAGACGGTCAATGGCAAGCTCGTTCCCAACGACCGCCACATTCATCTGAACGGTGGCTTCCAGCCGGGAAAAATCTGCGAATACGTCTATGTCGCCGCCGACCCCGTGATTGCCGGTCTGGGCTTCGCGGCTGCCCGGGATTTCGCCGCGTATGCCAAGCACAATACGGACGCAGTGGTCCATGCGACGCGGGTCTATGGCGAAGGGATTTCGCAGAACGGCCGCTTCCTGCGCGATTTCCTCTACCAGGGGTTCAACGCGGATGAAGAGGGCAGAATTGCACTCGACGGCGTTCTGGCGCACGTCGCGGGAGCGGGACGTGGCAGCTTCAACTACCGGTTCGCGCAACCCTCGCGAGATGCACAACCCACTTCGTCGGTCTACTTTCCGACCGATCTATTCCCGTTCACCGACCTTCCCGAGACCGACGAGCTCACCGGCGAACGTGGCGGACTGCTCGATCGCGCGGTGGCCGAGAAGGTCGTTCCGAAGATCTTTTTCTCGAATACTTCGTACGAGTATTGGGGTCGCGCCGCCGCTCTGATCCACGTCGAGGCCGACGGGCGGCAGGACGCGCAGCTCTCCTCCGATGTCAGGATCTACCACTTCACCGGGCTACAACATTTCGCCGGACCCTATCCGCCCAGGAAAGGTGAGGGCGATCTGCTCGGGCAGGCGCCGGAATCCGCGCTGCCTGTCAGGTTCTTCTGGCGCGCGATGCTTACCAACATGGATGCGTGGGTTCGCAGCGATACCGCGCCACCCCGCAGCAGTTATCCGCGACTCGACGACGGAACGCTCGTGCCACTGCGGGATTACTCATTTCCGCCGATCCCCGGTGTCAACGGTCCGCAGGAAGCGAACGAAGCCGGGCGCCTCGATTTCGGCGCGGACTGGCGCAATGGAATTCTCAGTCTGCAGCCGCCGAAGGTGGGCAAAGCGTTTCCCGTCCTGGTGCCGCAGGTGGACGTCGATGGCAACGAGCGCGACGGTGTGCGGCTGCCCGAAATAACGGTTCCAGTGGCCACCTACGCCGGCTGGAACCTGCGCGATCCCTCAATCGGCGCGCCCGAGCAGCGGGTCGCTTTCGAGGCTTCCTACATTCCGTTCGCGAAGACGGCGAGCGAGCGCCGTAAGGCGGGCGATCCACGTAAGTCCATCGAGGAACGCTACGGCAGCCGTGAAGATTATCTGGACCGGTTTGGCCACGCGCTCGACGAGCTCGTCGGGCAGCACTGGATTCTCCCGGAAGATCGTTCCGCGGTCATGCTTCGCGGCGGGCAGGACTGGGACGAGGCGACACGTTGAGCGGGTGATGCGCCATGGTGGATGAAAGTCACGAGACGGTGTTTCTGTTCGACGTGGACAACACGCTGCTCGACAACGATGCCGTGCAGCAAGACCTCGGAGCCCACCTGGAGCGCGAATTCGGCCGAGCCAAGCGCGACCGGTATTGGGCGATCTTCGAAGAGCTGCGCGCTCAGCTCGGTTACGCCGATTATCTCGGAGCATTACAGCGGTACCGTCTGGAGAATCTCGACGATCCGCAACTGCTGTTGATGTCGTCGTTTCTCGTGGACTATCCGTTCGCGAGCCAAGTGTATCCAGGGGCTTTCGCGGCGTTGGCTCATTGTCGCCGCTGGGGCCCGACAGTGATCCTCTCGGATGGCGATGTAGTGTTCCAGCCGCGCAAGGTACAGCGTTCGGGGATCTGGGATGCGGTCGAAGGCCGGGTGCTCATCTATCTGCACAAGGAGCAGATGCTCGAGTCCGTCGAGCGTCGCCATCCCGCCCGGCACTACGTGATGGTGGATGACAAGCTGCGGATCCTCGCGGCCATGAAGAAGTCCTGGGGCTCGAAGCTCACGACGGTTTTTCCGCGCCAGGGGCATTACGCCGTCGATCCCGCCGAGGTCGCTAAATATCCGCCGGCGGATCTCACCATCGAGCATATCGGTGCGCTGGTCGATCACGATTTTGCAAAATTGCCCGGGCACTGACACCGGCGCCTCGAGACCGTCGCCTGGCAAGCATATGGCCCCACCGGGGGACAGCAGTTACGCTACCCGGCTATGACAGACGCCGATCTCTACCCCGCCTCCGTGTCCTCGTCCGTGAGTTCCACCGATCGTCCGGCGAATTCGCCAGGCCAGGTGCTGTTCGCCAGCCTCATCGGGACCACGATCGAGTTTTTCGATTTCTATATTTACGCGACGGCGGCGGTACTGGTCTTTCCGAAGCTGTTCTTTCCGGCAGCCGATCCGACTTCCGCGAAGCTGCAGTCGCTGGCCACCTTCGCGCTCGCCTTCTTCGCGCGCCCGGTGGGCTCGGCGCTGTTCGGACATTTTGGCGATCGCGTCGGGCGCAAGGCGACACTCGTTGCGGCTCTGTTGACGATGGGTATCTCGACCGTGGCGGTCGGACTTCTGCCGACCTATGCGTCCATCGGCGTGCTCGCGCCTTTGCTGCTCGCGCTGTTTCGACTCGGGCAGGGTCTCGGACTCGGTGGCGAGTGGGGCGGAGCGGTGTTGCTGGCGACCGAGAACGCGCCGCCGGGGAAGCAGGCGCTGTATGGCATGTTTCCGCAGCTCGGGGCGCCCATCGGGTTTCTGTGCTCGTCGGGCACGTTCCTCCTCCTGACCACGTGTCTGACGGATACACAGCTGTTCGCCTGGGGGTGGCGCATTCCGTTCCTGGCCAGCGCGCTGCTCGTATTCGTCGGTCTATACGTGCGCCTGCGCTTGACCGAGACGCCGGCGTTCCGGCGCGCGATCGAAAATAACGAACGCGTCCGGTTGCCGATGCTGACGGTGGTTGTCGACTATCCGCGGACGCTGATCCTGGGCACGTTCGCGGCGACGGCGACCTTCGTGCTGTTTTACCTGATGACTGTCTTCTCGCTGAGCTGGGCGACGTCGGCGCTGGGGTTCACGCGTACTCAATTTCTCATCCTGCAGATGGTCGGTGTGCTGTTCTTCGCGGCTACGATTCCGATCTCGGCGATCATTGCCGATCGGAAAGGGCGCAGGGGGATGCTGATAGCGGCGACGGTGGGGATCATTGCCTTCGGACTCGTTCTCGCGCCCCTGCTTGGAGCGGGCACGACGCTTGGCGCGCTCGCGTTTTTGTGTCTGGGGTTCGCGTTAATGGGGCTTACGTACGGGCCCTTGGGTACGGCGCTCGCGGAGTTGTTCGCGACCCCGGTGCGCTACACGGGTGCGTCGTTGACGTTCAATCTGGCCGGGATCGTCGGCGCAGCGGTTGCTCCGTATGTAGCCACATGGCTCGCCGTAAACTATGGCCTCGCCTACGTCGGCTATTATCTCGCCGCGGCCGGGCTGCTGACGTTGGTTGCCCTGTTGCTCATCAGGCCGCGCTGACTTGCTGCTCGCGCCGTCTCGCCGCGGCGGTACCCGTTGCGCCTGGGCCTGGATTTCTTTCACAAACAGGCCCGTCAGGAGTCTTCCAACTCCTGACGGGCGGTCGGTCGCTGACTCGATCCTGCCTGGCCGTTAGCGCCCGGCTGGAAGATCGAACACGATTACTTCGGCTTCCTTTCCGTCCTTCAGCGTCGCTGTCGTCGTGTCGCTCAACTTCAGCGCGTCTCCCGTTCCCAGCGTGGTGTCATTTACGGTGATCGTCCCGCGTGCCACATGTATATAAATCCGGCGACCGGGCTTCACTTGCAGTACTGCCTGTTCCGCATCGCCAAACATTCCCGCATAGACGCGTGCGTCCTGGTGAATCAGCACTGAGCCTTCCGCGCGATCCGGAGAGGCGATCAAGCGCAGGCGGCCGCGCTTCTCCTCTGTGCCGAAACGCTTCTCTTCGTAACTCGGCTCGATCCGCTGTGCATCCGGCTGGATCCAGATCTGCAGGAAATGCACCGGGTTGCCGGGCGAGGGATTGAACTCGCTGTGCGTGACGCCGCTACCGGCGCTCATCCGCTGCACATCGCCCGGGCGGATGGTCGAGCCATTGCCCATCGAATCCTTGTGCGCGAGCTCGCCTTCGAGCACATAGCTGATGATCTCCATGTCCCTGTGGGCATGCGTGCCGAAGCCTTGGCCCGGCGCTACGCGGTCCTCGTTGATCACCCGCAGGGGCCCGAACTCGACATGTTCCGGATCGAAATAGTCGGCGAATGAGAAGCTGTGAAATGACTTGAGCCAGCCGTGGTCGGCATAGCCTCGTTCGTTGCTGCGTCGGACTTCGTTCATGGGAGCCTCCTTAGGACCTGCAGAATAGGCTCGAATAATCGAATAAAAAAGCCGAAGATTTGCGCCTTACCTATCTAATAAGTGAATAGATTGATGCCCCTGGCCAAGACTTCTCTCGAGCAGTGGGCCGTCCTGGCCGCATCAAACACCCTCGCGATGAGGGTTGGCTCGGCGCGGACCGCCGCTGCACCGTGAGCAGCATGGAGGCGTCCGGCGCCTGTACGCGGACCGTTGCTCACTACCGATCCTGCGCTGAGGTTACCGCCGATCCGACGGCCTTCAAGAATTTATCCAAAGCTATGTTGCGACCACACAGAACCGCGGCGACCTGGCGTCCCTTCCAGGCGGCGGCAGCCTTGATCAGACCGGCCACGGCGACTCCGGCCGCCCCCTCTACAATCCAACGGTCTC
>JAQGOG010000161.1 GCA_028293765.1 Gammaproteobacteria bacterium
GGCAGTCGCGAGTACACCTTGAGCCTGCCCGACAGCTGCTGTATGAGAACCGCCGACTGGTCCGCGAGAGGCGTCGAACTCAAGATGTAACTGGAAATTAACGCGACGACTGCACGAGCAGTCTCAATGCAGGATAGAATTTCTTCCATCTCTGGCAATCCGACAGAAAGGCAGGCACATGGCAAAAGCGTATTGGATTTCGTGCTACAGACAGGTTACCGACCCGGCGAAACTTGGCGCCTATGCAAAGCTCGCCGGACCCGCCATCGAAGGTAGGGGTGGGCGTTTTTTGGCTCGAGCTGTCGCCACTGCTGCCTTCGAGTCTGGCCAGATGGAGCGTACTGTCATCATCGAATTCGACTCGCTCGAGCAGGCGCTTGCTGCACATGCGAGCCCCGAGTATCAAGCGGCGCTTGCGGCATTGGGAGGCGGGGCCGTTCGCGACCTGCGCATCGTTTCAGGCGTGTGAGCAGCCGGAGTGTCGCTGGCACCTGTCTTGGCCTCAAGCGGCGCGATGATCTCGACCATTTGATTGCGGCGGCTTGCCGAGCGTCCGCCGGACGTGGCCCGGCACCTGACCTTCGGGATTGATGGCGGACTCACCAGGGCTCGCGCTGGTGCGTGCGCAGCCGTTGGTTCTGGAGGCGGCGCTGCGCCTCGCGCGGAGCACGGGGGGCTTGGCGCTTATCGAGGCCACCTCGAACCAGGTGAACCAGGATGGCGGCTACACCGGCATGCGACCCGCGGGGTTCCGCGAACGGGTGCTTGCGCTTGCGAGTGCCGTCGGGCTGCCGCATGACCGCGTGGTACTGGGCGGCGATCATTTGGGCCCGAATTGCTGGCAACACTTGCCGTCGTCAACTGCCCTGCACAAGGCGGAAGTGATGGTGGGGGAATACGTGGCAGCGGGCTTCCGGAAAATCCATCTGGATTGTTCAATGTCCTGCGCCGACGATCCGCGTTCATTGGGCGATGAGTTGATCGCAGAGCGCACGGCGGCCTTGTGCGAGATCACCGAAGCCGCGTGGCGCAGGGCTGGCGGCGAGCCGCCCGTGTACATCATCGGCTCCGAAGTGCCGGTGCCGGGTGGGGCCCACGAGACCCTGCAGGAACTCGCCGTCACGACCCCTGAGGCAGCGAACGCGACAATGGAGGCGCATCGCAGGGCCTTCGCCCGACACGGGATCGAGGCGGCATGGTCGCGGGTGGTAGGCCTCGTCGTGCAACCCGGGGTCGAGTTCGACCATCATCAGGTGATCGACTATGTCCGCTCGAAGGCCGTGGCATTGAGCCGCAGCATCGAGCCGGTGGCCGGCATCGTGTTCGAGGCGCATTCCACCGATTATCAAACGGCCGCCGCCCTGGAGGGGCTGGTGCAGGATCACTTCGCCATCCTCAAGGTGGGACCGGGGTTGACCTTCGCGCTGCGCGAAGTGATTTGGGCCCTGTCGGATATTGCGTTGGAATTGCACCTGATGCCGGAGGCGTCGCTGAAAGATACGCTGCTCAACGAGATGAAGCGGGACCCCCGGTACTGGAGCGCTTATTACATCGACCCCGAGCGGCGGGAGTTCGACCTCCAGTTCAGCCTGAGCGACCGGATCCGTTATTACTGGAATACGCCCGTCGTGGAGCGGGCGTGCACGCAACTGTTCGAACGCCTCGCATCCAGGGGTATTCCGCTGACGCTGATCAGTCAATACCTGCCGGTGCAGTACGCCGCGATCCGCGAGGGCCGGCTCAAAAGCGATCCGCGCGACCTCGTGTTCGACGGCGTCGAGCAGGTATTGCGTGACTACGACCGCGCATGCCGACCCGACGGCCCGGCCGGCCGCGCCGTCATCGATAGAGGACGCGAATGATGAACTATCTTGGACACCCGCAGGCCGGGCTCGAGACGGCGGGCGGAATTTGGACCGCGCGCGAGATCGCACAGCAGCCGGCGATATGGACGAAGATCGAGCTGCAGATGATGCGCGAGACAGGCGCCTTGCGGACCTTTCTCGATCCGCTGCTGCAGCGGCGGGACCTGCGTATCGTTTTGACCGGGGCGGGCACCTCGGCCTTCATCGGCGAGTGTCTGGCGCCGGCCCTGAAACGCAGGACGCATCTTCGCGTGGACGCCGTGGCGACCACCGACTTGGTCGGATCGCCCGACAGTTGGTTGGAGCCCCCCGGGCCGCTGCTGTTGGCCTCATTCGCTCGGGCAACAGCCCGGAGAGTATGGCGGCGCTCACCCTGGCGGAGCAGGGGGTGCCGGACTGTCATCACCTGATCGTCACCTGCAATGGCGAAGGAGACCTGTACCGGCAAGGGCAACGGCTGCGTAACGCGCATGTCGTTCTGCTGCCGGAGGAAACAAACGACCGGGGCTTCGCGATGACGTCGAGCTTCACGGGCATGATGCTCGCCGCTTCGCTGGCATTCGACCTGTCGCCGCAAGATCGGCCGGAAGCACTCTCCCGCTGGGCGGCCCACGTACTCGAGGCCGGAGTGCCGTTCGTCGCGAACCTGGTACGTTCGGGTTTCGAGCGGCTCGTGTATCTGGGTAGCCAGGAGTTCAAGGGCCTGGCGCGCGAGGCCGCGCTCAAAATGCTCGAACTCAGCGACGGCAACATCGTCGCAATAGCCGAAACCCCCCTGGGTTTTCGCCATGGCCCAAAGACCATCGTCAACGGCAGGACTCTAGTCGTCATGTTCCTGTCCAATGATCCGTATGCACGGCGGTACGAGATGGACCTTCTGCGCGAACTGCGCGCCGACGGCGTGGCGGGATGCGTGGTGGCGCTTTACGCTGGCGATACGGACGCCGCGCGGGCGAGCGAGTTCGCACAGGCGGAGGGGATTGCCGTGCCGGGCGCGATGGACGCATCCAACCTGGGCCTCTGCTTTCCCTTTGCGGTATTTGCGCAGACGCTCGCATTCCTGCAATCGCTGGCGCTGGGACTGCGGCCCGACACGCCCAATGCCCGCGGCGTCGTCAATCGCGTCGTGCAGGGCGTGTCGATCTATCCCTGGAAGCCAACCCGGTGAGGACCTTTCTCGGTGTCGACGGCGGGGGTACCAAGACGGACTTCCTGTTGATCCACGAGACGGGGCGGGTGCTGGCCTCGCACCGTGGGCAATCTGCCTACCACCTGGAGACCGGCTTCGATGCGCTGCAGGCCATGCTGGTCGCGGGCATCCAGAAGACGTTACAAGAGGCCGCGATGCCGGCCTCCCAACTTGAGTTTGCCTTCATCGGCCTGCCGGCCCATGGCGAGGACAGCGCTCTGCTCCCGCGCCTCGACCATATCGCCGCGGATGTGCTGCCAGAGGAGCGCTATCGCTGCGGCAACGACATGGTGTGCGGTTGGGCGGGAGCCCTCGCGGGCCGCGACGGCATCAGCATCGTCGCCGGCACGGGGTCTATCGCCTATGGAGAATTCGAGACGCGACGTGCTCGGGCAGGCGGGTGGGGAGAACTGTTCAGCGATGAGGGTTCCGCCTATTGGGTCGCGCGTGAGGCGTTGACACTGTTCTCGCGGATGAGCGATGGGAGGGCGCCAAAGGCTGCTCTCTACGACCTGATCCGCGAGCGCTTTCAGTTGCATGCCGATCTTGACTTGTGCGCCGCAGTCTACGGACCGCCGCCCCTGGCCCGCAGCGAAGTCGCCGCGCTCGCGCCGCTGGCGGCTCGGGCGGCCCGCGAGGGGGACGCCGGCGCGCGTCGGTTGTTTGAGCAGGCAGCGCAAGAACTTGCGGGGATTGTGCATGGGGTGCGCGATCAGCTCGACGTTCCGCCGCGGTTGCCGCTCCCAGTGTCCTATTCGGGTGGGATGTTCCGTTTGGATGGCCTGTTGAAGCCGATGCTTGAAACTGCGCTGGGCGCCGGTGATCGGCGTTACGAATTCGTAGCGCCGCGGCTCCCGCCGGCGGCCGGCGCCGCCTTGTACGCGGCGAAGCTCGCCGGCGCCGCGCTGTCGCCCGAGAGCGTCGCCGAGCTCACTCGTTCGCTCGAGGGCGGCGACCTTGAGGATTTCGCATGATCCCGCGTATCTGCTGCGCCATCTTCCTCTGCGTCTCGTGGGCAGCCGCTGCAGACGCAGGCGGTGCGGAGTCGTCGTACACGGCCGCCGACTTCGCGCGGGTTCGCAAGTTCGACGCACACGTGCATGCAAACACCGACGATCACCGCTTCCTCGACATCGCGGCAAAGGATGGGTTCGAGACTCTGTCGATCAACGTCGACTACCCTGACTTTCCGCCCCTGGAAAAACAGGCGCAGGTGGCCCACACACTGCAGGCTGCGGACCCGCGGCGGTTTCACTTCCTGACTACCTTTTCGATGAAAGACTTCGGCGCAGCGAGCTGGACAGCGGACAGGGTCCGGCACATCGATGCCGAGATCGCGCGCGGTGCGCTCGGCGTGAAGGTGTGGAAGAACATCGGTATGGTGGAAAGGGATGCGCAGAACCGACTCATCATGCTGGACGATCCGCGCTTCGATGGCCTCGTGAGCCATCTCGAAGCGAAGGGCATCCCGTTAGTCGCGCACCAGGCCGAGCCCAAGAACTGCTGGCTGCCGCTCGAGGCCATGACCACGCAGAACGACCGCAGCTATTTTCGCGATCATCCCGAATACTACATGTACCTGCATCCCGAGCAGCCGAGCTACGAAAGCCTCATGGCCGCGCGGGACCACTTCGTGGCGCGGCATCCCAAGCTCAACTTCGTCGGGGCGCACCTCGCGAGCCTGGAGTGGAGCGTCGATGAACTGGCCAGGTTCCTCGATACCTATCCGAATGCCACGGCGGACCTGGCGGCGCGCATGACCCAGGTTCAATTTCAATCCCAATCGGACCCCGACAAGGTGCGGCGATTCTTCGTCAAGTACCAGGACCGCCTCTTATACGGATCCGATCTCACCGAAAACCCATCGGATCCGCACGAGCGCGCTCAAAACCCGCCACTGGACGCCGCACAATTTCCCCTCGAGGCCGATGCGTTCTGGCGGTCGGATTGGCTTTACCTTGCAACCTCGGAAGTGCAGTCCATCGATGCCATCAAGGCCGACGTCAAAGGGCTGGCACTCCCGAAAGCGGTAATCGACAAGATCTACTATTCGAACGCACGGCGGGTGTTCTTGCGTCTACCGCGCTAGGCCGCGCCTTCCCTCACAGCACCTGCCAAACGTAACAGGACGCGATTTGCCAGCCTGAGAGTCCAGGGGCCAGGCGCGCTCCCGTATCTTCTCCTGCAGCCGCGGATGTGTTCGTACGGGCGCTACCAGGGATGGTCCTTCCCGTCGTTATCCATGAAGCGACCGCTATCTTTGATGCTCAGGCCGTCGATGGTCTTGATCATCCGGCCGATAGCTTCTTCCGGCGGAACGAAGCCCGGCAGGCTCGTTTTGCCGAAGCTTTCCACCTGGACCCCGCCGGGATGGAACATCACGACCGTCACCCCATCGTTCTTGAATTGCGCGCTCAGCAGTCGCATTGCGCTGTTCAAAGCAGTTTTGCTGATGCGATACCAATAATGGTCCGGCACAGGCGAGCCGTTGGGCATGAACGGCGGCACGGATACTGAGCCCGCCGCCGAGCTGATCGCGACGATCTTTTTCTGTCGGCTCGCCTTGACGTTCTCGATGAAGGTTTCGGCGATCTTCAGCGGGCCGGCAACATTCGTATGGATGAAGTCGTCCAGTAGCTTGTAGTCGAGAGTACCGAACATCTGGTTTGCATTGCCGCCGGGCTTGTCCAGGGGGTCGGTTCTCACGAGGCCTGCGTTGCTGAGCAGGATATCGATGGGGACCCCCTTCAGCTTCGCGCCGAGCGCTTCGATCTGCGCGGCGTCAGTTACGTCCAAGCGCTCTATGCGAAGCTTTGGATATTGCGCCGCCAATTTCGCCAGCTCATCGGGCGTGGTGGTGCGGCGATGAGTGGCGATTACCGTCCAGCCCCTGGCGGCGTACTCCTTTGCGAACTCCAAACCGATGCCTTGGTTCGCCCCTGTGATTAGCACTGTTTCGGCTGCTGCACGACCTGAGGCGACGCCCATCGCGAGAGCGATGAGTACGACCGAGAAACTCCTTGCCGCCAATTGCATGATTTTGGTTCCCCCTCGTTGATATCTCACGGTGCCGCATTGTCGCCGTCGAGCGCAGCTGGGTACAGAGGTTTAGCTCCGCTGGCACCCTCGTGTGGACTGAATTCGGCGCGTTCGAACTCACGCAGGCCTCACATCCACAATGTGCCGTTTGCCCCCCAATGGCACGAGGGGGGCGGCGCTCTTGGACGAGCGGCGCGGTGAGTGGCGCCATGACTTCTCCAGCGCTTCCGATCAAATCTTCCCAAGGGCATAACCCATTGCATCGGGTCGTGTGCTGCAGGGTCCGCTGGCCAAGGCCAAACTGTGTCGGGATGTTCTGCGAACTCAGCGAATCACGTGTCGAGTCGAAGTAATGAGAACGCACGTGCAGCCGGTGTCGCTCCACACACGTGTGTCAGCGGTGCCGGGTTCCGCCCGATTGTAGTCACCGGGATAGAGCTTCCTGTGATCTATCCATAGCTCGCCATTAAGCAGATACAACTCTTCGACTCCCGCATGGGCGTGAAGCGGATAGTCGACTCCCGGCGCGAGCCGCACCAACATGCTGACGCGGTCCTGCTCCGTATCGGTCGCGAGCAGCTTGCAGGTGATACCAGGTGCCACCTCTTCCCATTCCGGTTCGCACCATGGCTGCATCGCCAGCAACACCGGTTCCCTGCGTGTCTCAGCCGCGATGCGGTGCGCGAGACGTCCCCATAGCGGTTCAGGGAGCAGCACGTCGATCGGCCAGAATGAGATCTTGATTGCCCGCCGCTCGTGCAAGCCGTTTCGCAGGCGCCGGCGCTGCTCGCTGAGTTCGAAAAGCTTGTCGGAGTCGCTCGCGGTAGCCGGCGGAAGTGGGCCACCCGCATGAGGTTTTTTTCGCCGCTCGAGCCGCAACCGGTCAATCGCTCGGGACCGCGCCTGATTCATGATCCATCCCACGACAGATCCACCCGCAGCATCGTAGTTTTTTGCTCGTCGCCACACGTCGTGAAACACGTCCAGCGCACACTCCTCAGCGGTCTCTCGGTTGTTGGTAATTCGCATGATCAATGTAAATACGAGACGATGCACGCGCTCGTACAGGGCACGCAGCGCACGCTGATCGCCCTCGCCGATGGACTGGACGAGACCTAACCAGCCCTTCTCGGATACCGGGGTCTTCGCCTTGTCGGCGTACAGCAAATCACCGAGAGTTTCAGGGGCGCAATCACGCCGAGCCTCGTTGTGCGTACGGTCGCCCTCATGGCGGCCGATCGTGCGGTCGGTGCTCGGCGCCGACAAGCTGCGGCTGCTCGCGGGAGTGCCTTCGGCCCCTTCGCCAGCGAAGCTTGGAGAGGTCGCCAATCGGGTGCCGCCGCTAGACGAAGCGGAGCCTCGGACCGCCTCAAAATTTCTGTGTTCGAACTCCCATGCCGCGAAGCATTCGACGTGGACATGGTGGTTGCCGGGGTCGCGACCATCGCCGTCCCGGCTGAACTCAAGGTCGACTTCATCTTGCTCGGCAGGCCTACCACAGATTGTGCAGCAGGTGCCGCAACCCGGCGCTGCCCAGATACGCCTGGGGAGGCTGTTGGGTAGCTTCCCGGCCTGGATTGCTTCGCGGGCTTGCTTCCGCAGTGCGCTCATGTCGCCCATTTGAGTGCGCCCTCAGAAAACCGATGTCAGATCGGCATGACAACCATGGGAGGTCGAACAAGTCCCTTCGGGACTTGTGAACGGGAAAAAAGCGCGGCCCGTTTGCGGGCCATACTTTCGTCGGGATCCCCGTCTTGC
Source organism: Gammaproteobacteria bacterium (assembly GCA_028293765.1). Taxonomy (GTDB): domain Bacteria; phylum Pseudomonadota; class Gammaproteobacteria; order Steroidobacterales; family Steroidobacteraceae; genus 13-2-20CM-66-19. The sequence continues at coordinate 7,852 of JAQGOG010000161.1, forward strand.
GATCGCCGTTGGGCTCCGGCATTCCACGCAGATCGCGGATCACTCCAACGCAGCGAAGCGACGCACCGGCTGATGACCGGCCAGAATCACCCCGCGCAACAACCATCGCCTGCGACCGCCGACAGATTGGCCTCGTTAGGCGCGCTGGCCCCTCGTATCTTCGGGCTTCATCACCTCAGGGGCTCGAACTTACAGGCGCACTGCTGTAAGCATAAGTACACCGCCACCTTGCAGCATTGACGACGGTCAATAAACGAAGCCACCGGCGACCGTCTCCTGGGGGTCGCTCGTCATTCACACAACAGGAGCCCGTCATGAAGGAGATACTTGTGCTGCGACGCAGCGTGTGCCCGGGAACAAAGGGAACCTCACTGACCTGACTTAGTGCGCCAGCCTCTGGGAGGCGCGGGCCAGGAACGACTCGAGCGCGGTGCGGTCGGGGATACTGAGATCGAGGCCGCTCGCGTTCTCGAATTGCGTCTGCGCGTTTAACTGTGCGATGGCGCCGTCCAGATCGCCGCGGGCGAGTGTCACACTACCCGTACGAACACACAGCAAATCTATTCGGTCGTTGCCGCGGCTCCCAGCTTTGGGGCGGGCGAATACAATAGCTTTCGGCAATGGTCCATCTATCGGAACGGTATCGCCAACGCGATACCAACAATAAACGAAACTTATAAGAGGTGGCGCCCGATCGCAACGGGCGCAAGCTTCCTTGTTTGGAACCTAGCCGACGCGTCCTGGCGGTTACTCGGGTCTAAGGGACAAAACGGTCATCATGTGACAATCGCGCAAATTATCTTCGTGATCCCGCGAAAAGAGGACCGTGCCTTCGCTTGACAAAAGCGGCCATATCAGAAATATTTGCGGAGCCTGCGGATATGGCACCGGTGAGCTGTGGATCGGCAGTTTATCTTGCGCCCGCTATGGAATTATATGTCACGGAAGCCAAACATGATTAACACCGTAGGCAACATGATTGAACGCTCGATGCGAGCCTGCGTGGCGAGCCCATTTATTCCCCGCCCCATCAAGGGGCTCTGGATTTTTACCGGCGCTTTTCTCATGAAGCGCAGCCCCATGCGCTCCTTTAGCCGCACTATCACGACGCAATACGGGAGCAAACTCGCCGGGGCTCCGGGCGATTCGAGCCTGAACCAAATCATATTTTTTCGCGACGTATTCGAACCCGGATTGTCCAAACTTATCTGGAATATTGTTCAGGAGGGCGATATATGCGTCGATGCCGGCGCTAACGTCGGTTACTTCACGCTGCTGTTGGCGCAGCGAGTCGGCAATACGGGAAAGGTCATCTCCATCGAAGCAGCGCCCGGCAATGTCGCAAAATTGATGCAAAATGTCGGGCTCAATCATTTCGAAGATCGCGTCACAGTAATAAGCGCCGCGTGCAGCGATATCGCCGGCAAACTGACCTTTTATGTGCATTCCAAAAACGACATGCTGTGCCGATTGGAATTGCCAAAAAAGGGCGAGCGCGATTATTGGCTTATGGGAAAAAACTGGCGGGCCACACAGATCCGAGCGGATAAATTATCGGCATTGATCGGCAGTGATGCGCCACGGGTAACTTTTCTTAAATTAGATGTGGAAGGTACCGAGCATAAAATCTGCAAAGACATTCTGGAGAAATTCACGAATCCGCGTTTATGCATAGCGATCGAAGCGAAGCAACCCTACCTTCGAGAGACATTGAAACCGTTCGAACAAGCGGGCTTCTTCGTTTACAACCTGCACAACGATTACATGTGGGTCGTTGAAAACAAATTTAAGCCGGTCACTCGCGTGAGCTTTGAGAAGCTTTACGAGGAAAAATATATGGTCGATGTACTTCTGAGCCGCACACAGCTCCCGCTCGATAAGTTGAATTAGGAAATAATTTGCCATCGGAAAGGACGTCTGTTAATTGGTCCATAAGTAATATGACCGTTGTTGCAGATGAACTTCGAACTA
>JAQGOG010000113.1 GCA_028293765.1 Gammaproteobacteria bacterium
ACAGTACAGGGCATCGATTGTTCGTCTCTTGCGGCCGGAAGGTCTCCTTCCGGCCGTCTTTTTGTGTGTGACTCTAACTTGGAACTCGATGTTTCGAGTCCATCTGGCCAGGCGGATATGCGAAGCACGTGCAAGCGAACTCTAGCTACCTCCAAAGGGAGAGAGCCCGGGTGGCGCGATACCGCTAAATTGAACGCGCCGGTTCAGTCGCGGTGACCCGGCGGGCGCGCGAGCGCCGTAATACCGCTGAGTTTGAGAACCCGTTGCGTATGGCGCAAATCGGCATTCCAACCCCCGGCCGGAATTGCAAGGACAGGCGCGTAGCGAGGCCCGCGGGCAGAATTCGTCTCGGCTCTGTGGAACATCTGCGGCTCTTTTGCCTCGAGCTGTTGGAGACCCACGATCCCTACAAGCCCTCAGTTATCGATTGGCCGAGATTGGACACTGATACGCGCAGGCGCATTACGTCGCTGCCGATCTGGGACATTGCCGTGCAGACCGAGGGTCGGGCCGGACTCAATGTGAAGACCTTTGGCGAACGCCGCTGCGCGGGGCTGCTCAAGGAGGCTGTCGACATGAATGCCTTCGAAGAGACCCGCCACAAGCAGGTGCTGGCCAACATGGTGGAGTTTTATGGCGTACCACTGCAGCCGGAACCGGAATACAAGGTGCCGCGCGATGCCGAGTGGGCCTTTATGGTGACCGGCTATTCCGAGTGCATCGACAGCTTTTTCGGCTTCGGATTATTCGATCTTGCAAAGTCCTCCGGCTTCTTCCCCCGGGAGCTCGTCGACACGTTCGAGCCGGTGATGCGCGAGGAGGGACGGCACATTCTGTTCTTCGTGAACTGGGTCGCGTGGTGGCGGCGAAACATGCCGTGGTGGCGGCGGCCTTGGTTCGAGCTCAAGGTGCTCTCGGTATGGCTCTTTCTCATTTGGGAACGGATCGGAACCGTTCGCACCGTAGAGAGTCGCGGCAACGCCGTCGACAACAACTTCACGGTGACCGGGTCCAAGCAACTGGGCGTGAATAATACCTTTAAGGGGCTCGCGGAGATCTGCCTGAAGGAAAATAATCGGCGGCTCGCGCCCTACGACACGCGGCTTATCAGGCCGGTCTTCGTGCCCGCGATGATCCGGCTGGTGCTGCGATTCATGAGGGACGAGCCGGAGACCGCTTGAGCCCTCTCAAAATGTCGCGAAAGAGTGTTCTCGCATGTGGGCCGCCGTTCCTGGCGATCGCGCCCGGGTCCCACACCACCGGCTCTCCCGTTGCCACGTCGGTCGTGGCCACCAGCAGTAAGCGGCCTTTATCCGCCTCGCGCGCCGACGGCCTGAATCATGGTGTCGCTGACGTATGCGTCAACGAGCCCTTTTCAACGGCGCGCCGCGATACAAGCTCGGGCCAAAGAACGCGCGGGTTCGATACGGATCGATAATTAAGTTGGCGACAGCGCAACCCTCAGAACTTGACGAAGCGCGGCGATGACGGCCTCGCGCTTGAGCGCCGGATTCAGGAGCGCGCGGATCAGAAGGCCGCTGAAGATTGCGTTGATCACCTCCATGCGGCCGTCGAGCTCGTCGGTTGCGCACTGCGAGAGCATCCCGCGCGGGCCGGTCAACAGCTCACGCACGCCCTGGCGCGTCAGCGCATCGGCGGACCTCAGCAGTGCCGCCACCTTCGGATTTCGCGCCGCTTCGGCAATCATCTCGAGCAGCAGCGCTCCCCGTTCGGTGTCAAGAGTTTGGTCCACGGTGGTGTGCAAACCATCGATGATGGCATCAAGCAGCTCGCCGGACTCATCCTGAAGGTCCCTCATGGTGGAGAACAGCTCTTCCACATCCTTGGCGACGATCGCCTCGATGATCGCATCCTTGCTCTCGAAGTAGTGGTAGATGTGGCCGGGACTCATTGCGGCTGCGCCGGCAATCTCGGCCATGCTGGCGCCGTGATAGCCGTGCCGGCGAAAACAGTGGGCGGCGGCATCCAACACCTGTTCCCGGCGCGCTTCTGCCAGCCTGGAATCGGTAGGCCGTTTGTTGTTACCGCTCATTTTATCTCTGGATCTGTTCCCTCGAATCCGGCTTTCCTGTCGATTACGGCTAGCGTTGTCGCCGTGCAATCGCTTCGCTCGTGACGCTGGCATTGGCTGCCCTATCGGAGGGGACGAAGTTTGTTCTGGCCGCCACATCGGCATTCTGCGCCTCGTGCTCGCTCCAGCCGCCACCCAGCGCCTTGTACAGTGTCACCAGATTCTGTAATCGTGCCAGCTTTACCCCGATCAGCGTCTGCTGCGCCGTATAGAGCGAACGTTGCGAATCCAGTACGCTCAGATAGTCGTTGACGCCGCCTCGGAAGCCCATATCCGACAGCCTGTAGCTCTCGCTGGTCGCCTCGACCAGCGCCTCGTCTGCCGCGATCTGACTGTCCAGCGTGCCCCGGCCAGCAAGGCCATCGGCGACTTCGCGGAAGGCCGTCTGAATTGCCCGCTCGTACTGCACGATGTTGACGTCCTTCTGGACTTTCGCCAGATCGAGTGAAGCCACATTGGCCCCGCCTGCGAAGATCGGCAGGCTGATCTGCGGTGAAAACGCCCAGGCCGTCGAGCCGTGATCGAAAAGTCCGGACAGCTGCGTGCTGGCGGTGCCATAACTGCCGGTCAGCGTGATGCTTGGGAAGAACGCCGCGCGCGCCGCGCCGATGCTGGCATTCGCGGCAATCAGG
>JAQGOG010000001.1 GCA_028293765.1 Gammaproteobacteria bacterium
TCGTGATCTCGACCCACATCCTCGAAGATGTCGATGCGGTTTGAACCCGGGCCATCATCATTGCGCGCGGACGCATCGTCGCCGACGACAGTCCGGCAAAACTGGCCGGCAGATCCCGCTACCACAACGCGGTGTCCCTGCAGCTGGAACAACTAGATCAACTCACCGCAGCCCGCACGGCCGTCGCGGCCCTGCCCTCGGTAGCTGAAGTGGAGATGAGCGAGCGCGACGGGCGACTCACCGCGTTACCGCGTTCCGGGGCGACCATTCTGCCCGCGGTCTCGGCCCTCGCCGCGGCCCAGGGGTTCAAGCTCAAGGAGCTGCACCTGGAGTCGGGACGCCTCGACGAAGTGTTCCGCACCATCACGAATTGATCCGGCCACGCCGGGGTTTGGCCGAACTAACACCAAAGGAGCGCCATGCGCAACGTGGGCATCATCATGCGCCGCGAGCTCGCGAGTTACTTCGCGACGCCGCTCGCTTATGTCTTCATCCTGATCTTCCTCGTGCTGGCGAACGCCTTCACGTTCTATCTCGGCGGCTTCTACGAGCGCGGCCAGGCCGACCTCGAGCCGTTCTTCAACTTCCATCCGTGGCTGTACCTGTTCCTGATTCCGGCGATCTCGATGAAGCTGTGGGCGGAGGAGCGCAAGTCCGGCAGCATCGAGTTGCTGATGACGCAGCCGGTCACGCTCTGGGAAGCTGTGTTGGGCAAGTTCTTCGCGGCGTGGATCTTCACGGCGCTCGCGGTAGGACTGACCTTTCCGCTGTGGATCACGGTCAACTACCTAGGCAGACCCGACAACGGCACGATCCTCGCGGCGTACATCGGCAGCCTGTTGCTGGCCGGCGGCTTTCTCGCCATCGGGTCCTGCATGTCGGCTCTCACGCGCAACCAGGTGGTCGCGTTCATCCTCGGCGTCGTCGCGTGTTTCGCGTTCCTGCTGGCGGGGTTTCCGCTGGTGTTGGATGTGTTCCGCGGTTGGGCGCCGCAGGCGCTCGTGGATGCGGTCGCCTCCCTGTCGTTCCTCACCCATTTCGAGTCGATCGCCAAGGGGGTCATCGACGTACGCGATCTGCTGTATTTCGGGATGCTGATCGGGTTCTTCCTGCTCGCGACCTCGATCGCCCTCGAACTGCGTAAAGCGGACTAGCTGCGAAGGTTTATGGCAATGACGAAACGCTCGACACTCGGCGGCGGCACACTGCTTGCGCTCGCCCTCCTCTTTATCGGACTCACGGTCCTGTTCAACTACGCGCTGCGCGGCTGGAGACTGGATCTCACCCAGAACCATCTCTACACCACGGCACCGGGCACGGACCGGATCCTGAAGAACATCAAAGAGCCCATCAATCTCTACTTCTTCTTCTCGGAAAAGACCGCGGACCAGATCCCGCAGCTGAAGACCTATGGCGTGCGGGTGCGTGAGTTCCTGGAAGAGTTGCAGGCCCGCTCCGGCGGCAACGTGCGCTTGCACGTCATCGACCCGCAGCCGTTCTCGGAAGATGAAGACCGGGCGTCCGAGCTCGGTGTGAAAAGCGCCCCGGTCGGTGCATCGGGGTCGCAGTTCTATTTCGGGATGGCGGGGACCAACTCGACGGATGGCCACGCGGCCATCGAGTTCTTCGATCCGGCCAAGGAGCAGTTTCTCGAGTACGACGTCGTCAAGCTCGTCTACCAGCTCGCCAACCCCAAGAAGCCGGTGGTCGCCTGGCTCTCCACTCTGCCCATGGCTGAGAGCTTCGATCAGCGGACTGGCCAGACGAAGCAGCCCTGGGCGATCTATGCGCAGGCGCAGCAGCTGTTCGACATTCGCACTGTCGAGGCGACCGCGACGAAGATCGACTCGGACGTCAGTGTGCTGGTGCTCGTGCATCCGAAAGGCTTGTCCCCGGCGACGCAGTTCGCCATCGATCAGTACGCGCTGCGCGGCGGACACATCGTGGCGTTCGTCGATCCGGTCGCGGAAGCGGATCAGTCCGCTGCCGACCCGCAGAACCCGATGGCCGCGATGAGCGCCGACAAGTCATCGCATCTGGGCACCCTCCTCACGGCCTGGGGCGTCAACTTCAACCCGCAGCTGGTTCTCGCCGACCGCGCGCATGCGCTGTCCGTGTCGATGCATCAGGGTGAGCCACCGGTACAGCATCTCGGAATCCTCGGCCTCGACCAGTCGACCTTCAACTCGAATGACGTGGTCACGGCCGGGCTGTCGAACGTCAACGTGGCAACGGCGGGATTCCTCGAGCCGGTGAAGGATTCGAAGACCAGGTTCGAGTCGATATTGCAGTCGAGCGCGGAATCCGAGCCGCTGCCGGTTGAGCGCTTCGCGATGCTCTTCGACCCGTCGACCCTGCGCGATGGGTTCAAGCCTACTGGCAAGCGCTACACGATTGCAGCGCGCGTGACGGGCACCGTCAAGACCATGTTCCCTGCTGGGCCGCCCGCTGGCGTGACCCTGGCTCCGGGCCAGACGGCGCTCAAGGACTCCGCGAAGCCTCTGAATCTCGTGGTGTTTGCCGACACCGACCTGCTGTCTAACTTCCTGTGGGTGCACGAGCAGAATTTCTTCGGCCAGCAGGTTGCGCAGGCCTGGGCCAGCAACGGCGATCTCGTGCTCAACACCCTCGACAACCTCTCCGGCAGCACGGATCTGATCAGTGTCCGCGGTCGTGCGACCTTCACGCGTCCGTTCGAGCGCGTCGAAGCCCTGCGCCGCAGCGCCGACGATCGCTTCCGCGCCAAGGAGCAGGAGCTCGAGCAGCAGCTGCGTGACGCTGAAGGGAAGCTCAACGCCTTGCAGAACAAGCGGAACGACAAATCGGCGGTCATCCTCACTGCGGAGCAGGAGAAGGAACTCGACCACTTCCAGGAAGAGAAGCTGCGTATCCGTAAGCAGTTGCGGGCCGTGCGCGCCGGACTCGACGAGGACATCAAGGGCCTCGGCACCGAGCTCAAGATCGTGAACATCGTCGTGGTGCCGATCGCTTTTGCCATCGCGGTACTGCTGTTCGCCCTCTGGCGCAGGCGGCGGCGTGTGTCGCTTGCGGTTAACAAGGAAAACAAGCCATGACCCCACGTCGGGTTGCCATCCTCCTGGGCGCGGGAGTCGTCGTCATCGGGTTTGCGATGTGGGTTGCCTCGAAGAGACATCTCGACCGCGCCACCCACGCCGGGGATCTCGTGATGCCCGGTCTCGAGAGCACTCTCAACAGCGTCACCGAGATCCGCCTCGCGAAGGGTGACGAGACGCATACGACGTTGAAGAAAAGCGCGACCGACTGGATCGTCGGCGAACGCGATTACCCGGCCGACTCCGGCAAAGTGCGCAAATTCCTGTTGGATCTTGGGTCACTCAACGTAGTCGAGGAGAAGACGCACAACCCCGCGAACTATCCGCAGCTTGGTGTCGAGGACGTCACCTCACCCAAGGCCACGGGCACGCGCGTCGATCTCGTGACACCGCCGAAGGTGTATGGGCTCATCATTGGCAAGTCCTCGAGTGCGAAGTCCGGCTACGTTCGCACCCCGAGCTCGCAGCTGACCCTGCTTGCCGCCCCCTCTCTCTCGGTCGATGCCGACCCGAAGCGCTGGCTCGAACACACGCTGGTCGACATCAAGCAGGAGCGCGTGAAGGAAGTTGAGGAGAAGCCCGGCGAGGGCCCCGGCTACGCCGCGTCCCGCGAGAAGAAGGAGCAGACGGACTTCACTGTCAGCAACATTCCGAAGGGTCGTGAGCTGTCGAGCCCCGTTGCTGCGGATTCCATTGCGGGCGCGCTCGGCGGCATGACGCTCGATGACGTACGTAAGCCGGCGGCCCCGGCCAACGCCAAAGTCTCGCACGCGATTTTCCGCACGTTCGACGGGCTCGAGCTCGACATAGCCGGGCACAAAGACGGCACGCAGACCTTCATCGCCATCACACCCCGTTCCACCTCCAAAGACACCGAAGCCGAAGCGCAGCAGCTCACGGCGCAGCTACAGGGCTGGGAATACGAGATTCCCTCCTACAAGTACGACGGGATCTTCAAGCCGCTGGAAGACTTACTGAAGAAGCCGCCTGAGGCGACGCCGAAGAAGGCTGACGCCAAGGCGAAGAAGACGGATAAGAAGGCTGCGGAGAAGGCAGAGACGAACTAGACGGGGGCACATGAACGAGGCGCGGTTTTGCTGCGCCGCCGCTCAAAAATCCCACGTCACGGGGGCATGCCGACCGACTTCTCCAAGCTGACGCTGGAGTGGAGCCGTGTGCGTATTTCCGCATAGCGCTACGCGGTTCGCGCATCGCGGTCACGTCTCCACGATCCGTTCTGTTTCAACCCATCGTCGCCAGGTACTCGGCGAGACGATCCAGTGTCTGGTTGCCACCCTCGATGGCCCCGTACTCCTTGACCACCTTGTCGCGGTCGGCAGCCGACGCAAACACACTCCGCATGGTGAGCCTGGTCTTGCCGCCCTGATTGGCGAACGTCACGGTCACGTAAAATTGCCCGGGAGCGCCGTCCTCTCCGTGTTCATAAACGATGCGTTCCGGTTTCACGACCTCGACAAAATCGATCCTGTTGTTGAAATCCATGCCATTCGGCCCGTGCATGATGAACCGCCAGACCCCGCCCGAGCGCACGTCGATCTCAGTCGTGGTGGTAGTGAACCCTGTGGGCCCCCACCACTGATGCAGGTGTTTCACGTCCAGCCAAGCTTCGAACACCAGCTCCCGGGGGGCATTGAGGAGGCGCTCGATCACGATTTCCCGATCCGCGGTGTTTTCGGCGGCGCTATCTTTTCTTGCGGCCATGCTGCCTCGCTTTGGTCTGTAGTTCGCCTAAATAATCGTCGAGTCGATCCAGGCGCAGCTCCCAGTGCTGACGGTAATCCGCCACCCAGGTCGCTACATCCTTCAGGGGCGCCGCCTGCAAGCGGCAGGGTCGCCACTGCGCCTGGCGGCTGCGCGTAATGAGCCCCGCGCGCTCCAGCACCTTGAGGTGCTTCGACACGGACGGCTGACTCATGTCGAAGGGCTCGGCAAGCTCCATCACACTCGCTTCGCCGCAGGCCAGGCGAGCAAGAATGGCGCGCCGCGTGGGGTCGGCCAGTGCCGCAAAGGTCGCGCTGAGGCGATCCGCATTCATCCCTTATATACCCTCTAGGCTATATTCACTGTTGGCTTTATACACGCTGCCGGTTCGCCCGGTCAAGGCGAGCATCGCTGACCCGGATCAGTATCCAGAAATATTCGCCCCGGTGAGCTCGTCAGGAATCGAGCGTCATCCTTTGCCGCCCGGGTGGGAACACACTGACTGTCTAGAAATGATGCTCGGGGTCGCGTACGTCGAACTGGCTCACCCCGTTTGAAAACGCGGCTGATCAATGGGCCTCGAGGCCTGGAATCCGGCTCCCGGCGTAGCGCTCACTCGCCGCGCACTTGTATCGTCCGCGGCCTGCCTTCACCACTACGCAGGACGCAACAGGAAGCCCAGCGCCTCCGCGCACGGCCGCGCCACTTTGAGCGCCATTAAGTCGTCCGCACGCGTGCGGCCCACATTCACAGTGGCAATCGGCTTTCCGGCCTTCGCGGCTGCCTGCGCGAAGCGGTAACCGGAATACACCATCAGCGAAGAGCCCACCACCAGCATGGCGTCGGCCTGTTGGAGGCCCAGCATCGCCACCGCGACACGCTCTTTCGGCACACTCTCCCCGAAGAAGACCACGTCCGGTTTCAATATACCGCCGCACTTCGGGCACGCTGGAACAAAGAAGCTCGAGAAGTCCAGGCCATCGAGATCCGCGTCTCCATCGGGCGCTTCGCGCGCATCGAGCTCAGCCCAGGCCGGATTGCGCAAGAGCAACTCCTGTTGTAGCTCTTCACGGGGCAGCGGTTGCCCGCAGTCCATACAGACTACAGTGTCGAGGCGGCCGTGCAGATCGACGACGCCACTGCTGCCTGCGGCCTGATGTAGCCGGTCCACGTTCTGCGTCACCAGCAGCTCGACGCGATCCCGTTGTTCGAGGCGAGCCAGCGCGCGGTGCGCATCATTGGGTCCCGCATGGCGGAAACGCCTCCAGCCGATCAGGCTGCGCGCCCAATAACGCTTGCGGGTGAGTGGCTCATCCATGAATGCCCGGAACTGTACCGGTTGTGCACGCTTCCAATCACCATCGGCATCGCGGTAGTCAGGGATCCCCGAATCCGTGCTGCAACCGGCGCCTGTCAGGATGAAGAGCCGGGAGTGCCGCTCGAGGAACTCTCTGAGTGCATCGCTTTCCATGGAGAGGAAGCATAGAACATCCCGCTGCCCCCATGCAGGGTTACTATGAGCGCTCTCATAGCGAGGCTACTGCAATGCTCAAGGGTGGCTGCTTCTGCGGACAGATCCGTTACGAAACAACCGGCACCCCGTTCCATGAAACGACCTGCCACTGCGCGAACTGCCGCCGGACTACCGGCGCGCCATCCGTCGCCTGGTTCAGCGTGCCACGGACGCAGTTCCGATTCACGCTCGGGGAACCCACCCGCTTCAGATCAACCCCACGGGGCACGCGCAGCTTCTGCTCTCAATGCGGCACGCAACTGACCTTCGAGGCCGAAGACTTGCCAACCGCAATCGACGTCACGACGGGCAGCCTCGACGACCCCAATGAAGTGCCTCCGCAAGACCAGACATGGACGCGCAGCAAGCTGAGTTGGGTCGTGCTGGACGAGCGAGTTCCCAAACACTCCGCAAGCGCGCCCGACAGGTGATTGCGTCAGGTCGCAAGAGCGTTCCGCGCCAGCCCCGACATCCCGTGTGGCCCATCGGTTCCAGCGCAGGATCCGGGTGCGGGTAGCGGTCCCGTTCCCGGTAATTCAGGGCAAGTCGCGGCAGACAGCCCGCGAGGGGGGCGCCCGTTGCGCGGGAACGCTACTTGCGAACCCTACCCTAGCCCCGCCGCGCCGCATGGCGCCGCGCATGTGTCAGCCTTCTTTCATGGAGACCTCGATGAAACCACTGCACATCCTGGCAACCTGCATACTGGCCACGAGCGTTGTCTCGTTGCCGGGCTGCATCATCGGCCCCGATCACCGCGACGACGGTCGAGACCACCGTGGGGACGATCGCCACGAGGAACACCATGATCATGATTGCCATGATCGGGATCACGACGGCGATTGCGATCACCACTACCATTGAGACCCGAGGTCGCCTGGCGGCTCACGTGAAGTAATCCTTCGACGGAGATCTTCAAACCGCCAGGCGGCGGGACAGACAAGTCCCCGCGCTGGGCGCAACTTTTTCGAAGCCGACGTCGCGTTGCGACCGCGCCCCCGCGCCTACCGCGCCCGCGCCAACAGCCCCAACGTCACCGTCGCAAGCGCCGCAGTAGGCATCCACGCCAGCACCAGCGGATTGAGGTCGAACACCACCGTCCCACTCTCAATCAGCCGCTGCATCAGAAAGAACCCGATTCCCAGCAGCAACCCCATCATCGTCCGTGTCCCCGCCCCTGACGAGCGCAGTGAGCCGAGCACGAATGGAATCGCCAACAGCACGGAAAATGCGATCGCGACGGTGCGCGCGATACGCGACCAGAATGCGAAGATGTACTGCCGCGCATCCAGGGAATTCGTGCGGTAGTACGTAATCAGCTGCCACAGCGCGCGATTGGTGAGCTGCTGCGGGTCCTGTGTGGCCAGCCCCAGGAACCCAGCCGTTACATTCGACGTGAGGATGCGCAGCCCCGCGGGCCGGGTCGCCACCGAATCGTCCATGAAGCGCGACTCGGTGTAGTCACCCAACACCCATTTTTTATTGGCGCCGGCGGTGGCCTTCACGGCATGTCCCAGGGCCACCAGGTGATGATCGGGCGACAACTCGAATATCTGCATGCTACCGAACTGCCGCTGCCCCGATTGCCGCGCGACGTTGAGGATGAGATTCCCGTCCCGCACCCAGGCACCGCCCCCTCCCTCGAAGCTGATGTCGGTGTACTTGGCGAAAGCCTTCTGCTGCCGGGCAGCGACGTGCAGCGGCGGCGCGAGAAATTCGCCCAGCAGCACTTCGACGCCGACGAGCAGCAACCCGGCGATCAGCGCCGCGCCCGCGAGCCGTGCAACCGAAATGCCGGTCGCGCGAATCACGGTAAGCTCGCTGCCGCGCGCGAGCGAACCCAACCCCAGCAGTGAGCCGATGAGCACCGTAATCGGCAACAACTCAAATGCCTGCTGCGGCAGGTTGAGCAGCGTGTTCCACATGGCTTCGATCGCGGTGTAGTGACCGACGCCGATTTCGTCCTGCTGATCGATGAATATGAATAGCCCGCCGAGGAGGAGCAACACCGACATTACCATCAGCACTGAGCCGAGGATCGAGCGGACGATATAACGGTCGAGGATCGTCATAGTCCACGAATCCTGTAGCGGAGCCGGGTGGCGAGCCTCGGCCCTGCGATCACCACGAGCGCGAGCAACACGACCGCGGCGTGGGTCCACCACAGGCCCAGTGCCTCCGGAACTGTGCCGCGCGCGACCCAGACCTTGCCGACCGAGATGAGATTGGAGTAGAGAAAGTAGATCACGACCGCGACCCAGACACGGGCATAACGTCCTTGCCGGGGCCTGAGCCGCGAGAGCGGTATCGCGAGCAGCGTGAGTACGACGCAACTTATAGGCATCGCGATCCGCCAGTGCAGTTCGGCACGCCTGTTGGGATCATTCGAATCCCACAGTGAACGGCTCGGCTGCGCTTCGAGATTTTTCACGGTATCGGAAGCCGTGGGAACCTGCACAGGGATGGTGTGCTCGGCAAAGTGCACGATGCGAAATTGAGGGCTCCCCGGCTCTCCTTCGTAGCGCTCGCCGTCATACAGCGTGATGGTGTGCGTCAACCCATCCGGCGTGACCGAGTGCCGCGCCCGTCCCGCCAGCGCCACCTCAACCACCGAACCCCGATTCCGCTCCACGAACACATTACCCAGCGTTCCGTCCTTGTTCACGTTCTGCGCGTACACCACTGCGTTTCCGCCGGCGAAGGAGCGGAATTTGCCCGGCGAAATGGGCGCGAATTGCCCCGCACGCACCGCGGCGCTCCGCAAGCTCAATGCGCGAGACGTGGCATCCGGGGCCAGGACCAGCGTGAGCCACGCCAAGCCAGCCGCAACGCACACGGCCAGCAAGCCCACAGGAATATAGATACTCGCGGGTCCTACACCACAGGCCAGCGCCGCGGCCATTTCGCTGTCGTGGTAGAGCCTGCCCAACGCCAGCACCACCCCAAGCAGCAATCCCACGGGAACCAGAATGCTCAGGTTTTGCAGGGCGCCGAGGCCGATCAGCTCGAGCACGACTCCTTGCGGATAGCGGTTCACGGCCGCACGCTCCAGCACGCCCGCGACCTGATTGGCGAGAAGGATGATAAGCAGCACGCTCGTCACCACGAGCCAGGCCGTCACCACTTCGCGCAGAATGTAGCGCCCGAGAATTTTCCCCAACCGATTGCCTCTAGCCGGCAGGCCGGCCCCCACTTTCACGCCGGAATCGGCTTAGGTCTTAGGTTACACTCATGGCATCGCTCGCACCGCTGCCCGCTTCGCGCGCTGCAATCAACACGAAACGCCGGCGCGGTACCGAGGTGCGGCGACTAAGGTTAATCGGAACGCCCCCGCGCCTCAACGTTCGCCTGTCGCGGGTCGGTTCTATGGGCTTGGCCACTATCGGGGGAGATCGAATGCAATTCGAGGTCTGGACCAAAGGACTGGCAACGCTCGCCGTGGACTGCATCGTCCTCGGCATTTTCGAGGAAGGGGAGCTGTCGGGAGAGGCGCAAAGCGTCGACTCGGCGGCCGGCGGGAGGCTGAAGAAACTGCTGGCGCGCGGGGATTTCCCCGGTCGCCCGGGCGAGACGCTGCTGCTTGCGGATCTGCCCGGCATCGAGGCCTCGCGGGTGGTGCTGACCGGTCTGGGAGCGAAGAAAAACTTCGCCCGCAAGAGCTGGCGCAAAGCCTGGTCCGCGGCCATGACCGCCATCGGGCGCACGCGCATCACCAGCGTCGCCGTCGCGATCGACCGCCCCGACTCCAAGGATCTGGACGACTATTATTTTGGCCGGGGCGTCGCCGAGATCGCCGCAGGCTCGCTGTACCGCATCAATGATCTGAAGACCGGCAAGAAGCCCAAATCGCCGGCCCTGCAGCGGGTGCTCGCCGGTCCGGTACGCAAGACCGGCATCGAGGCGACCGAGCGAGGTCTCGAGCACGGGGCCGCGATTTCGGCCTCGCAGAAGATCCAGCGCGACCTCGCCAATCTGCCGGGGAACGTCTGCACGCCGACATATCTGGCCGACCAGGCGCGCGCGATCGCAAAGCGCCACCCCTCACTGCGCGTGCAGATACTCGATGAGCCGGCCATCCGCAAGGAAAAGATGGGTTGCCTGCTGGCCGTGTCTCAGGGTAGCGCGCAGCCGCCCCGGTTCATCGTGCTCGAGCATAGAGGCGGCAAGGCGGACACGCCGCCCGTCGTTCTGGTGGGCAAAGGCGTCACTTTCGATACAGGCGGCATCTCGCTGAAAGATCCTCCCTCCATGGACGAGATGAAGTTCGACATGAGCGGTGGCGCTGCCGTCATCGCATCACTGAACCTCGTCGCGGAGCTCAAATTGCCGCTGCGCGTCGTCGGACTCGTCGCCGCGGTGGAGAACATGCCGGGCAGCAAGGCGGTCAAGCCGGGCGACATCGCGACCAGCGCCTCCGGCCAGACAGTGGAGATCCTCAACACCGACGCTGAAGGCCGGCTGATCCTGGCGGACGCCCTCCACTACGCGCGCCGTTTCCATCCAGCGGCCGTAATCGATATCGCCACCCTCACGGGTGCCTGCATGATCGCTCTCGGGCATCATCACTCGGGATGCATGGGGAACGACGACGGACTCATTCGGGAACTGGTGGAAGCCGGGGTGCGTGCTGACGATCGCACCTGGCAATTGCCGGTCACGGAAGAGTACGCTGAGCAACTGAAGAGTAATTTTGCGGATTTCGCCAATATCGGCGGCCGCGAAGGCGGCGCGATTACGGCGGCAGCGTTCTTGGGCAAGTTCACGCAAGGACTCAAATGGGCGCACCTCGACGTCGCGGGCATCGCCTACCAGGGCGGTGCGCAGAAGGGCAGCACGGGCAAGCCGACGCCGCTGCTCGCGGACTTTCTCATCCATCGCGCCGCGCTCTGATGCGTAATGGCGTGAGCCATGGCAGAAAGCGTAGACACATCCGATTCTGTCGCCTCGAGCGGCGACGGCTCATCGCCGCTCGGCGCGTCAGCATCAAGCGGTAAGCCGACCTCGCCCGCGGACGGTGAGAGACTCCCACCGCCTGCGTCATCAAATGACGCGGCGGCTGCGCAGAGCAGCGGGTGGCAAGGACGCGTCGACTTCTACATCCTCGAGGGACCGTCAGCGGCCGCGCGCCTGAAACTAGCGTGCAAGCTCGCCGAAAAGGCTTACCTCTCCTCTCAGAGCGTACTCGTGTGGCACACGGATCCCACGGAGCTCAAAGCCTTCGACGACATGCTCTGGACATTCAGCGACGGCAGCTTCATTCCGCACGAGCCGCTCACCGCCACTGTCGCTCCCCATGACGCCCCCGTACTGCTGAGCGCAGGGACGCCACCGTCGGCAAATGTCGACATCATCATCAATCTCGCCCCCGACCTGCCCCCGTGTCTCTCGCATACCCGCCGCGTCGCTGAAATCATCGACGGTGACGAGGCCCGCCGCCGCGCCGGCCGCGCACGCTTCAAGGCCTATCGCGAGCTAGGAGTGCAGCCCGCGTCACACAACATCCGTAGCGAGTAGCCCTGGCCGGTCTGGGGCGTGCCGGTGCCGCTATAATCGACCGACGTCCCCCCATACCGTTTGCCGTCAATGGAAAAAATCTACGCGCCGCACGAGCTCGAGCGGCGGATCTACGAGCGCTGGGAATCCCATGGCTGGTTTGCGCCCAGTGGCCAGGGTGCACCGTATTGCATCGTAATCCCCCCGCCGAACGTGACCGGCACCCTGCACATGGGCCACGCGTTCCAGCACACGCTGATGGACGCCCTCACCCGCTACCACCGCATGCGCGGCGACGATACCTTGTGGCAACCGGGAACGGACCACGCGGGCATCGCGACCCAAATGGTCGTGGAGCGCCAACTCAATGCGCACGGCCAGAAACGCACAGACCTCACCCGTGAGGAATTCGTCGCGCGTGTCTGGAAATGGAAAGAGCAATCGGGCGGCACCATCGCTTCGCAGATGCGCCGACTCGGCGACTCCGTGGACTGGTCCCGCGATCGCTTCACCATGGACCCGCAGCTGTCGCGCGCCGTCGTCGACGCTTTCGTGCGGCTTCATGAAGACGGTCTGATTTACCGCGGGAAGCGGCTCGTCAACTGGGACCCGGTGCTTCTCACCGCCCTTTCCGATCTGGAGGTGCAGAGTGAAGAGGAAGAAGGCCATCTCTGGCACCTGAGTTATCCGCTCGAAGAGGGCTCTGGACACGTCATCGTCGCCACCACGCGGCCCGAGACGATGCTCGGCGACACCGCCGTGGCCGTGAATCCCGACGATGAGCGTTACCAGCATCTCATCGGCAAGAAAGTGCGCCTGCCGCTGACCGGGCGCCTGATTCCGATCATTGCCGACGCGTACGTCGACCCGGCGTTCGGCTCCGGGTGCGTCAAGATCACGCCAGCGCACGATTTCAACGATTACGAGATCGGGCTGCGCCACGGCCTCGAGCAAATCAACATTTTCACGCCGCGCGCCGCACTCAACGACAACGTGCCCGAGCGTTTCCGCGGTCTGGATCGCTTCGAGGCACGCAAGCGCATCGTCGCCGAGCTCACCGAGGCCGGTCTGGTCGCGCGAGTCGACAAGCACAAGTTGACGGTTCCGCGTGGCGAACGCGGCGGCGCCGTGCTCGAGCCGTATCTCACCGATCAGTGGTACGTGAGGATCGCCCCACTCGCCGCATCGGCCATTGCCGCCGTAGAGCAGGGTCGCACGCGCTTCGTCCCGGAAAACTGGGAAAAAACCTATTTCGAGTGGATGCGCAACATCAAGGACTGGTGTGTGAGCCGCCAGCTCTGGTGGGGCCATCGCATCCCCGCATGGTACGACGAGCAGGGGAATGTCTATGTCGGCCGTGACGAGACCGAAGTTCGCGCCAAGCATGGCCTCGCAGTCAGCGTAACATTGCGTCAGGACGAGGACGTCCTCGACACTTGGTTCTCCTCCGCGCTGTGGCCGTTCTCGACGCAGGGCTGGCCGGATAAGACGCCCGCGCTCGAGAAATTTTATCCGACGAGCGTGCTCGTCACCGGCTTCGACATCATCTTCTTCTGGGTCGCACGGATGATGATGATGGGATTGAAGTTCATGGGTGACGTGCCCTTCCGCGACATCTACATCACCGGGCTCATTCTCGATGAGAACGGCGACAAGATGTCGAAGACGAAAGGTAACGTCATCGACCCGTTGGATATCGTCGACGGCATCGAGCTCGAGGCGCTCGTCGCCAAGCGCACCAGCGGCATGATGCAGCCGCAATTTGCCGCCCGGGCGGAAAAGGCGACACGTAAGCAATTCCCGGAGGGCATCGCGCCGCACGGAACCGACGCGCTGCGCTTCACTTTCGCCGCCCTCGCCTCGCCGAGCCGTGAGCTCCGCTTCGACCTCTCGCGCGTCGCCGGCTATCGCAACTTCTGCAACAAGCTGTGGAACGCCGCGCGCTTTGTCACGATGTCGGTGGGTGAAGCCGAGCCGGCTTCGGGAAGCGCGCCTGTCGAGCTTTCCGTGGCGGATCGTTGGATCCGGTCGCGTTTCGGCAGGATGGTGGCTGCGGTAGAGGCCGCCTTCCGCGACTATCGCTTCGACTATGCAGCAACGGCGTTATACGAGTTTACGTGGTATGAGTTCTGCGACTGGTACCTGGAGCTCACCAAACCGGTGCTGCACGCGCAGAACGCATCCGAGGCCGCAAAACGCGGTACGCGCCTCACGCTGGTAGAGACTCTCGAGGCACTGCAACGTGCGTTGCATCCGCTCATGCCGTTCATTACGGAAGAGATCTGGCAACGCGCGGCACCCGTCGCCGGCCGCGCCGGACCGACAGTTATGTTGCAACGTTATCCGCTGGCCGCGGATTACCCTACTGACGAGCAGGCAGAGCGCGAGGTCGCATGGATCCAGGCGTTCATCCTCGCCGTGCGTCAGATCCGCGGTGAAATGAACATCGCTCCTTCAAAGCGCATCCCGGTGCTCCTCAAGGGCGCAGCGGCGCAGGACAAGGACTATACCGCGCGTCATCACGCCTATCTGCAGCGGCTCGCCAACATCGAGACTTTGACCGTGCTCGAGCCGGGCGCTGCAGCGCCGGAATCCGCCACCGCCCTCATCGGCGAGCTCGCGGTTCTGGTGCCGATGGCAGGACTCATCGACGCGGCTGCGGAAGCCGAGCGGCTCGAAAAACTCCTCGGCAAAGCGAAGCAGGAGCTCGCGAAAGCGCGCGGAAAACTCGCCAACGAGAATTTTGTGCGCAACGCCCCGCCCGATGTCGTGAAGACCGAGCGCGAGCGTGAGGCGGACTTCGAGCGACAGGTCACGAGCATTACGGCGCAGCTCGACTGCTTGCGCGGACTGTTGCGGCCGTGAACGCAGCGCCAGCGATAGCTTCCGATTCCGACTCCGTGGCGTTACAGCGCGCCGTGCAGACCCTGGAAACGGTCATCCTGGGGAAGCCGGCACAGGTGCGCTTGTGCCTCGCCTGCCTGTTGGCCCGCGGTCACCTCCTCATCGAGGACGTGCCCGGGGTTGGGAAAACCACACTGGCTCACGCTCTCGCCCATGTGTTGGGGCTGGCGTGGCACCGGGTGCAGTTCACGAGCGATCTGCTGCCGGCCGATATCATCGGCGTTTCGATCTTCGATCGTGCCAGCCAGCAGTTTCATTTCCGGCAGGGCCCGATCTTTACGCAGCTTCTGCTCGCGGATGAGGTGAACCGCGCGAGCCCCCGGACGCAGAGCGCACTGCTGGAGGCCATGGAGGAGCGCCAGGTGAGCGCAGACCTGACGACCTATCGCCTGCCGGATCCGTTCTTCGTCGTCGCGACCCAGAACCCTCACGAGCAACTCGGCACCTACGACCTGCCCGAATCGCAACTCGATCGGTTCCTCATGCGCGTAACGCTCGGCTATCCCGATGCCGCGCACGAACGCGAGCTCCTGCGCAGTGGCGAGCGACGCGATCTGCTGCCGCAGATCGTGCCCGCCCTGAGCCCGGAAGCCGTGGTGCGCATCCAGAACGACGTTCGTACGGTTCACGTGTCCGATGCCCTCCTGGATTACACGCAAGGGCTGATTGCGCGCACGCGTGATCGTTCCGACCTGAAGCTCGGCCTGTCACCGCGGGCGGGACAGGGACTGATCCGCGCGGCGCAGGCGTGGGCGTATCTCGCGGGTCGTAAGTCAGTATTGCCGGAGGATGTTCAGGCCGTGCTTCCATCGGTCGTAGCGCACCGACTCGAGCGCCGCGAGTCTGTGGGAAACGGTGATAGTCAGGCGATCGCCCTGGAGCTCATTCGGGCGGTTCCCGTCCCGATCTGATCCTGGCGATGGCGCCTTGCGGCTAAAGAACGGCTACGCCCGAGACCCCGCTGTAGACCTGCGCTGGCACGCTGAGGAGCACGAGCGCCATGACGAGGGCGATCAGCACATGACGGGTGTGAGGCTTCATATGTGGCAGATGCGGATGCATGTTGGGGCGCTCCCGACGCTGCGATTTGAGAGCGCAGCATATCGCATGCGCCAGCGGCCGGAGAGGCGAGCCTGAATATTCTTACGCGCGTGAGACGCTTGTTCAGCGCGCGGATGGCGGCATGGATCCGGCGCCGCCAGGGAGCCGATGCCCTGCCGCTGACGCTGCAGCGGCGGCGGCTCTACATCCTGCCAACCCGAGCCGGATGGGGATTCGGCATGCTGCTGCTCTCCATGCTCGTCGCCGGCCTCAACTACGGCAGCAGCCTCGCGTTGTTCCTGACATTCCTGCTGGGCGGCTTCGCGCTGGTCACCATGCATTTATGCCATCGCAACCTGCTAGGCACCTCGTTACAAACCGCCGCCGCGCCGCCAACTTTCGCGCTTCGCGCCGGCAGTCTCAGGGTAACGCTGGGCAACACTACACCGCTGTGGCGCTATCGGATCGAGTCGGGGGTGTCGGACGAGCCCACCGTTGCCGCGGATGTCCCGGCGGAAGGGAAACAACATATCGACCTTCCCGTTGCGGCGCCCACGCGCGGCATGGTGCGGATCGATCGGCTCCGCCTGACTACTGCCCATCCATTCGGGTTGTTTCGCGCTTGGACCTGGGTGCATGCGCCGCTCGAGATGATGGTGTATCCCCGGCCGCACGGCTCGCTCCCGATGCCGACGGTAAGTGGCCGCAAATCCGGTCCGCGTTCGCGGGGACATTCGGGGGCCGACGAGTGGCGGGGACTGCGGCCGTTCCGCGATGGCGACTCGCCGCGCCAGGTGGACTGGAAAGCGTACGCCCGCGAAGCCCCGCTGCTGGTGAAGGAATACAGCTCCGCCGGCTCGGAGCTGCGGATTTTTGATTTTGCACGCCTCGGAAAGCTCGCTACGGAGGCACGCCTGGAACAGCTCACGCGTTGGGTGGTCGACGCGGAAGAGCGCGGTGAACGCTACGGCCTCGAGTTACCCGACGTTCACATCGCTCCCGACCACGGGGCCGACCACCGACACCAGTGTCTCGCGTCACTTGCGCTTTTCGGGCTCGATGTGGGAAAGGGCGCCGCTGGCGGCAACCGTAGCGCTGTTGGCAGCGGTGGCGCGACAAACGTCGACGAAATCGGCAACGGTGAAACCATTGGCAAGCGCCGGTCCAATTAGTCGCGAACCCTTGCGACCCCTCGCCTGGGCTACCGCGGCCCTTGCCGCCGGCGTACTAATTCACGTCGACCGCGTTCCAGTGTGGGCATCGGCGGCCGCACTCGCACTGATCATATGGCGTCTGGCGGGTACCGTTCGCCCGGTAGGACTGCCCGGTGTCGTCGTCCGCACGTGCCTCGCGCTCCTGCTGGTCGGCGCAGTGTTCTTACGCTTCAACACACTGAACGGCCTCGGCCCGGGAACCGTGCTGTTGATTCTGATGGCTGCCGTCAAGCTGCTCGAAACCCGCACGCGGCGCGATCAATACATCATCGTCGGCGGTAGCCTGTTTCTCCTGCTGGCGGCGTGCCTCGACCGGCAAAGCCTCGTGCGTACGCCGCTGTACCTGCTGCACACGTGGCTGTGCTGCTCTGCACTCGCTGTGATTGCCTACGCTCCCGAAAGGAACCAGCCCCCTTCGCCGCTCCAATCAGGCGCAGGGATATTCGACAGCCGTGCGGCCCTGCGGCTCGGCGGTCGCGCCCTGCTGTATGCGCTCCCGCTGGCGCTCGTGTTGTTCGTGTTCTTTCCGCGCCTCACCGGTGCGTTCTGGGCTTTGCCGCGCTCCGCGGAGGCGCTGACCGGCCTCAGCGACACGATGAGTCCCGGCAGCATCTCGAAGCTGACGTCGTCCTACGATATCGCCTTCCGCGTGCGGTTCGAGGGCGCGCCGCCACCGGCACGCGAGCGCTATTGGCGTGGGCCGGTGCTTCATGACTTCGATGGTTATACGTGGCGGCGCAGACGCGAACCTTCCTATCGGCAGCAGGCGATCGAGTCTCTCGGCACCGCTTACCGCTATCGCGTATCGCTCGAGCCGACCCAACAGCGGTGGTGGTTTTCGCTCGACACCGTGGATCGGGCCCCCGATTCGAAGGTTTTCTTCGCCTACGACTATGAGCTGATCTCCGCCGAGCCGGTCTCCGAAATTACGAACTACGAGGCGGTGTCCCACACGAGGACCCGCTCACTGGAGCCGCTTTCGAAGCTCGCGCGGCGAACCGAGACCGCTTTACCCCCGGCCCGCAACCCGCGCACGCTGAAGCTTGCCGAACAAATGCATGGGCGCGTGGGGTCGGACGCGGCGTACGTAGATGCAACCCTGGACTACCTGCGCACCGGCGGATTTGTGTACTCGCTGGATCCACCGCTGCTGGGTGCCGACTCGGTGGACGATTTTCTTTTCAAATCTCGAGACGGCTTCTGCGGCCACTATGCCTCGGCCTTTGTGACGCTGATGCGGGCTGCCGGTGTGCCGGCGCGCGTCGTAACGGGTTATCTCGGCGGCGAATGGAACCCCATAGGTGACTACTTCGTGATCCGGCAGTCGGATGCGCATTCATGGGCCGAGGTCTGGCTGGAGGGCCGCGGCTGGACCCGTGTCGATCCGACCGCTGTCGTGGAACCGGGTCGGCTGGACAGAGGCATCATGGATCTGCTTCCCGACGCGGGCTCCCAGTCGGCCCGTCTCCTGCGATCCTCGCCGTGGTTGGCCCGCATGCTGCAAAGGTGGGATGCCACCAACACGTGGTGGAACGATCACGTCCTGAAGTTCGACTACCACTCGCAGCTCAACTTGCTGAGTCGCCTGGGTTTCAGCCCGGATCTACGAACCCTCGGCTGGGCCTTCGTCGCGACGCTGCTCGTCTGGCTGGCCTGGATTGCCTGGCAGGTGGGTCGAAGTACGCCTGGAGCCCGACCCGACCGCCTTGCGCGGGCCTATGCGCGCCTTTGCAAGAAGCTGGCGGGAGTTGGCCTGCCGCGGCCGGCGCATCAAGGACCGATCGCCTATGCGGATGTGGTCACCGAGCGCCGCCCGGACCTCGCCCAAAGCGTGCGCGCCTTGCTTACGCTATACGCCGAACTGCGGTACGGAGCGCCAGCAACCGCCTCGCGTGCAGCGGAAGTGGCGGGTTTCGAACGCGCCGTAGCCCACCTAAGCGTACGGCAAGCACCCTGAAGGCCCGCGCGATTGCCGCGAACTCATCCCTGGTTCGCCGACTTGAATCCGATCTTCGCGTGCGTCCCATCGCAAAACGGCTTGGTCGAGCTGCCCCCACAGCGACACAGTGTGGCCGTCACGACTCGGGCGACCACGCGGCCGGTGCCGCTTGTAATCTCGAGGTTGCCCCGTACCGCCAACGGCCCGTTCACCTCGGGATCGATCGCCAGCACACCATCGCGGGTGGGCAGCATGTCCGTCTTACCACTCGCCGGCTCGCCCGTTGCAGTGAATCCCACCTCGTGATGGGAGCCGTCGCAGAAAGGCTTGTTCTTCGACGCGCCACATCGGCATAGCGTCGCCCGAAACCCCTGCGGTTCCCCGTCGATCTGCAGCTGTCCCCGAAACGCATACGGACCCGCTTCTCGTATGCCGGCAAGATTGACCGGCGGTGCCGTTTCATCGTGGACGCCGTCCAAACGACGGTACCGGATCGCGCCAGAGGGACATGCATGCGCAACCTCCACGACCCGCTCCACCTCCATGGCATCCGGATGAATCCACGGCCCCTGCACGTTCGCGAGAAACACATTGGGCGCGCCGGTCACGCAGAACCTGGCGTGGATGCAGCGCTTCGTCTCAAACAGCAGCTCCAGCTTTTCACCCCTCGCCGTTTCGACACCGTTCACAACGGACGAGTCTTGTGTTGGTGCGCCGCCAGGCTGGCTTCCGGCTGACACCTGAGCGCCACGTGAAGGCTGGGCGCCGCTCGAAACGTGCGCATCGTTTGCTGCCTGCGGCCCATTCGAGGTCCGCACGCTGCTGGATGTGTGCGCGTCGTTTGAAATCGGCGCCACATTTGGAGCCGGCGCGGACACATCGAAGCCGCGACTCACTCGCTTCGCGAGGGACGTGAGTTGGTCTGCGGCCGTCCGCGCCCGCGGATCACCGCAGGTACGCAGTGCCTCACCTGCTTCGGCAAGTTGTGCGAAACGCTCGACAAAATACCGCCGGGCAGCGCGGCCCGGAGGCAGCGGCGCAGTATCCCGGAGAGCCACGAACGACATGCCCCCGTGACAGTGCGGGTTTGAAGGCCCGGCCGGCAACCGCGCAGCGCGCTCGGCCAGCGGAACGACAGCACGCATCAAACCGATGGCGAGATCGACCGACAGCGCCTTCTCAGCGCAAGGACCGCGCAAAGCAAAAGCGTATCCGAGCAGACGCAACATCAGGCCATACGAAGCGTTCGCCAGATCGACCGCGGCAACGGCAGCGCCATTCTCGAGCCAGACGCGCCCCTCCGGCCGCGGCGGGCGTCGCAGGACCGGATTCGTAGCCGCCGGAAACGCCGGCATGAACGCGGAATTCTTCTGCAGCAACGTTCGGAACTCGTCCCGGATAGCCACGAACTTCTGGTAATGAGAGCCCTCCGAGTCGCTCGGCGCACCCTCCCCCTGCACCACGATGGCATCGAACGCAGCGATCGCGGTCTTCAGACAGATGACCGGCTTCGCGCCCATGAGGTCTATCTCATTGGGCGACAGCTGCAGAGCGGGATCGCCATCGAACGTGTCGCCCTCGCCATACCGGGCGACGAGCCCACGCAACCCATCGGACAGCGCGATATAGAAGTCGCCGACGGTGTCGTAATTGAGTCCCATCGGAGTGAGGCGCGGACCATCGCTGCCACGAATGTAGTTGCGCTCATACACGAATCCCTCGCCATCCTCTTCCGCGCAACCGCTCGGGCGCTCCAAAAAGACAAAGTGCTGCAATGTCTCGGGCGTAAACGGTGCGAGCTTCACGACAATCCCGGCGGGCAGATACCCGGGGTCGAGAGGAAAGTTGGTGCGCCCGAACCGTGGGGTGCCACCCAGCGCCGCGGTAATGTTCCAGACAGCGCACAGATGCCCCATCTCCTCGATCGCGATTCCGATCAACTCGCGGCGCCAGCGGCCTACGGCTGCGGCTTCCTCGGGATTGAGACCATCCGCCTCGCCGTCCTTGAGGCTGAACGCGGCGTAGAGGTACGTGCACATGAGGTTGTGCTCGAGCTCTGCAGCCTCGTACAACGCGTGCAGGACGGCCTCCCGGGTTACCAGCGGAGCCGAGACAGCGACAACACTCATTCAGGCCTCCCGAAAAACACGCGATGCGCCGCACGCCCATGCGGCGCTGCTTCGCCCTATGTTGCACAAAACCGCAGGGCGCGCCACCCCCCAATCGTCCGGGTCGCGATCTTTGGCGCGACTGGCCCCCGACCCGTCGTGGGCTCGCCGATTCTAGGCCGCGAGCTCGCGCGTTTCCCGAAAGGTGATGTCCGGCCACCGCTCGAGAGTGAGCTCGAGATTCACACGTCCGGGCGCGAGGTAGACGAGCGCTCCGCTGTGATCGACCGCGAGGTTGTCATACGCCTTGGCCCGGAACTCCGCGAGCTTCTTCTCATCGGCAGCCGTCACCCAGCGCGCGGTATGCACCGTCACCGCATCGAATACGCATTGCACGTTGTATTCGTCTTGCAGACGAAACGCGACGACTTCGAACTGCAGCTGGCCGACCGCTCCGAGAATGAGGTCATTGTTGCGCAGCGGCTTGAACAACTGTGTCGCGCCTTCCTCGCAAAGTTGCGACAGCCCCTTCTGCAGCGCCTTCATCTTCAACGGATCCTTGAGCACCGCGCGGCGAAACAGCTCCGGTGCGAAGTTAGGTACGCCGGTGAAGTTGAGGCGCTCGCCTTCGGTGAAGGTATCGCCGATGTTGATCGTGCCGTGGTTGTGAAGACCGATGATGTCGCCGGCGAAGGCCTCTTCCGCCGCCGCACGGTCTGCCGCCATGAAAGTGAGCGCATCGGCGACACGCACTTCCTTGCCCAGCCTCACGTGAAACAGGCGCATGCCGCGCGTGTACTTCCCCGAGCACAGCCGCAGGAACGCGATACGGTCGCGATGCGCCGGATCCATGTTCGCCTGGATCTTGAAGACGAAACCCGTCGCCGCCGGCTCCTGCGGATCCACGCTGCGCTCACGGGTTTCCCGCGGCAGCGGCCCGGGCGCGTGAGTCGTGAATGACGCGAGCAATTCTTCGACGCCGAAGTTGTTGATGGCGGATCCGAAGAACACCGGCGTCTGCTGGCCGGCACGATACGCTTCGGGGTCGAACGGCTCCGTCGCCCCCTTCACGAGCTCGATCTCCTCATCGAACGCCCTGGCAACGTCGCCGAGAAACTCACGCCCCGCCTCGCTGTGCAGCCCGATGATCGTGCGGTTCTCACCGACACGACCCTTTTCGCCGGCCTCATAGGCATAAATCTTGTCTTCGAGCAGATGATAGATCCCGCGTAACTCACGCCCCATACCGATGGGCCAGGTGATGGGGGTCGTGCGGATGTTCAGCACTTTCTCGATCTCATCCAGAAGCTCGATGGGCGCCCGACCGTCGCGATCCAGCTTGTTGATGAAAGTCATGATCGGCGTGTCGCGCAGCCTGCAGACCTCCATGAGCTTGATCGTGCGCTGCTCGACACCCTTCGCGCAGTCGATGACCATCAGCGCCGAATCGACCGCCGTCAGCGTGCGATACGTATCCTCGGAGAAATCCTCGTGCCCCGGCGTATCCAGCAGATTCACGATGCCGTCCCGGTAGGGGAACTGCATGACCGAGGACGTCACGGAAATTCCGCGCTGCTGCTCGAGCCGCATCCAGTCGGAAGTCGCATGCCGTGCCGCCTTGCGGCCCTTGACAGTGCCCGCCATCTGAATGGCGCCTCCGAACAGCAGCAGCTTCTCCGTAAGGGTGGTCTTGCCGGCGTCGGGGTGGCTGATTATGGCAAAGGTGCGTCTTCGCCCGATTTCCGCGGATAAACTGTCAGTCGACATCGCTCACTTTTTCCAATTGGGTACAGCCCTCAGTGCGATCAAGGACTTAGAAGCACTTGCGGCACCGGCCGGCCGCACGGGGCACGTCGGGGGCAGCATGGTATCCGCAGTCCCGGACGACCGCCCGATCTTCTTGCGGCGCACCCGGGAACACATCCATCGCAATACAACACACGGCCGCCGTCTATGCTGGCCGCAGGGGGAATAACAATGATCGAGTCTGCAGGGGTTCAGCGAGTCGGTCGTGCAACAGCGTCAGGGTGGACGGGTGCGCCGCCCGCGCAATGCGAGCTTCAACACGGCGGCGTCTTCCCGCCCGCCCACCGCCTGGTAGTAGCCGCGGCGCATGCCGACTTGCTCGAAGCCAAGGGAGAGGTATAGCCGGATGGCGGCAGTGTTGGACGGCCGCACTTCTAGAAAGGCTTCGCTCATGCCCGCCACGGCGCCACGGTCGATGAGGTACTCGAGCAGCCGCCTGCCGATACCCTGGCACCGGTAAGCCATGTCGATGCAGATATTCAGGACGTGGGCCTCGCCCGCCCCGACGCTCATCACGCCATAACCGATGAGTCGGTTTCCGGACATCACCACGCGGCAGATATAGCCCACCCGCAGGCAGTCCCGGAAGATCCCTTCGCTCCAGGGAAACTGATACGACGCCCTCTCGAGGGCCACGACACCGCCTACGTCCGTCTCGACCATGGGCCGGATCAAGACGTCAGGAGCGGACTCGAGCAGCTCAGGAGCGGTCGCCATCGATAGGTACGCCATCCGTCAGTTGCCGGAACACGCTGCGCGCAAACTTCAGGTCTTCCCACGCCTTACGCTTGTCAGCGGGCGTGCGCAGGAGATACGCAGGATGATACGTCACGATGAGCGGAGTATTCAGCTCACCGAAACGATGCACCTTGCCGCGCAGCCGGCCCAGGGGCACGTCCGTGCTCAGCAGATTCTGGGCCGCTATACGTCCGACCGCGAGCATGACGCGGGGTTGCAAAAGCGCGATCTGCCGTATCAGGTAGGGCAGGCAGGCGGCGACCTCGTCGGGCTTGGGATCTCTGTTGCCCGGCGGCCGGCTCTTCAACACGTTGGCGATATAGACATTCGTCGCGCGGCTCAACCCGATGGCGCGCAACATCGCGTCCAGCAGCTGCCCTCCGCGGCCCACGAACGGTTCACCCTTGCGGTCTTCCTCCGCACCGGGCGCTTCACCGATCACCATCCAGTCGGTCCGTTGCGGGCCAACCCCCAGGACGCCCTGTGTGCGGGTCGTGTTGAGACTGCATTTGGTGCAGCTCATGACCTCGGTACGCAACGCCTCCCACTGCGCGGGGACCTCGCCTGACACTGGCTCGACGGGCGCTCGAGCGATTGGAACGGCAGCCGCCGGGCTGTCCGCAGGCGCGGCCTGCACATCAACGGTAGCCGCCAGCAACCGCACGTCAGCCAGCGCACCGCCCCGGCGCCGCACCCACACATCGACGCCGATCGCCTCCAGGTACTGATTACGCCGCTGCGTATCCAAACTTCTAGCCCACGCCCGCCGGGGCGCCGCGCATCAGGCGCCGGATGCGGCGCCCGATCCAAAGAACCGGTGCCGAGAGCGCGTAAGTGGCAAACATCGACAGCAGCATCGTGGACGGCTCGATCGCAATCAGTACGAAGAACAGCGGCACCAGCAGCATGTAGACGAATTTGATCCGGCGGTCGAGATCGAACTTCTTGAAGCTGGGATAGCTGAAGCCGCTCACCATGAGGGCGCCGGCACTGGCGGTGACGAGGAAAGCCCCGATGAGCCCCACCAGCCCGGGCTCGGGCCATGCGCTGGCAAACCAGATGAACGCCGCCACGATCGCCGCCGCGGACGGGCTGGGGAGTCCCTCGAAATAGCGCTTGTCCGCACCCGCCGCCCGGGCATTGAACCGCGCCAGCCGCAGCGCTGCAGCGACCGCGTAGAAAAAGCAGGCCAGCCACCCGAACCGGCCCCAATAGTGGCCGAACTCCGCGATCCGGACGACGCCCCATTGGTAAGCGATGATGGCAGGTGCTACCCCGAATGCGACCATGTCCGCGAGGCTGTCGTACTCCTTCCCGAACGCGCTCTCAGTCTTCGTGAGCCGCGCAATGCGTCCATCGAGCGTGTCGAAGATCATTGCCACGAACACGGCCATGCCGGCCGGGGCGAAATGCTTGTCGATGGCCGCGACGATTCCATAGAACCCCGAGAACAGGCAACCGGTGGTCAGCAGGTTCGGCAGCAGGTAAATACCCTTGCTGCGTGGCTTGATCTCTTCCTGGGCTGCGGACTCCACGTGCTTGAGCTCTTTTGATGGTCGACGGCATGGGGGTAGCCAGGTGCGGCATCTTATCAGGCGCCTACGCTGTTAAGATGCCGACCCCCTTTTCCTTCAGGTTCGTACACCCACGATGAGGCTTTCGCAATATCCGATCAACACGGTAAAGGAAACCCCCGCCGAGGCCGAGGTGCTGAGCCACCAGCTCATGCTGCGGGCCGGGCTCATCCGCCGGCTGGCGGCCGGGCTGTACAGCTGGCTGCCCATGGGCCTGCGCACGCTGCGCAAGGTGGAGCGGATCGTCCGTGAGGAAATGAACCGCGCGGGGGCCTTCGAGCTCGTCATGCCCGTCATCCAGCCCGCCGAGCTTTGGCAGGAGTCGGGACGCTGGACGGTGTACGGCCCCGAGCTGCTGCGGATCAAGGACCGTCACCAGCGCGACTTCGTCGCCGGCCCCACCCATGAGGAGGTCATCACCGACATCATGCGCCGCGAGCTGAAGAGCTATCGGCAGCTGCCGGTGAATTTCTACCAGATCCAGACGAAATTCCGCGACGAGGTCCGTCCTCGCTTCGGCGTCATGCGGGCGCGCGAATTCATCATGAAAGACGCGTATTCGTTCCACGCGAACGAGGCCTCCCTGCAGGAGGGCTACCGGGCGATGTACGACGCCTACACCCGGATCTTCACGCGCACCGGACTTAAGTTCCGCGCGGTGCGAGCGGATTCGGGAGCGATCGGCGGCGATGTTTCGCAGGAATTCCATGTCATCGCCGATTCTGGCGAAGACGCCATCGTGTTCTCCGACGGGGATGACTACGCCGCGAATCTCGAAGCCGCGGCCGCCCTGCCCCCCTCGCAGCCGCGTCCCGCGCCTAAAGAGGAGCTGAAGAAAGTATCGACTCCCGGCGCGAAGACCATCGAGGACCTGTCACGCTTTCTCAAGATTGAGCCGGCCCGCTGCGTGAAGACACTGCTCGTCGACGGCGACGACAACACCATCGTCGCACTGGTCGTGCGCGGTGATCACGAGTTGAATGCCGTCAAGGCGCAGAAACTTCCCGGCGTCGCAAGCCCGCTGAAAATGGCTAATGCGGAGAGTGTCAGGAAAGCCACGGGCACCGAGCCGGGGTACATCGGTGTCGTCGGCCTGACCTGCCGCGTGTACGCCGATCACGCCGCGCTCGCCCTGGCAGACTTTGTCAGTGGTGCGAACGAGAAGGACATGCACTACACCGGCGTGAACTGGGACCGGGATTTTCAGGGTGCGATCGCTGCGGATCTGCGTAACGTCGTCGAGGGCGACCCCAGCCCCTCCGGCAAAGGCCAGCTGAAGATCACCCGTGGCATTGAAGTGGGCCACATCTTCCAGTTGGGCCAGAAGTACAGCATACCGATGAAAGCCGCCGTGCTGGATGAGGCCGGTCGCGACGTGACGCTGTACATGGGCTGCTACGGCATTGGTGTGACGCGCATCGTCGCCGCGGCGATTGAACAGAATCACGATGAGAAGGGCATCATCTGGCCGGAGCCCATCGCTCCGTTCGAGGTGGTGCTCGTGCCGCTCAACGCGCATAAATCCCCTCGTGTACGCGAGATTGCCGACCGCCTCTATGCCGAGTTCACGGACGCTGGAATCGAAGTGCTTTACGACGACCGTGATGCCCGACCGGGCGTCAAGTTCGCCGATGCGGAACTGCTGGGCATCCCCCACCGACTCGTCGTCGGCGAGCGCGGACTGGAAGCAGGCAAGCTCGAGTATCGCGGCCGGCGCGACACTGAGAGCACGCAGTTCCCAGCCGACGATGCGCTCGAGTTCATCCGCGCGCGGATGGCTCGCTGAGAAGGCCGGGCGCGCGGTGTTCGTCCGCGCGCTATGGGCAATAGCGGGCGTCGTGCTGTTGGTCGATGCGGCGCGCGCCGACCAGCAGAAGGATCCTGAGCTCAGGACCGTCGTGCAAAAGGCGATCGTGCAAGCCGAGTGCTTCACGGATCACTACGACTCGGCTGTCTGGTACACGCTCATGGAGCCGCGCTTGCGCCGCATCGTGAAGGAGAAAGACGAGCGGCTCGACATCCTCAAAGAGGTTTATTGCGAGACGCACCGGGCCGGTGAGGCGCGCCTGCCCCCGGGACTCGTGATGGGCGTAATGGAGATTGAAAGCCGTTTCGACCGCTGGGCCGTCTCCTCATCGGCCGCGGTCGGCCTCATGCAGGTCATGCCCTTCTGGCCCGAGCAGCTCGGCATGCGGCGCTACGAGTTGGTCCACATCGCACCCAACATCCGCATGGGCTGCGCGATCCTGCGCTTCTATCTCAAGTACGAGCACAACGACGTGCGCAGGGCGCTCGCCAGGTACAACGGCAGCATCGGGCGGCGGGACTACCCGGACAAAGTCATAAATGCGTGGACGCGCTGGAATGGCGCGGACGACCTGGGATTTCCAGCGTTAAAGGCAGGCTCGCCGCCACCGCGGTAGACTTATCGGGCACGCACTGGGCAGCGCAGCCGCCGCAGCGCTAACGCACCTCGCGTCTCAGCGCTCCGCCGGCAACGTCTTCACGACGCCTTCGCGACGTGAGTCCGCCGCGCCCTCGAACGTGCCATCCGGATGGCGTACGACCGCATGGAACCCTGAATTTTCGGCCCGGCCCGATCTCAATTCGATACCCCGCTCGCGCAGGCCGGCTACGACTTCGGGCGTAAACCGGTCCATCTCGCCCGCATAGTCATCGCCTCTGGCGATCAGGTTTGGCAGCTCTATTGCTGCCTTGACCGACAGCTTCCAGGCGAGCAGAGCCACTACAGCCTTGGCATTGTAGTCGAGAATCGCCGACCCGCCGGGCGAGCCCAACGCCGCCACAAAGTGGCCCTCGTGATCGAGGATGATGAGGGGCGACATCGACGACCGCGGTCGCTTGCCACCGCGAACCGCATTCGCCACGGGACCGTTCTCATCCGTCGGCACCAGTGAGAAGTCCGTCAGCTGATTGTTGAGGACGAAGCCGCCGACCGTGCGGTTCGAGCCGAACACGGACTCCACCGTCGTGGTCATCGACACGACGTTGCCGGATGCATCGACCACGACAAAGTGGCTCGTGCCGGCGGACTCGTTGGTCGTATCTTTCCCGCGCGGCATGTTGATGATGTTCCCCGGCGGCGGCGCGGGCCCGGCCCTCTCGCCGATGAGTTGCGCGCGTGAGCGTACGTATGCGGGGTCCAGGAGTCGCTCGACAGGCACCGGTACGAAATGTGGGTCGTCGACGTAGCGGTCCCGATCCGCATACATCAGACGGCTCGCCTGCGCGAACAGAAACCATGCTTGCGGGTCCGAAGGGCCGCGCTCGGCGATATCGGTCTTATCGAGCATGCCGAGCATCTCGAGCAGCGTGACACCGCTCGACGGCGGTGGTGGAACACACACGGTGTATTGCCGAAACGGCCGGCAAATCGGCTCCACCCAGTTCGAGCGATACGCAGCCAGATCCTTCAGCGTCATCGTGCCCGGCAGCGGCGCCTCCTGCGTCCGCTTCACGAGCTCTTCAGCGATACTGCCTTCATAGAGCGCGCGCGGGCCTTCGTTCGCGATCCGCTCGAGCGTCTTGGCGTACAGCGGGTTCTTGAAGACGTCTCCCGCGTGCAGCGTCGCTCCATCGGGCTTCGAAAACAGGGCACGGATCTCTGTCGTAGGCGGGAAAGGCGAGCCTTCGCCGAGAAAGTTGGCAAGCCGCTCGGGAACCTTGAATCCCTGGCTCGCGGCGCGAATCGCGGGCTGAAACAGCTCCTTCCACGGTCGTGCGCCGAGCCGGGCATGCGCAGCCGACAGCATGGCGATCGCACCCGGCACACCCGTCGAGCGTCCGCTTCGAACGGCCTCTACGAACGGAAAGGGCTTCCCGTGCTCGTCGAGAAACATGTCAGGGGTCGCGCCGGCCGGCGCTCTCTCCCGACCGTCGATCGCGCTGACGACGCCGGTACTCGCGTCGTAGTACATCATGAAAGCGCCGCCGCCGACGCCGGAGCTCTGCGGCTCGACGAGGCCGAGCATCGCCTGGATGGCCACCGCAGCATCGATCGCCTTACCGCCTTTCTTGAGAATCTCGATCCCCGCCTCGACCGCCAGCGGATTGGCGGCAACGATCGTCGCTGGCCCCCGGTGCGGATCGGCCTTCGCGTGCCGATGCAGTCCGGGAATGGCGGGCAGCCCCGCCTCGACCGGCAGCGTACCCAGTCCGAAAAGAGCGACCGCGATCAGGACCCAGACGCGCGTTTTGCAATTGAGCATGGCAGGCATTCTAACTGACACCACAAACCCCATAGATCGTTGAGCGGGGGCGATGGGTCATTACCGCGCTCCCTGGCGTGAGCTCCATAAAGAAGGTCAGGCGGTGTGAAAGCTCGCGGCCACCTGTACGGAATCGGGCGGCACATCGGTCACGTCGACCGACTTCACCTTCGAGGCGGACGAGCCTGTCCAAAGCCAGCTCACGAACGTCTGCACCGCCTCGTCCTCGCCGCACGCTAGCACTTCCACCCGGCCATCCGCGAGGTTTCTCGCGTAGCCGCGAATTGCAAGCTCCTGCGCGCGCCGAGCCGCCGTGGCGCGATAGAACACGCCCTGCACCCGGCCAGCGACCACACACTTCTTGCAGACCACACACTGCTCCGCATGGACAAAGGCCGCGTTACGGGCCGCTAAGGAGAAATATTAGCCCGAGTGCCGCAGTTTCTGCACGAAGACCCCCGATTTGGAGGGTGCCGACACGGCAAGTGCCCGCTCAGACTGGGGTCGATCGTAAGGCCTGGACAAGCCAGCGTGCGATGAGCTCGCGGCATCAGGAAGCGGCGATCGCGCATCGGGGCGAGGCGCTGCCTGGACACGTTGCTCTCGGCGGCGGAGTGCCCGCGGCCTCATTGAAGGAAGACCATGGAAGGAGCGGCATCACTGTGGCAACGTACTTCGACTCTCAGGCAGCTCTCGCCCGTATGGGCGCCCTGACGCGCCTGCGGACCGCAACATGGGACGGGTTCATGACAGAAATACTGGTGCTCTACTACTCACGCAAAGGCTCGACGGCAGAGCTGGCGCGGCACGTATGTCGCGGCATCGAAGGTGTACCAGGCGCGGCTGCCAAGCTGCGCACTGTGCCTCCGGTGGTGGCGGAGAGCGAAGGCCCGGCGAAACTCATCCCGATTAGCGGCGCGCCCTACGCGACGCTCGAGGACTTGCGGCAGGCGGACGGACTCGTACTTGGCAGTCCCACACGATTTGGCAACATGGCGGCGCCACTGAAGTACTTTCTCGACTGCACGGCGAGCCTGTGGGTGTCCGGCGCGCTGGCGGGAAAACCGGCTGGAGTCTTTACGTCCACGCAAACGATTCACGGCGGGCAGGAAGCGACGCTGCTTTCGATGATGCTGCCTCTTCTGCACCATGGGATGTATCTCGTCGGACTCCCGTACACCGAGCGCGCATTGAACGAGACGAGCGGCGGCGGAACGCCTTACGGCGCCTCGCACGTGGCCGGACCGATGGACGAATCCTCGCTCACGGATCACGAGAAATCGCTCGCACAGGCGTTAGGAAGAAGAGTTGCCGCGTTGGCGGTGAGACTCGCCGCATGACTCTCATTGCGCGCCACCGGGCTCTGTCAGGCGCTCATGACAATCGCAGCACTTCGCGTATAAACGGCACGGTCAGCCGCCGTTGTGCCACGAGCGCGGCCTCATCGAGCGTATCGAGGAGCTCGTACAACTTCCGCATATCGCGCGGGAATCGTCGCTGCAGCCAGCGCGACGTTTCCTCCGGGAGATCGAATCCCCGCAGCCGTGCGCGCAATTGGAGCGCCGCCTGCTGCTCGACCTCATCCAGCACGCGCAGCTGAAAGATCGCGCTCGCCGAAAAACGCGAGCCGAGATCCGGCAGCGCCCACTTCAGCAACGCGGGCGGCGCTTCGGCGGACGCCACGAGCCGCCCACCACTCTCCTCAATTTCCCTCAGGACGCCGAAAATCGCGCGCTCCCACTCGATCTGTCCCACGACCTCATCCACATCGTCGAGACACAGACACTCGAGTTGCCGCAATCCTTCGAGCACACCAACCCCGAGCTTGCCGAGCTCGGCCAGCGGGACATAGCCCGCCCGCATAGTGGTGCTCGCTTGCGCGCAGACGGCTTGCAATAGATGCGACTTACCGGCGCCACCGAGGCCGCACAACCATGTGGTGCCCGCAACTTCGGCGTTCGCAACCTGCCGCGCATGCTCGACGGCCTGCCCGTTTCGCGCAGGCAGGAAGCTCGCGAACACGGCGCGGTCGGGAAGTCGAACACCAAGAGGAAGCTGCTGCATGGTCAGGATGATGGCGCCGGCGCCGACCACGCGCGCCGCGTGAAAGTTGCAACGTAATGAAAACCGGAAAGCACGATGGTAATGACTGTGAGCAGTGCCACGGCTTCGAGGACCTCATGCGGCGGGAAGCCCGCGGCGGCATTGACCATGACCGCCATCAGATACAAAAGCTGCGCGGCCGTGTTGATCTTGCTGATGATCGTCGGCCGTCCATGCAACGGGCCGAACCACACTCGAAAGACGAGTGCGCCCAACCCAATAAGGACGTCGCGTGCGACCGCGGCCGCAGTGATCCACCACGGGACGAGACCCAGCCAGGCCGCCTCGATAAAAACAGTCATGAGCAGCAGCTTGTCCGCGACAGGATCGAGAAGCTTGCCCACCTCCGAGGTCCAGTTGAACCGTTTGGCGAGATAGCCATCGAGCCCATCCGAGACCGCAGCCGCCATGAACAGGCCGAGCGCCAGACCGTACTCGCCGGCCTGCAACGCTGTGGCAACGGGCCAGATCAGCGCGAGGCGGAACAGGCAGATCAGATTTGGCAGGTGACGCACGGCAAAGCCAGGCGACTAGGGCCTCTCAGGTCGGGCCGACAGTCACGGATGATATTGGTAGAGGAGGCGCGCATTGCCCGCACCACTACGCACCAGTCGCGCCGATCCCGCAAGCGCTCGATCGAGCGCCTCCGAGCCTCCTCGGGCCGTTACATCGAAAGTGGCCTTTGAGCCGTTGGCCTGCGAGATGGCGGCGCCTCGCACGCCAGGGACGGCTTCCAGCATTCGCTGGACGTTTGCGTAGTCCGTCAGGTTTCCCACTCCATCGACTTCGAGGAGAACCCTGGCCTCCGTCTGCGCGAGAGACGCCCCTTGCGGAGGGGCGAGAAGGTCTACCGTGCCGTCAATGCCGGCGGTCAAAGTACCGCTCCAGCTTTCGCTGGAGAAGTTCGTGTACAACGTCCACTGCCACTGGCCACTGGACGCGCCCGTGTCGGTGCGGCCGACCAGTACCTCGTCGCCACCGTAGCGCCTCGCAGTTGCAAGCAACGCGTCGCGCCCGAGCTCGTTACCGCTGGCGTCGACGATCGAAAGAGGAATCATGCTGATCAGCAGGCCGCGCGCAGCAGCCGCCTGCTCGAGCGATGCGCGCGCCGTATCTCCATCGGTACGAGCGAGAGCGGGGTAAAGCACGACCAGGGTAAAGGGTCGCTCAGGATCCCAGACGCTTCGCCCAGCAGCGGTGATGGAACGCTCGACCGCTACCCTGTCAAAGATCACCTGGGTCTCACCCCGGGGTCCGGGTGAATAGGACCTTACATACTTAGGAGCGTCTTCGATCAGGCTCGCCAACGCGGGATCGTTGGCGGATTCGCGGCGGCCGGTCGCACGCACCAGCGCCTGGCGCATGGCCTCCTGCAGAGCGGTTGTGGATTGGCCCCCGACGTCTACTTCATAGACCCGGACGGCGCGGGCGGCCCACGAAGCTACGGGCAGCAAAACGCATAGGAGCCATGCAAGGCTCGCCAGAAAGCGGCGCGTGCGCCGCTTCGCCGCGGGCGCGCGCACCTCGGGCGAAGGCGGATGCACAGCAGGAAGTCTTGCGGCGGGCGAGCGCGCTACAGTTGCAAGCGGACGCGCCTCGGTCACAGGCGACCCCGAAGATTTACTAACGCAACCAGGCATTTGGACGATGTTTGGATCGCACGCGCAACGGCGCGGAGCGGTATGTACAATACCACACACCCAGTGCCATACGTCGGCCGATCCAGCTCGCAAACACATGCCATGAAAGAAGGCTCCGGCCTCACCTATCGCGACGCCGGCGTCGACATCGACGCCGGCGACGAACTCGTTGAGCGCATCAAACCCATCGTCAAACGCACGCAGCGCCCCGAA
The DNA here is from genome assembly GCA_028293765.1 of Gammaproteobacteria bacterium. Lineage (GTDB taxonomy): Bacteria > Pseudomonadota > Gammaproteobacteria > Steroidobacterales > Steroidobacteraceae > 13-2-20CM-66-19. The sequence continues at coordinate 33,309 of JAQGOG010000001.1, forward strand.
GTCCTGGCGGGCATCGGCGGTTTCGGCGCGCTCGTCGAGCTTCCACCAGGCTACAAGAGGCCTGTCCTGGTTTCCGGGACGGACGGCGTGGGCACGAAGCTGCGTCTGGCCATCGATGCCCGCCGCCACGACACCATCGGCATCGATCTGGTCGCGATGTGCGCCAACGACGTGGTGGTCCAGGGGGCGGAGCCTCTGTTCTTTTTGGACTACTACGCCACCGGCAAACTGCGGGTCGACGTGGCCGAGGCGGTGATCCGCGGGATCGCGGAGGGCTGCAGCCAAGCCGGTGCGGCGCTGGTAGGCGGTGAGACGGCGGAAATGCCGGGGATCTACTACGGCGACGACTACGATCTCGCCGGTTTTTGCGTCGGCGTCGTCGAGAAGGACGCCATAATCGACGGTACACGGACGCAGGCCGGGGACACCGTGATCGGGCTGAACTCCTCCGGACCGCACTCGAACGGCTACTCGCTGATCCGGAAGCTCATTGCCCTGGGCGGCGCGAACGCGAGCACCGAATTAGAAGGCCGCTCGCTTTTCGATCGGCTACTCGCTCCGACCCGCATCTACGTCAAGCCGCTTCTGGAGTTGATACGGACGCTCCCGGTCCACGCTCTCGCCCACATCACCGGCGGCGGGCTCACGGACAACATCCCTCGCGTGCTCCGAGAAGGCATGGAAGTCGTGCTCGAGCGACGCAGTTGGAGCCGTGATCCGGTGTTCGACTGGCTGCAGCGCACGGGCCACGTTGAGCAAGCGGAGATGTATCGCACCTTCAACTGCGGCATTGGCATGATTGCCATCGTGCCGGCTGCACACGCTGAAGCTGCGGTAGCACTCCTGAACTCACGCGGCGAAACCGCGCAAATCATCGGCGCAGTCCGCAAAGGCGGACATGGCATCGTCATCAACGAATGAGCGCCGGCAGTCGCGCACCGCTGCAACTCGCCATTCTGATCTCCGGCCGTGGCTCCAACATGGCAGCGATTGCGCGCGCCTGCCTCGACGGGCGTATCAACGCCCGTGTGAATGTCGTGATCTCGGATCGTCCCGGTGTGGCTGGCCTCACTACCGCAAGCAGTCTGGGAATCGATGCGCAGACGATCTCATGGCAAAGCGCGCGCGATCGAGAGGTATTCGAGCGCGAGCTGAGTGTCGCGATCGACGCACACCACCCGGATCTCATCGTGCTGGCCGGGTTCATGCGCATTCTCTCTCCGCGGTTCGCTGAACGGTATGCGGGGCGTATGCTCAACATACATCCCTCGCTGCTGCCAAAATATCGGGGCTTGCATACTCACCGCCGCGCTCTGGAAGCCATGGACACCGAACACGGCGCCAGCGTGCACTTCGTAACGGCGGAACTCGACGGTGGACCAGTCGTTCTCCAGTCAACAGTTCCGGTACGCCCGGGCGATACGGAATCCGCCTTGTCAGCACGAGTGCAGGCCACCGAGCACGTCATTTATCCGCGCGTAATCGAGTTGCTTGCCGAGGGCCGCCTGGCATGGAAAGAAGGTCGCGTGTGGCTCGATGGCAAGGTTCTCGATGCCCCGCTGGTGGAGGATCCAAGTGTTCACGCGCGCAATTGAACAACGCCCGCAGCACGGACTGGCCCGAATTGCGCTGACGCTGGCATTCGCCATCGCCGGCCTCGCTCTAAATGCCGTCGCCACGGCAGATGAGCTCAAGCCCTTCGAGGCCTCCTACACGTGGATGTGGCATGGCATGACGGTGGCGCTCTCGACCCTCCATCTCGAGCGTCAGGACGACACGTGGATCTACCGTTCCAAGAGCGAGCCGCGCGGCATCGGGCGCATGAGGTCCGAGCGGCCCACACAGGAAAGTGTGCTGAAGGTAACCGACGCCGACGTGCGCCCCCTCAGCTACAAAGCCGACGACGGCACCTCGTCGACGAAACGCGACGCCGACGTTGTGTTTGACTGGGAGCACGGGCGCGTGACCGGCGTCTACGAGGACACGAAGGTCGACATGCCGCTACCCCCCGGCATTCAGGACGACCTGTCAGTGCAGATCGCCCTGATGGTGGAGCTCTTGAAAGGCCGCACGCCAGAGGAGTTTTTGCTGCTCAGTGGCAATTCCGTGCGCAAATACCGCTACTCGCGCGACGGCACGGAAACGCTCGTGACGCCTGTCGGCACCGTCAAGACGATCATCTACAGCGCTCAGAAAGAGGGCTCACCCCGCGTCACCCAATTCTGGTGCGCGCCCTCCCTGGGCTACATCCCGCTGCGCGTCCAGCAGCGACGCGACCACCAGATCGAGTGGAACATGCAGATCCAGAGCCTCAAGCGCGAATGATCCCCCGCGAGCCAGGGCGCCTGCGGCCGCCTTCAGGCCTTCGGTAGCGTCACGCCCTTCTGCCCCTGGTACTTGCCGCCCCGGTCGCGATAGGACGTCGCACACACTTCGTCGGACTCGAAGAACAACATCTGCGCCACGCCTTCATTCGCGTAGATCTTCGCCGGGAGCGGCGTGGTGTTGGAAAACTCGAGCGTCACGTGCCCTTCCCACTCGGGCTCCAGGGGCGTCACGTTGCAGATGATTCCGCAGCGCGCGTAGGTCGATTTTCCGAGGCACACCACGAGCACGTTGCGTGGGATACGGAAGTACTCGATCGTCCGCGCCAGGGCGAACGAGTTGGGCGGGATGATGCAGACCTCGCCGCCGAAGTCGACGAAGCTCTTCTCGTCGAACTGCTTCGGGTCGACGATCGTGCTGTTGATGTTGGTGAAGATCTTGAATTCATTCGCGCAGCGCACGTCGTAGCCGTAGCTGGATGTGCCGTACGAGATGATCCGTTTACCGTCCGCGTGCCGCACCTGGTCCGACTCGAAGGGCTCGATCATGCCGTGCGCCTTGGCCATGCGCCGGATCCAGTTGTCGGACTTGATGCTCATCTAAGCGGAACCTCCCGTGAAAGAACATGAAATTATCAGCTTTCTTCGATGACGATCTTCGGGAATACGCTGCTGCGGTCGCGCGCGCGGGCGGCCAGGGCGGCTGCCGTGCGCCGCGCCATCTCGAAGTACGCCTTGGCCCGCGCCGAGTCGGGGGCGGCGACCACTGTCGGGCGGCCGCTGTCGGCTTCCTCCCGGATGTGCGCATCGAGCGGCAACTCACCGAGGAGCTTCACCCCGTATTGCTCCGCCATGCGCGCACCTCCCCCTGAGCCAAAAATGTGCTCCGCGTGCCCGCAGTTGGAACACACGTGAATGCTCATGTTCTCCACGATGCCGAGCACGGGAACCGACACCTTCTCGAACATTTTGAGCCCCTTGCGTGCGTCCGCGAGGGCAATGTCCTGCGGCGTGGTAACGATCACCGCGCCGGCGACGGGGACGCGCTGCGCAAGGGTGAGCTGGATGTCGCCGGTGCCGGGGGGCATATCGACGACGAGGTAGTCCAGGTTGCCCCAGTGGGTCTCAGTCAGCAGCTGTGTGAGCGCCTGCGTGACCATGGGCCCGCGCCACACCATGGGTTGCTCGGCGTCGACAAGGAACCCGATGGACATGGCGCCCACGCCATGGCTCATGAGGGGCCGGAGGTGCTTACCGTCCGGTGATGCCGGGCGCTGACCTTCGAGGCCGAGCATCAGCGGTTGGCTCGGCCCGTAAATGTCGGCGTCCAGAATCCCGACCCGGGCTCCCTGCGCGGCCCAGGCGAGCGCGAGATTGACGGCGACGGTGGATTTTCCGACCCCGCCCTTGCCGGAAGCCACGGCGACCACGTTCTTGATCTGCTCCAGCGGCTTGAGATTTCTTTGGACCGCATGGGCTTTGATATCGGACTGGAGCTCGACGGTGAGCGGAACCTGGATGCCGGCAGCGGCAAGGTGTCGGCCCAGCGCCTCGGTGAGCTCGCTCTGATAACCGCCCACCGGGAAGCCGAGGACAATGCGGGCGGTATAGCCGCCGGCCGTGGCACTCACGTCCCGCACCGCCTGCGCATCCCCGAGCGTTTGCCCTGCGTACGGCTCCGCATAAGCGGCCAGGGCCGCCCTCAGACCGTTTAGAGTGGATTCGTCAGCCATGTTGAAAGCCGGAAAATCAAAGGGACGAGATTGTAGAGGCTGGGAGCCTGTGTGACTAATGATCGCCACATGAGCCTTAAGGTCTGCGCAACCCTGGGCTGTGGCATAATCGTGCGCCGCCTGGACGAGCGCTTGCGCAATATCGCGCAAACCGTCGGCGGAAATGCCCGCCCGCTTGACCCGGTGGCGCCGTTTACTGACCTCGTGGGAGCGAAACGGTGCGACGGGTTGAGTGCGGAAATTGCTCCCAACGGAAAGGCTGAATGAGCTTTTTCACGAATTTGCGTGCGGACCGGCTGGTCACAGAGATCAGATCTTCGTCGGACCCCGCAAGTCCCGCCACGCAGAAGACGATTGCGAAGCTCAAGGACCTGGGTCCCGGGGCGATCGAGCCCGTGTTCGCCGCCCTTCCGGATGCCGACAAGAACGCCACCGTCGCGTTCGTCGAGGTGCTCACCGGCCTGGTGAGCCAGAAGACCTTCCCGCAGTTTCTCGAAGGGCTCATCCAAGGCAGCCCGCGGGTCACCGCCGGAATCGCCTGGGCCCTGACGAGCAACCGCAATTACCCGCCGCACCTGCTGCTCGAGGCGCTCGGAACGCCCGGCGTCGCGAAGCCCGCCATTCTCGAGGTGATCTCGGCGCAGAAGTCGCGCTTCGGTGTCCGCGAGCTGCTCACCGCCGCCTATACGCAGGAGCCGAACGAAAAGGCCGCGCTCTTCCGCATCATTGGCGAAATCGCCGACGCGAATTCCGTCTCCGAGCTCGTCGGCCGCGTGCAGGGCAAGGATCCGATCGCCCGCGTGCACATCATCAACGTGCTCGCGCGGTTCAACACGCCGGAAGTCCAGACGGCCCTGCAGGGACTGCTGAAGGACCCCAACAAGCTCATCCGCGGCGCGACGTTGTCCGCCCTGCAGAGAATGGACGGACCCATCGACATCGAGCGCGTGTCCGCGCTACTGAAGGATCCCGAGATCGATGTGCAGAACAAGGCCATCGATGTCGTCATCAAGGCGAACCACCCGGACACCATCCGCTATCTCATCGAAATCCTGAAGGACGAGAACGAGAATGCGCGCCGCGCGGCCGTCGAGGTGTTGAATGAGGTCGGCAACGCGAAATCGGTCAAGTACCTGCTCGAGGCGCTGAAGGACAGCGACTGGTGGGTGCGCAGCCGGGCGGCGGACGCCCTCGGCAAGATCGGCGGCCCGCGAGTCATTGACGCGGTGCTACAGCTCGTACGCGACAAGGACGAAGACATCCGCCGCGCGGCGATCGAGATCCTCAACCAGACGAAAGACGAGCGCGCGGTCGACTCGCTCATCCAGGCGACGCGCGATACCGACTGGTGGGTCAGCGAGCGCGCGGTCGATGCACTCGCCGAAATCGGCAGCAAGCGGGCGGTACCCCGTCTGACCGAGATGCTGCAGTCGGGCAATGCCAGGGCGATGCCGATCGTGGTGCGGGCCCTGGGCAAGCTCGGAGACAGCAGGCTCGTGGATACTCTGCTGCCGTTCGCATCGAGACCGGAGCGCGAAGTGCGTATCGAAGCGATACAGGCGCTGTCGAAGATCGTCGACGAGCGGCATGTGGACCAGCTGCGCAGCGAGTTGCAAACCCACCTCGCCTCACCCGACCAAACCATTGCGCGCATCGCGCATGCCGCCCTGGCGGAGTTGCAGACGCGCCTGTCCGGCGGTTTGCCACCGACCACCGGTACCGGTTCGCCGACCGCCGCTATAGCACCCTCGGCGGTCCGTCCGCCGCAACCGGCTGCTGCTACCGAGGCCGCGAAGACGCTATTGATGTCCGAAGCTGCGCTCGGCGCGGCCGTGAAACAGGCCGAGTCCGCGGCTCGCCTCGACATCGGAACGCTCAAGCCGGGCGATATCATCGAGGGCCGCTACAAGTACATCGACCGCATCGGGCGCGGCGCTTTCGGCACCGTGCTGCTGATGGAAGACACCGTCGTCGAAGAGCGGCTCATCCTGAAGTTCCTGAACCAGAACGTCTCCGGGGACGAGGAAGTGATGAAGCGCTTCGTCCACGAGCTGCGCTACTCACGCAAGATCACGCACAAGAACGTCATCCGCATTTATGACTTCCTGTACATCCAGGGCCTGTACGCCATCTCGATGGAGTACTTCCCCTCGCACACGCTGGGCGCCGAGATCGTCAACGAGAAGCCACTCGAGCTGAAGCGCGCGATCCAGTTCGCCATCGATATCTGCAACGGCATGACCGTGGCACACCACGTCGGCATCGTGCACCGTGACTTGAAGCCCGCGAACGTCCTCATCAACCAGGAGGGGCTGCTCAAGATCGTGGACTTCGGCGTCGCCGCGGCACACCGCGAGGGCGATACGCAGCTCACCAAAACCGGTTATGTCATCGGCTCGCCCAAGTACATGGCCCCCGAGCAGATCCTGGGAAAGAAAGTCGACGAGCGCGCGGACGTCTACGCCCTCGGCGTGATGCTCTACGAGACGGTGACCGGCGTACCCCCCTACTCGCGCGGCGATCACATGTCGGTCATGTACCAGCACGTGCAGGGGAAGGCGCGGATCGCGCAGGAGATCAATCCCGCGCTGCCGCCGGGTCTGTCCGACCTCGTGATGAAGTCCATGGCGGTCGATAAGACCAAGCGCTTCCAGAGCATGGACGAGTTCCGGCTCGCCCTGGAGAAGTTTCTGTAGCGTTATTTATTGGCACGCGGGCTGGGCGCCCCGGCAAAAGGCGTGACGTCCGCGAGTACGTCAGTTCAGGTGGGCATACGGGCAAAAGGCGTGGCTTTTTGCCGAGGCGCCTCAGCCCGCGAGCGTTCCGATTCGTGGCGCGGGACCGCTCGCGGGCGGGTTTTCGGCCCCCCGCCTGCTAGACTTGCGTGCGTTACGTCAAATTTCCTGCCACAAGCTATTGATTCCGCAGTGCTGCGCGGGCTAAACAGCGTTCCGATATAGACCTTTGGGGGTGTCGCCTTGGCGCGTATCGACGCGTTCCTTAAGCTTGGCTCGCAGCAGGGTTGCTCCGACGTGCACCTGGCCGTCGGCGTGCCCCCCATGCTGCGCATGCATGGCGATCTCCTGCCGATCAAATTCCGCGAGCTGCGAGTGACCGAGCTCGACGGCTATATCGGCGAGATCCTGACCCGGTCGCAGGGGGAGCAGTTCGCCAAAGGGAACGACCTCGACTTCTCGTACGTGTCCGCCGAGGGCGGCCGATTTCGGGTGAATGTGTATCGCAAGGAAACGGGCATCGGCGCCACGTTCCGGGCGATCCCGTCCGAAGTCCCCACCCTCGAGAAGCTGGGGCTGCCGCCCATGATCACGAAGCTCTGCGACTACCACCAGGGCATGATTCTCGTCACCGGCTCCACCGGCACCGGCAAGTCGACGACGCTCGCCGCGATGATCGACCACCTCAACCAGACCCGGAAGCTGAACATCATCAGCCTCGAGGACCCGATCGAGTTCGTGCATCGAAGCAAGAACAGCCAGGTGATCCAGCGCGAGCTCGGCACCCACATCCCGACCTTTGCCGAAGGAGTCCGCGCGGCGATGCGCGAAGACCCGGACGTCATCCTCGTCGGCGAGCTACGTGATGCGGAAACGATCTCGATGGCGATGACCGCCGCCGAGACGGGGCATCTGGTGCTAGGCACGCTTCACACGACGAGCGCCGTGAAGACCATCGACCGCATCATCGACGCGTTGCCCGTCGAAGAGCGCGAACAGACGAAAAGCTTCCTGGCGCAGAGCCTGCTCGCCGTCGTCACGCAGGTGTTGATCAAAACCGGCGACGCCCGCGGACGCAAGGCGATCTGCGAAGTGCTGATGATGACGAAGGCGGTCGCCAAGCTCATCCAGACCGACCAGTCGCACCAGATTCCGAGCCAGATGCAGATGGGGCGCGACCTGGGCATGCAGCTCCTGGACCAGGCCATGCTGGCCGCCATCGCGGCGCGCGAGATCGACCCGGATGACGCCTACGGCTATGCGATCAACAAGGCCGCGTTCCAGAAGTATGTGACCGACACCAACATGTTGCCGAAAGTCGATATCACGGGTTCCTCACCGGCCCCGGCTTCGACCTCGGCCGCCTGAAGAGCCCGCAAACAACGCACCGTGGCCGAGATCGATACGTTCCTGCTCGAAGTACTGGAGAAGCGCGGCTCCGACCTGCACTTCATCGCGGGCGATCCGCCGCGCATCCGTCAGTTCGGCGATCTGCAGCCGCTGCGTCCCGACAAGCTCGCCATGGAGTTCGTCAAGCAGGCGCTTTACGAGATCATGCCGAAACCCGCGCTCGACCGCTTCGAGGCGAAGGACGGCGCGGATTTCGCCTATACCCTGGCCGACCACGGCCGCTTCCGCGTCAACGTGATGCGCCAGCTGAATGGCATGGGCGCCGTCTTCCGCGCGATTCCCTCGAAAGCCTTCACGCTGGATGAGCTCAAGATCCCCGAGGCCGTGCGCCAGATGTGCCGCGCGAACAACGGCCTCATCCTGGTGACCGGCAAGACGGGCTCCGGCAAGTCCACCACGCTCGCGGCGATGATCGACGACATCAACACGCGCGTGAAGGGCCACATCCTCACGATCGAGGACCCGATCGAGTTCGTGCATCACCGCAAGAGCTGCCTCATCAGTCAGCGCGAGATCGGCGTTCACAGTCCGAGCTTCGCCGCCGCCTTGCACTCCGCCCTTCGCGAAGACCCCGACGTCATTCTCGTCGGTGAGTTGCGTGACCTGGAGACCATGAGCATCGCGGTCACGGCCGCCGAGATGGGTATTCTCGTCATGGGTACGCTGCACACCAATGGCGCGGCACAGACCGTCGACCGCATGGTCAACGTCTTCCCGTCCGACAAACAGTCGCATGTACGCACCATGCTCTCCACCTCCCTGCGCGGTGTCGTGTCCCAGCAGCTCCTGCAGCGCATCGACAAGCAGGGCCGCGTCGCCGCCCTCGAGATCCTCGTCAACACGAACGCCTCCTCCAACCTCATCCGTCAGGGCAAGCTCGACCAGCTCGAGAACGTCATGCAGGCCGGCGGCCAGTTCGGCATGCGCACCATGGACACGGCGATCCAACAACTCCTCGACGCCCGCCAGGTCACCGGCAAAGAGGCCTACAAGAAGGCCATCAACAAGACGAAGTTCGAGGCGCTCAAAGACGTCGGCTGAAGTCCGCCGCAGCCGGTGCGCCGCCGCTGCCGCACGCGCGCGATGGACTTCAGGAAGGGTAGATTCCCGGTAGACTCCGGGTAGACTACCGGCATGACCCGCAAGCTTTTCGTCACTACCGCTCTGCCCTACGCCAACGGCCCGCTGCATATCGGGCATATCATGGAGTACATCCAGGCCGATATCTGGGTGCGCTTCCAGAGGATGCTGGGTAATGAGGTGCATTTCGTGTGCGCGGACGATGCGCACGGGGCACCGATCATGCTCAAGGCCGAGGCCGAAGGGATCACCCCGCAGGCACTGGTTGCGCGCATTGCCGCCGAGCGGCCGCAATATCTGCGCGGCTTCCACATCAGCTTCGACCACTGGTACTCGACCGACTCTCCGGAGAACGTCGCCCTGTCCCAGAACGTCTACACGCGCCTGAAGAAAGCCGATCTCATCTATGTGAAACCGGTCGAGCAGTTCTACGACCCGCTGAAGGGCATGTTCCTCGCGGACCGCTACATCAAGGGCGAGTGTCCCAACTGCCACGCGAAGGACCAGTATGCCGATGCATGCGAGGTCTGCAGCATCGTCAACTCGCCCGCCGCTCTCATCGAGCCGTATTCGACCCTGTCGGGCGCGAAGCCGGTGCTGAAAACGTCGGACCATTTCTTTTTCCGCCTCTCCGCTCCCGAGTGTGTCGAGTTCCTGAGCGCGTGGCTCGAGACGCCGGGGCGTCTGCAGCCGCAGGTCGTTAACAAGGCGCGCGAGTGGTTGACGGGCAAGGGCGACGACGCACTCGGCGACTGGGACATCTCACGGGATGAGCCTTACTTCGGCATTCCAATCCCGGATGCGCCCGGGAAATATTTCTACGTGTGGCTGGATGCTCCGATCGGCTATCTCGCCGCGCTGCAGAACTACTTCGCCAGCGGCAAGGCGCGCGCGAACGGCGAGCTGCGCACTTTCGAGGCATTCCTCTCGGCGCCCGACACCGAGCAGATCCACTTCATCGGCAAGGACATCATCTACTTCCACACGCTGTTCTGGCCGGCGATGCTCAAGTTCGCGGGCGCGCCCTACAAGATCCCGAACCACGTGTACGTCCACGGTTTCCTCACGGTCCTGGGGGAGAAAATGTCGAAGTCGCGGGGCACGGGAATAGACCCGCTGCGCTACCTCGATGTCGGCATGAACGCCGAATGGCTGCGCTACTACATCGCCGCGAAGCTGAACTCAAACGTCGAGGACGTCGACTTCAACCCGGGCGACTTCATCGCCCGGGTCAACAGCGACCTCATCGGCAAGTACGTCAACATCGCGAGCCGCGCGGCGAACTTCATCACGAAGTACTTTGGCGGCGAGCTGCAATACAGCGGTGACCAAGACATGCTGGTGCGTGAGGCGCGCTCGCTGGCCGCCCTCGCCCGCGAAAACTACGAGGCGCGGGAACTGGGCAAGGCCATGCGCGACGTCATGTCCATCGCCGACCGCATCAACCAGGAATTCGACGCACGCCAGCCGTGGATCCTCGCCAAGGACCCGGCGAACTCCGCCGAGCTCCAGGACGTGTGCTCCCGAGCGCTGCACGGTTTCAAGCTGCTGACCGTGCTCCTGGCGCCCGTGCTCCCGCAGGTTGCCGAGCGAGTCGCGAAGGAGCTCTTCGGCCTCGACCGTCCGTTCCAGTGGAGCGACGCCGACGTGCTCCCCACGCGCGTCAACCCATACCACCATCTGATGACCCGCGTCGATCCCAAACAGCTCGACGCGTTGTTCGAAGTCGATAAGGAGTCTGCGAACGTGAATGCTGACAAGCCCCAGGGTGCCAAGACCAGGTCGGCGTCCGGGCCCACGTCGGGACGAGACGCACCGGTCACCGTCGGAGCCTTGCTCGAGCGCTCAAAATTTGCGCAGGGGGCAGGAGCCAACCCTACGGCCCCTGTGCCGCCGGCAGGGGCCGACGCCGCGTCGAGTACTGCTACGATCTCCATCGACGAGTTCAAGAAGATCGACCTTCGCATTGCGCGAATCGTCAACGCCGAGCACGTCGAAGGCGCCGACAAGCTGCTGAAGCTCACGCTGGATCTAGGCACGGAAACGCGCACCGTGTTCGCGGGAATCAAGTCTGTCTACGACCCTGCGACGCTCAAAGATCGATTGACGGTGGTTGTGGCAAACCTCGCACCCCGCAAGATGAAGTTCGGCGTATCACAGGGCATGGTGTTGGCCGCAAGCGGCGCGACACCCGGCCTGTTTCTCCTGTCGCCGGACGCGGGCGCGACACCAGGAATGAAGATCAGCTAAATGGCGACCGCCGACGACATCGACGCACTGCTGCCGCAAACCCAGTGCACGCGTTGCGGCTACACCGGATGTCGTCCTTACGCGGATGCGATAGCCAGCGGCGCCGCCGAGATCAATCAGTGCCCTCCCGGCGGCTCCCCCACGATAGCCGCCCTGGCAACGCTACTACATCGCCAGCCACTCGCTTTAAATCCCACGAATGGGATCGAGGGCCCACCATTGGTGGCCCAGATCGACGAAGAGGTCTGCATCGGCTGCGTGAAATGCCTGCCCCCCTGCCCTGTCGATGCCATCGTGGGCACCCGCAAGCAGATGCATACAGTCGTCGCCGAGCTGTGCACGGGCTGCGAACTGTGCGTGGCACCTTGCCCGGTTGACTGCATTACCATGGTGGCGCGAACGACTCTCGCTGACGCACCTCCCGCACCCGACATTCATCTGAACCGAGAGCGCTACTACGCACACAACGCTCGGATCGCGCGCCGCCTGGAAGAGCACGCCTCGGTGTTAGCTACGAGAAAGCAGGCTGCGAATGCCACGTCCGGGCTCACTGGCTGAAGAGCATCGATGACCGCATCCAAAGTCGCGATTGAGACCGCGAACCCGCGAGACAGCGGGCGCACACGGGTAACGCATATGCATCCCGCGACGCGCCGAGCCATTTATCGCCGACTGCAAGCGGCAAACGCCGATCCAACGACCGAGCTGCTCTACACTTCGCCCTTCGAGCTGCTGGTCGCGGTCATGCTTTCCGCGCACACCACCGACAAAAGCGTGAACACGGCGACACGCAAGCTCTTCCCCGTCGCGAACACGCCAGCGGCCATCCTCAGACTCGGCATCGACGGCGTGAAGCCTTATCTCAAAACCGTAGGTCTGTATAACGCGAAGACAAAAAACCTCATCGGGCTGTGCAAGCAGCTCATCGAGGCGCACGACGGTAAGGTTCCTGACACCCGCGAGGCGCTCGAGGCGCTACCCGGCGTGGGCCGCAAGACGGCAAGCGTCATTCTCAACATGATATTCGGGCAGGTCGAGATCGCCGTCGACACGCACATCTTCCGCGTCGCCAACCGCACCGGTCTGGCGCCTGGCAAGAACCCTCGCGCGGTCGAAGAGGCTCTCATCCGCAACACCCCGGACGAGTTCAAAAAGAACGCCCACCACTGGCTGCTGCTGCATGGCCGCTATGTTTGCACGGCACGTTTGCCCGCATGCCCCAAGTGCATCATCAAAGACCTGTGCGAGTACCCGCACAAGACGCCGCCGTCCGCCCTGAGACGCTCCGACGCCCCCATCGCTCACGAAAAGAAGCGGCGCGGGCCGCTGCGCCTGAAGTAGCCCTATGCCCGTCTTCTCAGGCCAGAACCGCGAACAAATGCGCCGCATGTATCTCGACGCATGGCGCAAATTCACCGCCCGCGGGCCCCTCGAGCCCCTCGAAGCGCAACTCGCCGCGGTCATCGCCGAGCATCCGGAATATGTCACATGGCTGGAATCCGGCGAGAACGCCCTGACGGCCGAATTCACCCCGGAGGGGGGCCGCCAAAACCCCTTCCTCCACATGGGGCTTCACCTGGCGATCCGCGAGCAGGTCGCCACCGATCGCCCGGCCGGCATAGCCGAAGTCCACCAAAAGCTCTCAGCGCGCCTGGGAGACCCGCACGCCGCGGAGCACACCATGCTCGAAGCTCTGGCAGAGGCCCTGTGGGACGCCCAACGCACCGGCCGCCCTCCTGACGAACAGGCGTACCTGGAGCGCTTGCGCACCATCTAGCGGCGCTCGCGAGCTTCGGAATCTACTTCTTCGGGATGAACAGATCGGTCAGGGTGCCTTCGAAAGCATCCGCAGCCGCGGCGACAGTCTCCGACAACGTCGGATGCGGATGAATCGTCAGTCCGACGTCGGCCGCATCGCATCCCGTCTCAACCGCCAGCGCCACTTCGCTGATCAGCTCGCCGGCATTGGTACCCACGATGCCGCCGCCCAACACGCGGTGCGTCTCGGGGTCGAACAGCAGTTTCGTGAGTCCCTCGTCGCGCCCGATCGACAGCGAGCGACCGCTCGCGACCCACGGGAAGGAGCCCTTCTTGAAAGCAATACCGTTGGCCTTCGCCTCGGTCTCCGTAAGACCCACCCAGGCGATCTCCGGATCCGTATAAGCCACTGACGGAATGGCCCGCGCATCGAAAGCGCGCTTCTCGCCAGCAGCCACTTCCGCTGCGACCTTGGCTTCGTGCATGGCTTTATGCGCGAGCATCGGCATCGAGGCGATGTCGCCAATCGCAAAGATATGCGGCACATTCGTCCGCATCTGCTTGTCGACCGGGATGAACCCCCGCTCGGAAACCTTGACGCCCGCCACATCCGCGCCGATCGCCTTGCCATTCGGCACACGCCCGACAGCCACGAGAACGCGATCGAACACCTGCGGCGCCGGCGCCTTCTCACCCTCGAAGGTCACGCGCAGTCCTTCGGGCAGAGACTCGACTTTGGCGACCTTGGTCCCCAGGAGAATCTGCTCATAGCGCGCGCGGATGCGCCGCTCGAGCGGCCGCACCAGATCCGGATCGCACCCCGGCATGAGCTGGCTGGTGAGCTCCACGACGCTGACCTTACTTCCCAGCGCATCGTAAACGCAGGCCATCTCGAGCCCGATGATGCCCCCGCCAACGACCAGCAGCTTCCCGGAGAACTCCGGCAGCTCCAGCGCATCGGTGGAGTCCATGATCCGCTGATCCGCCGGCAGGCCGGGTAACCGGATCGCTTCCGAGCCCGCCGCAATGATGCATTGGTCAAAACGGATGCGCTCGGAGCCGCTGTTGCCCATCACTTCGAGCACATTGGGGCTGACGAACCGCCCCGCGCCCTGCACCACGTCCACCTTGCGCTGCTTGGCCAGCACGCGCAGGCCACCCGTCAGCTTCTTAACCACGGAGCCCTTCCAGGCGCGTAGCCTCTCGAGATCAATAGCCGGCGCTCCGAAGGAGATGCCGTGCTCGGACATGGCGTCCGCGTCCTCGATCACCTTCGCCGCATGCAGCAGCGCCTTCGAGGGAATGCACCCGACATTCAGGCACACGCCACCGAGACTCGGCCAACGCTCCACCAGCGTGACCTGCAGACCGAGATCAGCCGCTCTGAACGCCGCCGTATACCCGCCGGGCCCCGCGCCAAGCACGAGCAACTGCGTTGACCGATTGAATTCAGCTTCCGGACGATCAAGTCGCGACAGATCCGGCACCGGCATCCGCACCGTGTCCCCGGCGCTTTCAGAGCGCGCGGCCGGCGACGCTGTCCCCGCCGACGACGCACCCGCCCCGGAGTCCGCACGAGGCGCCGGTTGCCCAGCACCGTTGCCGGCCGACCCATTACCAGAGGCCGCCGCCAGCGCCCCTGCGGGCGGCTTGAGAATTGGTTGAGTTACCGTCCGCTCCAACTCGTCAGCATCGAAAGACTCTGCGAAGGTTGCATCAGCTGCCGCAGATGCCCCTTCGGATTTCGCGGCGGCTGCCTGCGAGTTGGTATCGACGCGCGCGATCACCGCGCCCTTTGAAACCTTGTCGCCCCGCTTCAACAGCACTTCCGCAATCGTGCCCGCCGAAGTGGCCGGCACGTCCAACGACGCCTTGTCGGTCTCTAGCGTAAGCAGCGGTGTGTCGATCTCGACGACATCGCCGGGCTTCACCAGCACGTCCACGACATCAACGTCGTGCGCGTTACCAATGTCAGGGACAACCAGATCGACGCGGCTCAAGGCACAGCCTCGATGAGGCCGCCCACCTTGGCAAGACTTTCAGCGAGGAAGGTCGTAAAGCGCGCAGCGGTCGCACCATCGATCACGCGGTGATCGTAGGAAAGAGACAGCGGCAATATGAGTCGCGGCACAAACGCGCCGTCGCGATACACAGGCTTCAGCGACGAGCGCGAGACGCCCAGGATGGCCACCTCAGGCGCATTGATGATCGGCGTGAACGCTGTCCCGCCAATGCCACCCAGGCTCGAAATAGTGAAGCAGCCGCCCTGCATGTCGTTGGGCGACAGCTTTCCCGCGCGCCCCTTCTCCGACAGCTCCGCCAACTGCCGGGCGATCTCGTAGACGTCCTTGCGGTTGACGTCGCGCACCACCGGAACGACGAGCCCGTTAGGTGTGTCCGCCGCAAAGCCGATATGGGTGTATTTCTTGAGAACGAGGTTGGCGCCGCTCGGATCGAGCGAAGCGTTGAACTGCGGGAATTCCTGCAGCGCCTTCGCGCAGGCACGCATGATGAAAGCCAGCGGGGTGAGCTTGATGCCCGCCTGCGTCGCCTTCTCCTTCAACTTCGTGCGCGTCTGTTCGAGATCGGTGATGTCCGCTTCGTCGAACTGCGTGACGTGCGGGATATTCACCCAACTCGCATGCAGGCGCGGACCGGAGATCTTCTGAATGCGCGACAGCGGCTTGATCTCGGTCGGACCGAATTGCGAGAAGTCGATAACCGGAACGGCCGGCAACCCGCCGCCCCCCGCGCCCGGTGCCCGGGCAGCGGCCGGAGCGCCCGCGGCCAGTGCGTTCATTACGAAAGCCTTCACGTCATCGTGCGTGATACGGCCTTTGAACCCGTGTCCCTTGACCCGCGTCAGATCGACACCGAGCTCGCGTGCAAACTTACGAACCGACGGCCCCGCATGCGCCTGCGAGAATCCCGGCTCGTTGATCGGCGGGAGATCGGTTCGTCCGGCCGGACTGCCTGAGTTGGCAGGCGCCGTAGCGCCAGAGGCGGGCGCTGAGGCAGTTGCCGGCCCCGAGGCGCCGTCGCCACCGCCGGCCGGTCTCGAACCAGTGCCAGCGGAAGTCGACGCACCGGCAGGCGCGGGTGCCGCGGCCGCGCCGGAAGACGAGGGCGTTGCAATCGGCACGGGTGTTGGCTTCGAGCCGACAGACGTCGCGGCCGAACCAGGCGCCGCCGAAGGCGCTGCTCCCGCGGTCTGGTTCGCAGCCGGTATGGCAGCTGCAGCCCTCGCGCTGTCCTGTCCGGTCGAGGCAGCCTCTGCAGCCATCCTCACCGTAGCGATGAGATCCCCGGTGGACACCGTGCCGCCCTTGGCGACATGGATCTTCTCGATGATCCCGCCGGCGGTCGATGGCACGTCCATCGTCGCCTTTTCAGTTTCGAGCGTTACGAGCGGCGCTTCCGTCTCGATGCTCTCGCCAGGCTTGACGAGAACGTCGATCACAGCGACGTCTTTGAAGTTGCCCATGTCGGGCACTCGCACTTCCACGAGGCGCACAGCCGCGTTCATCGCCATTGAACCTTCAAACTTTCCAGGGAACGGGCTTGGAGGGGTCGACGCCGAGCGCTTTCATCGCACCCGTGACCGTCGCCTGATCGACTTTGCCTTCATCCGCGAGCGCCTTCAGGGCGGTCACCACGATGTAGTTGCGATCCACCTCGAAATGCTTGCGCAGGGCGGCGCGGGAATCGGAGCGACCATATCCGTCGGTGCCGAGCGTGACGTAGCGTCCGCCGACCCACTCCCGGATCTGATCCGGAACGATCCGCATGTAGTCGGTCGCAGCGACGACCGGACCCGCGCGGTCTTTCAAAAGTGACTCCACGTAAGGCACACGCGCCACATCCGTCGGATGCATCGTGTTCCAACGCTCGATCTCGAGCGCCTCACGGCGCAGCTCGCTGAAGCTCGTGATCGAGAAGACATCGGCCGGCACGCCGTAGTCGTTCTCGAGAATCTTCGCGGCGGCGATACATTCGCGCAGGATCGTGCCCGAGCCGAGCAACGTCGTGCGCACTTTGCCGCGGCCCCCGCTCTGCACGAGGTAGCCGCCCTTGAGAATGCCCTCTTCCGTGCCTTGCGGCAGTGCGGGCTGCTGGTAATTCTCGTTCATCACCGTGATGTAGTAGAAAATGTTCTCCTGATCTACATACATGCGGCGCATGCCGTCGTGAACGATGACGGCAAGCTCGTAGGCATAGGTCGGATCGTAAGCCACGCAGTTCGGCACCGTGCTCGCGATGAGCTGGCTGTGCCCGTCCTGGTGCTGCAGGCCCTCGCCGGCAAGTGTCGTGCGTCCCGCGGTCGCGCCCAACAGGAAGCCGCGTGCCTGAATGTCGCCGGCCGCCCAGATGAAGTCGCCCACCCGCTGGAAACCAAACATCGAGTAAAAAATGTAGAACGGCACCATGTTGATCCCATGGTTGCTGTAGGCGGTGCCCGCGGCGATCCACGAGCACAGGCCGCCGGCCTCGTTGATGCCCTCCTCGATCATCTGTCCCTTCTTGTCCTCCCGATAGGACATGAGGGTCTCCGCATCCTGCGGCGTGTAGAGCTGGCCGACGGAGGAATAAATACCGATCTGGCGGAACAGTCCTTCCATGCCGAAGGTGCGCGCCTCGTCAGGCACGATCGGCACGATGTTCTTGCCTATGGTCTTGTCCTTCAGGAGGATGGTCAGCAGGCGAACGAACGCCATCGTCGTCGAAATCTCTCGCTCACCCGTGCCTTCCAGCACCGGCGCGAACGCTTCCAGCGGCGGCAGAGCGAGCGGTGGCGCCTTGGTGCGTCGGGTCGGCACGTACCCGCCGAGCGTGGTGCGCTTGCCGCGCAGATACTGCAGCTCTTCGCTGTTTTCCTCGGGCTTGCGGAAGGGCAGACGCGCGATGTCTTCGTCCGAGACCGGAATGTGGAAGCGGTCGCGGAAGGCGCGCAGATCCTCTTCGGAGAGTTTCTTCTGTTGGTGGGCGACCATCTGTCCTTCGCCGCCCTTGCCGAGACCGAAGCCTTTCACGGTCTTCGCGAGGATGACGGTGGGCTGCCCCTTGTGGGTCATCGCCGCGGCGTAAGCCGCATACACCTTGCGCGGATCATGGCCGCCGCGATTGAGGCGCCAGATCTCCTCATCCGACATGTTGGCGACCATCTCCTTGAGCTCCGGATACTTCCCGAAGAAGTGCTCGCGCGTGTACGCGCCGCCCTTCGCCTTGAAGTTCTGGTACTCGCCGTCGACGGAGTCTTCCATCACGCGCCGCAGAAGTCCCTTGGAATCGCGCGCGATCAGCGGATCCCAACGCGAACCCCACAACACCTTGATGACATTCCAGCCGGCGCCGAGGAAGGCAGCCTCGAGCTCCTGGATGATCTTGCCGTTACCGCGCACAGGACCGTCGAGACGCTGCAGGTTGCAGTTGACGACGAAGATGAGATTGTCGAGGCCTTCGCGCACCGGCATGGTGAGCGCGCCCATCGACTCCGGCTCATCCATCTCACCGTCGCCCAAGAAGGCCCAGACCTTGCGGTCGGACGGCTTCACCTGGCCGCGGTGCTCGAGATAGCGGATGAAGCGCGCCTGGAAGATCGCCATCATGGGACCCAGGCCCATGGAGACCGTCGGGAACTGCCAGAAGTCCGGCATGAGCCACGGATGCGGATAGGACGACAGGCCAATGCCGGGACCGCCGGCCTCCTGTCGGAAGTGGCGCAGCTGATCTTCGCTGAGACGCCCTTCGAGGTAGGCGCGCGCGTAGACGCCCGGCGAGGAATGGCCCTGCATGAAGATCATGTCGCCCGGATGCTTGTCGGAAGTCGCGCGCCAGAAATGGTTGAACCCCACTTCATACAGAGTCGCCGACGACGCGTAGCTCGACAGATGTCCACCGTATTCGGAGGACATGCGGTTCGCCTGCACGACCATCGCCATCGCATTCCAGCGGATGTACGCCTCGATGCGTCGCTCCAGCGCGCGGTTGCCCGGATACTCGGGCTCGCGGCCGGTCGGAATGGTGTTGACGTAAGCCGTATTCGGCTTGAACGGCAGGTACGCGCCGCTGCGGCGTGTGTAATCGATGAGCCGTTCCAGGATGAAGTGTGCACGCTCCGGGCCGTGCAGCTTCAGCACCGAGTCGATCGACTCGAGCCATTCCTGCGTTTCAACGGGGTCGAGGTCTTCCAGCTTAGGGAGTTCTGTCATGCCGTCCGCTCAAGTCGCTACTGCGCTGCTTGTGCGCGACACGTGAGTGCGTCGGCTACTGGGTCCGCCATTGCATGCGCCACTAAAGTCGTCGCAAGCGTGCTGCGCGATGAATATAGAATAGGCTGCGCCAGCAGCAACGTAGCGAGGGAATTCGCCTCTACACAAGCGGCGCAATGATCCGGGTTTCACTCGCGATGGTCAAGCAAGCTGCCGGTTACAGGAATCATGTGAGATCGAACGTCCCCAGTACTCGCCAGATGTCGCTACTGCCCACTTCCAGCCCTCCTGAGATCGCTAAAAGCCGCGCCAGGACCGCAGGCGAGCTCGATGCCGTGCTCGCCATCGTACCCGACGCTCCCGCAAAGGAGCTTTTCCGGCAGCTACCGGAAAGCGAGCGCTGGCAGGAGCTCAACGCCCGCGCGCAACCCCGCTCCGGAACGGTGCGCACCACGGTACTTTCCAACCGCCAGCAGACGCTCGCCGTGCTTGGATATATAAGGGCGGACGCCAGCACTTTCGAGAGGCTGTCCCTTGCTGGACGAATGCTCAAGGAGAGCGGGTCCCGAGAGCCTGAGGCCGTGGGTCTCATCGCTTTGGGCGAGGCGGTGCCGGCACAGGCAGCGCTGCATGCCCTGGTGGCCGCCACCTACGCGCATGCATTCTCTCTACCGACGTTCCGCGCACCGTCGCGTGACGAGCGGCACATAAAGCGCATCGTTCTCCTGGGCGATGAGGCTATCGACACGCGCTACGAAACGGCCTGCGCTGGCGGGAATAATCTGGCGCGTTGGCTCACGGCGCTTCCTCCAAACGTCCTGGACGCCAGGGGCTACCACCGCGCGATTGCCGAACTCGCCCGTCGCCACGGCCTCACCTTCAAGTGGCTGGACGAGCAGGCGCTGCGGCGTGCGGGAGCTAACGCTTTTCTGGCAGTGTCGGCCGCAAATGAGCAGCGAGTCGCCGGCATCGCACACTTGAAATACCGGCCGGGCCGCCGCAAGACGGCGAGCTCACCGGATCTCGCCCTCGTCGGTAAAGGCATTCTCTTCGACACGGGCGGCGTGAACCTCAAGCAGCATCGGTCGATGCTCGACATGCATACCGACATGGGTGGCAGCGCGGTGGCGCTCGCCACACTGATCGCGTTAGCACAGCTGCGAGCACCGATCGCAGCCGACGCGTGGCTCGCGATTACCGAAAACAACATCGGCCCCAAAGCTTACCGCCCACAGGAAGTGGTTCGCGCCGCGAACGGCGTCACGATCCAGGTTGTCCATACGGACGCCGAAGGCCGTATGGTGCTCGCCGACACGCTGGCTCTGGCCGCCCGTACGAAGCCGAAATTCATGATCGACTTCGCCACGCTCACCGGCGCCGCAGTCTACGCGCTCACCGAAAGGATGAGCGGGGTCTTTACGAACCGCCCCGCGCTCGTGGAGAAGCTGGTGGCAGCCGGCCGCGCGAGCGGCGAACGGGTATGGAACTTCCCGTTCGACTCGGACTACGACAGCGATCTCGAGAGCAAGGTCGCAGACATCCTGCAATGCACGACCGAAGGGAAAGGCGATCACATTCTCGCCGCTCGCTTCCTGAGCCGCTTTGTTCCGGAAGCAATCCCCTGGGCGCACGTGGATCTGTCCGCCTCCACCCGCACCGGAGGGCTCGGTCACATCAACACCGAGATCACAGGCTTCGGAGTCCGCTACGCGCTCGAACTGATTCTGAAGCAGGGCGTGCTACAGTCACTGGACAGGAAATCATAGTCAGTGACAAGTCTCACCATTAAACGGCCGGACGATTGGCACCTCCATCTGCGCGATGGTGATGCACTGCGCGCGGTACTGCCGTTTACCGCCGCACGCTTCGCGCGCGCCATCGTCATGCCGAACCTCAAGCCCCCGGTCACGAATTCCGAGCAGGCGCTCGCCTATCGACGTCGCATTCTCGATGCGCTTCCGGCGGGCATGAAGTTCGAGCCGCTGATGACGTTGTATCTGACGGACAATACTTATCCGACCGAAGTCGATCGCGCCAAAGCCAGCGGCTGCGTACACGGGTTCAAACTGTATCCCGCGGGCGCCACCACGAACTCCGATTCCGGCGTAACCGACATCCGCAGAATCGAACCCGTGTTGGCTCGCATGAGCGAGCTCGGCATGATCCTGCAGGTGCACGGTGAAGTCACTGACCCGAACGTGGACGTGTTCGATCGCGAAGCCCGCTTCATCGACGGCGTGCTGGCGCAAACCGTCGAGCGCTTCGGCGAGCTGCGCATCGTCTTCGAACACATCACGACGCGCGCCGCCGCACAGTTCGTACTCAACGCGCGCCCGGGTGTCGCCGCGACTATCACACCGCAGCACCTTCTGATGAATCGGAACGCGCTGTTCACCGGCGGCATCCGACCGCATCACTACTGCCTCCCGGTGCTGAAATCCGAGTCCGATCGCCGCGCGCTGCTCGAAGTGGTGGCGAGCGGCAACCCGCGGTTTTTCCTCGGTACGGACAGCGCGCCGCACGCGCGGCACACGAAAGAAAACGCCTGCGGATGCGCGGGAATCTTCTCGTCCCACGCGGGCATCGAGCTTTATGCCGAGGCCTTCGAGGCCGTTGGCGCGCTGCAACGCCTGGAGGGATTCGCGTCTGAATTCGGGGCGGATTTCTACGGCTTGCCGCAGAACGAGGCAAGGATCACCCTCGTCAAGGAAGCATGGGACGTCCCGGCGCACTACCCATTCGGTTCCGATGAGCTCGTCCCGCTGAGTGCGGGCGAGCGCATCAGCTGGCGCCTCAAGAACTGAATGGCCGGCTTGTTGAGCGGTGCGCGCAGCGCATGGAGAGGGCAAAAATGAACGAGGCAGCATTGATGGCTTCGCGAATCGCGTCGGCGCGCCTCATGGCACGACGCTTTCGAGGCTTCCTTCCCGTCGTCATTGACGTAGAGACCGGGGGATTTCACGCGGCGACGGATGCTTTGCTCGAAGTCGCGGCCGTGATCATCGAAATGGACCCCGATGGCACATTGAAACGCGGTCCAACACACAGCTATCACGTCAAGCCTTTCGAGGGCGGGCGCCTGGATCCGGCGGCTCTTTCGATTACCGGGATCGATCCGCATCATCCCCTGCGTCCGGCGCTGCCGGAGCGGGACGCCCTACAGAGGATCTTCAGGGAAATCCGTCACGCGGTGCGCGACTACAACTGCCGGCGCGCCATCCTGGTCGGCCATAACGCGGCGTTCGATCTGGGGTTCCTGAATGCTGCCGTGACGCGCGCCGATGTGAAGCGCAACCCTTTCCACCCCTTCTCGTGTTTCGACACGGCGACTCTCGCTGGCGCGGCACTGGGGCAAACGGTGCTGGCGAAGGCCGTGACGGTTGCGGGCCTCACCTGGGACGCGAGCAGCGCACACTCCGCCTCCTACGATGCGGAGCTCACGGCGGACCTCTTCTGCATCATTTCCAACCGCTTGCGCGACAGTTTTCGGGAAGCAGAAGAGCGCGCCTGCTCCCTGGGATGGCTCACAGCAGCCAGCGCGGGGGGGGCGAACGACGAGACGGAAGCCCCGTCACCCGCTCTACCGCCGCTCGCCTGAGCGACGTACGCGCCCCTGGGCCAGGGGCGCCCGTTGCCTACTTCGCCGTGACGGCTTCTTTCGTCGCGCCGACTTCGCTCACGAGCTTCTTCAGCTCGCCGCTCCGGTACATTTCCAGGGCGATATCGCAACCGCCGACCAGCTCGCCGTTCACATATAACTGCGGATAGGTGGGCCAGTTGGAGAAGCGCTTGAGCGCCTCGCGGATCTCGGGCTCTTCAAAGATGTTGATGTGTTTGAAGTCTGCGCCCACGGCGCGCAGGGCGGCCACGGTCTGCGCCGAGAACCCACACTGCGGGAAATCGGGCGTGCCTTTCATGAAAAGCACGACGGGGCTCGAGCCGAGCTCGGTCTTGATTCGTTCAACGACGTCCATAACGGTAGCTACCTCTGATTCATGCGCAAGGCGCAGGACTTACGGGCAGCGCGCCGAAGGCGCGTAGCCCGTGCGGCGCAAAAAGCGCCATTAAAAACCACGGACCCGGCGGCGCTGCTGCAGCTCCGCGATGAGCCGCCACTGTTGTGCGGGGGTCATCGAAATCCACTGCCCGATCTCCGTGCCCGTTCGCAGACACCCGGAGCAATACCCCTGGGCGTCCAGGGCGCAGACATTGATGCAGGGAGAGGGCGGCCGTTCCTGCCGGTCCAAGAGCGCGTCACTTTGCCGCATAGGGCGATCATGTCACACCGTCCGCCGCCGCGCCCGGCGTCAGCCGAAGCGCTGCCGCGTTGAATTATGGGGGGACGTGGCCTATTCTCCAAATCCGCCATCCACCGCCCGGACCCAGCCAGAACAAGAACTTGGATGGACTTTGGGCCGTACTTTTCAAGGGAGCCTCCGCCATGAATCCGCTCAACAACCATCGCCAGTCCCTGATTCTGGGCATCATTCTCGCGCTGCTGCTTGCTGTGGGGATCGGCGGTACCCATTTCAACCCGCAGGGGCTGGCACGCTGGTTCCACATCGTCTCGGGCGTCTTCTGGATCGGACTGCTGTACTACTTCAACGTTGCCCAGACCCCGGCCATGGCTGACGCCGCCGCCGACAAGGGTGGACCGGGGGGCGCAGCGATCAATAAGTATGTGGCCCCGCGCGCCCTGTTCTGGTTCCGCTGGACGGCCCTGGCAACCTGGTTGGGCGGCGCCTGGCTGCTGGGACCGAAGTTCGTGAGCGCGTTTACCTTCGGCGCGGGCCTCGACGATCCGACGCACTACTACCTCATCATCGGCATCGGCGCCTGGCTCGGCACGATCATGCTGCTGAACGTCTGGGGCGTGATCTGGCGGGCCCAGAAAAAGATCCTCGGCATCGTGCCCGCGAGCGACGAGGAGAAGGCCAAGGCGCGGCGGGTGGCCCTGCTGGCCTCGCGCACGAACTTCGTGCTGTCGATCCCGATGCTGATGTGCATGGCTTCGGCGAGTCACGGCCTGCCTTTTTTTAACGGCTGAAAGGCGCCCGGGACGGGCGCTTTCAGCGAGCGCGCTGCAGGGGGGTTCGGGCTCGCGAGCTGGGCGCCCCCAGCAAAAGGCGTGGCTTTTGCTCGCGAACAGCAGGCCGGTTGTGGCGATAGGGCGTTTTTTGCTGGGGGCAACTCGGGTAGCCTTATCGCATGCCTGAGATTCCCAAAGACCTCGAGAGCCAGGTCGCAGCTGCTCTGCGCGAGGACATCGGCAGCGGCGATGTCACCGCGCGGCTCGTCCCAACCACTCAGCAGGTGCGCGGTCGTGTCATCACCCGGGAGGACGCCGTTCTTTGCGGCCGTCCATGGGTCGAGGAAACATTCCGCAGTCTGGACCGGGCTATCCGCCTCACGTGGCGCACGACCGACGGCGAGCGGATCCTGGCGGAGCGCGTCATTTTTGAGATCGAGGGCCCCGCGCCCGCGATCCTGACGGGTGAACGAACGGCGCTCAACTTTCTGCAGCTCTTGTCGGCAACCGCGACCGCCGCGCGCCGCTTCGTCGACGCAATCGCCGGAACCGGTTGCACGATCCTCGACACGCGCAAGACACTCCCGGGTCTGCGCACCGCGCAGAAGTACGCCGTGCTTTGTGGCGGAGCCCGGAACCATCGCATCGGTCTGTATGACATGGTTCTGATCAAGGAAAACCACATCGCGGCGGCGGGCTCATTGTCGATCGCCGTCGCGGCTGCGAGGCACACCGCGCCGGGATTACCCGTCGAGGTCGAAGTCGAATCGCTTGCCGAGTTTGAAGAGGCGCTCGCCGCGCGACCCGACATCGTCATGTTGGACGAATTCAGCCAAGCCGATATGCGTACGGCGGTCGCACTGAACCGCAGACAAGCGAGTCCGGTGAAGATCGAAGCCTCGGGCAGCGTTTCCCTGGAAACTGTGCGCGCCATCGCCGAAACGGGCGTGGACTACATCTCGGTTGGCGGCATCACCAAGCACGTGCGCGCGGTCGACTTATCCCTGCGGCTCGAGTTCTCTAAACAGTAGGCGTTAGTGTTCGATCACGCCGCGCACGGCATCGGTGAGCTCCCGGAAGAAATATTGCACTTCAGGCCAATGTCGCCACGCGAGCCAGGTAAAGAGGGCGACGAACCCCACCCACAGCATCGCGCCCCACATTGCCAACCATCCGTGAGCGAACGGCCTGCCGTAATACGCCGCATGTCGTGCCTCGTGCAGCGGCGAGGCGATCGCACGATACAACACCGCCAGGACTACGACTCCGAGCCACAGCGGGATGTCCGTCGGCAACGCCCATCCAAGAATTGTATGTTTTGTGACGAGTGAGACCAGGGCCAACAGGAACACCAGAAACAACACGGCGCTGACTAGTGCCGTGATTGGCGTCAGCATGCCGCCGAGCACCTGCGACGTATAGTTCGCATTCGCCGACCGGCCGTCCGACCAAGGTGGCGAGGGCGGTGATGGCGCGTCGTTGGGACCGCCCCATCGCTGCCAGGCACGCGCCTCCCGTCGCCATTGCTTGCGTTCGTATTTCCACATCCGGCGCTGATCCCGATAGCGTTGGCGCCAGTGTTTGCCGTCCTTGAACTCGGAGTAGTGAGCCTTGGCGCGGCCGATGAGCTCCTCGGCATTGAACGGCCAGCCGTGCGCGGCGGCGTGCTGCTCCGAAGTCCGGGCGTCAGGGATCACGAACATCATGACGATGTAGACCAGAGTCCAGACGCCCCCGGTCACGATCGCCAGCACGACGAACAGGATGCGCAGGACGGACACATCGATGTTGAGATACGCCGCGAGACCCTTGCAGATGCCGCTGATCATGGCGCCCTCGCGGATCCGATACAGCCGCCTGGGCGCCCCAGCCGGCTCTTTTGAATGCGCCGCGCCTGCGTCTCCTGACTGATTTCCCGGCGCCGCCTTCTGCGCGGACGCCGGCCCGGCTGCGGGGCCACTCGCCTCTCCCGCGGCACCATCGACCGGCCCCATCTCCCGAATCACCTGCTCAATATCTTCTGCGCTCACCACGTTCTTGTGCGGATTCAGGAACCGTCCGCATTTGTCAGCGATCGCCTGCTCGAGATCCGCGAGGATTTCCGACTTGTCGGGATTGTCCGCGAGCCGCTCTTCCGCGACCTGCAGATAAGCCCGCAGCGCCTCGTAGCCGGCGGCCTCGAGCTGATAGGAGTTGCCGTTGAGACTGATGGTAACAACCGTGCGCATGGCTATTTCCCCAACCCTTCGATCGTTTTATTGATGGCGTGCCAGTAGTCGACGAGCTCGGCGAGCTGCGAGCGTCCGCTGGCCGTCAATTTGTAGTACTTGCGAGGCGGACCAGTCTCGGATTCCTGCCACTCGTAGTCGACGAGACCCTCGCGCCGCAGACGGCTCAGCAGCGGGTACAGCGTCCCCTCCTGCGTCGCGAACTCCGTCGCGGCGAGCTTCCTGAGCATGTCGGCGACGTACACCTTGTCGGCGTCGATCACCTTGAGGATCAGGAATTCGAGCAATCCCTTGCGGATCGCACCGAATTTCTCGTTGACGGTCATGCCTGCCCTTTTTTAAATCTGCTACCTTTTTATCACAAGGTAGCTTTCCGTACCAGTGGGCCGTGAGCCGTCCCGTGTAAAAGCCGACTGGCGTGCGGCTGCCACTCAGAGGATTGGTCTTATCGAAGAGGTCGGACCGGGAATCGATCCGACCCTATCTGTTTGGGCCACATGGGGCGGCCAGTGTCGCCGTGCGAACGGCCCGGCGCTGAAGATCTGGCGGAAGTGCGAAGGCCTGGCGGCCGTCGTCGCGCTAGGCGACGGCGGACTTCAGGACGCGCTGCGGCTGAGCGACGCCATAACCCTGGGCGTAATCCACGCCAAGGCTCGTGAGCATCTGGATGATCTCGGCGTTCTCGGCGAACTCCGCGATGGTCTGCTTGCCGGTGAGGTGACCGATCTCGTTGATCGAGCGGACCATCTCGCGATCGATTGGGTCGCGCAGAATCTCACGCACGAAGCTGCCGTCGATCTTGAGGAAGTCGACGGGGAAATGCTTGAGATATCCGAACGACGAGAGCCCGGTACCGAAGTCGTCGAGCGCGAACTTGCAGCCGAGCTCCTTGAGCGCCTGGATGAAACGGTTCGCCTGCGAGAAGCTCGCGACGGCCGCCGTCTCGGTGATCTCGAAGCAGATCTTCCTCGCATCGAGCCCGCTGCGGTGGAACTGGTCGATGACGAACGGCAGGAATTTGTCGTCGCCCAGGCTCTGCCCCGAGAGGTTGATGGAGCACAGCAGCAGCTTCTCGCGCTCATCGGCTTCGGAAACCAGCCAGCGAAACGCGTTCTCGATCACCCAGCGATCGATCGCCGGAGTGATGCCGTAGCGCTCGGCGGCGGCGATGAAATCGTTCGGCGAGACGATGCGGCCCGTCTCATCCTTCAATCGCAGCAGCAACTCGTAATGCGAGCCGGTCTCGACTCTCTGCAGCGGCTGGATCGCCATGCGGTAGAGCTCGAAACGCCCCTCTTCCAGGGCGGCGTTGATGCGAGCCGCCCACTGCATCTCGCGCCGGCGGCGCATGAGCTCGATGTCGTTTTCCGCGAAACTGTGGACGCGATTGCGGCCGCCTTCTTTGGCGGCCTGGCAGGCGCTGTCGGCCGCGGACAGGATCGAAGCCACATCCTCGTTGTCGGCGGTGATGGGCACCACGCCGATGCTGGCGCCGAGACGGAACACGCGATCTTCCCAGGTGAACCGGAAGTTACGCACGCCCTCGCGGAGCGTTTCCGCCGTGCGCATCGCCTCGTCCAGGGAACAGCTCTCCAACAGGATGCCGAACTCGTCTCCGCCCAGGCGCGACAGCGTATCGCGCCAGCGCACCTTGGATTTGAGAAGCGCGCCAACCTGTCCGAGCAGCGCATCGCCCGCGCTGTGCCCGCAGGTGTCGTTCACGATCTTGAACTGGTCGATGTCGAGATAACACAGGGCGTAAGAAGCCTCACGCGCCTTCGCGCTCTTCAACGCCCGCTCCATGCGGCTTTCAAACTCGCGCCGGTTCACGAGACCGGTCAGAAGATCGTGGCTCGCGTGATACGAAAGGCGGCGATTGAGCTCGCGCGACTCGCTCACGTCGTGGAATACGAGCACGCCGCCGGCTACGTGGCCGGCACCATCGCGGATGGGCGCCGCAGTGCTCTCGACATACAACTCATTGCCGTCGCGGCGGATGAGCAGCATCGGCCGGACTGACTTGATGGGGCGGATGCGCCGGATGGAGACGCTCAACGGGTTCTCGAGCGGTTCGCAGGTCTCCTCGTGGAAAGCACGGAAGATCTCTTCGACCGGTCGGCCCATGGCGTCCTCGAGACGCCAGCCGGTCAACTCTTCGGCGACCGGGTTGATGTAATCGATCGTCGAGTGGGCGTCCGTAGTGATGACCCCATCGCCGATCGACTGCAACGTGATTTGCGCGCTCTCCTTTTCCCGGAACAGCGCTTCTTCGTAGAGCTTGCGCTCCGTGACGTCGAGCTCGACACCGACCAGCCGCAGCAGGCGGCCGTGCTTGTCCACCCGCGCCGTGGCGCGACTGACCACCCAACGCCATTCGCCATTGCGATGACGCATGCGATGAGTGCTTTCGAAGATCGGTATCTTGCCGGCCACGTGATCGCGTATGGCAGCCTGCACGCGCGAGAGGTCGTCGGGGTGCACGAGACTGCGCCAGTCCGGGGACCCGCGCATGTCCTCGTCCGCGTAGCCGAGCATGGCCTTCCAGCGGGGCGAGAAGTAGACCTCGTTGCTTTCGACGTCGAAGTCCCAGAGGCCGTCGTTGGCGGCGGCCTGCGAAAGGGCGTTGCGCTCTTCGAGCTTCGCGAGCCGCGTCTCGATGCGGATGCGCTCGAGGCCGGTGGCGAGGCTGGTGCCGATGAGTTTCATCAGCAGCTGCAGGTTCACGTCCCAGGCACCGCGCGGCATGGTCTGCGCAAGGCCCAGAAAGCCGGCCGGCTTGCCCTGCACACGCATTGCGACCAGCAGCGCGGAGCCTATCTGCAGTTCCGCGAACCGCTGGGCTTCCGCCATCTGCTCTTTACGCGGGATGCTGGTATCGCGCAGCTCGGACAGGCGCAGGTGATCGAGCCGCCCTTTGAGCCAGGGGAAGCTATCGAGACTCGCGTCCTGCAGCCCTTCGGGGCGGCACTGCGCAAAAGCACTGCGTGCCAGCTGCACGTCTTCGATCGACAGCTCGTTCTGGCGAAACGCGATCAGAAAAGTGCAATCGCTGGCCGTGGCTTCGCGCAGCAGCTCGAGATTGCGCCGCACACACTCATCGACCGTCTCTCGGCGCATGTTCTGGAAATCGACCGCGATCTTCGTGCACGCGACATCGATACCCAAAACGGGCCTAGGAGCCCTTCCGCTCCAGGCGTCTGCCGAAAGGATGTCCGAAGCGGTGAATTCCGCTGGCTTATCCGGCGGCAGAGTCGACATTGATCCGTGACCTCCGAACAGTCAGGCGCAGCCTATCCCACCTGGCCCCGACCGAACGTGATGCCCGTCCGCGTCTGCGCACCCTAGTACTGCGAGTTTCTAACTAGTTACGGAAGATTCTCGCATACTCTTTCAAGAACACAAGCTAACGTGCTGTTCGATCACGAGTTAGCGACTTAACTTATCTCTCTTCCCGGATGCCGGAGGTGTGCAGCAGCTCCAGCCAGCCGTCGATGACGGCCTGCGGAGTGATGCCCAGAATATTCTGCCGCCCTGCCACCGTGCCGGTGAGCGCGATCGCCGGGGTGGTCGTGCCGCCCGGCCGATACAGATCGGCGGGCGCTGTACCGAACAATGACACCGTCGGGCAGCCTAGGGCCGCGGCCGCATGCGCCGGCCCGGTGTCGACCGAAATCATGCTGTGTGCTCTCTGCAGAACCGGCAGGAGCGTTCGTATCGGCAGATCGTCGGCCAGGTTATGCGCATCCGCTACGCCGGCCAGCCGGATGATATCGGCGTTCAGACCCAGTTCCTTGCGGGTCCCCGAGAACAGAATCGCGTGGTCCGGGCAGACATCGCGTACGGCCGCTACGACCTTGGCCCAATTCGCTTCCGGCCAGTACTTGTCGGCGCCGGAGCGCGACCGAAGCCACCGGCGCGCAAGGTGACGGCTGCCGGGATGAATCACCACGAAACGCCGTCCCACGAGATCGTGACGTGCAAGCCAGGACTCGAGGTCACGTTGCGCCGCGGGCGCGATGTTGAGGTGTGCGGCCCGCGGAACCCCCGGTTTGGCGGCGGGCAGAAGCCCCTCGAACGCCTTGGGCGTGTAGCTTCCAAAGCGCAGATAGCGGTCCGCGAAGCTCTCCCCTGGCGTCCAGCTGTAAGCCCTCGAGTCGCAGACGTAGTCTTCCGGGATGCCGGCCCGGGACAGCAACTCGCGGCCGGCACCGAGATCGCAGAACCAGGTAGGTCCGGCACCACGCTCGCGTAGCCAGGAGACTAGCCGGCGTTGCTGCAGACTGAGCCAATAAGGGGTGCGACGGCTGCGGATGATGAACAGCCGGCCCACAGCGCTCTCTGCCTCGAGCAGCGGTTGGGTCCAGGGTCCGGAGGCAATAACATCGACCGGTTTGCCGAAGCGCACGTGCAACTGCCGCAGGAGCACGGTGAGCAGCACGATGTCTCCAAAGGCCCCACAGCGCATTACGAGCGGACGCACTTCAGCGGCCCGCGCCGTAGAGGGCCTGGGTCGGCTTTCATCCGGCATCACGGCTTTCCCAGTCCATTTCTGGCAACTCCATAGAGTCGCTTGAGCTCCCCTTCCATCTCGCCCTGCAGCCTTGCCATGCCGGCAGCGTCGGTGATGCGCGGCACATAGCGGGGCGGCCCGATCGCAACGACCACCCGGGAAAAAGGCACCGGAATTACGAACTTGTCCCATTTGACCAGCCACGCGCGCGAGGCTGCGTAGGCCATCGGCAGCATCGGTCGACCTGACATCTGCGCCAGAAGGATCGCGCCCAGCTTGAACTTGAAGCGCGGACCGCGTGGGCCGTCGGGTGTGATGACGGGCGAGACGTTGTCCTTGACCAGTGCCTCGTAGTAGTCACGCAGTGCGCGGGCACCGGTATGTGTCGAGGAGCCGCGGATAACCGCACCACCGAGACGCCGGACCATCATCGCGCCCAGCTCGCCGTCGACGGACGGGCTGATGAGCCAACCGACGGTCAGGCCGCGCGAGCGTTGCTCGAGCAGAAATCTTCCGCACAGAAGCTGATGCTGATGCCAGTAGCACGGGACTAGCGAGGGAGCCTTCGCGAGCGCCTCGTTCAGATATTCGATGCCCTCGACGCGCACTACGCGGCACGTCAGCCACCACACCTTGATGATCGAGAGTCCGAGCGGAACGGCAAGACGATAAAGGAGTCGCCTGCCACCCGTCATACGACGGCCGGAGCGCGTAGTCGTCCGATAGATCGTATTGCGCAGCCCCCCGCGGTCTTTCATGCGCTTCGGGAAGGGCTTACGGGCTTCGCCACAGCACGCAGCCAGTATGCATAGCGGCGCGACGACGCGCCGAGGAAGAGGATTACGTTTTTCAAGGGCGCGAAGTTTCCGTCGAAAAGCCCCTCAGGCGCAAACGCACGCCCTGTGCGGCCTCTGGCCTGCGAGTCAATCCCTCGTACGAGACACCCTGCAGCGCCTGCTGAGCTTACGGGCTGAAAGTCGCCTGGCGGCGCTTTCAGCGAGCGCGCCGACATAAGGGTTCTGGCCCCCGGCAAAAGGCGTGGCTTTTGCTCGCGAAAAGCAGGGCGGTTAAGGGGCGCTGACCTCACCGGGGCCACTGAGATAAGATGCCGGTTTGGCCTTCAGCAGTTCTGCATGACCGCCACTGAACCCACCCAGAATCAACCGCCCGAGGCGGAGCTTCAGTTCGACATCGGTTCTACGGACGATTCCCTGGAACGAATGGTCGAGCTGTTTGCCCGTCACGGCGATGTCTACCGCGTGTTTGTGCCCGCGCGGAAAGCGCATACGTACGTCATCCACCATCCCGATGACGTGAAGCGCGTGCTCGTCTCGAATCATCGCAACTACACGAAGGGCGTCGGCCTCGACCGCGTCAAGATCCTGCTCGGCAAGGGGCTCATGACGAGCGAAGGAGACCTGTGGAAGCGCCAGCGCTATATGATGCAGCCCTTCTTTCACCGGCGAGTCATCACGGAGTTCGCGCAAACACTGGACTCCGCGAACGACCGCTTCCTCGCCCGCTGGGAGGCGCTGACGAGCCGCGGCGAGCCCGTCAACCTCACCGACGAGATGAGCGAGCTCACGCTCGACAGCGTCCTGCGCTCCATCTTCGGCCGTGACCTCGATCGAATGTCCCAACAGGTCGGGGGCAACCCGTTCGAAGTCGTCACGAAGGAGCAGGGCCGCAACCTTCAGTTCGCCTTCAAATTCCGCTCCCTTGCGAAGGTTGTAGCGGAGCTCCTGGCGAAACGGCGCGCGCAGCAGGCAGAGCATTTCGATTACGTCGCGATGCTCATGAGCGCGCGCGACAAGGAAACCGACGCTCCCATGAGCGACCGCGAGCTCATCGACGAGGTCATGACACTCATCGTCGCCGGACACGAGACGACCGCGAGCGGCCTGAACTGGACCTGGTATCTGTTGTCACAGCACCCCGAGGTCGAGGCGCGTCTGCACGCGGAAATCGATGCCGCCCCGGACATGACGGCCCCGAGCCTGGCGCAGATGGAAACCCTCACTTACACCCAACAGGTCGTCAACGAAGCGTTACGGTTGTATCCGCCGGGATGGTTGCTCTCGCGCCGGACGATCGAGGCCGATGTACTGGGCGGCTACCCGATCGCGCCCGGCACGAACGTGCTCCTGCCACTCTATCTGCTCCACAGGGACGGACGCTTCTGGAAAGATCCCGATGTGTTCTGGCCCGAGCGCTTCGCGCCCGAGCACGAATCGGAGCGCCCGCGGTTTGCGTACATGCCGTTCGCGGCCGGCCCCCGCCACTGCATCGGCGAGACTTTTGCCCTTTACGAGATGCTCATCCATCTCTACAAGGTGGCTCGCCGCTATCGCCTGATCCACGTGCCCGACAAGCCGCTGGAACTCGAGGCGCAGATCAACCTGCGCACCCGTTACCCACTGCACATGAGGCTGGAACGCCGCTGATGTTCAAAGCTACGACCCTCACCGAGCTCATCGAGCGCAATCGCAACTTCCCGCGCAGCATCACGTATCTCGAAGGCGAGAACGATACGCGTGATGTTTCCTTTGGCGAACTGTATGAGCGCGCGCTCGGCATCCTGTTTCACCTGCAGCGGATCGGGGCGCGCCGCGGCGACAAGCTCATCCTGTTTCTCAGCAACAACGAGCAGTTCATAGACGTCTTCTGGGCCGCGATCCTGGGCGGCCTCATCCCTGTGCCCATTGCCCTCGGCATCAGCGACGAGCATCGCCACAAGCTCCTGCGGATCGCCCGCAAGCTCGGCAAGCCGTTCATCTACACGGAACGCCGCTCTCTGGATCGCATCGGCACGCTCGCCGCACGGGTTGGGGAAACCGAAGTATTCGATGGGCTGCGCTCGCGCGCCTTCCTGGTGGATGACCTCGATGACATCTCACGCCCGGGAAAGCCAATTCAGGCGAAGGCGCAAGACGTGGCGTTCATCCAGTTTTCCTCAGGCTCGACGAGCGAACCCAAAGGTGTCGTGCTCACCCACGGCAACCTCATTGCGAACCTGCGCGGCTCGACGCTGGCAGCCGGCTTTAGCGAGAGCGATGTCAGCCTTTCGTGGATGCCCCTGACGCATGACATGGGCCTCATCGGCTTCCACCTCATCATGTTCGCGAACCGTGTGCACACACACCTCATGCCAACGGAGCTCTTCGTCCGTCGCCCGCTGCTGTGGCTTGCGTTCGCCTCCAAAGTCCGCGCCACCATCCTGTGCTCGCCGAATTTCGGCTACAAACATTACCTCAAGGTGCTCGGCGACCGGCCCGTCGAGGGCCTCGATCTGTCTGCGGTCCGCCTCATCTTCAACGGCGCGGAGCCGATTTCCGTCGACCTTTGCGCCGAGTTCCTCACCCGGCTCGAGCCCGCCAGGCTCGCACGTAACTCGATGTATCCCGTCTACGGACTCGCGGAGGCTTCGCTGGCCGTTACCTTTCCGGAAGT
Organism: Gammaproteobacteria bacterium; assembly: GCA_028293765.1. Taxonomy (GTDB): domain Bacteria; phylum Pseudomonadota; class Gammaproteobacteria; order Steroidobacterales; family Steroidobacteraceae; genus 13-2-20CM-66-19. The sequence continues at coordinate 68,025 of JAQGOG010000001.1, forward strand.
CGGTGCTCCAATGCGCACCATCACCCTCCACCGCCATCGCATGAATGTCGGCAGCCCGGTGGAGCAGGTGGAGAAGACCGATAAGGACGGTGTCGTGCTCGTCTCCGAAGGCAAGGCCATTCCCTACTGCCAGGTGCGCATCACCGATGACGACGATAAGCCGTTACCCGAGGAGCGCATCGGTCACGTCCATATGACGGGTGAGAACGTCACCGCCGGCTATTACGAGAATCCGCAAGCCAATGCTGCGGCATTCAGCGCGGATGGCTGGTTGCGCACGGGCGATCTCGGCCTGTTCCATGACGGCCAGGTATACATTTCCGGCCGCGCGAAAGAGATCATTTTCGTCAACGGCCAGAACTACTACCCGCACGATCTCGAAGCCATCGCGCAAAACGCGCAGGGACTCGAGCTCGGCAAGGTAGTCGCCGCGGGCGTGCGGCCGCGCGACTCGCAGACGGAACAGCTGCTGGTCTTCGTTCTCCACCGGGGAGCGATGGAGGAATTCCTGCCGGTTGCCACTCAGGTGGCGCGACTCATCAACGAGCAGACCGGCCTCGAAGTGACTGCTGTCGTCCCGGTGAAGCGCATTCCGAAGACGACGAGCGGCAAGATCCAGCGCCACCTGCTGGAGGAGAGCTACGCCGACGGTGAGTTCGACGCGGAGCTCGAGGAGCTCACCGCGCTGCGCACGGCGCAGCGCGGTCCGGAGTCCGGGTCGCTCACGGAGATCGAGGACAAGCTCAAGACCATCTGCGACACCGCCCTCCAGGGCAAGCGCTTGGGACTCAACGACAATCTGTTCGAGGTGGGTGCCAGCTCCCTGAAGCTCATCGAGATCCACGAGCAGATCGACCGCGAATACCCCGGCCAGGTGGACCTGACGGAGCTGTTCGACTTCCCGACGATCGGGGAGCTCGCGAAGCACCTGGAGAGCAAGCTCGCCGCCCAGGTCTGAGGATGCCCCCCGCCTTTTGGATGCCGCGCCAGCTCCGGATTGACGGCTGCGCGGGCGCCCCTCGACACGGGGGCCCGCCCTCGCCCGGCCCATAGCACGGCAGGACGCCCCGCGGGTTCCCACAAAAGCCGGGAGTTCAGCTCAATGTTGCGGCTATAATCCTGAAATATGGACTCTCAGGCCCAGTTGTCTGACACGATTGCCTCGCAATGCGAACGTCGGCTGTCGGACTGCGGTATCCGCCCGACCGGTCAGCGCGTGCGCATCGCGGTGCTATTGCTGTCCGCCCCGCAGCATCTGTCCGCGGAGCAGATCCTGGACAGTCTGCGAGCTGCCGGCGCGCGAGTCTCCAAGGCCACGGTCTACAACACGCTCAACCTCTTCGCCGAGCGTGGGCTCATCCGGCAGCTCTCAGTGGACGGCTCCCGCGCGTGGTTCGACTCGAATGTCGATGCGCACTACCACTTCCACGACCTGACGAGCGGCGCACTCATCGACGTGCCCGTGCCCGACGTCGAGTTCAGCCGTCTCCCCCCGCCGCCGCCCGGCACCGAAGTGGCCGGCATCGACGTCGTCATCCGGCTGCGAAAAAAGGCCTGAAGCGCGGCGGCGACGCCCGGCGCGGGCGCTGTCTCATTGGACCGGCCTGCCGCTGAATATCGGCGCGCGGACCTTCCGGCCAAGCCGGCTCCAACCGACCGCTCGCGAGCAGTTCTCGCCAAACCCGTGAACTGCGGGGTGACGGCACGAGACGTAATCTATAGAATCGCCGCCCTCGCCAGGATGGCTCCGCGCAGGCGGGCCCGGGTAGAGAGGGGCCGACTTAGCTCAGTCGGTAGAGCGCCTGATTCGTAATCAGGAGGTCCGCGGTTCGATCCCGCGAGTCGGCACCAGTAGCCCCTGAAGCACCGTTCGCCCGCCCCATTGCGGTGGCCGGAGGCAACAGCGAGCATTGCACCGCCCGCTCCTTTTCCGCCGGTCGCCCCGATTCAACCCTTCGGCGCGTTCGCTGCAACATTCCATTAACGGATGTTTAAACTTTCTGCACGGTCGCTGCTTCTAAGGTGGCGGCATCGCTGCAAAGTCTTTCCGGCCCGACTTTAAAGGAATTCCAGTGGGCGCTAATCCAGAACATAAAATCGATCATCCTGCGGGGAGTGGGGAGCCTATCGCGTGGATCGGCCGCGATCATGCGCCCTTCGTAGCCACTCCGACCGCGCCATCTCCGGGAGCCACGGACACCGCGGAATCACGGACACGCCTGAAATGGATGCTCGGCGCGGCGGCCATCGTTCTGGCACTGGGCGTCGTGGCAGCTGTCTGGATGAACCGCGCGTCCACCCCCAAGCCCATGACGGCGCTGGCAAACGAGCAATCCATCCCGCTGATCAGCGTCATCTCACCCGGCGTAACCCCGGTCACCTCGACGGTGACCTTTACCGGCGCCATATCGGCCCGCTACGACATGCCTATTGGCATCGATGGCGACGCCGGGCGCATCGTCGCCATCTACGTGGAAGCCGGCGACCACGTCAAACGCGGTCAACTGCTGGCGAAACTCGATGAGTCGGTGTTGGTCCCGCAGGTCAACCGCCTGGCCGCCTCCTTGGAGCAGGCGCGCGCGCAGGCAGCGCTGTCGGCCGCCGAGTACCGGCGCGCGAAGGCAGTGGAAGCCGCCGGCGCGTTGTCAGCAGAGGACATCGAAAAGCGCCGCGCGACATCGGTGACGGACGACGCCGCGGTCAAAGTAGTCGCGGCTCAACTCGCCGAGGCTGAAGCGCGGTTGAACCGCACTCGGGTCGTCGCGCCTGTAGACGGCACCGTGCTCACGCGCAAAGCCGAAGTCGGCCAGATCGCGAGCGCGGGAAGCGAAGCCCTCTTCCGCGTAGCCAGTGGCGGCGAAGTCGAAATGCGCGGGCAGATCGCCGAGCAGGACCTGGCGGCGCTGAAGTTGAATCAACCTGCGTCGATCTACCTCACAGGACTCGCGCAGCCGTTCGAGGGCCGCGTGCGTCTCCTCGGCGCCGTAATCGATCCGCTGACCCGACTCGGCGAGATCCGCATTGCGCTCAAGCCTGATCCCGCTCTGCGCCCCGGAGCTTTCGCACGCGGCGCGGTGACCGTCGACAAGGCGGAACGCCCGGTGCTGCCGCAAACGGCGGTAATGTCGGATAGCAAGGGCGCCTACGTGTACATCGTCAATGACAAGAGTCATGTTGAGCGCCGGGCAATACGCGTGGGCGGCTCGATCGCCGCCGGCGTGATCGTGGCGGAGGGCCTGACTGGAACGGAGCGCGTAGTCACGACGGCGGGAGGCTTTCTCCGCGAAGGCGAACCCGTGACGGTGGTGGCACCTGTCGCGGCGCCCGCCGTAAAGGCCGCGCAATCATGAAAAACATGTCCGCCTGGGCGATCCGGCATCCGGTATCCCCCGTCGTACTGTTCGTAGTGCTGTTATTCATGGGCGTCGTGGCGTTCGTACGCTTGCCCATCACGCTCAACCCGGACATCGCCTTCCCGCTCGTCCTGGTGCAGGTCTCGCAACCCGGCGCGGCTCCCCAGGAGATCGAAACGCAGATCGTCCAGAAGATCGAAGGCGCGGTCGCAGGCATCGGCAACATCCACACCATCAACTCCGTCTCGCTCGAGAGCCAGGGCAGGACCTTCATCGAATTCCAGATCGGCACGCCGATCGACCGTGCGGTGGCGGATGTGCGGGACGCTGTCGCCAAGATACGCGTCAGTCTGCCCGAAGGGATACAAGAACCAGTGGTGCAGCGTGTCGACGTCGACGGCGGCGCCATCGTGTACTACGCCCTCAGCACCACTACGGTGTCTGAACAGGAACTTTCCTGGTTCGTCGATAACACCGTCACGAAACGCTTGCTATCGGTCCCCGGAGTCGCGCAAGTCTCGCGCGGGGGCGGCGTGAATCGCGAGATCCGCGTCGAGCTCGATCCCGCCCGCATGCAGGCACTTGGCATCACCGCGGTCCAGGTCAACCAACAGCTGCGGCAGCTCAACCTCGACTCGCCCGGCGGCCGTGCGCAGGTCGGTGGCGGCGAACAGGCGATCCGGGTTCTCGGTGGTGCCCACACAGCGCTGCAACTCGGCGACACGCAGATCATGCTGCCTGGCGGTCGATTCGCGCGCTTGAGCGACATCGCGAACGTCCGCGACAGTGTTGGGGAAATCCGCTCCATCTCGCGGCTCAACGGTCGTCAGGCAACCACGTTCGGTGTGTTCAAGGCGAAAGGCTTCTCGGATGTCTCCGTACTCGATGCCGTGCGACAGGAACTCGGCAAAATCGCGGCAGACAACCCGCAAGTCAAGGTCAAGCAGGTCTTCACTACGGTTGATTTCACGAAGGAAACCTACCGCTCCGCGATGAGCGCCTTCATCGAGGGCTCGATTCTCGCGGTATTGGTTGTCTGGTTTTTCCTGCGCGACATGCGGGCCACACTGATCTCGGCGCTCGCGATTCCGCTGTCCGCGATTCCGACTTTCGCGTTCATGCAATGGATGGACTTCTCTCTTAATTCGATCAGCCTGCTCGCGCTGTCGCTCGTCGCGGGTGTGCTCGTGGACGACGCCATCGTCGAAATCGAGAATATCGTGCGCCACATGCGCATGGGGAAGAGCGGCTTCCAGGCGTCCCTCGACGCCGCCGACCAGATCGGCCTCGCCGTAGTCGCCACCTCGTGCACCATCATCGCTGTGTTTCTGCCCGTCAGCTTCATGGGCGGGATCACGGGACAGTATTTCAAGCAGTTCGGCCTGACAGTGGCGGCGGCGGTGTTTTTCTCACTGCTGGTTGCGCGCCTCATAACTCCCGTCATCGCGGCTTACACCCTGAGGTCGGAAAAGCTCGCCGTCCACTCCGACGGACCGGTGATGGCCTGGTATCTCAGGGCGCTGCGTTGGTCCGTGCACCACCGCTGGAAGACCCTGGCCGCGGCCACCGTGTTTTTCGGGCTCTCCATTTGGGGGCTGATCCTCATTCCGAAGTCCTTCGTGCCGGAATCGGATTTCAGCAGCTCGGACCTGCGAGTGGAGTTGCCGCCCGGCGTACGGCTCGAGGAGACCGCCGCCGCGTCCGCCGCCGCCTATCGCATCGTCGCGGCGCAGCCCGAAGTCACCGATGTAGTCGAATCCGTCGGCGCGGACGACTTCGGCGAGATACGCAGCGCCGAGCTCTACATCTCTCTCGTGCAGCCCAACCAGCGCCACCTGACGCAAAAGCAATGGGAAGAGCGCACTCTCAAGGCGCTCAAGGCGATTCCCGACGCCAGAATCAACTTCCAGAAGCAGTCCGGCTCCAACGGGCGCGACATCGTCATCTACATCACCGGTGACGAATCCGCGCTCGTGCAAAGCAGCGCTGAAAACGTGGTCGCGGAGATGCGCGCCTTGCCGATGCTGCGGGAGGCTCGCATCAACGGCGACATGCAGCGCCCCGAGATCGTCATCCACCCGCGCCTCGATCTGGCAGCACAACTGGGCGTGACGGTAGCCAGCATCAGCCAGACGATCCGGATCGCGACCTTGGGCGATCTCGATGAGAACAGCGCCAAGTTCTCGCTCTCAGATCGGCAGGTGCCGATCCGTGTGAGCCTCATCGAAGCGACACGCCGCGACCTCAGTACCTTGGAAAACCTTCCGGTACCTACCGCCGCGGGCGGCACGGTGCCGTTGAAGTCGGTGGCCGATATCACCTTCGGAGAGGGCCCCACGAGGGTGCGTCGCTACAACCAGAGCCGCCGCGTTGCCATAGAAGCCGATCTGAATGGCGTCGAGCTCGGCACCGCCATGAACGCCATCTACGCCCTGCCCGCGCTCAAACACCTGCCGCAGGGGGTCCGCCTCGTCGAGACCGGCGATGCGCAGGTCATGAAGGAACTCTTTACGAATTTCAGCATTGCAATGACCACAGGAGTCCTCATGGTCTTCGCGGTGCTTGTGCTGCTGTTTGCAAGGGTGCTGCAACCCATTACCATTCTGTCCTCGCTGCCGCTGTCGCTGGGTGGAGCGGTATTGGCCCTGGCACTCACGCGTCACTCAGTCTCACTCGGAGTCATGATCGGCTTTCTCATGCTGATGGGCATCGTCGCTAAAAACTCCATTCTCCTCGTCGACTTCGCCATCGAAGAGATGCGCGCGGGTAAAGATCGCCTCACGGCCATCCTCGAAGCGGGTCACAAGCGCGCGCGGCCCATCGTCATGACGACGGTCGCGATGGTCGCGGGCATGCTGCCTGTGGCGGTCGGGCTCGGTGGGGACGAGGCATTCCGGGGGCCCATGTCGATCGCCGTCATCGGAGGCCTCATCACGTCCACCGGACTCACGCTCGTCGTCGTGCCGGCGGCCTTTACGCTCATCGATGACGTCGAGCGCTGGCTCGGGCCCAAGTTCGGACGTGTTCTCGTCGCGCAGCCCCCGGCGGCTCCCGCGCCCTCGCAACCTCATCCGGCTGCGTAAGGAATGTTGAGAGAGGTTTCGTCCGACAACGACAGCGGTCCCTCAAAAGCAGCAACCACGGCGCACGGACGATCCGCATGGTGGGTGCGGCTGTTATCCCGGCTGCCCATGAGATTGCTGAACCGCGTTGCTGACCTGTTGGGCTGGCTCGCATTCCGCGTGTTCCCCTATCGGGAGCACATCGTGCGCGAGAACCTGACGAAGGCCTTTCCCGACTTCGACGAGACCCGGCTGCGCAACGTGATGCGCGCCTACTACGACGGCTTCGCGCAGATGTTCGTGGAACTTCTCAAGGGCGCGACCATGCCGCCCGAGGAGATCGTCAGGCGAGTCCGGATCGTCAACCTCGAGAAGCCGCGCGAGTACCTGTCACAGGGGCAATCGGTGCTGCTCGTTGCGGCACATCAGTGCAATTGGGAGTGGATGTTGCTCGGCTTGTCGCTCGAGCTCGACTTTCCGCTGGATGCCGCCTACAAGCCGCTCGTCGACAGTTGGGCGGAGCGGGAGATGAAGCTGCTGCGCAGCCGTTTTGGCTGCCGCCTCGTGCCTGCAAAGGACCTGCTGCCCGACATCATCAAACGCCGCAAGGTCGTACGAGCGATTGCCATGGTAGCGGACCAGGAGCCGACCACGAGCGAGCACAAGCACTGGACGCGCTTCCTGAATCGCGACACGGCCTTCTACATGGGCCCGGAAGAGATCGCGCGCGTCACGCACTTCCCCGTGTTCTTCATCGAAATGCGCCGCACGGGCCGCGGCTTCTACGAGATGGAATTCAGGCCGATGACCGTTCCCCGGGAACCGCTCAAACCGGGCGAGCTCACGGAGCGCTACGCCCGCCTCGTGGAAGAGCAGATCCGCGCCGCGCCAGCCGACTGGCCCTGGTCGCACAAGCGCTGGAAACTCAAGAAGTCGGTGTACAACAAGCGCTGAAGACGTTTGCAGGCTGGGCGCTTCCTGTCCTCTGACGCTTCAGCCCTGGTCGGCCGAGAAACCAACCCCTACTGTTTCTCGACCCCGTTCTCGACCGCTCCCGGGCGGCGCAGCTCGCGCGGCAACGCGAAATACACCCGCTCCTCGCGGCCGGACACTTCATTCGGGACCTTGCCACCCCAGGTTTGCAGACGCTGGACCACCTGCTGCACGAGCAGCTCGGGCGCAGACGCACCTGCGGTGACCCCAACGGCGTTCTTGCCGTCGAACCACTCGCGCTTCAAATCGTCCGGTCCGTCCACCAGATACCCGGCCACTCCGTTTCGATCTGCCTGCTCGCGCAGACGATTGGAGTTGGAGCTGCTGCGTGAACCGACTACGAGCAGGACATCGCACTTCTCCAGGAGCTTCTTCACGGCGTCCTGGCGATTCTGCGTGGCATAGCAGATGTCTTCCTTACGCGGCGTGGCCAGCGCAGGAAATCGCTGCCGGAGTGCCGCAACGATCTCGGCCGTGTCATCCACGGACAACGTGGTCTGCGTCACGAACGCAAGATTCTCGGAATCGCGCACAGTCAGAGTGCCGACGTCCGCGACGCTTTCGATGAGATGCATGGTTCCACCGAAGGACGTATCGAAGCGCCCGGTGGTTCCTTCGACTTCCGGGTGCCCGGCGTGCCCGATGAGGATCACGTCCCGCCCTTCGCGGGCGTAGCGCTGCACTTCCATGTGGACCTTGGTCACGAGCGGACACGTGGCATCGAACACCGTCAGGCCACGAGTCTTCGCTTCGTTTTCCAAAGCGCTCGACACACCGTGAGCCGAGAAGATGACCGTCCCGTTGGCCGGCACTTCATCCAGCTCCTCTACGAAAATCGCGCCGAGCGCACGCAAGCGCTCCACGACATGCCGGTTGTGAACGATCTCGTGGCGCACATAGATCGGCGCCCCGAAGAGCTCGATCGCACGCTCGACGATGTCGATGGCGCGATCGACGCCGGCACAAAAGCCACGGGGATTGGCAAGAAAGACTTCCATCTAGACACCCACCTTCTTCGCGTTCCGACTCTCTCGCCAGGCATCGAGGAGCAGCAGTATCGCCCCGATGGTGATGGCCGAATCCGCTACGTTAAATGCTGGAAAATACGCGCCGCCCCAGTGGGCGTGAATGAAATCGACCACCTGGCCGAGGCGCACGCGATCGATGACATTGCCGATCGCCCCGCCGAGAATGAGCGCGAGGGCGCAGGAGAGCAGTCCCTGCGTGCGCGCTCTCAGGCGCCGCAGCCACCCGACGATGGCCACCCCTACACTGATCGCCAGGGTAATGAAGAGCCACCTCTGCCACCCGGAAGCGTCGGATAAAAAGCTGAACGCCGCGCCCGTGTTGTACATCAGGGTGATATCGAGCACGGGCAGCACGTGAACCCGGCTGTAAAGCTGGAAGTGCTGCACTATCCAGGTCTTCGCGGCCTGGTCGAGAACGATCACGGCAAGAGTGAGCGGCAGCCATCGCCAGCCGTTCCCCTCCGGTATTGCCCGGCGCTCGCCTGCGACGTGGGGTGTGTTCATGCTGACCTCACCGGAGTCGCTCATACGAACTTCCGCTGTTCACCAGGACCGTCGACGTTGGTGACACAACGGCCGCACAGCTCCGGATGCTCCGGGTACTTGCCCACGTCCGGCCGCCGGTGCCAGCAGCGCACGCACTTCGGATCGCTCGTCGGCTTCAGGGTGATCCATACGCCGCCTCGTCCGGTGCTGGTCGCCAGTACGGCGTCGTCCGGCGGTGTGGCAACCTCGTGCACACGCGCTTGCGAGGTGATGAACAGAAAGCGCAACTCCTCACCCAACGCGTTGAATCGTGCATATTCGTCCGGCGCGCAATAGACATCGACCTCGGCATCCAGAGGCGCGCCGATTGACCCGGCATCACGCAGCTTTTCGAGCCCACGGACAACATCCGTGCGCAACTGGATGAGCGCCGGCCAATCGATACTGTCCGACGGCGTTTCCGGCACGGTGTGCCAGGTTTCGAGAAATACCGATTCGCTGCGCCTGCCCGGAAGAAAGCGCCAGATCTCCTCGGCGGTAAACGACAGCACCGGCGCAAGCCAACGCACCATGCTCTCCGCGATGTGATACATCGCCGTCTGCGCCGAGCGGCGGGCGCGGCTGTCGGCGCCCGTCGTGTAGAGGCGATCCTTGACGACGTCGAGATAAAAGCCGCCGAGATCCACGATGCAGAAGTTGTGGACCTTCTGGTAGATCAAATGGAAGCTGTATTTGCGATACGCCTCGGTGATTTCCGCCTGCAGCTCGCGAGTGCGCGCGAGCGCCCAACGGTCGAGCGCCAGCATGTCGGCGGGCTTCACGGCATGCTCCGTCGGATCGAAGCCATGCATGTTGCCTAGCAGGAAGCGCACGGTGTTACGTATGCGGCGATAAGAATCCGCCATGCGCTTGAGGATCTCGTCGGACACGCTCATCTCGTTCGCGTAGTCCGTCGAGGAAACCCACAGTCGCAGCACATCGGCGCCGAGGCTGTTCATCACCTTCTGCGGGGCGACGACGTTGCCAAGCGACTTCGACTGCTTGCGGCCCTTATCGTCCACCGCGAAGCCGTGAGTGAGAACCGCCCTATAGGGAGCGCGCTCGTACAGCGCCTCGGACATCAACAGCGAGCTATGGAACCAGCCCCGATGCTGGTCCGAGCCTTCGAGGTAGAGATCCACGGGCGCCGCGATCTCGGGCCGTTGCGTCCCAACACATTCGAACGACAGGCCGGAGTCCGCCCAGACGTCCATCACGTCGGTGACCTTGTCGTAGAGCGCCGCTTCTTCTTCGCCCAGCAGGTCCGCGGCTTTCAGGGAAAACCACGCCTCGATGCCGCCGTGCTCCACCCGCTGCGCCGCCGCCTCGATGAGCTCCTGCGTGCGGGGATGCAACTCACCCGTCTCTTTTCTGACGAACAACGGGATGGGCACGCCCCAGGTACGCTGACGCGAGATGCACCAGTCCGGGCGATTCTCGATCATGCCGGCAATGCGCTGCTCGCCCCACTCCGGGGTCCATTGCGTCTTTTTGATATCGCGCAACGCGTGCTCACGCAGGCGCTTTTGCTCCATGCTGATGAACCATTGCGGCGTGGCGCGGAAAATTACAGGCGACTTGTGCCGCCAGCAATGAGGATAGCTGTGGCGGAACGGCTCGTGATGCACGAGACGGCCGTTCTCCTTCAATGCGTTGATGATGACGGGATTCGCGTCATCGACCTTGAGGCCGGCGACGAGCGGCGTGCTCGCGTAGAAGCGGCCGTCATTACCAACAGGGTTTGCCACGGGAAGGCCATAGCGCTGGCCGACCGCGAAGTCCTCATGACCGTGTCCGGGCGCGGTGTGCACGGCACCCGTACCGGCATCGAGCGTGACGTGGTCGCCGAGAATGATGGGGACCTGGCGAGCCTCGAATGGATGTTGCAGCTTCAGCCCTTCAAGGGCGCTACCGGTCGTCTCTGCAAGGGTCGCCGTGAGGGTCATGCCGAAGCGTTTCAAACAGGACTCGAGCAGAGCGGCCGCCAGGATCAAGCGGTGCCGCGTACCGTCCTTGTCGGTCTCGACGAGCACGTAGGGAAAGTCACCGCGCAGTGCTACCGCCTGGTTCGCGGGCAACGTCCATGGGGTTGTGGTCCAGATGACCACATCGAAAGGTGCATGCGCCAGGCGACCCGCGCCGAGACCAACACGATTCGCGAGATCCTGACTATCGACCACGCGAAAGGCTACATCGATGGCCGGCGACGTCTTCTCTTCGTACTCGACTTCGGCCTCGGCCAGCGCCGAGCGGCAATCCAGGCACCAATGGACGGGCTTCACGCCCTTGTAGAGATGTCCGTTGCTGATGATCTTGCCGAAGGCGCGCAACTGCTGCGCCTCGTACGACGGGTCCATGGTGCGATAGGGGTTGTCCCAGTCACCCAGCACACCCAGTCGCTTGAAGTCCACGCGTTGCAGTTCTATCTGCTCCTGCGCATAGGCGCGACACGCAGCGCGAAAGGCCGCCGCATCGAGCTTTTGCCCCGGGCGGCCGTGCTTCTTCTCCACCTGCAACTCGATGGGCAGCCCATGGCAATCCCAGCCGGGGATGTACGGAGAATCGAACCCGTCCAGCGAGCGCGACTTGACGACGATGTCCTTGAGAATCTTGTTGATGGCATGGCCGATGTGAATGGCGCCGTTGGCGTAGGGCGGCCCATCGTGGAGCACGAAGCGCGGCCGGCCGCGTGCGGCCTCGCGCAGCTTCCGGTAAGTGCCCTGCTCGTCCCACCCTTTCACCATCGCGGGCTCGCGCTGCGCGAGATCCGCCTTCATGGAGAAATTCGTCTGCGGCAGGTTGATCGTGTGTTTGTAGTCAGCCATGTCTTTCGTTCAAGCATCCAATATGCGCCGCGCTTCGGCGGCATCCCGGTAAATCTGCTCGACGAGCGCGTCGAGCGTCGGGAAGTATTCCTCGTCGCGCAGCTTCGCCACGAACTCCACTTCGATCTCCCGGCCGTACAAGTCGCCCGAGAAATCGAACAAGTGCGCTTCGAGTAGCGTGTGTACCCCTGCAACTGTGGGGCGCGTACCCAGACTTGCAACACCCGGCAACGGCGTCGAGGCGACTCCGTGCACGCGGACCGCAAAAATGCCCGCCAGCGGGGCGCGGCGCCGCTCGATGCGCAGATTCGCGGTCGGGAAGCCCAAGTCCCGTCCCAATTGCTTGCCGTGAACGACGCGCCCTCGCATCGAGTAGGGCCGCCCGAGCCGTCGCTCGGCAAGCCCAAACTTACCTTGCGCCAGCGCATCGCGTACACCGCTGCTGCTCACGCGCTCGCCGTCCAGCAGCACGGGAGGCACCACGTCCACGGAGAATCCCAGTCGTTCTCCCGCCCCTTCCAGCATCGGCGCAGTGGCTTCGCCGTGACACCCGAACCGGAAATCATGGCCGACGACCACGGCCCGGGCGCCGAGATCCTTTGCCAGGAATTGCGCGAACTCCTCGCCCGACAGGGTACGCAAGCCCTCGCCAAAGCGCAGCAGCAACACGTAGTCGAGGTGCACAGCTGTCTGGCTCATGTGCCCGAGAACCCGCCAGCGCTCTCGCCACGAGGTCAGGCGCGCCGGCGGAGCCTGCGGCTTCAGGTACTCGCGCGGCGTCGGCTCGAACGTCAACAGCACGGTCGGTGCCGACAATCGGGTGCCGTGGTCATTGAGGCGGCGCAGCAGGGCCTGATGGCCCAAATGGATGCCGTCATAGGTACCGATCGTGACGACACAGCCACGCAGGCGTTCGTGCAGATTCGGCAGTCCGCGGATGAGCTCCATGGGCGGCTTAAGCCACTGATGATAAAAGGTTAAATTATACGGGTTTTGCCCGCCAAAGCCCGTGGAAGTTCACCTTGGTTTATGTGAACCCGCCCGGCTCTGGCCACGACAACGCCCAGCGTTGACAACGCCGGGGCCGATGCGCAGACTACCGGCCCCCCGCGACCAGGGGATCGTTTTTTATTCCGGAGATTTCGTGGCCAATACCAAGTCCGCCGAAAAGGCTGCCCGCCAAGCTCAGAAGCATCGCGTGCGTAACGTAGCCCTGCGCTCACGCATGCGTACGGCAGTGCGCAACGTCACGGCAGCCATCGCGGGTAAGAACAAGGAAGCGGCCACGGCCACCTACAAGGAGGCCGTCCCGGTCATCGACGCTTTGGTGAACAAGCAGATCATCCACCGCAATAAGGCCGCGCGTCACAAGAGCCGGCTGGCTGCACAGATCCGCTCAATGCAGTGAGGTCGAGATGGACTCTAACGACAAGGCACGCTGGGACGCCGTCCCGGCACCCGCCCCGGTTGGTCTGAAGCTGAAGCCTGCCGCTAGGCGGCAGTATCTCCTGCAGATTCTGCGAGGGCGCGTGCCTCGCGATCCTGCTCCTCCAAAAACGCCATAACTGCCTGAGCGAGTTCCTTCGTCCCTCGGCCGGTTGCGGCGGAGACGAGGAAGTGCGGCCCCTTGAACCGCAGGCGCCGCACGATATCGCGTGCGCGCCTTTCAGCCTCGTCGTCAGGTACCAGGTCGCGCTTCGTCAGCACCAGCCACCGGGGCTTTAGTCCCAGGTCTTTGCTGAATTTCTTGAGCTCGGCGACGATGGCGCGCGCGTCACGCACTGGATCCGCCTCTGGATCCAGAGGCGCGATATCCACTAAATGCAGCAGCACTCGCGTGCGCTGCAGATGCTTCAAAAAGCGTATCCCAAGCCCTGCCCCGTCCGCCGCGCCTTCGATGAGGCCGGGGATGTCAGCCATGACGAAACTGCGATGCTCGCCCACGTCGACTACGCCGAGGTTCGGGTAGAGCGTCGTGAAGGGGTAATCGGCCACCTTGGGGCGAGCGTGGGAAACGGAGCGGATGAGCGTGGACTTACCCGCGTTCGGCAGGCCGAGAAGGCCGACGTCCGCAATCACCTTGAGCTCGAACAGGAGCGAGCGCTTTTCGCCCGGCAATCCGGGCCCGTACTGGCGGGGGGAACGGTTCGTGCTGGACTTGAAGCGTTGGTTGCCCCAGCCCCCCTTCCCGCCCTTGGCGACTAGCAGCACATCGCCCTCGTGCGTCAGGTCGCTGAGCTCCTCGCCAGTTTCGGCGTCGCGCACCGTGGTGCCAACGGGAACAGGAACGTAAAGGTCGGCACCGCCACGGCCGAAGCAGTCGTTCGCGCTACCGGACTCTCCGTGGGCAGCGCGGTAAGTCTTCTCGATACGGAAGTCCGCGAGGGTATTGATACCCTCCATGGCACGCAGGTAGACGCTTCCGCCCATACCGCCATCGCCACCATCAGGCCCCCCGAAAGGCACGAATTTCTCGCGGCGGAAACTGGTGCTGCCGCGGCCGCCATTGCCGGCTTGTACTTTGACCTTGGCTTCATCGACGAATTTCATAGCAGAAGCTTACCCAATAAACGAAAACCCCGGCGCTCGGCCGGGGTTTTCTAAGGACTCAGGACGAGCGGCGGCCTTCAGGCGGTACCGGCGGTCTCGGTCTCCGGGAGAATGCTCACGTAGAGCCGCTGCTCGGCGCCTTTCTTCTGGAACAGGACCTTGCCGCTGATCTTGGCGAACAGTGTGTGGTCCGTGCCAGTGCCGACGTTATAGCCCGCACGTACCGGTGTGCCGCGCTGACGAATGATGATGTTTCCGGCCAGCACATGCTCGCCGCCGAAACGCTTCACGCCGAGGCGCTTGGAGTGGGAATCGCGGCCGTTCTTGGTGCTGCCGCCTGCCTTTTTATGTGCCATGACTGCTATTTCCTACGAAATGTCGACTCAGCCCGCGCTGATGTCCGTAATTTTGACTTCGGTGAAGTGCTGACGGTGCGTCTTCTGCCGCAGGTAATGCGCGCGACGCTTGAACTTCACGACCGAGATCTTGGCGCCCTTGCCGTGACGGACGATCGTCGCAAGGACCTTGCCGCCCTTCAGCAGCGGTGCGCCCAGCTTGACGCTGGCGCCTTCGCCGACGAGCAGCACTTCGCCGAACTCGACGGTCGCGCCCTCCTCGCCTGCCAGTTTCTCGACGCGCAGCACGCCGTCTTTGGTCACACGATATTGCTTACCGCCAGTGGCGATGACTGCGTACATAAATAAGAATGCCCTTGAAACGAGAGAGTGGGGGCTGAAGAAAGGTCGCGCATTCTACTGGCGGACCCCTCCCCGGTCAAACGGGGATTTCTTCAGGCTCGACGGGGACTTAGAAGGCCATAGAACGTTCCAATCCATTCTCGACGGCCCCGGCGTCGGCTAGGATGCGTGGCCGCAATCGAGGACCCATTTGCCGATGACTCTGGAAGACATCCGCGCGCTAGTCAAAGACGACCTCCTGGCCGTCAATGAGGTCATCCGCGCGCGCCTGAAAAGCGCGGTTCCGCTGGTCGACCAGATCGCGGAACACATCATTTCCGGGGGCGGCAAGCGGCTACGGCCCATGCTCGTGGTATTGGCCGGCCGGGCCTGCGGCCACAAGGGTAACGCCCATATAGAGGCCGCAGCCTTCATCGAGTTCATTCACACGGCCACGCTCCTCCACGACGACGTGGTGGACGGCTCCTCCATGCGCCGTGGCCGTGACACCGCGAACGAAGTGTTCGGCAACCAAGCGAGCGTGCTCGTCGGTGACTTTGTGTATTCGCGGGCATTCCAGATGATGGCCGCCCTCACCTCACAACCGGTGATGGAAATCATGGCGGAGGCGACGAATGTCATCGCGGAAGGCGAAGTGCTGCAGCTCATGAATGCGCACGACCCCGACACGACCGAGCAGCGTTACCTCGAAGTCATCTACCGCAAGACCGCGAAACTGTTTGAAGCAGGCGCCCAGGTTGCCGCTGTCCTGTCGGAAAGCTCGCCGGCGATCCGCAAGGCGCTCGCGTCGTATGGCAGACATCTCGGCACCGCGTACCAACTCGTAGACGACGTGCTCGACTACCGCTCGAATCCGACCGAGCGCGGCAAGAACCTCGGCGATGACCTCTCGGAAGGCAAGCCCACGCTGCCTCTCATCCATGCACTCAAGCACGGCAACGAGCCGCAGCGTGCAGCGATCCGTCTGGCGATTGAGAAAGGCGGACTGGCGCAACTGGAGCCAATCGTCGCCGCCATCGAAGCGACGGGGGGCCTCGAGTACACCGCGCAACTCGCGCGCAGCGAATCGCAGGAGGCCTTGACCGCGCTCGACCCCCTGCCCGGCTCTACTTACAAGGATGGCCTCATCGCGCTGGCTCGGTTTTCGGTCGAGCACACGACTTAACGTCCTTCGCGGCGCGGCAATTGCGCGTCGCCCGATGCCTCCCTAGACTGCGTCGCTTCGTATTCAACGGACGCGGTCATGACGGCACAAAAACTCGCGAATGTAGTTCGGACGGTCTCTTCAGCGGCGATTCTGACAGCAGCAGCTTTCGGCCTCACCGGTCTGCTATCGAAGGCGTGGTCTGCCGACGCAACACCGACACCTGACACCATCGTGCTGAAAGCAGCACACGTGTTTGATTCCACAGGAACAGAGCTCAAGAGCGGCGCCTCCGTCGTAGTACGCGGCGAGCGCATAGTGTCCATTGGTACCGCACCGCCGCCTGCGGGCGCGCGCGTCATCGACCTCGGGGAAGCGACTATCCTCCCCGGTTTCATCGACGCCCATGTACACCTGACGGATGAATACACGAAGGATTATTACCACGGCTTCTACAACGGCATCATGCGCTTTCCCAGCGAGCAGGCTCACTACGCCGCGCTGTACGCGAAGCGAACATTGGAAGCCGGGTTCACTACGGTTCGTAACGTCGGCGCCGACGAATTCATCGACGTCGGCCTACGGAACGCCATCAACGATGGCATCACCGAAGGCCCGCACATTCTGACCGCCGTTCACGCGATCGGCTCGACCGGCGGACATTGCGATCAGGCCTCGTTCCCACCGGAACACGTAAAGCCCGTCGGTCCCATCCAGGGTGTCTGCAACGGCCCCGAGGAGTGCCGCGAGGCCACGCGGGACCAGATGAAGTGGGGAGCGGACGTCATCAAGATCTGCGCCTCGGGCGGTGTGCTGTCGGAAGCAGACCCGGTGGACGTTCCGCAGCTCACCCCTGACGAGCTCACGGCGATCATTGGCGAGGCCCACAAGTGGAAGCGCAAAGTCGCCGCCCATGCCCATGGCGACGTAGCCGCGCGCCAGGCCGTCGAGGCCGGCGTCGACTCCATCGAACACGGCAGCTTCCTGACCGAGAGCACGCTCAAGCTCATGAAAGCAAAGGGCGTCTACCTCGTCCCGACCCGCCTCGCCGTCTACTGGACCAATAAGAACGCGGACACCTATCCGCCACAAATCGCCGCGAAGGCGCGCGCGGCGTACGCCGCTCACGCAGACATGTTCAAGACCGCGCTTCGGCTAGGAGTGCCGATCGCCTTCGGCACGGATTCCGGGGTATCACCACACGGGATGAACGCCCTCGAGTTCGGCCTCATGACGGACCTTGGCATGACGCCCTCGGCCGCCCTCCTTGCCGGAACACGGGAAGCCTCCAAGCTCCTGGGCGTGGACGCCGATGTCGG
>JAQGOG010000008.1 GCA_028293765.1 Gammaproteobacteria bacterium
GAGCCGGCCGCTTGCGAGATTCCCTGGATGATGCCGGTATCCTGGGTCGGGAAAAAGCCTTTCGGGATGGTGATGTAGAGCAGTGCGGTCAGGACGAGGGTGCCCACTGCGATCAGCAGCGTGATCCTCTGGTGCCGCAGCACGAATGTCAGCGTGCGGCCATAGAAGTCGATGATCTTCTGCAGGATCCGCCCCGAGGCCTGATAGAAGCGGCTCTGGTTCTCGTGCGGCGTGAAGTGCAGCAGCCGCGCACACATCATGGGAGTGAGCGTCAGGGAAATGAGCGCCGAGATCATGATGGTGACCGCGAGCGTCACCGCGAACTCCCGGAACAGCCGCCCGGCGATGTCGCCCATGAAAAGCAGCGGAATCAGGACGGCGATGAGGGATACGGTCAGGGAAAGGATGGTAAAACCGATCTGCTCGGCCCCCTTGAGCGCCGCCTGGAGCGGCTTCTCACCCGCTTCGATGTAGCGCGTGATGTTCTCGATCATGACGATCGCGTCGTCCACCACGAATCCCGTGGAGATCGTGAGCGCCATCATGACGAGATTGTTGAGACTGAAGCCCGCCAGGTACATGACCCCGAACGTGCCGATCAGCGACAGCGGGACCGCGATGCTCGGGATGACGGTCGCCGCGAGACTGCGCAGGAACAGGAAGATCACCATGACGACGAGCGAGATCGCCAGCATCAGCTCGAACTCGACGTCGCGAACGGAAGCGCGGATCGATGTCGTGCGATCCGTGACCACCTGCATGTGAATCGCGCGCGGGAGAGTCGACTCGAGCTGCGGCAGCAGCTTCTTGATACTGTCGACGACCGAAATCGTGTTGGCGCCCGGCTGGCGCTGGATGTTGAGGATCACCGCCGGTGTGTAGTTCTGCCACGCGGCGAGTTTCTCGTTTTCCACTCCATCGACGACGCGGGCCACCTCGCTCAGCATGACCGGCGCCCCTTGCCGGTAGGCGACGACGACCGAATTGTAGGCGCCGCTCGTGAGGAGCTGGTCGTTGGCGTTGATCGTGTAGTCCTGCTGCGGCCCGTCGAAATTGCCCTTGGCGGAGTTGAGGCTGCTGACAATCAGGGCGTTGCGCAGGTCCTCGAGATTGATCCCATAGGCGGCGAGCGCCGTGGGGTTGGCCTGGATGCGGACGGCCGGCTTCTGGCCGCCTGAGATGCTGACCAGGCCCACGCCCGTGAGCTGCGAAATCTTCGGCGCCAGACGCGTGTCGGCGAGGTCTTCGACCTGTGAGAGCGGCAGCTCGCGGGAAGTGAGCGCCAGAGTCAACACAGGAGCGTCCGCCGGGTTGGACTTGCTGTAGGTCGGCGGGGTGGGCAGATTGGCCGGCAGATAGCTTTGCGCGGCGTTGATCGCCGCTTGAACTTCCTGCTCCGCCACATCGATGCTGAGGCTGAGCTGGAATTGCATCACGATCGCGGAGACGCCGCCGGCGCTCGTGGAGGTCATCTGACTGAGTCCGGCAACCTGCCCGAATTGCCGCTCCAGCGGCGCCGTGACCGAGGTTGCCACTACACTGGGGCTCGCGCCCGGGTAGAACGTGAGCACCTGGATCGTCGGGTAATCCACTTCGGGGAGGGCCGATACCGGTAGCTGCAGGTAAGCGACGGCGCCCGCGAGGAACAGCGCCGCCATCAGCAGCGCCGTCGCGACGGGGCGGAGGATGAATGGGCGCGAGGGACTCATTGCGATGCCGTGCCGCCGTTTGTGCTTTTGGAGGCCGTGCCAGTGGCGGGCTGCCCATGCTGCGTTTGCGCGCGACCCGGTGCCTGCTGCGGGCCGGCCGTCCGCACCGCCACGCGCACGCCGTTCTCCAGGCGATCGAAGCCGCTCGTCGCGACTCTGACGCCGCGATTCAAGCCCGTCACGGCGGTGTCCTGCTCGTTGGATGTCAGCGGGGCGACATTCTGCACCGCCACGGTGTTATCGGCTTTGACGACATACACGAAGTCGCTGGTGCCGTTGTGCTGGATCGCCACCGTGGGCACCAGCGTCGCGTTCTTCAGCATCTCCACCAGCAGCCGAGCGTTGACGAACTGGTTTGGAAACAGCGCCAGCTCCGTGTTGGGAAGCTCGGCTCGAAAGCGAACTGTTCCGGTCATGGTGTCGACCTGGTTATCGAGCGATGCCAGGGATCCGGACTCGATGCGATGATCGTTGGCCCGGTCGAATACGTCCACCGCGAGCTTGTTGTCCCCCTTCAATTGCGCCTGCACCCGCGGCAGATCGTCCTCCGACACGTTGAACACCACGGTGATGGGCTGCAGCTGGGTGATGACGATGAGCGTGGCGCTGCTGCCCGCAAATACGGTGTTGCCGGGATCCACGAGGCGCAGTCCGACCCGGCCCGCGATCGGGGAGACGATGTGGCAGTACTCGAGCTGCACCTGGTCATAGGCCACGGTGCCCTGATCGGCTTTGACGGTGCCCTCGTACTGGACCACGAGCTGCTGCTGATCATCGAGCTGTTGTTTCGCAATGCCGTTGCGGGCATAAGCGTCCTGGTAGCGCTTCAGGTCCATTCTGGCCTGCGCCAGCAGCCCCGCGTCGTGCTGCAGAGTGCCCTGGGCCTGCGTCAAAGTCGCCTGGTAAGGGCGGGGATCGATGTCGATCAGGGGTTCGCCCTTGCGCACCATCTGCCCTTCGCGGTAACGCACCTCCATGACGCGGCCTGTGATCTGGCTGTACACCGTGACCGTGTAGATCGGTGTCACCGTGCCTAACGCACTGACATAGACGCCAATATCGCCCGTCCTCGATTGTCCCACCGTAATGGCGGTGTTTTGCTGTTGTCCGCGGCCGCCCGCCGGCTTTGGCGGGGGCGTGGTGAAGCGGTGCAGCAGAAGGAGTCCGACCACCAGAATCGCCGCCGCGGCAATCCACACGCGCTTGCGGCGCCACCGGCTTGCGGGAGGCGCTGTGTCGGAAGAGGCGGTGACGTCCTCCCGGGGTGTTGCGGAGCCGTCTGGATTGTCATTGACCATGATCGCCCTGCTGCGCCTTGAACTGCGCGAAGCCAGGGAGAGCACGCATGTTAAGTGCCTGAACCTCCGACGAGCGCCTCTCATTGCAACAGCGCCTGTCAGTGCAAGGGGTTGACTATTTTTTGCCAAGCCACGCTCGCGCATCTGTAGATTGCCCCACGGCTTGGTGCCAAAGGCATGGGCGCGCGGCCACCGGGCCGGGGGCGTTGATTCGCGGTCGAAGCGGATCGGGGGGATGCTGAAGACGACTTTCCCGGTGCCCTCTTCGGTCGGGCATCAGCCGGCCTTGGAGTCCTTGCTAACCGGTTCCGCCGCGCGGTGGCCTAATGGGGCGAATACGCGACATTCTCCCAATTCAGCAGACACGATCGCTTGGGTTACTATTGCGCCATTGTCGTTTTGCTATACACGGCTAGGCAGTGAGCGCCGCGGGGCATCATCTGAACGCGGGGGGAGCAGAGCCGCCCCAATTGATGTGCCGGAAGACGCTGAAAACCTACACGAAATTCCTAACTCATTGATTTTATAAGCTGTCAGTGACAGAAAACATTGCTGGCAGCACGAGAGGACACATCCATGGCCCGTGGAGTCAACAAAGTCATTCTGGTCGGCAACCTCGGCGCCGATCCCGAAACTCGCGCCATGCCTTCGGGCAGCAGCGTGGCCAATTTGCGCATCGCAACGAGCGAAAGCTGGCGGGATAAGACGTCCGGCGAGCAGCAGGAGCGCACGGAGTGGCACCGCGTGGCGCTGTTCGGTCGCCTGGCGGAAATCGCCAGCGAATACCTGCGCAAGGGCTCGCAGGTCTACATCGAGGGGAGCCTGCGCACCCGCAAGTGGCAGGACAAGCAGGGCGTTGAGCGGTTTTCGACCGAGATCGTCGGCAGTGAGCTGCAGATGCTCGGCGGCCGTGGGGGTTCGGGCGGAGGCGGCGCGGGTGGTGGTGGGGGCGGCGGCGCTTCCGAATCACGTAGTGCCGGCGGCGGGTCATCGGCGGCCAAAGACCCGTATCCGGAATACGCAGGTCCTCAGACCTCCTCGGGCGGCGAGAAGGATGACTTCGACGACGATATCCCGTTCTGAAGCGCCCCCCTGGGAGGGTTGCGCCGCGCCCGGGCCGTCCAGC
The DNA here is from genome assembly GCA_028293765.1 of Gammaproteobacteria bacterium. Lineage (GTDB taxonomy): Bacteria > Pseudomonadota > Gammaproteobacteria > Steroidobacterales > Steroidobacteraceae > 13-2-20CM-66-19. The sequence goes on from JAQGOG010000008.1 coordinate 4,134, forward strand.
GGCCGCGAGATGTGCTCTGCCGCACGTAGCCTATTGATTTTTATGAGAATACTGGCCCTGGCGTCAGCGCGGCCGCCGGACAATCGTGCGGCATGGCGCGTAAGGCCGTAGAATTTCGCGACTACCCTTTATGCCCCGCCGCTACTTCATCAAAACGTTCGGCTGCCAGATGAACGAGTACGACTCCGCCCGGATGGCGGACGTGCTCCACGCTGGCGGCGACCTCACGGCTACCGACAATCCAGCTGAAGCCGATGTGCTGCTCATGAACACCTGCTCGGTGCGCGAGAAGGCGCAGGAGAAGGTGTTCTCACTCCTGGGCGAGTGGCGGAAGCTGAAGGCGTTGCGGCCCGAGATCGTCATCGGAGTCGGCGGCTGTGTCGCAAGCCAGGAAGGCGAAGCAATCACGCAGCGTGCGCCTTTCGTCGATCTCGTGTTCGGCCCGCAGACGCTACACCGATTGCCTGACATGATCTCCGAGCTGCGTCGCACCGGAAGATCCGTTGTTGACGTGAGCTTTCCCGAGATCGAGAAATTCGATCACCTGCCGGCACCGCGCGCGGAAGGGTCCAGGGCGTTCGTCTCGATCATGGAAGGCTGCAGCAAGTACTGCAGCTTCTGCATCGTTCCCTATACACGCGGCGATGAGATCAGCCGCGGTTTCGAGTCCGTACTCCAGGAAGTGCGACAGCTCGCCGCTCAGGGCGTCGGCGAGATCACCCTCCTCGGACAGAACGTCAATGCATACGCCGGCCCGATGGCCGATGGTGCGCTGGTGGATCTTGCGACGCTGATTCATCACGTCGCCGCGATCCCGGAAATCGAGTTGATCCGGTTCACCACCTCGCACCCCCTCGAGTTCAACGACAGTCTCATCGAGGCCTACGCGAGCGTGCCGAAGCTCGCCAATCACCTTCACCTGCCTGTACAGAGCGGCTCGGACCGGGTGCTGGCGCTGATGAAGCGTGGCTATACCGCCATTGAATTTAAAGACAAAGTCCGCAAACTAAGGGCCGTGCGGCCTGACATCTGCATTTCCTCTGACTTTATCGTAGGGTTTCCCGGTGAGAGTGAGCGCGACTTCGCGGCCACGCTCGCGCTCGTGCGCGACGTTGGTTTCGACCAGTCGTTCAGCTTCCTGTACAGCCGGCGCCCAGGTACTCCCGCGGCATCGTTGCCGGACGAAGTTCCACTCGAGGTCAAGCAGGAGCGGCTCGCTCAGTTACAGGTGCAACTCGACGCACAACATCGTGCCATCAATGAAAGGATGGTGGGTACGGTGCAGCGTGTGCTCGTCGAGCGGCCGGCGAAGAAAGACGCACGTGAACTCGCGGGACGTACCGAGAACAATCGCTGGGTCAACTTCGCTGGCCCGCCTGAGCTGATCGATAGATTTGTAGATGTCGTAGTCACCGAAGCGCGTCCGCATAGCCTGCGCGGCCGTTTGGCAACTGCCGCGAACGATAGCGCGCACGCTCTTTGCAGGGGCGCGCGTGTCGGTACGGGAGCCGGGGCCGGACCCGCAGCCTCCGGCGCCTGCGCTGCCGGCGGCTGATGCCTGTGCCTGCTTCAGCTACCTCACCGCAGCGCGAATTCGATCTCGAGCCGTCGGATAACGTGCGGCTCGCGAATCTGTGCGGCCCGCTCGACGAGAATCTGCGGCTGCTCGAATCGCGTCTGGATGTCCAGATCCGGCGGCGCGGCGATAACTTCCGTGTCATCGGCGCAGAAGCCGAAAGCGCGGAGGACACGCTGCGTGAGTTGTTTGACCTGACGAAAAGCGAGGAAGTGACACCCGAGCGCGTGCATCTCGCGTTGCGCGAACGCGAGTCCGGCCAGCTTCCACCGGATGCCGATCAGAGTGAGCAGGCGATCCGCGTCCCACGCGGCGGTATCCGCGCCCGCGGCGATCATCAGCGCGATTATCTTGCCCACATTCGCAAGAGTGATCTGACATTCGGGGTGGGTCCGGCCGGCACCGGTAAGACCTACCTTGCCGTCGCTTGCGCCGTCGAAGCGTTGCAGGCCGACAAGGTCCGGCGGATCATTCTCGTGCGGCCCGCGGTCGAGGCCGGCGAGCGTCTCGGCTTTCTCCCCGGCGACCTGACGCAGAAAGTCGATCCGTATCTGCGGCCGATGTATGACGCCCTGTACGAAATGATGGGGTTCGACCGCGTCACGCGCTTCATCGAGCGCAACGTCATCGAGGTCGCGCCGCTCGCCTTCATGCGTGGCCGCTCGCTCAACGATTCCTTCATCATCCTCGACGAGGCGCAGAACACGACCGTCGAGCAGATGAAGATGTTCCTCACCCGCATCGGGTTCGGCTCCAAGGCCGTAGTGACCGGCGACATTACGCAGACGGATTTGCCGCATGGAAAGCAATCCGGCCTGAGTCAGGTCATACACGTGCTGCGTGCGGTGGAGGGAGTTGCATTTACGTTCTTCGACGCCCACGACGTCGTGCGCCATCCGCTCGTGCAGCGCATCGTCAAGGCATACGAAGCAATGGGCACAGCCTCGTGAGCACTTCCCCGGCACGGTTGCAGGACGCCAGCACGGTAAAGCGAACAGCCGGCGGCGGGATCGGTTCTGTGCGTGTGGACGTCCAAAGACGCGTTCGAACCTGGGCGCCCCCGCGTAGTGAGCTGACAGTTTGGGCGACCACTGCGCTGGGTCGTCGCGCGGTGGGGCGCGAAATCGGCGTCGCCGTGGTCGGTCCGGCGGAAAGCCGCCGCCTCAACGCGCGTTTTCGAGGGCGCGACAAGCCGACGAACGTGTTGTCTTTTCCGGTAGCGGAGCCCTTGACGGCGACTCCGTCAAGGGTCGAAGAGCCGCGTCCGCTGGGCGATCTCGTGATCTGCCCGCACGTGTTGCGCACAGAAGCGCGAGAGCAAAAGAAGAGCTTGCGGGCGCACTGGGCGCATCTCGTAGTGCACGGGTCACTGCATCTCATCGGCTATGACCACGAGCACGATGCGGATGCGGATCGCATGGAACGCCGTGAGATCGCGGTACTGCGGCGGCTTGGTTTCGCAAATCCCTATCGGAGCCCGTGATGGCGAAGGAGCTCAACGCAACCGGACGCTGGTTGAAGCGGATCACGCAAGGATTCGCAGCCGAGCCGCAGGACCGACAGGAACTGCTTGCGGTGTTGCGCGAGGCGGGCGACCGCGGCCTCGTCGAACCCGACGCATTGACCATGCTCGAAGGCGTGCTGGAGGTCGGCGACCTGCAGGTGCGCGACATCATGATCCCGCGGGCGCAGATGGTGTTCGTGCGCCGTGCCGATCCCTTTACGAAGATCCTCCCCGTGGTGGTCGAGTCCGGGCACTCGCGTTTCCCGGTCATGGACGAGGATCGTGACGACATCGTCGGGATCCTGCTCGCCAAGGATCTGTTGCGCCTGTATCCCACGGAAGTGCGCGAGCGCTTCGATATCCGCGAGTACATGCGTCCCGTGGTGTTCGTGCCAGAGTCGAAACGACTCAACGTGCTCCTGAAGGAATTCCGCCGCGATCGCCATCATATGGCGATCGTCGTGGATGAATACGCGGGTGTTTCGGGCCTCGTCACCATCGAGGACGTCATCGAGCAGATCGTCGGCGAGATCGACGACGAGTTCGATGTCGAGGACGATCACAATATCCGCAAGGAGGCGGAGCGCCAGTTCACCGTGCGCGGCGTCACCCGGATCGAAGAGTTCAACGAGTATTTCGGCGCGCAGCTGTCCGAAGAGGAAGGGTTCGACACGGTGGCCGGGCTTCTCATGAAACAATTCGGCCGGCTTCCGCGGCGCGGCGAGGCCGCAACCATCGACGGATTCGAGTTCCGCGTGACCCGTGCGGATCGGCGGCGCATCGACTCGATGCGCGTGATGCCGCCCCACGATGTCATTCCGCCGGACGAGCGGCCAGCTGGCGGCGAGTCCTGACACGATGAGCCAACGGCCCGTTGCTGCCGTCAGCGGCTCCATACGAGAGAATCGTGTGAGCGTGACGCCGGATCAGTCGCGTACTGCCCTCGCGTTCCTGTCTTCCGTACGGGTTCGGGGCGCGTTGGCTTTCGGCGCGGGCTGTCTGCTGGCCTGTTCCTTCGCCCCGCTCAACTGGTGGCCGCTCGCTGTCCTGTGTCCCGCGCTCCTCATGTGGCTGTGGCAGGGGGCGACGCGCCGCGCTGCTGCCTGGTTCGGCTTCTGGTTCAACGCGGGTACGTTCGCCGCGGGTACCTATTGGCTTTACATCAGCATCCACGTCCTCGGACAGGCGCCGCTATGGATTGCGATGTTCCTGATGTTAGCGCTCGTAGCGATCATGGGCCTCTATCACGCCGCGCTCGGTTACTTCGTGACCCGGTGGCTGCCGGCGAGCGGCGCCGTTCGCTGGCTCCTTGGCGTGCCCGCCGCGTGGCTGCTCATAGAGTGGTGGCGGGGTTGGTTCCTGTCGGGATTTTCATGGCTGTCGCTCGGCTACTCGCAGACCGACACGTGGCTGGCGAGCTTTGCACCGATAGCGGGCGTGTATGGGATCAGCGCGCTGCTGCTCATCTGTGCAGGCGCCGTGACCGCGCTGATTTGCGGTACGAAACGAGTCCGTAGCGTCGCCGCCTGTGTTTTTGTGATTCCATGGATTGCCGGGCTCGCGCTGCGCTCCGTCGAGTGGACTCATCCTTCCGGCCCGCCGGTGTCGGTAGCGGTGGTACAGGGAGCCATCTCGCAGGATCAGAAATGGCTCGACGGCAACCGCGACACCATACTCAAGGTGTACCACGATCTCACCCAGCCGGTGCTCGGTAAGCAACTGATCGTCTGGCCGGAGTCGGCGGCGCCGGATCTCGCCAACAACCTGCTGCCCTTTATCAGCGATCTGTACCACGCGGCCCGCAGCCACAACTCGGCCATGGTGTTTGGCGTCCTGCGCGCCTCCGACGAGGGCGAGCATTACTTCAATTCCGTGCTCGCGCTCGACACCAAGGTGAGCTGGTACGACAAGGACCATCTCGTGCCGTTCGCCGAGTTCTTTCCGGTACCGGCCTTCGTGCGCTCCTGGATGAAGCTGATGAGCCTGCCGTACTCGGATTTCACGCGCGGCGGGGAAAACCAGCCACCGCTGTCGGCCGCGGGTCTCGAGCTCGGGGCGACGGTGTGTTACGAGGACGCTTACGGCAGCTCCATGCTCGACGTCCTGCACAAGGCCACCGCGCTCGTCAACGTGACGAACGACGCCTGGTTCGGACATTCGACGGCCCGGCATCAGCATTTCCAGATCGCCCGGATGCGGGCGCTCGAGGCGGGCCGATTCCTGATCCGGGCGGCGAATGACGGGATCTCGGGCATCATCGGGCCGCACGGCGAAGTCATCGCACGCGCTCCGGAGTTTCAGCCCTATGTGCTCGTATCGTCCGTTACGCCGCGCTCCGGCCTCCCGCCGTACGCCCGTGTTGGAAACTGGCTCGTCGTGATCCTGGCGACCGTAGCGCTGGCGTACGGGCTCTGGATGCGTAAGTCTTACGGTCGGCAACCGCGCACGGGCACGCCAAGTGCTGCGCTTTGACTGGAACCCCTTAATGAACCCGAGTTTGCAACCGAGCCTAACGTCACCTCGGCCCCAGCAGCCCCAAACCTTCCGGAGTCGAGCATGAGAGTTTCGCGCCCCGCCCATCGTGCGGTCCCGGTGTTGTGCGTTTCAATCGTATTGGCGGCTTGTTCCGGGAAATCGAAGGCACAAGCCCCGCGTGCGCAGGTGCCGCAGGCGCCAGTGCCTGCAGCGTCGTCACCCACGAATGCGGAAAACCTGGTGCGCGCGCTTCCGGATTTCTCGCCGCTCGTCGAGAGATACGGCCCGGCTGTCGTCAACGTGGAGGTGGTCGAGAAGGCGCAGCCGACTACCGGCGGCCCGGGCGGCCTGTCGCCGAACGACCCGTTTTATGACTTCTTCCGGCGCTTCGGCATACCTGGTCCCGACCAGCAGCCGCGTGGTGGTCAGCAGCCGCCGGTGCACGGTGCGGGCTCCGGCTTCATCGTGAGCGCCGATGGCTACATTCTGACCAACACTCACGTAGTCACGAACGCCTCCGAGGTGACCGTCCGTTTGACAGACCGGCGCGAATTCCCGGCCAAGGTCATCGGCGCCGACGAGCGCACCGACGTGGCGGTGATCAAGATCAACGCGACCAACCTGCCCACCGTGAAGCTCGGCGATCCGACGAAGATCAAGCCCGGCCAATGGGTGCTCGCGATCGGCTCCCCGTTCGGCTTCGAGAACAGCGCGACGGCCGGGATCATCAGCGCCACGTCGCGCTCGCTGCCGAGCGACAACTATGTGCCGTTCATTCAGACCGACGTGGCGGTGAATCCCGGTAACTCAGGCGGCCCGCTGTTCAACATGTCCGGTGAAGTCATCGGCATCAACTCCCAGATTTTCAGCCGTACCGGCGGTTATATGGGTGTGTCGTTTGCCATTCCCATCGATGTAGCCCGCAATGTCGAAGACCAGCTCGTCAAGTCGGGCCGCGTCGTGCGGGGCCGCATTGGCGTGTCGATCCAGGACGTCAACTCGCAGCTCGCGGAGTCTTTCGGGCTCGACCGCCCGCGCGGCGCTCTCGTGGCCTCGGTCGAGAAGGATGGCCCTGCCGCGAAAGCGGGCCTCCAGCCCGGTGATGTCATCCTCGGAGTCAACGGCCGCCCGATCGAACGTTACGGAGAGCTCTCCGGTACGATTGCCGCCATGAAGCCCGGCACCGATACGGCTCTGCAGGTGTGGCGCGGCGGCAAGCAGCAGACGGTGAACGTGAAGGTCGCCGAGCTGAAGGAGCAGCCACCGACCGCGGCCGCCAATGCCAACGCCAAGCCGGGTGCCCGCCAGACCGACCAGGCCGCACGGCTCGGCCTGACGGTAAGGGCGCTCGAGCCGCACGAAAAGGACCAGGTGGAAACGACCGGCGCACTCGTGGTCGAAGAGGTCGCCGGTCCCGCTGCGTCGGCAGGCGTGCAGCCCGGCGACATCATCCTGGGCATCAACGGCAAGCGGGTGAAGACGGTCAAAGAGCTGCAGGATGCCGCGACGGCCTCCGGCAAGAACGTCGCGCTGCTGATCCAGCGCGAAGAAGCCCAGATCTTCGTGCCGTTGCGGATCAACTAGATATAGACAGGCACGCGGGCGGCCCAGGGCCGCCCGCTTCCGGCTCGGGCGTGGCGAAGGCGGCGGCGCGCGGCCCACTCGTGTATCCTCTCCCGTCCCCCGCCAACCACCTGAGATTCCTGCTCTTTTTCCAATGGAAGAGATCTACGACGCCGCAGCTGTCGAGAGCGCCGCGCAAGAGTATTGGGACCAGCGGCATACCTTCGAGGTGCGCGAGGACAGCGCGCGCGCGAAGTACTACTGCCTCTCGATGTTCCCGTACCCGTCCGGCCGCCTTCACATGGGCCACGTGCGGAATTACACGATCGGGGACGTGCTCGCTCGCTTCATGCGGATGCAGGGCCATAACGTCCTGCAGCCGATGGGCTGGGACGCCTTCGGCCTGCCGGCTGAGAATGCTGCGATGAGCAATGGCGTGCCACCCGCGAAGTGGACGCGCCAGAACATTGCCTACATGCGTAACCAGCTGAAGTCCCTGGGCTTCGCCATCGACTGGACGCGGGAGCTGGCCACCTGCGACCCGAGCTACTACCGCTGGAACCAGTGGTTGTTCCTGCGCATGCTGGAGAAGGGGATCGCCTACCGGAAGACCGGGATCGTGAACTGGGATCCGGTCGACAAGACCGTGCTCGCCAACGAGCAAGTGATCGAAGGTCGTGGCTGGCGCACGGGCGCGCTCATCGAGAAGCGCGAAATCCCGATGTACTACCTCAACATCACGCGTTACGCCGACGAGTTGCTCGGCGCGCTGGACGACCTTCCCGGTTGGCCTGACCGCGTGAAAACCATGCAGGCGAACTGGATCGGACGCAGCGAGGGTTGCGAGATCGTGTTCCCTTATGCGCCGGATACGCGTGCGGTGATGTCCGCGGACGGCGCGCTCAAGGTCTTTACGACCCGTGCTGACACCATATTCGGCGTCACGTTCATGGCGATCGCCGCCGAACACCCTGTCGCGTTGGAGGCCGGAAAGTCCAACCCCAGGCTCAACGCCTTCATTGACGAATGCCGCCGCGGCAGCGTGATGGAGGCTGATGTTGCTACGCAGGAAAAGAGGGGTATGCGCACGGGCCTGCACGTGCTGCATCCGTTCACAGGCGAGCCGATCGAAGTCTGGGTCGCGAACTACGTGTTGATGGGGTACGGCGAGGGCGCCGTCATGGGCGTGCCGGGTCACGACGAGCGCGATTTCGAGTTCGCGCTCAAGAACGGTCTGCCGATCGTCACGGTGGTGCGCTCGGCGACTGGCGTGTACGACGAGGTGCGTGAGCCCTGGATACCCGCCTACGGTGAGTACGGTGTTACCGTGAACTCGGGCGAATTCTCGGGGCTCGAGTTCAAGCCGGCGGTGGCTGCCATCGCGGCGGCGCTCGAAAAGACAGGACTGGGCCGCAAGCGCATTCAGTATCGCCTCAGGGATTGGGGTATTTCACGGCAGCGTTACTGGGGCTGCCCGATTCCGATCATTCACTGCGCCGAGTGCGGCGATCTGCCCACGCCGGACGAGCAGTTGCCGGTCGTGTTGCCCGAGAATCTCGTGCCGGATGGCAGCGGTAATCCGCTGGCGAAGACCCCGGCGTTCTACGAGTGTGTGTGCCCGAAGTGCGGCAAGCCTGCGCGGCGTGAAACCGACACGATGGACACGTTCGTCGATTCGTCGTGGTACTTCCTGCGCTACGCGTGCGCCGACCAGGCCAACGCCATGGTCGATGAGCGAGCCGCTTACTGGCTTCCGGCCGACCAGTATATCGGCGGCATCGAGCACGCGATTCTGCACCTGTTGTACTCGCGGTTCTGGACCAAGGTCATGCGCGATCTGGGTCTGGTGAAGATCAGCGAGCCCTTCACCAACCTGCTGACGCAGGGCATGGTGTTGAACGACATCTATTCCTATCAGCCGCCCGAGGGCCGCAAGCGCTACTTCAATCCGGCCGACGTGCATACGCGTCGTGACGCGGATGGAGGCGAGATTCACGAGGTGACCACGCCCGAATCCGGACTGATCCGGGTCGTGCACGAGGGTCTCGGCAAGATGTCGAAGTCGGAGAACAACGGCGTCGACCCTGAGAGCCTCGTGGCCCGGTTCGGGGCCGATACTGCCCGCTTGTTCATTATGTTTGCCTCGCCGCCCGAGCAGACGCTTGCATGGTCCGACGAGGGTGTGCAGGGGGCGTCCCGCTTCATTCGGCGCCTGTGGGTCGCGGTGTACGACCACGTTTCCAAGGGCTTGCCGACCAAGTTGGATACGCGAGCGCTGACGCCCGCGGAACGCGACATGCGGCGTGCCGCGCATCAGGCCCTTGCGAAGGCGACCGACGACATTGGGCGCCGGCGCCATTTCAATACGGCTATTGCTGCGATCATGGAGTTGCTGAACGCGATCGGACGCTGCGGCGATGCTTCGCCCCAGGGGCGCGCCGTGCGGCATGAAGCGCTCGAGATCGCGGTCATGGCGTTGAGTCCGATCACTCCGCACGTCTGTCATGCGCTTTGGCAGGGATTGGGACATCAGACGGGGCTCATCGACGAGCGTTGGCCGGAGGTCGACCCGGCGGCGCTGGTGCAGGATGCTGTCGAAATTGTCGTGCAAGTGAATGGCAAGCTGCGCGGCCGTGTGAGCGTACCCGCGAGCGCCGACGAGGCGACGATCCGCGAGGCGGCGATCGCTGACGAGCACGTCAGGAAGTTCATCGGCGACAAGCCGATCAGGAAACTCATCGTCGTGGCGGGAAAGCTCGTCAACATCGTGGTGTGAAGGCGCAGCGTCCGAATGAAAATTGAGAGCCCGGCGAGATTTTCGAAGGTGCGCCTTACCCCAGGGTGCGAAGATGAGCCCGTGGCGGGACGGGTCCGCGCTGGGCTTGCGGGTATGGTACTGGCCGCTGCCGTTGCGTTGCTGAGCGCTTGCGGCTTCCATCTGCAAGGCCACACGCCTCTGCCTGACTCGATCAAGACACCCTTCGTACAGGCGTCGGATGTGCAGAGCGAGTTCGTACAGAGTCTGCAGAGGGCGCTGCTGACTTCCGGGGCGCATCCGGTGAAGCAGAAGGATAAGGCTTCCGCGGTCGTAAGCATCATCAAGGACGTAGTGGTGCGCCGGACGCTGTCCGTCTCGGCCGCGAACCAGCCGGACGAGTACGAGCTCACGTACACCGTGCGTTTCTCTGTGACGGCAGGGGACAAGGAGCTGCTGCCGCCGCAGGATATCTCCAACGTGCGCAGCTTCAGTTTCAACGAGCAGCTGCTGCTCGCCAAGGGTCACGAAGAGAGGATCCTGCGACAGGACATGGCGCATGACCTGGCGGATATGGTGATGCGGCGCTTGTCGAGCCTTTAGTAGCGCGCTCTGTCAGGCGCAGCCGCGGCGCTCCAGTCACGGATACCCTATGTTGCTGTTGAGTTCGGTCGATAGACTTGCCGTGGCGTTGCTGTTGAATCGCTACGGCATGGAGCTGTCGCTGGTTGCGCATCAGGAGGTCATTCCGGGGTCTTACTGGGGTGAGAGCGAGGCGGGCCTCAAGGCGGATCGGCTTTATGCGCGGCTGGATACGCCGGTTCATTCTGTGCTCCACGAGGCGTGCCACTACATCTGCATGGCGCCCGAGCGCCGGGCGGGACTCGATCGGGATGCCGGCGGGGATGATCTCGAGGAGTCGGCGGTGTGCTATCTGCAGGTGCTGCTTGCGGATGAGCTGCCCGGCGTGGGGCGGAAGCGCCTGTGGTCGGATATGGATGAGTGGGGTTACAGCTTCAGGCTCGGTAGCACGCGTGCGTGGTTCGAGGAAGATGCAAACGATGCCCGGCACTGGCTTCGCGATCACGGGGTGATCGACGCCGGCGATCGTCCGACGGGGCTGGCTAGAGCCTGATAGGCGACACCCCTGCCCGTCGCCGCTTACGAAAGCTGCGTTAGACTCCAGCGGTAACGGTGAGCTCACAAAGATGAATCTGCCGGAATCCATCGATCGCATCGCACGCGAGCCTGTCGACGGCGTCGACCTGCCGCGCTGGGCACCTTTCATCTGGCTCGTGTATCTGGCGTTTCTATTCATGCCGCTGGTCGCGCCCGGGCGCAGCGCGCACTGGCTGGTGCCGACGCTGCTCACGCTCCCTGTGTTTCTGCTGTTGTACTATCGTGTGCAGCTCGCGTTCCGCGCGTTCTGGGTCGGAAAGCGCGCCCAGGCCGGACTGTCGGAAACGTTGGGCATGGCATTGCTCGGGTATGCGCTGCTGCCCATAAATTACGCGAGCAACACCTATCTGATCTATGCCGCGGCTCTGATCCCTTTATCGCTCCCGGGTCTGGTGCGCCCATTGTTGTTGGTTGCGACGTTGCTCGCCTTGTATGCGGGCGAGTTGGCGCTGCTCGGCTTGCCCACGGCCTTGTTCTCTACCTCACTGGCCGCGTTTGCCAGCGCCGTCGCTAACATCATGCTGGCCGAAAATAGACGCAAGAACGTGGCGCTCAGGTTGTCGCATGATGAAATCCGCCGGCTTGCAATGGTGGCGGAGCGAGAGCGTATCGGTCGCGACTTGCATGACCTGCTGGGGCATACGCTGTCTCTGATAGCAATCAAGAGCGAGCTGGCTGGCAAGCTGCTGGATCGTGACCGCGACGCCGCAGCGCGCGAGGTCGAGGACGTTACACAGATTGCGCGCGAGGCGTTGAAGCAGGTGCGAACCGCCGTGACCGGGATCCGTTACGTCGCTCTGGAAACGGAGTTGGCGTCCGCCGGGGCGTTGCTGGAATCCTCGGGAGTCGCGCTAAGCTACGAGCGTACTGAGGCTGCGTTGCCTGCGAATCTCGAAACGGCGGTGGCGATGATTGTGCGCGAGGCCGTTACCAATATCCATCGGCACGCCGGAGCGAGGCGAGCCAGGATCGAAGTCACGACGAGTAGGGAGAGTGTCGGGACGGAGATTGCCACGGGCCGAGGGGCGGCGGCGCGAGAGCATGCGGTGCGAGCGTCTGCCGCGCGGGAGCGTGCGGTCCGAGGGTCTTCGGCGCGAGAGCCGACGGTGCGAGAGTCTGACGTGCGAGAGTCTGACGTGCGAGAGCCTGCGATGCGCGGGGACGCGATGCGAGAGACCTTGCTGCTCGTCGTAACCGATGACGGTTGTGGTGGAGTCGCGGCGCGTGGCAACGGTCTCACCGGCATTGGAGAGCGTGTGCACTCGTTGGGCGGGACGCTCGAGATTGATTCGCCACGCGGCAAGGGCACTACCCTGCGTGTGCGCTTACCTTGCGTAATGCTCGGCGGGGATGTTTCCGGGGCACTTGCGGGCGCCGCTTCGGCGGGAGCCCGCTCTCGAGTCGCACCAGAGGCAGCGCTCCCGCCAGCCGAACCTGCCGACCACGGTGTAGCGCATACATGATTCGCGTGTTGCTTGCCGAGGATCAGGCGATGGTACGCGGCGCTCTGTCCGCGCTTTTGAATCTCGAAGGGGACATCGAGGTACTCGCGACTTGTGCCGACGGATTGAGCGCATGGAGTGACGCGCAACGTCTGCGCCCGGATGTCATCGTTTCTGACATCGAAATGCCCGGCCTCACCGGGCTCGAGCTCGCCATGAGGGTGCAGGAGCACGCGCTCCCCTGCAAGCTCGTGATCGTCACGACTTTCGCGCGGGGCGGTTATTTGCGCCGGGCGCTCGACGCCGGCGTGGCGGGCTATCTGTTGAAAGATGCGCCCGCGGACCAACTTGCCGACGCCGTGCGCAAGGTCCATCGCGGCGGCCGTGTCATCGATCCGCAACTCGCCGTCGAAGCCTGGACCGAGTCCGACCCACTCAACGAGCGCGAGCGGCAGGTGTTGCGGCTCGCCGGCGAGGGTCTGTCGTCCGCCGATATCGCCGCGCAGCTCAGTCTTTCGCACGGTACGGTGCGTAACTACCTGTCCGATGCGATTGGGAAGTTGCACGCCGGCAATCGTGTCGAGGCGTACAGGTTGGCGCGGCAGAAGGGCTGGCTGTAAGCGAGAGTCGCTGCAACCCTCGAGCCATCGACGCCGGGCTGTTCTTCGTGCTGCGCGTATTGACCGTCCACTAGCAGCATGCGGTGCGCAAAAAATGTGTCCCGCGATGTTTCAGCGGGAGCGGGCGAAGCGGTCCGTGGCGGCGACCAACTCGTGAAGGTTGCCGGGCTCGAACGCTGAGTGGCCGGCGTCGGGGACGATGCGAAGGTCGGCTTCGGGCCACGCGCGATGCAAGTCCCAGGCGCTCTTGATCGGGCAGATCACGTCGTAGCGTCCCTGCACGATGACCGCCGGAATCTGGCGGATGCGGCCGACGTCCTCGATGAGTTGGTTCTCCGAACGGAAGAATCCGCCGTTGACGAAATAGTGGCATTCGATCCGGGCGAATGCCGCGGCATAGGTATCTTCCTGGAACCGGGCGACGTAGTCAGGATTCAGGCGCAGGAAGCTCGTCGCTCCTTCCCAGATCGCCCACGCCTTGGCGGCACGGGTCAACACTTTCGGGTCGTCGCTCGTGAGTCGCGCGTAATAGGCGCGGATCATGTCGGATCGCTCGGCTTCCGGGATCGGCTCGATGTAGCGCTCCCAGAGGTCCGGGTAGAGCGCCGCGCAACCGCCGGGGTTCTGATAGAACCATTCGATCTCCCAGCGCCGTAGCAGAAAGATCCCGCGCAACACGAGCTCAGTAACCCGTTGCGGGTGAGCTTCCGCGTAGGCGAGAGCAAGCGTCGAGCCCCATGAGCCGCCGAAAACCAGCCAGCGCTCGATTCCGAGGTGCTCGCGCAGACGCTCGATGTCCGCCACGAGATGTCCCGTCGTGTTGTCAACGAGGCTCGCGTGCGGACGGCTCTTGCCGCAGCCCCGCTGATCGAAAAGTACGATCCGATAACGCTTCGGGTCGAAGAAGCCCCGCATTTTCGGGTCCGTGCCGCCGCCCGGACCGCCGTGGAGAAACACCGCCGCTTTACCGCGCGGATTGCCACTTTCCTCGAAATAGATCTCGTGGACCTCCGACACCCGCAGGAATCCAGTGCGGTACGGCTTTATCGCGGGATAAAGCGTACGCAGCCTCTGCGACCGCGCGACGGATCTCTGCTTCGCGCGCAATGGGGCGACGGAGCGCTTCGCTTTAGCGGCGGAAGACTTCGCCCGCACCGAGCTGGCGGGGTGACCGGCTTTAGAAGGTGAAGACTTCGCCCGCCCCGTGGTGGGGCGCTTGGCCTCCAGAGGTGAAGTCTTCGCCCGTACCGAGGTTGGGGGGCGCTTGGATTTCAGGCCGGGCGAGGTCGCACGCCGGGCCAAAGGACGTTTGGTTGCCATGGGCGAGATCGTAACTCGGCAGGCATCGAGACGAAAACTCCACTCGAGCGGGAGATGCGCCGCAGGGCTCAAAGCCCCACGGCGCACACCCGACAGTCGAGGGAATCCAGGCTCGACTTCAGAACGGCATCGACACCCCGACGAAATACCCACGTCGCGGGCCGTACTGCGGCGCGCCGACGCCTATGCCCGTCCCATTCCGAATCTGGTAGACCGAGTCGAAGGCGTTGAGGACGTCGAAGCGAACGGTCAACGCGTCCTTACCCTGGTCGACACCCGCGATATGGAACGCATGGCTCACGCCGAGATTGACCTGTCTATAGTTTGGCAGATGCGAGCCGTTCGGTATCGAGGAGCCGTCAGGTAACGTCAGACTGGAGCGGAGGCCCGACCCCACCAACATGTCCGCGCTGAACCGCGTGTCGAGCCAGAGGTAGGACACACCGCCCGAAGCGGTAAACTGCTGCTCGTGATCGAGATGGATGTAGTGGTTTGCGATGTAAGCCAGATCCTCCGGCGCGAAGTTGAACTGTGAGCTGACGATGTCCTTGCCGATAGCTCTCTCGACGGCCAGATTGCCGTAGGCCGTGAACGCCCCCACGTTGTAATTGAGGGTGAACTCCGCTCCGTACTGCTGCCCGTGCGCATAGTTGAACGGGGTGAGGATGATCGGCGCACCGAATTGTCCCTCGTCTATGAGATTGACCGACTGCTTGTAATACGTGTCGACTGCGGCGGTGAGTCCCGTGATGATCCGCTGCTGCACGCCTATGTCGTAGTAGTTAGCACTTTCCGCCAGCGGCGAATTCGACGGCGCCGTTCCGGCAGCCGCGGTCGTGTTCGCGAATTTCGAGACAGTGGTCGAACCCACCAGCTCGAAGGGGGGCGGCGAGAAGTAGCGCGAATACCCCGCATGCACGATCGTGCCGTCGATCGGCTTCCACACGACATTCAGACGCGGACTCACCTGCTGGCCACTGGAATAGGCCGAGTAGTGATCGAATCGCAGGCCGTAGTTCACCGTCAGCAACGGCAGCAGCTTCCATTCGTCCTGCAGATAAACGCTCTGCGTCCATTGAGTCTGCTGGCCGTTGTCGATAATCCCGACCGGTACATCGTTGAGCGGAACGCCCTGGTCGTCGGTCTGCAGGACCTCCGACGTCGTCGCGCTCGTCGCCCGGTCGCGCTGGACATAAAACCCCGCCCGCAGAGTGTGGTTGTCGCTCAGCTCGTATGAGCTGTCGGTCTGCAATCCGTAGGCGACGTCACGCTTGTACGCGTATTGCGCGAGGCCGTTATAGAGCAGGTCGCCCAGAGGATCGGGCGTGAAAGTCAGACTCGAGTAACGCGAGATGAAGGACGTCTGCACATCGAATTTTCCTTCGGAGTGCTGGAAGCTCAAGATCCCGTAGTGGGTGACCTCGGTCTGGTTCTCGTTGAGGTTCTGGCTGGGGTAATCCGTCTGACCGTCGACGGTCAGGCCGAGCGAGGGCTGCTGGCCGAACTGGTTCGGGATCTGGAATTTGCCGTGCGAGGTTCCCAGGATGGCGCTCAGGCGGTTGTTCTCATCGAGCAGGTATTCGAAATAGCCGAAGCCGTGATACTGCGTCGTTTTGTCGTGCAGCGGGGTAATGGAGCGATCGGGCGACTCGATACCGAGATTGTTGCGCATGAAGTCGCCCGACACGAAGTAGTTCAGGTTACCCACCGAGCCGCCGTGAAAGAAGCTCGGGCTGAATTCCCCGTGGCTGCCGCCATACAGCGAAACCGAGCCATGCGGGTCGAAGATGCCGCTCTTCGTCGTGAGGTCGATGACCCCGGCGGTCCGCAGACCGAACTCCGCGGGCAGCGCGCCGGTGAGGAGGGTCATCGATTGGATCAGATGTGCATCCAGCGCCTGCCCGAAGACGTTGATGCCCTCGGGAAGAATGACGCCGTTCAGACGGTACTGCAGGCCGTTGTGCTCACCGCGGACATGCAGCTGTCCGAACGAGTCCTGGGTAACGCTCGGCGCCTGCAGGATCACCTGATTCAGCAGGGTGTTGTCGCCTCCGGGCGTTGCGGCGATGGCCGCCGCATCGATCGTATACGTCGATGCCCCGGTCTGTGTCTGGATGCCCGCGCGGGCTTCGTTGAGTCGCTGAGCGCTGACGACGATGCTCGACATGTCGGAGGGCGAACTGCTCATAGCAGAGGCGTCGGTTGCCGAAGCATCGGTGGCCGAAGAGCTCGAAGCACCGGCCGGGGCAGCGTCAGCGGCCGCCGCGTCAGCCGTCGCGGAGTTGGACGCCCCAGCGCCGTCCGCGGCTTGGGTCAGGGCAGGGTAGGCAGACACGATGGTGGCAATCGTCGCAACAACGACCGAGCCGGTGTTGTTCTTGGATCGAAACATGGAAATCACTCCTGGAGATCGAGCGTGCCGCGGCCAGCGCTGCCGGCTATGCCGTGCGGACAACGTTCGAAGCGAGCTCGCGAACTTCTTGAGCGCGGCGGCTCATTCCCGCACTCGAAGTGCGCAAGCGAGAGTCGCCGGGCAGTGCCTGGTGGCTAGATCAGTTCGAGGCGGACAGGAGGAGCGCGGGGAAGATGTGTGCCGACTCTGCGGCGTGCGGACCGGATGACTTCGGGCCGCTCGGGCGCCACGCGTACGGCCAGCACAGGCTTGCCGAGGAGCGCGGCCTGCGCCGGAGATCCGGCAGTGCCGCTGAAGTGCACGCAGAGGTCGCAATGCCCGTTGTTGTGCCCACGCTGCGTGAAACCGTGCGCCGAATAGGCGCCCAGCCCTACGATGAGCGTGAGGGCCGCGATGAACGCGACCAGGCGATTGCGGCGAGAACGCGTGCTCAAGGGAGAAAAACACCTTCAGGTGGACGAACAAGCCTAGCCTGTGGCCGGTCTTCGGGCAACTCGCATGATGCGAAGCCCCAGGATGAGCGATAATAAAAGCCCCGTAATGAAGGCTCGGCCAGGCATCGCCGCGGCCCCCGATGCGCCGCACTTGACGAACCCGATGTGAAACTCAATCCCGACTCCCTGACAACTCACCTGGAGCAGCATCTGCTCCCGGCCTACCTCGTATCCGGCGACGAGCCGCTGTTGACCGGTGAGGCCGCCGATGCCGTGCGCGCGCGTGCGCGTGCCGTTGGATTCTCCGAACGAGAGGTGCATTTTCTCGAGCGCGGCTCCGATTGGGACGATGTGCGCGCGTCGGCGGGCAACATGTCGCTCTTCAGCTCGCGGCGCGTGGTCGAGATCCGGTTGCCGAGCGGCAAGCCGGGTACGGCGGGCAACAAGGCGTTGGTCGCGCTGCTCGAGCGCAAGGATCCGGACACTTTGTATCTGATTCTGACGCCGCGCCTGGACCGGGATGCGCAGAGTGCGGATTGGGTACGGGCGGTCGAAGCGCACGGCGCGTGGGTGCAGGTGTGGCCTGTCGATCTCGACAGGCTGGTGGGTTGGTTGAGGGGCCGTTGCCGGCGCCTGAAACTCGATGCAACGGACGAGGCGCTGGAACTGCTTGCGGAGCGTACCGAGGGCAACCTGCTCGCGGCTCACCAGGAACTGGAAAAACTAACATTGCTCGCACCGGACGGACGGGTGACCGCGGACACGATTCTGTCGAGCGTCACGGATAGCGCGCGCTTCGACGTGTTTCAACTCGGTGAGGCCGTGTTGTCAGGAGACGCAGAACGCGCACTGCGCATGGTTGCCGGGCTGCGGGCCGAGGGGACGGAAGCCACGCTGGTGCTCTGGGCTCTGACGAAGGCCATGCGTGATCTGTGGAATGCGATGGCAAATCCGGCCGGGGCAAAGCCTCGCACCTGGCAGCGACAGTCGGGGGCGCTCGACAAGGGTTTGCGCCGTGCCTCGCGGCTCTCCTTTCCGGCTCTCACCGTGCGCGCGGGACGCGCGGACCGCATGGTGAAAGGTCGCCTGGCGGGAAACGCATGGGATGAGATCGCGCTGCTCGCCGCGGACATCTGCGGACGACCGGCCTTGCCGTTGACCCAAAGCATGCTCAAATAGCCGGGGCCTGCCTGACCGATGGGCATCGCAGTAGATGCAAACCGGTCAGGCAGGCCCCCACGTGAAACAGGCAGCGGCGATGCAACCCATAGGTCTTTTTGGCGGCGAGTTCGATCCCATCCACAACGGGCATCTGCGGACGGCGTTCGAGCTGTGGCAGGAACTGCGCTTGACCGAAGTGCGCATTTTGCCGACCGGCAGCCCACCCCACCGCGACCCGCCTTACGCGAGCGCCGAACTGCGGCTGCAAATGGTACGGGCGGCCGTAGCGGACCAGCCGGCGTTCGTCGTCGATGACCGCGAGATCCGCCGCACGGGCGTTTCATATTCCGTGGATACGCTGACCGAGCTGCGGACGGAATTTCCCGACCGCTCGTTGTGCCTTCTCCTGGGTATGGACGCCTTCCTCGGTTTGCCGAACTGGCACCGGTGGCGTGAGATCCTCGGGCTGGCGCACGTGGTCGTCGCCACCCGTCCGGGCTGGAAGGCACCCACCATGGGCCCGCTGGGCGAGGTCATGGTCGACCATGGCACCGGCACCATCAGGGACCTGCACGAAAGGCCCGCCGGCCGCGTCTACGTACACGCAAACACGCAGCTGGAGATTTCCTCGACCGAACTGCGCCAGCTCATCATCGCCGGCAGGGACCCGCGGTACCTCGTTCCCGATGCAGTCCGACAGATCATCCGGGAGACGAGGTGCTATGCTCCCCGCCAGCGTTGAGGCGCTGTTTTGCCCGCGCTAAATCAATTCAGCTCATCCAGACAAGCCAGGAGAATTCACTTAAGCACATGACCACCCGTACACGCTCGCGCCGCTCCCCGGAGCGCGTTTCGCCGTTGCAGCAAACCGTCACGGCCGCGCTCGACGACATGAAGGCAGTCAACGTCAAGGTGCTGGATGTACGAGGACTCACCGACATCGCGGACACCATGGTCATTGCGTCAGGCACTTCCGACCGCCACGTCCGCTCGATCGCCGATAACGTCGCCCGGAAGGCCAAAGCCGCCGGATTTCGCCCCCTCGGAACCGAAGGTGCGCGCGACGGAGAATGGGTACTCGTGGATCTGACGGATATCCTCGTTCATGTGATGCTCCCCCGGGTACGGGAGTTCTACGGCCTCGAGAGCTTGTGGGATGCCGGAGAGGCAGCGCCCGCGGTAGGCGAGCCCGGCCCGAAATCCGTCTACAAAAGCTCAGCCGCGAAACAGGCGTCGCCGAAAGCGGCTGCCAGGCCGCGAACTGGCCGTGCGTCGGCAAGCTCCCCCAGCCGTCGAACAGCGGGCGCCAAGCCCCCCGCTCGCCGGCCGCGCCCCACGCCGTAAGCCACAGCCCACGGACGATGCGCGTGCGCCTAATCGCTGTGGGCTCGCGCATGCCGAAGTGGGTGCGTGAAGCCTACGAAGATTACATAACGCGGCTCGGCTCAGGGCTCAAGGTTTCGCTGACCGAAATCGACCTCGGCCCTCGCAGCGCCGGGCGGCCGCCGCAGAAGGCCATGGAGGTCGAGGGACAGAAACTGCTGGCGGCCGTGCGCAAGGACGACTACGTCATCGCGCTGGACGAGCGCGGGACGGAAATGACGACCCGCGAGCTCGCCACCTGGCTGAAAAGCCGGATGCAGGACGGCCGCGACCTCGCATTCCTGGTCGGCGGCCCGGACGGCTTCGCGCCGGAAGTCCTCACTCGTAGCGACTTCACATGGTCACTGTCGCGGCTGACCTTCCCCCACGCGCTCGTGCGGGTCGTCTTGGCCGAGCAGCTCTATCGCGCACATGGCGTGTTGGCCAATCACCCGTATCATCGCGACTGATGTGCCCGACGAAATCCAATTCACCCGTACTCTGTCTCGCTTCTGAATCCCCGCGACGGCGTGAGCTGCTCGCGCAGATCGGAGTGCCGCATATCGTCACGGGGGCCCACATCGATGAGACGGCGCTCACGGGAGAGACGCCACGAGACTACGTAAGTCGAATGGCTCGGCAGAAGGCGCTCACGGTCCGGAATAAAGGGGAGACGCTCCCGGTGTTGGCGGCCGACACCACCGTCGTGCTGGACAACGTTATCTATGGCAAGCCGGTCGACCGCGCGGATGGGATCGCAATGCTCGGGCGCCTGTCCGGCCGGACGCACGAAGTCCTTACTGCCGTCGCTCTCGCAGACCTTCGAGGGGTCGCATTGCGCTTGAGCGTGAGCTCGGTGCGCTTTCGCGAGCTCACCGCGGAAGAATGCGCGGCTTACTGGGAGACCGGCGAACCGCGCGACAAAGCCGGCGGCTACGCGGTTCAAGGCGCTGCGGCCGTGTTTATCGAATCACTCAGCGGTAGTTATTCCGGCGTAATGGGTTTGCCCTTGTTCGAGACGGCCGAGCTGTTGCGTGTGGCGGGCGTCCCTTACTGGCGAGGAGGGGGTGGCGCGGGAGCGCGCAGTTGAGTGTCACGACATCCGCATCCGGTTTCCCGTCGGAGCACGTCATTTGAGTATTGAGATTCTGGTCAACGTCGCGCCACGCGAAACGCGTGCCGCGGTTGTCGAGAACGGCGTCGTGCAGGAACTCTACATCGAGCGCACGAGTCGGCGTGGGCTCGTGAGCAACCTGTACAAGGGGCGTGTCTCGAGGGTTTTGCCGGGCATGCAGGCCGCCTTCGTGGACATCGGGCTCGAGCGCACCGCGTTCCTCCACGCCGCGGACATCGCCAACACACATACCGACGACACGGTCGTTAGCATGCCGCCCATGGGCCTGCCGCAGGTAGAGGACATTCGGCGGCTCGTGAATCAGGGCGACGACATCCTCGTGCAGGTCATCAAGGATCCTATCGGCACGAAGGGTGCACGCCTCACCACGTTCGTCGCATTGCCCTCCCGCTATCTCGTGTATATGCCGCGCGGCGACGGGATCGGAGTCTCCACGCGCATCGACGACGAAGCCGAACGTCAGCGGTTGAAGGGGGCCGTCGTTAGTCTCCTCGCGCCCGGAGCGAGTGGCGGTTACATCCTCCGTACAGCGGCGCAGGGTGTGTCGGTCGAGAGTCTGCGGGAGGACATGGCCTATCTCGATAAGCTTTGGCATCACGTCCGCATACGCGCGACGCAGACGCCGGCGGGGGGAATTGTTCACGAGGATCTACCGCTCGCACTGCGTGTTTTGCGTGACGAGCTGGCTCGTGGGGTGAGTCGCGTGCTGGTCGACTCGCCAAGTGAGCACGCGCATATGGTCGCTTTTGCTGCCGCCTTCATGCCCGATGCAGCCACCCGTATCGAACTCTATGCCGGTCCGCGGCCGACGTTCGACCTGCATGGCATCGAGGAGGAAATCGCCAAGGCGCTCGATCGCAAGGTGACGCTGAAATCCGGCGGCCATCTCGTCATCGACCAGACCGAGGCGATGACCACGATTGACGTGAACACCGGCGCCTACGTCGGACACCGCAATCTCGAGGAGACAATTTTCCGCACCAACCTCGAGGCGGCGGTGACGATCGCCCGGCAGCTGCGCCTGCGCAATCTCGGTGGGATCATCATCATCGACTTCATCGACATGCACGATGAGTCGCATCGGCGGCAGGTGCTCGCCGCGCTCGAGCGTGCGCTTGCGGGCGATCGGGCGCAGACCCACATAGTGAGCCTTTCGCCGCTCGGCCTCGTCGAGATGACCCGCAAGCGCACCCGGGAGAGCCTGGAACATCTGCTGTGCGCGCCGTGTCCAAGCTGCGAAGGTCGCGGCTTCGTCAAGACTCCGGAAACCGTGTGCAACGAGATTTTTCGCGAAATTGTGCGACAAAGCCGGCAGTTCGCCAGCCGGGAGCTGCTGATACTCGCTCATCAGGACGTGGTGGACCGGCTCCTCGATGAAGAGTCCACCACCCTCGCGGAACTCGAGGCCCAGGTCGGCCGTCCCATCCGCCTGCAGGTCGAGGCCCTCTACGGCGTTGACCAATACGACGTCGTGCTTATTTAGGAACGCGTGATGTTGCCCACGGCCGAGACCGAGCTCA
This sequence comes from Gammaproteobacteria bacterium, assembly GCA_028293765.1. GTDB lineage: Bacteria > Pseudomonadota > Gammaproteobacteria > Steroidobacterales > Steroidobacteraceae > 13-2-20CM-66-19. The sequence goes on from JAQGOG010000008.1 coordinate 26,593, forward strand.
CGCCGACTCGGGGGCGCGTATCGCCCGCCGTGCCGGGAGATTCGGTCGCCCCGGTCACGCCGCTGCAAGCATCCACGCGGCAGGGGCTGCGTGGCGCTGCTTTGGTCCTGGCCGGGGCGTTGGCGTTCTTCGCGATCGTTCTGCTCGCTTATGAGCTGGCCGTCGCCCGGGTCCCGCAACACCGGGCTGCGCTCGAGCGCATCGTGCGCGCGCAAACGGGTCTCGATGTGCGGTTCAACGAGCTCGGCTTACGGTGGGGCTGGTATGGCCCTGAGGCCGTTTTCCGTCGCGTGGAGCTCGGGGAGCCCGGCCGTTCCACCGTGTTGCTCCGAGCCCCCGAGCTCGTCGTCGGCTTCGACGCCTGGCGCACACTGCGCAGTGGGCAGCTGGAAGCGGGCCGGATCACGCTCATTTCTCCAGATATCGACTTCGAGCGTGTGGGTTCCCCCCCGGGCGGCGCGCGCGCGACCGGTGCGTCTCATGACGAGGCCAGTGCCCGTCGAACCCGGATCCTGCAGCGCTGGCAGGGCGGGCGCGTCGACATCGAAGGCGGCACGCTCCGTCTGCCAGATCCCGGCGGCTCGGCCAATCCACTGACCCTGCAGATCAGGCGCGCCTCCCTGCGCCGTGCGACGTCCGAATGGAGTGGCTACGGCCTGGTGTTTCTGCCGGAACGGCTGGGCCGGACCGCGCGCATCGTGATGCGTCTCGATGGCGACCTGGAGAAACCCACGGCTCTCAGCGGGACGGCACGTTTCGAGGGGCGCCGACTGCTGTTTGCCGGATGGCGGGACTGGCTGAGCGCCGCGCCGGATGCGGCCCGTTATCTGCCGCGCGCCGGCGGCGGAGACGTCACGGTGAACGTGGACTTCGAGAAGGGTCGAATCTTGAAGGCGAGCGGCAAGATCAGTGCAGGGGGGCTCGAGTTCGACGCGCAGGGCATACCCGCGCTGGCCGAGGACTCGCCCGCGAGCGGCGTATCAGCCAGCAACACAGCCGGCGCAGGGGTGCTCACTCTCGATCATCTGCGCGGCGAGTGGCGACTGGCGCAACGCGGCTCCAACTGGCGTCTCCAGGTGGATTCTCTCGAGTTGGGAGAAGCCGCGAATCAACCCACTCCCGCCACTTTCGCCCTCGACGTCGCCCGGTCGGGCGCGTGGGCTCACGGCCAGTTGGAGCATGCACCGCTGCAATCGGTCGTCGCTATCGCCCGGTGGTTCGCGCCACAGTTGGATTTGGCGGGCGTCGAGCTTGGTGGAAGCGTTCGAGATGGCGAGTTCGATTGGAATGCCTCGCGTGCGGCCGGCCAGCGACTGCGGGCTTCGACAAGGCTCGTGGATGTGGCCGTTGCGCCGCCCTCACATGGGTTCGCACTCACCGGCCTCTCGGGACTGGTGTCCGGCGACGAGAGCAATCTAACCGCCGATCTCAGAGCCCAAGCCGCCCGACTCGAGCTGGCGCGAGCTCCGCAATACCCCCTTGACGACGTCCACGTTGCCGCCCGGCTGCAGATAAGCCGGACCGACGGCGGCTGGCGGGTCACGACCGAGAAGCTGGAATTGCAACACGGGACCACGCGGCTGAGCGTCGACGGCTCCCTCACGGGAGATGGATTGAATCGCGCACCGGAAATCGCCGCGCGTGCGGGGCTGTCGGGCGCCGATGTTCCATTGTTGGAAAAGCTCGCGGGCGCGAGCCTGGTGGAGACGCTGGGAGCGACGTTTTCGCACCTGGCCGCCGGGCGCATCGAGCATGCGGAGATTGAACTGCGCGGTCCGCTCGATGAGACGCTGCCGTTGCGCAATGATGGCGCGGGCTTCACAGGTTCGCTCATTTTGCGGGATGCGATCCTCTCGGGAGGCGATCTGTGGCCCGATGCACACGGCCTCGATGCGCATATCGACTGGCGCGGGCCCCGAATTCACGCCGCCGTCGATCAGGGGCACGCGGGCTCGTTCGAGCTGACTTCCGCAAATGCGGAGTGGGATGCGCAAGGCCAGCATGCCGCGCATATCACTGGACGGCTTACGGGACGTCTCGAAGAAGCCCTTGCATGGATGCGCGATCACCCGAAACTTCAGGAGTACGCGCCGCGCATCCAGGACATCGATATGCGCGGCGCTGCGCAGCTCGAATTCAGCCTGACGCTGCCGGCTGCTACGCCCGCCGCGCAGGCGGGCGCATCGGAGGCTCACGCCCAGGTCCCCGTGGATGTCCGAGCGTCCGACCTCCATGCTCGTGTCAGCGTTTCGTTGGATGGCGCTCGGCTGCAAGCACTTGCGGGGGTTCCGCCCATCGATGCCGTTCGCGGTACCCTGGTGTTCGAGTCAGGTCACATGCGTCGTTCCATGCTGACGGGATCGTGGCTGGGTGGGCCGGTCACTCTGAATGTAGGGGAGCGTCGTGAGCACGGCGCGCTGGTGTTGGCGATTGAAGGGCGCGGGCAACTCGACGCGCGGCAGCTCGTTCTGGCCGCTGCGGCGGGCACCGCAATCGATGCGACCCGCGCGCCGGCTGGCAACGCCGAATGGAGCGGCGAGCTCGCTTACTTCCCCGGAGCCGATTCGAGGTCGGCGCGCTGGCGGGTTAGGGCGGACTCGAGCCTGCTCGGCATCACGAGCCAACTTCCGGAGCCGCTCGCCAAGGCTGCCGCGACCGCCGTGCCGCTGCACATTGAGGTGCAAGGGACGAGCGCCGTAGCGGAGTTACGCGTGAACGTTGGCGATCGTGTCCGTAGCGTGTTTTCGCTTCGAGGGCGCGAGGACGTGCCGTGGCAAGTCGAGCGTGGCAGCGTGCACTTCGGCACTACTCCCGCAAGGTTGCCTGCCGAGCCCGTAGTGTTGGTGGAAGGGCGGGTAAACCGGCTCGATCTGCCTGCGTATGTGGCGGCCTGGCAGCAGCTTCGCCAGGATCCGTTCGGGCCCGCCATTCGCGCGGAGCTCGTCGCCGGAGAGCTGCTGGCCGCCGGGCATAGCTATTCCGAAGTGACGGTGTTGGCCGAGCGGACCGAGGCGGGCGCGGATCTGCAACTGCACTCCGCTGACATCGCGGGAATGGCACATTGGCCTGCCGTTGCGACCGCCTCGCGCCCCGCGCAGTTTCACTTTGCAAGGCTCAATGTACCGGCAGGGGCGGCTTTCGATGCCAGCGTCGAGCTCATCGCCGCTCTCGGGCCCGCCGCGGAGCTTTCCGTGGAGGACCTCATATGGGATGGGCATTCCCTGGGACGAGCGACAGCGACGATCGAGTCCAGCGGCACCACCCTGGATGTGAGGGAGCTGCGCCTGACGGGAAGCACCCAGGACGTCACGGCGAGCGTGCGTTGCCAAAGCGCTGCGTGCCGTCTGAAGTTCAGCCTGGACAGCTCTAATGGCGCGGCCACGCTCGAGGACTTTGGATTCCGGCCGGATCTGACCGCAGCCAGGGCCTTACTCGAGGGCGACCTCGAGTGGCGGCCGCGTTCGGACCAGCCCGTGCTTGCAACGCTCGTCGGCCGGCTCAGGATGCGTCTGGAGGACGGCACGACCCGCGCCGATCCCGGCCCGGATGTGGAGGGGCTGCCATTTGCCTTGCTCGCAGTACCAGCGCTCGTCAGCGGGATGGGGCAGCCGCCGCCGCAAAATGCATCGTTGCAGGAGTCTGCTCCCCGCGAGCTGCACTTTTCGCAACTGGCAGCCGATTTCGAATTGCGCGCGGGCGACGCCTCCACCTCCAACCTGCATTTCGACGGCGATGCCGAGATCCTGATGCGCGGACGAACGGGCCTCGTCGCACGCGATTATGACCAGCAGGTCTGGATCCTTCGAGGCGAGGGGCGGTTGCCGGCGGCGGTGCGGCGATTGGGGCCCAGCCCGCGTGTGGCGGCGGTCTGGCTGTCCTTGCGTGAGCTGTTCACGGGCGGGGACCGTACCGACAATGGCGCAGGCGCCGCGCTCCATTTGCAGGGTTCGTGGGACGACCCCATAGTGGTAGCGGCAGAGTGAATTTTTCAAACGGCTCAATAATGAAAGTCGCCGCGATACAGATGACGTCCGGACCGGATGTGGCGGGCAACCTCCAGCACGCCCGTGGGCTTCTCGAGGAAGCTGCCACGCGGGGAGCTGGCTTTGCCGCGCTTCCCGAGAATTTCGCCTTCATGGGGCTGCAGGACGCGGATAAGCGCGGCGTGGCGGAAAGCGACGGCAGAGGCCCGATCCAGGACTTTCTCGCGAGCACGGCGCAACGGCTGCGTATGGCGATTGTGGGCGGCACGATACCGCTGCGTGCCGGCGCGGACGGGCGCGTCGCCGCAGCGTCCCTGGTGTACGACCCGGACGGGAAGCGCACCGCGCGGTACGACAAGATTCATCTTTTCGATGTCGATATTCCGGGACGCGCCGAGAGCTACCGCGAGTCCGCACACGTCGCTCCGGGCTCGCAGTCGGCGGTCGTGGATACCCCGGTCGGTCGAGTCGGCCTCTCGGTATGCTACGACGTGCGGTTTCCGGAGCTGTTTCGCGCTTTGAGCGCCAACGGGGCGCAACTACTCACCGTGCCTTCGGCGTTCACGAGCCCCACGGGACGTGCGCACTGGGAAACGCTGCTTCGCGCACGTGCCATAGAAAACCTTTGCTATGTCATTGCCCCGGCTCAGTCCGGGTTTCACGCCAGCGGGCGCGAGACGTACGGCGACAGCATGATCGTCGACTATTGGGGCCGCATCCTGCAGCGCCTGCCGCGAGGCCGGGGCTGCGTGGTAGCCGACATCGATCTCGAGCGTCAGGCTGAAGCTCGCAAGAGCTTCCCGGCCCTCGACCACCGCGCTTTCGCGCCAATCCACTCCTAAGCACCGGAAGGTTTGATGGAAGACTTACAGCCCATGACAGCGTCCGCCCTGGCCGCTTCTGACCCGTTGAGCATCGCCCGCGAACTCATCCTGCGCCCGAGTGGCTTGGACGACGGGCGCCTCGATCGCATTTTCGGCGAGGTGATGACGCATTCCGTGGACTTTGCCGATCTGTATTTCCAACTCGCGCACCAGGAGTCCTGGTCGCTGGAGGACGGCATCGTCAAGGACGGCAGCGCCAGTATCGAACAAGGTGTCGGAGTACGCGCTCTGGCGGGCGAGAAGACCGGTTTCGCGTATTCGGATGAGATCGTACTGCCCGCGCTCGAAGAGGCTTCGCGCGCCGCGCGAGCCATTGCGGTTCACGGCGGCGAGCGGCGGGTGAAGGCGTGGAGTCAGCAGGCGGGACATCAGCTTTATCTGCCGGCGGACCCGGTCGCTTCGCTGTCCACGGAGGACAAGGTTGCATGGCTCGAGCGCGTCGATCGTGAGGCGCGGCGTATCGATCCGCGTGTCGTGCATGTGACAGCGAGCGTCACGGCGGTTCACGAAGTCGTGCTGATAGCCACCAGCGAAGGCCAGCTTGCGGCGGATGTGCGGCCGCTGGTGCGTTTCAATGTTTCAGTGCTCGTCGAGCAGAACGGTCGCCGCGAGCAGGGTTATGCGGGAGCGGGAGGCCGTTATTCGCTGGCTGACCTCGTTGCTGGCGACAAACCTCTCGAGCTGGCCCGTGAGGCGGTCCGCCAGGGACTCGTCAATCTCGAAGCGACACCTGCGCCCGCCGGCCCGATGACGGTAGTGTTAGGTCCGGGCTGGCCGGGAATTCTGCTGCATGAGGCGATTGGCCACGGTCTCGAAGGCGACTTCAACCGTAAAGGCACCTCGGCGTTTGCCGGCCGTATCGGTGAGCGCGTCGCTGCGCCGGAATGCACGGTGGTCGATGACGGCACGCTCGCGCAGCGCCGCGGTTCGCTCAACATCGACGACGAGGGCACGCGGACTCAATGCACGATGTTGATCGAGAACGGGATACTGCGCGGATATATGCAGGATCGCCTCAACGCGCGTCTCATGGGCGTCCAGCCGACGGGCAACGGCCGTCGTGAGTCCTTTGCACATATGACACTGCCGCGGATGACCAACACCTACATGCGCCCCGGGCCGCACGACCCGGAAGAAATCATCCGCTCCGTGAAGAATGGCATCTATGCCGTCAACTTCGGCGGCGGGCAGGTCGATATCACCTCGGGAAAATTCGTATTTTCCGCGAGTGAAGCCTATGCGATCGAGAACGGGCGGGTCGGGGCGCCGCTGAAGGGCGCCACGCTCATCGGCAACGGCCCCGACGTCCTCACACGAGTCTCGATGGTTGGCAACGATCTGCGGCTCGATGACGGAGTCGGCACGTGCGGAAAGGACGGACAAAGTGTTCCTGTCGGCGTGGGCCAGCCCACGTTGAAGATCGAAGGCCTCACGGTCGGCGGTACCGGCTGAGCCAACGCGCATTTCTACACGAAGTCCTCGCCATAGCAGCTTGCTTCGATCTTTCTGAATGAACACGTCGCGAATGCAGGATGCATTAAGCGATGCGACGCTCTCATGATGTGTGCACGGGCGGAGCAGGATGGCTCCTACGTGCGCAGGAACGCGCGGCCCGTGCACTGTTTCCGGCGGCGCTGCGAATCAAGCGCTTGCGGGTGACACTTCGCGCTCTTCGACGGTGCAAAAAATTGTCTCTGTGAGCCGCGTGAGGTCACGTCGGCGGACATAATTCTCGCGCCGCCCGCGAGCTGTGTCTGCGTTGCGCGACGTTACGAATTACCTTCGCGAAGCTGTGACCTCCTGCACATCGTCGGCTGCCGCGGGTCCGTACTTTGCTGACTCCCAGGTCGCTCATCTCGAGGAAGGACAGCAACGATGCACGCTGATAGCACCGCCACGGCCGAGTTGCCACAGCTCAACCTGCCCCCGGATCTCATCACCGAAGTCAGCCGCCGTGGCGCGAAAGCGAAGATCGACTATGGCATCGAGGCCATGAAGCCGTCGCTGTTCGGACGTCTCGTCGAAAAGCTGCTCGGAAAGAGCGGTCGCTGAGATTGTCCGTACGCCGTGCCGCGTGAAAGCCGCGGCACGGTGCGACCGGCGCACGGTGCAGGCGTGGCACCGTGTGAAGGGCGGGCAGGGGGGAGACGTCGGCGCAGCGCTGTCCTGGAATGATTTTGGGGGCTCGCGGTCCGAAGTTTCCGCTTAGGTGCAGACCGCGCTAGGATGGGCGCCCATGGAGCCGTCCTCACAGCGCTTCTCCCGCCCGGTCTACGAAGGCCTCCCCTGGTTCTATTTGGTATGCGGCATTGCAGCACTCATTGGCAGTTACCTGCTCCCGTCGCGGATTCTGAGTCTGATTGCCGGCTTGGTGGGGCTGACGGGACTGCTCGGCGGCAGTGTCATTCTGCTGCGGCGACGGGATTACCGGGAGCTGCGCTCCCAGTACGCTAATCCTGACTCGCTGAGCGCCAGCGTACCGCCGGCAAAAGAAAAAGACTGAGCGCGCGGCTATTTGGCCAGCGGCTCCACGCCCTGCTTGATCAGCCCCTCCGTTTCCACGCCCTCAATGGCTCCGGTCTGCAGCGCGTGCAGCCCCGGCATCGTTTCCGACAGCGTGTTGCGCGTCTTCGCCAAGCGCTCATCTACATAGATGAGCTCATGCTTGCCCAGGACTACGACGTCGCCGTCGTTGAGGTAGTGGCGGCGTACGCGCTTGGATTTCACATAGATGCCGTTCGTGCTGTTCAGGTCCTCGATCACGCAGGAGTTCGCCGTGGTGACGATCTGGCAGTGATGGCGGCTCACGAAGCGGCTATCGACTTGCAAGTCATTGTCGGTTGTACGGCCGACGATGATTCGCCCGACTTGGAGCACGATCTCCTGCACCGTACGGCCGTCCGTTGCCACCAGCAGGCGACCGACAATCGTTTGCGTGGAGTCGTGCGCCTGTGTGGCCCGCGTCCCGAGCTCCGGCAGCACTTCCAGGTTGTGATGGGGGCGGGAGGCGTACTCCACCCACTGCAGCTCTTCGACCGCGCCGTTGATATCGTCGATCGTGACTGTGTCGCGGTCGGCCGTGTAGGCCGACATCATCGCCGTGTCGCACAGCGTATTGACGAGGCGCGGCACGCCGCCGGTATATCGGAAAATCTCGGGAAACGTGTCCTCGGCAAAAATCTGCCGATCGCCGGCGCCCGCCACTTCCAGCCGATGTTGGATGTAGGCGCGCATCTCCGGCTGCGACAGCGTGGTCAGGTGAAAGCGGAGGCGGATTCGCTGCGTGAGCTGCACGAGCTCGGGGGCGTCGAGCTTCTCGTTGAGCTCTGGCTGGCCCGCCAGGATGATCCGCAGCACCTTTTCCTTCGTCGTCTCGACGCCGGAGAGCAGCCGGATCTCCTCGAGCACCCGCATGGAGAGGTTCTGCGCCTCGTCCACGATCAAGAGCACCTTGCGTCCCGCGGCGTACTGCTCGATGAGGAAATTGTTGATCGTGGCGATCAGCTCGGCCTTCTTCATTTTGAAGGGCGAGAAGCCGAACTGCACGAGCACGGCCTGGAGGAAATCGATGGCCGAGACCTGTGTCTGGTTGATCTGCGCGACTACGACGTCGCTCTGGACTTCCTTGAGGAAAGACTCGATCAGGGTCGTCTTGCCCGCGCCGATCTCTCCAGTGATCACGACGAAGCCGTCGGTGAACCAGATGGTCGATTCCATGTACGCCTTGGCGCGGGCGTGCTGCTTCGACAGATAGAGGAACAGCGGGTCCGGGCTCAGCCGGAATGGCAATTCTTTCAGTTTGAAGGGTTCGAGATACATCGGTGCTCGCGCGGACCAGCAGCCTTCGTCGGCGTGTTGTCAGCGTTTCCTCAGCTTGTGTAACAGCGGGAGTCGCATTTTGGGGGCTCGAACGTCGGCCCCGATATTAAGGGATGCGTATCCCGGGAGCCAACTCGTTGAGCAATTGTCGTGCCCGTCGATCCCTCCGCAGGTGCGTAGCTTCTACTATCGTGCAATGGCCCACCTTACGGCCCGGGCGGGGCTCTTTGTCATAATGGTGCAGATGCACGCCTGCCTCGGCCAGGATCGTGGCGCGCGCCGGCATGCTGCCAATGAGGTTGATCATAGCGCTGTAGCCCACCGGACGCGTTGATCCAAGCGGGAGGTCCAGGATCGCACGCAGATGATTCTCGAACTGGCTGGTGACCGCGCCCTCGATGGTCCAATGGCCCGAGTTATGAACCCGGGGCGCCATTTCGTTGGCAATGAGCCGTCCGCTTCGTACAAAGAACTCGATCGTCAGAATGCCGGTGTAGTGGAAGTGGGTCAGCACACGTTCCAGATAGCGTGCGGCCAGGCGGTGCCAGCGTGGCGGGCCGAAAGGAGCGCGTGTCAGCCGCAGGATTCCTTGTGCGTGGACATTGCCGTTCAACGGGTAGATCGCGACCTCGCCCCGCCGGCTGCGGGCGCCGATGATCGACACCTCACAGTCGAATGGGATCCATTCTTCGTAGATCAGCCCGACTGCCCCGAACTCCTCCCAGGCGCGTTCGGCATCTGCCGGCGTCCGGATGACCGCCTGTCCTTTGCCGTCGTAGCCGAGCCGCCGTGTCTTGATCACGCCCGGCAGGCCGATCTCCCGAATGGCGCGCTCCAGCTGAGCCCCTGATCCGACCGCACGCCAGCGCGTGGTTGGAATCTTCAGGCGCTCGAACAAACGCTTCTCGCTTACGCGATCCTGGGCGGTCGCCAAGGCGGGTATCGGCGGGCAGATGCGCGCTCCCCTGGGACGCTCGTCCGGTGTCCGACTTTTTTTACGAGCCCCGGAAGACTTTGCGGGGGAAGCGGCAAGCGCACGGAGCGCGTCCACTGACACGTTTTCCCAATCGAACGTGAGTACCTCGGAGCGCCGGGCCAATTCAGCCAGCAGCTCCGGGTCGGTGAACAAGCCATGCAGGACCGGTGCGACCCTGCCGGCGGGGGCATCTTTCGCAGGATCCAGGAAAAGAAAATCCAGACCCAAAGGATAGCCCGCCAAAGCGAGCATGCGGCCCAACTGGCCGGCGCCCACGATGCCAACCGTCATGTGTGAGGCGTCGTCCGCGGATCGGGCTTGCTGAGCACGCTGGAGGTCTGCTGCTCACGAAAGGCATCAACCGACGTTGCAATAGCGGGGTACTTATTGCCAAGGATCGCTGCTGCACAGAGCGCCGCATTCGCGGCGCCCGCTGCTCCAATGGCAAAAGTCGCTACAGGTATCCCCGCCGGCATCTGCACGATGGACAGGAGGGAGTCGAGGCCACTCAGGGCTTTCGATTGCACCGGGACGCCGAGCACCGGCAGGCTGGTTTTCGCAGCCGTCATGCCGGGCAGATGAGCGGCTCCGCCGGCGCCCGCGATGATGACCTCGAGGCCGCGCGAGCGTGCCGTAGAGGCGTATTCGAAGAGCAGATCGGGTGTGCGGTGCGCCGACACGATACGGGTTTCGTATGGGACGGACAGCTTGTCCAACATGTCGGCAGCAGCCTGCATAGTCTCCCAGTCGGAAGACGAACCCATGATGATGCCGACGAGCGGTTTCATCCGGGTATTGTATCGAATTGGCTGAAGGTCGATTGCGCTCGTCGAATTGGCTGAAAGTCGCGTGCGGCGCTTGCAGCGAGCGCGCGGACAGGCTCGTCGCGGCCCGCGAGCAAAAGGCGTGGTTTTTGCTCGCCAGGTGACGGGCCGGTTTTCGGCGCTTCATTCGTCTGGGCTTTTGCTGTTTTCATCGATCAGTGCACGCAGTGCGCGGAAGAGCTCGCGGCCCGGCCTTGGCGCCCCCGGCTAGGCGCCCCCGGCTAGGCCCCCCGGCTAGGCGCCCCCGGCAAGAAACGTCGTTTTGCGCGCTAGGTGGCGGGCCGGTTTTGGGCGCTTCATTCGTCTGCGCTCTTGCTGCCCTGTTCGAAGAGTGTGCGCAGTGCGCGGAAGAGCTCGCGGCCGGCGGCACCGTTCGCGCCCGTGCGCATACGTTCTGATTGCGCGGCGCTGAGAAGACGGGCCAATTCGTCCTGATCCAGGCCGGCGCGCCAGCGCTTGAGCTCTTCCAGAGCGGGCGTGCCTTCGACGATCAAACGCTCGCGCCAGGCTTCCACGCGCTTGAAGCGTTCGGTTTCGCGCGCGTCCAGCTCGCTGCGTGATGCAATGAAAGCGTAGATCGGCTCCAGGTCCACGTCGCGCATCAGCTTGCCTATGTATTGCCTCTGGCGCGCGCCGCCCCTGCGGCTCGTTATGTGTCGGGCGTCTCGAATGGCATCGCTCACCTGCTCCGGCAGATTCAGAGAGTTCAGGTCGCTGTCGCGCATGCGTATCAGCTCTTCACCCAGGTCCTGGGCATCATGGGCGGCCCGTTTACGCGCGCTCTTGCTGGGCCCGTCGTATTCGAGGGGCTCCTCGTCTTTGTCTTTGGGGGCTCGTGGCGGTTGCGATGTCAATTTGATGGTCTCTTAAGGTACCGGGCAGGGGCGCGTGGCCCGCGGCTGGTACAATTCTGCCCTACTCCTTCGTGAACCAAGCGGAAGTAATGCAACAGGCATCCGAATCCAAGGGAATACCTGAATTAGAGGACGTGGTCAGTTTTGTGCTCGAAGAAGCCCTCCGCCAGGGGGCTTCGCAGTGTGAGGCCGATGCCAATGTAAGCCAGGGCCTCGGTGTGACCGTCCGACTGGGCGAAGTCGACACCATCGAGTACCAGCGCGATCGTGGCCTTGGGGTCACCGTCTACTTTGGCAAACGCAAAGGCGCTGCGAGCACGGCGGATCTCAGCAGGCAGGCGGTCCGGGACACGGTCGAGAAGGCCTGTGCCATCGCTCGCTATACGGCCGAGGATCCCTATGCGGGTCTCATCGAGCCTGAAGCCCTGGCCCGCGATATTCCGGACCTCGATCTCGATCACCCCTGGGCCCTGACTCCTGAGGCGGCTATCGAGATCGCGCGCCAGTGTGAGGCCGCCGGTCTCGGAGTCGATGCGCGCATCACGAACTCCGAGGGCGGTACCGTCAACAGTCAGCGCCACACTGGTGTGTATGGCAACTCTCTTGGTTTTCTCGCTGGCGTCTCTAGTACGAGCCACTCTGTGAGCTGCTCGCTCATCGCGCAGCAGGGCGATGAGATGCAGCGGGACTATTGGTATACCACCTCTCGCGACCCTGCCGACCTCGAGGCGGCGGACGCGATTGGCCGCATCGCCGGGCAGCGGGCGGTGGCGCGACTTGGCTCGCGCAAGCTCACGACTCGAAAGGCACCGATCGCCTTCACACCCGACATGGCTCGCGGCCTCTTCAGATCCTTTACCGGCGCGATCCGCGGCGCCGCCCAGTATCGCAAGGCGTCTTTCCTGCTGGATGCGGCCGGGACACAGGTGTTCCCTGCGTTTCTGCAGATCTACGAGCGCCCCCACATTCCGAAGGGGCTTGCCAGCAATCCGTTCGATGATGAGGGTGCCGCGACGAAAGACCGCGACCTCGTGCGCGACGGCGTTCTCGATGGCTACGTGCTCGGCAGCTACTCGGCGCGCCGGCTCGGTCTGAAGAGCACCGGCAATGCCGGTGGCGTGCACAATCTCATCATTGCCACGCCCGGCAAAGCGCTCGACTCGCAAAGCTTTCTGACACGGATGCACACCGGCCTGCTCGTAACGGAGTTGATGGGTCAGGGCGTCAATGGGGTGACGGGCGACTACTCGCGTGGCGCGAGCGGCTTCTGGGTCGAGAACGGTGTCGTCACGTATCCCGTGCAGGAGATCACTATCGCTGGAAACCTGAAGCAGATGTTTCGCGACATCGTTGCTGTGGGCAGCGACGTCGATGTGCGAGGAGCGATACGGACCGGCTCGGTGCTCATCGGCGAGATGACTATCGCCGGCGAGTAGAACGGCGGACGCTTCCGCGCTCGGGCGGAGCGATCGGCACGTGACTCGAATACGAAATTAGTCGCGACGTGAGGCCAGGGTGAGGGCCGGGCGCGGCGCTTCTTCCACCAGATCTCGCAGCGTCAGGTCGCCGCAACGACTGCGGCGCGCTTCGTCGATCGCCGCGAGCAGACGATCCACGGGCGGTATCGTCACATTCTTCGGGGTAACGTGACCGCTGCGCTGGTTACGCGCGATTTCCAGTATTTCGCAGACACCGATACGACCGATGTCCCGCGCAGGAACCAACTCGTCAGCCTCCGTTACGATGAGCAGGCCGGCCCGCTCGAACGATGCGGAGAGCTGTGCCACGGCGATGCCGGGGAGTCCCAGTTCCGTGGCCAGCCGGCTTACCGTCCAGCGCTTGTCGCCGTTCACGTGCGTACGACCTACGAAATACAGCAGCTTCAGCGCGAGTTGCTCGAGCTCCACGCTCGAGAGCCGCAGCTCCTGCAGGCCGAGCCGCAGGTAGGCCGGGTTCTGGATGTAGAACGACAGCTGCGCTCCGGCGAGAAGAATCAACCAGCCGAAGTAGGTCCAGAGCAGCGCCGCCACGACGAACGCAAAGCCTGCATAGACGATCGTCAGCCGCGTGGAATAAACGACGAACGCCGTGAACATCTTCCCGACCGCGGCCCAGAGTACGCCGCCAACAAGCGCGCCAATGAGCGCCGGCCGCCAGTGCACGCGCGTGTTGGGAATGAACATGTACAGGCCGGTAAAAAATGCGGTGACCATCGCGTAGGGGGCGAGCCGGATGCCGGCTGCGGTCACACGGTCGAGCAGCGGTAGTCTCGCGACCTCTTGCATCGCCCCGCTGGCGAGCGCTGCATGCGACAGGCCGATGAAGCCGACCAGCAGCAGCGGTCCCACCACGAGGAGGCTCAGGTATTCAGCAATCCGGCGCACGAAGCTGCGCGGGTGGTCGACATGCCAGAGGAAGTTGAAGCTATCCTCGACCTTCTTGATCGTGCCCAGCAGGGTCCAGGCGAGGAGCGTGAATCCGACGGTGCCGACCACACCGCTGCTCACGCGAGCCGCGAATTTGATGACCCGTCCCGCGAGCTCTCCCGCGGCCGCGCCGCCCACGGGGCGGAAGAACTCGTACACGATCGGCTCGAGGTCGCGATGTGCGCCGAAAATCTTGAGGATGGCAAAGCTGAAGGCCACCAGCGGGATGATCGACAGCAGGGTCGTGTAGACCAGTCCCATCGCGCGCAGGTTGATATCGCCGCGCGACAGATCGCGGATGACCGCGTAGGGGTAACGCAAAACACGCAGCGAGAGCCCAAGCGTGCCCTCTCGGGTCGAAGCCGGTCCGAAGAAAGACCAATCGAGGAAGGCCCAGATACGTGCCCACATTAGGGTAGGGTAACACCCACTATGGCTACACCTTCGGGATTCCCGCAGCGGATTGTCTGCCTGACCGAGGAGACGACCGAGACGCTTTATCTGCTCGGCGAGGACTGGCGCATCGTCGGTATCTCCGGCTTCACCGTTCGGCCGCCGCGTGCCCGCAAGGAGAAGCCGCGAGTTTCCGCTTTTACCAGTGCCAAGATCGAGCGCATCGTCGCGCTCGAGCCCGATCTCGTTCTGGGCTTCTCGGACCTGCAGGCCGACATCGCGGCCGACCTCGTGCGCGCGGGCATCGAGGTGCATGTGTTCAACCATCGCAGCATCGCAGACATACTGAGAATGATCCGCACCCTGGGCGGAATGATCGGGTGCGAGGCGAAAACCCACGAGTTGATTCGTCAGTTCACCACCGGGCTTGACGAGGTGCGCGCGCGTGCCGCGGCGCTTCCGCGGCGGCCGCGGGTCTATTTCGAGGAGTGGGATGAGCCCCAGATCTCAGGGATCCGGTGGGTTTCGGAGCTCATCGAGCTCGCGGGCGGAGTGGATTGTTTCCCGGAGCTGGCCATTCAATCCCTCGGACGCCAGCGCATCATTGCGGATCCGCTCGAGGTGCCGCGGCGCGCGCCCGACATCATTTTCGGTTCGTGGTGCGGCAAGAAGTTTCAGCCCGCGGAAGTCGCTGCGCGAGTGGGGTGGGGGGAGATTCCCGCGATACGCGATGGGTTTGTGCGCGAGATCAAATCGTCATTGATTTTGCAGCCGGGACCCGCGGCGCTGACTGACGGCGTGCGGGCGATACAAGCGATTGTAGAGGAATGGGCCAGCCGGACGGCCGTATGACGCAAGCGCAGCCCCGCTCGAAAAAGGGACTGTCTGCGGTTTGGTCAGCTTAGATTCCGCGGCGCTCGCGGATGAGCTCGTAGGCTTCGATGATCTGCTGCGTGCGTTGCTTTGCGTGCTCGATCATCGAGTCGGGCAGCCCGTTGGCCTTGAGTTTGTCGGGGTGGTGACGGCTCAACTGGCGGCGATAGGCCTTGACGATTTCGGCCTTGCTCGCCGCGGCCGTTGTTTCCAGCACTTTGTACGCCTGCTCGAGCTGCTCCACGCCACCGCCGTTGTTGTTACGGGTGTAGCTCTGGTGGAAGCTGCCGGTGCGGATGCGTAACACCGTTTCTATCTGGGCCAGCTCCAGATTGGAAATGCCCAGCCGCGCCGCGACCCGGGCGATCAGCTCGCGCACCGGGCCTTCGAGGTTGTTGCCGCTCAGTGCGGCGCGCACCTGGATTTCCAAGAACACGCGCAGGAGCTCGGGCCGGCCCTGGCAGGCCTGGCGCAGGGCGGTGAGCTCCTCGGCGGGATTAAAATTGCGTTGTTTGCCGGCAGTGAAGTGATCGATCGCGGCGCGTACCTGCACTGGATTCAGATGCAGCTCCGACATGACGCCGCGTGCCGCGGAGATCTCGCGCTCAGAAATTCTGCCATCGGCTTTGGCGAGATAGCCCATGACGCGAAAGGTGGCGCGAAAGAACCGCTCGCCGATCGCTGCGAGATTTTCACTGCTGCCCAGCCGGGGATCCGGTTCCGCATCGTTGGTTTGCTCGTCGAACTGATGCCCGAGCAACAGGCCCACCGCCGCGCCGATTGGCCCCAGCGTGAGCATGCCCAGCACGCCGCCGACGACCTTGCCCGTCCATTTCACCGAAGTTGCCATATCACCGCCGCTGCCTCACACAGGCGCTACCGTCCTCGGCCGAGCGCCGGGCCGTAATCGTACTCACCACTGACTGATATAGTACCAAGGGCCGGGACCCCCCCGGCATGCACTGAAACGACGCGCTATGCAGTCCCCCACCGTTTTCCGTACAGCCTTGAAAGGGCTCGAAAAAATCCACGAAGGGAAGGTGCGCGACATCTACGCGGTGGACGCGGGGGCGATGCTCATCGTGACCACCGACCGGCTGTCGGCCTTCGACGTCGTGCTCCCGGATCCCATCCCGAACAAGGGGCAGGTGCTGCACCAGATCTCGAATTTCTGGTTCGCCCGCACGCGTCACATCGTGCCGAATCACCTCACTGACCGGCCACTCGCAAGCCTCGTCAAAGACCCGACCGAATTGGCCATGCTGGAAGGTCGAGCCGGCATTGTGCGGCGGTTGCAGGCTCTGCCGCTCGAGGCCGTGGTGCGCGGGTATCTCATCGGGTCGGGCTGGAAGGATTATCAGAAGACCGGCAGCGTCTGCGGAATCGCTCTGCCGCCGGGGCTTCGGCAGGCGGAGCGTCTTGCCACTCCGTTGTTTACGCCGGCATCGAAGGCCGCGATCGGCGAACACGATGAGAACATCGCGTTCGAGCAGGCGGAGCGGTTAGTCGGAGCTTCGCTGGCGGCGCGTGTGCGTGAAACTGCGATCGCGTTGTACACCTTCGCGGCCGAGCATGCGCGGAGTCGGGGGATCATCATTGCGGATACGAAATTCGAGTTTGGCGTGGATGACGCCGGACAACTCACGTTGATCGACGAGGCGCTCACGCCAGATTCCTCGCGCTTCTGGCCGGCGGATACGTACCGCGTTGGAACGAGCCCGCCAAGCTTCGACAAGCAGTTTGTCAGGGACTACCTCGAGACGCTCGACTGGAACAAGAAGGCGCCGGGGCCGCCGCTGCCGCCCGACATCATCGCGCGCACGAGTGAGAACTACAGCGAGGCGCTGACCCGACTGACGAAGTAGCGCATCTGTCGGGGCGGCCCGCCGCGGGCTGTTCCACCTTGGGCTCGACCTGTATCGAATCCGTGTGCACCGCAAGTTGCCAGACATCACGGCGCGCGTAGACTCAACGACATGGAAACCCCCTGGATCGCCCCATCGATTCTCTCCGCGGACTTTGCCCGGCTGGGCGAGGAAGTTGACGCTGTTCTGAGCGCCGGCGCGGAGCTCATCCACTTCGACGTGATGGACAACCACTACGTCCCGAATCTGACGATCGGTCCGATGGTGTGTGAGGCGCTGCGTAAACACGGTGTGAAGGCACCGATCGACGTGCATCTGATGGTGCGGCCGGTGGACCGGATCGTGCCGGACTTTGCGGCGGCCGGTGCCACCTACATCTCGTTCCATCCGGAAGCCTCCGAGCATGTCGATCGGACGATCGAGGTCATCCGCGAGCACGGCTGCAAGCCCGGCCTCGTGTTCAATCCGGCGACGCCGCTCGATTATCTCGATTACACGCTGGAGAAGCTCGACCTCGTGCTCATCATGTCGGTGAACCCCGGCTTCGGCGGGCAGAAATTCATTCCAACGGCGCTCCGCAAGCTCGCAGAGGTGCGGCGGCGGATCGACGCCTCCGGCCGTGCCGTGCGACTCGAGATCGATGGCGGAGTGAAGGTCGACAACATCAAGTCGATCGCGCAGGCGGGTGCCGATACGTTCGTGGCGGGGTCCGCGATCTTTGGAAAGAAGGATTACGCGCAGACCATTCGAGCGATGCATGCCGAAATCAGCTCGGCGAAGGGCTGAGCGAGCCGCGAAGCAAGACGCCGCGTCAGTCAGCGGGCAGGTCGCCGCTGGCAGTTCGTACGAGCTAGCGCCATCGCTGTCGTTCGGGGATAGCGCGCACTTCACCCGCGCATCGGCAGGCGCCGCCCAGGTGCGCGGGTCATTGCTTCAGCGTGGCTGGCGAGCCGGCGATGTAACGTCAGCGAGGCGGTTGACTGCGTTTGGCGCCTAAGTCGGACCTCACCTACGGACGGCCCTACTCGTCATCGTCCTCATCGTCGTCGTCATCCTCATCATCATCGTCCATGTCGAGCGGAACGGTGACCTTGGAGGTCGCCGCAGCCGGCTTCGCCGGTACGATGACGGGGCGAGTCTTCATCTTCGGCCGGGCGTTGAAGACGACGATGGTTTTGCCGGTGGCGCGCAGCAGACCCTGCTCTTCCAGTACTTTCAGCACGCGTCCGGCCATCTCACGGGAGCAGCCGACGAGGCGTGAGAGCTCCTGGCGGCTCACTTTGATCTGCATGCCTTCCGGATGCGTCATGGCATCGGGCTCGCCGCACAGATCCATGATCGCGTGGGCAACACGGCCGGTGACGTCGACGAAGGCAAGGTCGCCGAGCTTGCGGTTGGTGCGGTCGAGCCGCGTGGCCAGCTGCGTCGCGAGCTCGAAGATCAGTCCGGGGCTTTCGGCAGCAATCTGCCGGAAGCGGGGGTAGGTCATTTCGGCCAGCTCGCACTGGTTGCGGGTGCGGACCCAGGCGCTGCGCGTGGGCTGTTCGTAGAACAGGCCCATCTCACCGAAGAACTGTCCCCGGTTCAGGTAGGCAAGCACCATCTCGTTGCCTTCCTCATCCTCGATCATCACTTCGACGGAGCCGCTGATGATGTAGTAGAGGACGTCGGGCAAGTCGCCCGCGTGGATGACGACCGTCTTGGAAGGGACGGTCCGTATCCGGCAGTAGCTCAAAAATCGATTGATCGCCGGGATGTCGCTCAACGGCTTGATATTTTCGTCCATACCGGCTCCCCGAATGTCGCTTTTTAGCGGCGGCCCGCTTTTTTATACGTGTGGCTGACCGACTGCAAGCGTACCGGACGCGATTGCCTCAGTCAGCACTCTTACGAAGATGCGTTCAAATCCAATACGCGGCGGTCGTCATGACCCGCGCGGTGCCTCGCATGAGCGCGCGCACCGGTGACGGCAGCTCGGCAGCACCTGCTGCCCTCGCGTTCGCTCCATGTGCGATCTCATCGATCCTCATTGTCTGAATTATGGCACGGCTGCGGGCATCAGCAGATGGAAGTCGCGCGAGGTGTTCATCCAGATGACCTTCCACCTGCCGCTCCGTCTCGACGACGAAGCCGAGGCTGGTCCGATCGCCTAAGAGCGCTGCGCACGCGCCGATCGCAAACGAGCCCGCATACCAGAGCGGATTGAGAAGACTGGGTCTGGAGTCGAGCTCCCGGAGGCGGGTCTCGCACCAGGCGAGATGATCGGACTCATCACGCGCGGCTTTGAGAAGCAGCTCGCGTGTCGTTGCGGACCGGGCCGCCAGTGCCTGCCCGTGATACAGAGCTTGCGCAGCGATTTCGCCGGCGTGATTCACCCGCATGAGTGCTGCCGCGGCGCGCCTGTCGGCGTCCGATAACCGCCCGGATTGCTCCGTTCCCGCGGCGGCTTCCAGCTGTCCCGGGACCGGGCGCGAAGCGTGAGCGGGAGCAAATACGGACCTCAGGGCGCGATCGGCGGCGGAAATGAGGGCGTCCAGAGGATTGTCGGGCTGCATGCACTCATTATAAGGTGCAAATGAGGCGACTTGTTTACGCGTCCAGTGGCGAAGGGCCAAAGGGAGAGTGTGCAGGCCGCAGTGGCAGGCGGTATCGGGTCTGCAGACCGTAGCCGAAGGGCCGAATCGGGTGTGTAGGGCCGCCCGGGAAGGTTATTCGGGGCCTTGGCAGGCTTCGCGGAGGCACTGTTTTCGCGGCCCCACCCTTCGCCTTTGCATTGCCCGACCTGCTTGAGTACACTTCCCCGCCTTTTTTCGGCCCCGAAAAGTCAGGGGCACCTGATCGGTCGGGTGCGGATCCATGGTCCCCACGACCGTGAACATTTGGCCTCATGATGAGCGGGCAAAAGCCGCGTCTTTTGCCCGGGGCGCGTAGCCTGCGGACTGAAACCGCTGCAGGCGTCAGCAATAGAGAATAGAAGTGCAGTTACCTATGAAGACCGTATTTGCCAATGCCGAGACCGTCCGTGGCGACTGGTTTGTCGTCGATGCCAATGAGAAGACGCTCGGTCGGCTCGCTACGCAGCTCGCCCATGTTCTCAAGGGCAAGCACAAGGCCGATTACAGCCCGCACGTCGACATGGGTGACCATATCGTCGTGCTGAATGCGGAAAAGATTCGCGTCACGGGGCGCAAGCTCTCCGACAAGATCTATTACCATCACACCGGCTTCATCGGCGGCATCAAGTCGATCGCGCTGGAGAAGCTCTTAAAAGAGCATCCTGAGCGCGTGATCGAGATCGCCGTGAAGGGCATGCTGCCGAAGAACACTCTCGGCCGGAAAATGTTCAGAAAGCTCCATGTGTTCGCCGGCGGCGAGCATCCCCACCAGGCGCAGCAGCCTAAGCCGCTCGCGATTCAGTAAGGACCGTATCCCATGCCAGCCTCATCCTCTCAGGCCGACCGTCAATATGGCACCGGCCGCCGCAAGACAGCGACGGCGCGCGTGTACATGAAGCCGGGCACCGGCAAAATCACCGTCAACGAGCGCTCGCTCGATGAGTTCTTCGGTCGCGAGACCGGCCGCATGATCGTGCGCCAGCCGCTCGAAGCCGTGCAGCTCACGAGCAAGTTCGACATCACCGTGCGAGTCGACGGCGGCGGCATCACCGGCCAGGCCGGCGCCATCCGCCACGGGATTACCCGTGCGCTCATGGAGTACGACGAGACACTGCGCAAGACCCTGCGTGACGCAGGCTTCGTGACGCGCGATGCGCGCGAGGTCGAGCGTAAGAAGGTCGGACGCCGCAAGGCTCGCCGCGGACCGCAGTACTCGAAGCGGTAAGTTTGCAGACAGACAGACTGGATCCGGGGAGAGTCCCCGGATCCAGTCGGTTGCGAACGCCTATCCACCACTTTTTTTTGGGGGATCGTCTAGTGGTAGGACAACGGACTCTGACTCCGTTTACCTAGGTTCGAATCCTAGTCCCCCAGCCAAAACGAAAAGGCCCGCCAACTGGCGGGCCTTCGCGTTTTGGCTGCGGGACTAGGATGACGTCAGTTTCGGCTTTGCGAAACTGACGGGCCCGAAGGGCCGAGGCGCCTCCCGGCGCCGAGCAATCCTGGTCCCCCCCCCACGCGTCATAGAGAAACCAGATCCGCGCAGGCAGTCTTGCGGGCCTTTTTTTATTTGCGACAGCGCGGAATAGCAAACATAAGGCTCGCGTGATCGCGGGCCTTTTATTTTTCGACGGTCGCCATTCGATCTCGCGCGCCCACCTCTCATGATTTTTGGATGGTGGTGCGCGTCACGACTTCGGCACACCGCAAGCGCTTGCTGTTGCCGCTTGGAGTAATAGCGATGCAGCACGTTGCTAGCGCGACTTAGACTCCTGGGCAGCGGCGATCAGAGTCCGCTGTGTCGTAGTGTTTTCTGTCGGCATCGAATGCATTGCGAGGGTGAGCGGGATTGAGGCGCGCGATCGAGACAAGAAAAGATGCGCCGATTGCGCGGGTCATGAGATCGAAGAGTCGTGAACGGAGGAACGACATCGAGTGGCGTGGCAGCGTGAAATCAAAGAGCGTGAATCGAAACGTTCGGCCGAACAATTCAAATAGGACGCGCACGCTAGCCCGGCGAACGGAACATGTGCTGCTCGCTAATTTTATAAACGCTGCTTACACGACATCCGTTCCAGTGGCGGTGCCGATCAGTAACACGTCGGCGGGGCGGGCGGCGAAGAGGCCAACAGTGACGACGCCGGTGATCTGGTTGAGCTCGTGCTCCAGGGCGGGTGGGTCCTTGATGGTGAGGTCGTGGACATCGAGGATGTGGTTGCCGCTATCTGTGATGCACTTCTCACGCCACACGGGGCGGCCACCATAGGTGGCGAGTCGACGGGCGACGAGCTCGCGGGCCATGGGGATGACTTCGACGGGTAGCGGGAACTTGCCGAGTGTCGCGACAACCTTCGCGTCATCGACGATACAGACGAAGCGCGCGGCAGCGGCCGTGATGATCTTCTCGCCAGTGAGTGCGCCACCGCCTCCCTTGATTAGATAGCGGGCACGCGTGGCCTCGTCGGCACCATCGATGTAGAGACCGAGGCCGTCGACCTCGTTCAGATCGAGTACCTCGACGCCGACGGCACGCAGGCGGGCGGTCGTTGCGTTAGAGCTCGAGACGGCGGCACGGACGTGGTTCCGGTACTTGCCGAGGGCATCGATGAAGAAGTTCACCGTGGAGCCGGTGCCTACGCCGATAACGGTGCCGTCCTCGATGTAATCCAATGCCGCCTGCGCTGCGCGCTGCTTCTTTGCGTCAATTCCGGCAGACATCGTCATTACCTCACGCGTGGGTCCGATCAAGAGCGGGCCTTCGTTGCACACCTTGGGTCGCAATACCCGGCGGCCGCGCCGCAGTGAGTATTGGTCCGGAAAACTAGCGCTAAAACGTTGCGAGCGAAACCTTGATGCAATCCTGGACGAGACGAGGAACGAATCCTCGAGCGCCAGCCGAAGGGGGCGAGGCCCGCGCGGAGGCGAACCTGAACGAAAACCGATCTCCAGAAACGACTGTGCCCGCTTCATCAGCGGGCACAGTCTCTGCGATTCACTCGGTGGCGGCTTGCGCGGCCACCGAGTCAGGCCTACTTCTTCTTCGCAGCTTTCTTCTTGGCCTTCTTTTTCGCTTTCGCCATGTTGGCTCTCCAGGTTGTCGGGTTAGTCCGAGGTCGGAGTATATACACGCGAAACAAAAATACAAGCAAGCGTGCGCGTGACTGTGACAAGTGTGATAGGCGTTCGCGACGAATCGCGACGTGAGTCAGTGCTCGGCTGCGCACGCGATGAAGGTCCGCGCATGCCTGCCATGCGTCGCTCGAGTGTGAGGCGCATCACTCGAGCGAGAGAATGAACTTCCACTCCGCGGCTTGGACGGGAGTGATCGAGAGGCGGTTGCCCTTACGCAGCAGAACCATGTTTTTAAGCTCTTTCGCAGCATGTTTGCGCAGCTCGTCGAGCGTGATCACGCGCGCGAGGCGGCGCTCGAGTTGCACGTCCACCATGAACCAGCGCGGCTTTGCGGGGTCGCTATCCGGGTCGTAGTGATGGTCCTTGCGGTCGAAGGCACTGGGGTCGGGGTAGCCTTCCTTCACGACCTTCACGGTCGCGACGATCCCCGGCACGTCGCAGCTCGAATAATAAAGAAACGCCTGGTCCCCCCTCTTCATCTCGTCCCGGAGCATGTTGCGCGCCTGGTAGTTGCGCACGCCGTCCCAGGAGGTGGTCCCGCGTTTCGCACGCTCGAGATCATCGACGCCGAAGGTGCTCGGCTCCGTCTTCATCAGCCAATAGCGCATTTAAAGGCCCTTTCTTCTGTCACCACCGCATCGAGCCGGACGTCGTGGGCGGCGAAAGTGATTCGTTCGACTTGCTGGAATGAATAGGCGAGGCCCACGAGGCGCGGTGCATGCCACACGGTTCGCCAGCGGCGGAATTCGAAAGCGCGATCGTAGTAGCCGCCGCCCATCCCGAGTCGCACGCCGCAGGAGTCGAAGCCCACCAGCGGCAGGAACACTACATCGAGCCAGCGAGCACCGATTGTGAGAGCGCTTTCAGGCTCCTCGATCCCCAACCGGTTGCGCCGCTGCCGGCCTGTCAGTTCCACGAATCGCATCTTGCGGCCCAATGAGTGGCGGTCGATACGCGGTACATAGATCCGGCAATCACGGCGGCGCGCGAGTGCAATGAGCGGCGCGGTATCCAGTTCGGAAGGAAGGGATGCGTATACGGCGATGCGCAAGCCAGAACTGAGGGGAAAGTGGCGATCGACGTTGCGGGCAACGAGTTGGGCGGCGCGCACGCGCTCGCTTTTCGGCACGCTCCGGCGCCGGGCGCGCAGCGACGCTCGCAATGACTTGCGGGCATCGATCGGCGTGGAATTAAGAAGCGTCACCCGCAGATGCCGGTGCGAACCGTTGCTCTCGGACCAGAGCAACAAGTGGGACGAGCTGCGGCAGGTAAGGCTTTCCGCTCGGAGCGCGGACTTGCACAATTCTGCCTACAACCCATTGTCCCTGGGTGTAACAACTTAGGGCCCGAGGATACCCGGTACGCTTGTCGAACACCGCAGGCGACGCCACAAGTCACTCTACACGAACCCTGCACGACGCGCAGGACCTGCGCATGGATCGGTAACCAGCGAACCTCCGGCGTGGCCAGGACGCCGACTTAGAGTTCGAGTTGCTGGCCCTTCTCGATGGCGCCTTCGACGCGCTCGCGCAAGGCGCGTACGCGGCCGCCCACCTCGCTCTCAACCTTCGCATCGTGGTTCTTGAGGCGCAGCAGCTCGTTCGCGAGGTTGAGCGCCACCATGACGGCGATCCGGTCGAGACCAACGACCTTGCCGCTGTCGCGGATTTCGCGCATGCGGCTGTTCAGGAATTCGGCGGTATCGAGGAGCGCGGTGCGTTCCTCGTAGGGACAGGCGATCACGTACTCTTTTTCCATGATCCGCACGCTGACGCGTGCCTGGTCTTGCTGGCTCATGAGCCGTGCTCCAGAGTTTTCAGGCGGCCGATCATGGCTTCGACGCGAGTACGGACCTGTTCGTTCTTATGTAGAAGCGAAGCGCGCTCGCCCGCCAGCGACTCGTGTCGTTGGCGCAACGCGCGATTCTCTTCCTTGAGGTGATCCACGGTCGCGACCAGTTCTTCGATTCGCTTGGCGAGGCGCATCAGCTCGAGATCGAGCTGTGTTTTTGGGGTGTCGCTCATGCACCGGGACTATAGAGAGCCCCGCGCACCGGTGCAAATCGAGCGCCAAACGGAGCCCCCGCGCCTTCAGGCATAATGCCCTACAAATGAACCTGGCAACCTACACCGAGATCCAGCGGGTCCTCACGGACGAGCGCTCAATGACAGACGCCGCCGAGGCGCACGGGACGCTCGCCGGCTGCCTGTGCGCCGCCATCGGCTATCGGTTCGAGGACTGGTTGCTCGAGATCCTTCCGGAAGGGCGTGCGGATTCGCTTGCGAAAGCGGCGCTGCGCGAACTGTATCTCGAGACTTCCGGATCGCTCGAGGGGTCCGACATGGAGTTCGACCTTCTTCTGCCCGAAGACGAGGCGTCGCTCGACACGCGTACGGTCGCCCTCGCGCAGTGGTGTCAGGGTTTTCTCTATGGCCTCGGCGGCAGCGCCATCCAGGATGCGAGTGGGTTGCCCGGGGAGATCGGAGAGATTGTGCGCGACCTCACAGAAATCACTCGTGTCGGGGTCGACAGCGGACAGAGCGAGGAGTCGAACGAGAGCGCCTACGCCGAGCTCGTTGAGTTCGTGCGTGTGGGCGTGCAGCTGGTTTTCGAGGAGCTAGGCCCGTTACGAGATCAACCGTCATCGCCCGGCGCGCCTTTGCATTGAAGGATCCGAAGTCCGTTGCGAGAGACGAGTTCGCACGCCGCCGCCGCCAACTGATGCGCCTGATGGGGCGCGACTCCATTGCCATTCTGCCGGCCGCACCGGTTCGGCAGCGCAATAACGATGTCGAATATGCGTATCGCCAGGACAGTGACTTTTACTACCTGACTGGCTTTGGTGAGCCAGAAGCCGTTGCCGTGCTCATCCCGGGCCGCGAGCAGGCGGAATACATCCTGTTTGTGCGCGACAGGGATCCCAAGCGAGAAGCTTGGGACGGGCGCCGTGCGGGACCGGAAGGCGCGACCCGCGATCACGGCGCAAATGACGCGTTCCCGATCGCTGACATCGACGAGATCCTGCCGGGGCTCCTCGAGAATCACACCAAAGTGTTCTACGCGATGGGCGTGTACGCGGAGTTCGATCAGCGGGTCGTCGGTTGGGTCAATGGCCTGCGGACGCTCTCGCGGAACGGACGCAATCTGCCGCAGGAGCTCATAGCGCTCAATCACGTGCTGCATGACATGCGGCTCTACAAATCACGCACCGAGATCGAGCTCATGCGCGAGTCGGCGCGCATCGCGGCCCAGGCACATGTGCGAGCCATGCGTTTTTGCCGCCCGGGGCGACGGGAATACGAGGTGATGGCGGAGCTCGTCCATGAGTTTCGGCGTCATAACGCCGACACGTCCTATCACCCCATCGTCGGCGGTGGCGCGAATAGCTGCGTCCTGCACTATCGGGACAACAACCAGGCGCTGAATGACGGCGACCTGCTGCTGGTAGATGCCGGCTGCGAATACGAGTGTTACGCCTCGGATATCACGCGCACGTTCCCTGTGAACGGGCGCTTCACACCCGAGCAACGGGCGGTTTACGAGATCGTGCTCGAAGCGAATCGCGCCGCCATTGCCCAGGTACGTCCCGGTAATCACTGGAACGATCCGCATGCGGCCGCCGTCAAAGTCGTTACGCAGGGCCTGGTGAAGCTGGGCTTGTTGAAGGGCCGCGCGGCGAAACTCGAGCGCGACGGCGCGTATCGCCGCTTCTTCATGCACCGGACCGGCCATTGGCTGGGCATGGACGTTCACGACGTGGGCGACTACAAGGTCGGTGATGAGTGGCGCGTGCTCGAGCCGGGGATGGCGATGACGATCGAGCCCGGTATCTACATTCCGGGGGGTTCCCGCGGGGTGCCGAAGCGGTTTCACAATATCGGCGTTCGCATCGAAGACGATGTCGTGGTCACCAAGACGGGAGTGGAAGTCCTTACGGCGAACGCGCCTAAGGGCGTGGATGAGATCGAAGCCTTGATGGCGCAAGGGTGAGGATGCATGCCTGACTCTTTGGACGTCGATGTAGCGATCGTCGGCGGAGGCATGGTCGGGGCGAGCCTTGCGCTCGGCCTGCAGGACCTCGGTATCGATGTGTTACTCGTGGAGGGGACTGCGCCTGGTTCGAGCGCGCAATCGAGTTTCGACGAGCGTACGACCGCGCTCGGTAATGCCAGCCGCCGGATCTTCGAGGGGCTGGGCGTGTGGGCGGACATCGCGACCCAGGCCGCGCCGATCCGCACGATCCATGTTTCGGACGCCGGTCGATTCGGGTTCGCGCGCTTGCGGGCCGAAGAGCAGGGGATCGACGCGTTCGGTTACGTCGTGGCCAACAGGGTCATCGGTGCGGCTCTTTGGCAAAAGCTGACGTCTTCAAAAGGTATCGTGCTTCGGGTCCCAGCACGGCCCGAAGGGGTCGCCATCAGTGCCGATGGAGTTCAGTTCACGGTTGTCAGTGACGCGGGGGCGCGTGAACGCGTGTCTGCGCGGCTTGTCGTGGCCGCCGATGGGGCGCACTCATCTGTCCGTGCTGCTGCTGGCATCGAAGCGGAAGTTGAGGACTACGACCAGGTCGCAATCGTCGCGAACGTCGCCGCGGATCATCCGCACGATGGCACGGCGTATGAGCGGTTCACGCCATCGGGGCCGATCGCAGTGCTTCCGCTTTATGACGGCACCTATGGGGTTATCTGGTCGTGTCGACCTCAGGATGCGGCGGGAGTCCTGTTGCTCAACGACGACAGCTACATGCGGGAGCTGCAAACGAGGTTCGGCTGGCGTGCTGGGCGGTTTGTGCGGGCGGGCGGGCGCGCCTCGTATCCGTTGAAGCTCACGCGCGCCGCTACCACCACTGCGACCCGCACTGTGTTGATCGGGAACGCCGCACAGGCGCTGCACCCGGTTGCCGGACAGGGGTTCAACCTCGGCCTGCGAGACGCGGCCATGCTCGCCGAGGTCATTGCGAATGCGGGGGTCGGCCTACCGGCCGCCGGCGTACCGGGCGCCGTGCACACGGGGGCCGACCAACCCGGTGCGCGTGACACTCACACGTCCGGTTCCACTACTCGAGTCGACGTGGGCGCGCCGGATCTGATTCATCGATTTGCGGAGTGGCGCGCGAGCGATCGCACCGGAGTGGTGCGCTTTACCGATGGGCTCGTGAAGTTGTTTGGTGATACGCGTCCCGGCATGGGCCTGTTACGCAACCTCGGCTTACTGATGTTCGACCTCGCGCCTCCCGCGAAGAGCGCGCTCGCGCGGGTGAGTGCCGGCTTCGGAGGACCCACGCCACGGCTTGCGCGCGGACTTCCTGTCAGGGAGGGTGAGCGCTCGTGACAGATGTTCTCGACGTGCTCGTCATAGGAGGAGGGCCGGTTGGTGCCTGCATGGCAGCGCTGCTCGTACGCGAGACTGCTAGCGGTGGGGTCCCCTTGCGAGTTGCTGTGCTCGAGCCGAAGCGGTCGCACATGCCAGCGAGTGATTCGCCCATAGACCCTCGTGTCGTGGCAATCGCGCGTTCCAGCGAGCGCATCGCCACGGTCGCTGGCGCCTGGGAAAGTATCAGTGCCCGGACAGTCGGTTCCCTCGATGTAGACCGCCGTGCTGATGCGGCACGCGCACGCGCGACTCGGCCCTCGCCGGCGATAACGGAAGAGGCAACAGCGGCAGAGTCCATGGGGGCCAGGCCAGTAACGCAGGCGACGGCGGTACAGGCGAGCGACGTTGGCCTGCCTCGGGTGAGTCCATACGAGCGCATGCGTATTTGGCATGAAAGCATTTCACCTACGTCGCCGGGAGCGCTCGTGTTCGACGCGGCGGACGTTGGAGAGCCCAATCTGGGGTACATCGTCGAGAATCGGGTACTTCAGGCAGCGCTGCTGGATGCGTTTGCAGAAGGCGGCGGCCGGATCGAGCCGGCGCAACTCGTCGCCCTCGAGATCGGCGCCGAGTATGTGAACGTTGAAACAACCGGCGGCGCGATTGCGGCGCGGCTTGTGATCGGAGCCGATGGAGCGCAGTCGGCGGTCAGGGAAGCTGTAGGCCTCACTGTGGAAGCCTCTGACTACCGCCAGACGGCGATCGTCGCGACGGTAGCTACAGAGCGCTCGCATGAGAAGACGGCATGGCAGCGCTTTATGCGCCATGGGACGCTTGCATTCCTACCTCTCGCTGATGGAACGAGCTCGATCGTGTGGTCCGCAGACGATGACGTTGCACGCGCGCTGCTCGCCGCTTCTCCAACTGAGTTCGCCTTAGAGCTGGATCGCGCTTTTGACCTGGCTCTTGGTGCGACTCGACTCGTGAGTGAGCGGGCGTCATTTCCGTTGCGACATCTCGCGGCTCATCGTTACGTGGCTCAGCGTGTGGCGCTGATTGGCGATGCCGCGCACGTCGTGCATCCGTTGGCGGGGCAGGGCGTAAATCTGGGCCTCCTCGATGCGGCGGCACTGGCGCAGCTGCTGATCGATGCCCGTCGAGAGCGGGAGGATCCCGGTGCACTGCGCGTACTGCGGCAGTACGAGCGGTGGCGCAAGAGTGAGGTGGCTTTCATGAGCTCAGCGATCGACGCGTTCGATCGCTTTCTCGCGCACGGGACCGGTCCGCTCTCGCGGGTCGCGCAATACGGGCTGGGGTGGGTTAACCGCAGTCAGGAGCTCAAGCGGTTCTTCATCGGCCGCGCGCTTGGGACGGCGGGTGAACTGCCTCGAGCTGCGCAAAGGTCCGCGCGCGTCGACCGTCTCGGTTAGCCGAATGAGCGACGCCCGCCGGGCGCCAGCGTCGAGTTGGTCCGCCGTCCGCACAGGCGCTGTGCCATCGCGCTCGAACAGTCTCAGTTGAGCGGGATGCGGTCGATCTTGGCGGCGCAGATGAAATCGTTGTCCGACAGCCCCTGGATCGCGTGGGTCGTGAACAGGACCCGGCAATAGTTGTAGCCGACCTCGAGATCGGGGTGGTGGTCCTCGATGTTGGCGACGTGCGCGAGCGCGTTCACGAAGCTCATCGTGCGGTAGAAGTCTTTGAACGCGAACTCGCGGCGAATCGCGTGAGCGTCAGCGGTGAGCTTCCAGTCGGTCGTAAGCTCTTCGAGCAACTTTTCGGACGCGCTGCGCGTGAGGGGTGCGACGCCCCCTTCGCACGACTTGCATTTCCGTTGCGCGAGATCGGTCATGCGGGCTCTATCGCCGCGCTTTCGGTCGCCGCGTTCTTGGGAACGTAGCTGCGCTTCACGTACTGCTCGACGATCTCCTGAAATTCTTCGGCGATGCGGTCACCCTTGAGGGTGACGTCCTTTGCGCCATCCACGTAGACAGGCGCGATGGGGCGCTCGCCCGTACCGGGAAGGCTGATGCCGATGTTGGCGTGCTTGCTTTCGCCCGGGCCATTCACGACGCAACCCATGACGGCGACGGTCATGTCCTCGACCCCGGTGTATTGCCGCCGCCATTCGGGCATGCGATGGCGGATGTGCGATTGAATGCGTTGTGCGAGCTCCTGAAAGAACGTGCTCGTGGTGCGACCGCAGCCGGGGCAGGCGATGACCATGGGAGTGAAGGAGCGCAGGCCCATCGTCTGCAGAATCTCCTGTGCGACGATCACTTCCTGCGTACGGTCGCCGCCCGGATCGGGAGTCAGCGAGACGCGGATGGTGTCGCCAATGCCTTTCTGCAGCAGGACCGCCATGCCAGCGGTGGAGGCCACGATTCCTTTTGACCCCATCCCGGCCTCGGTGAGCCCGAGGTGCAACGGATAGTCGCAGCGGTTGGCGAGGTCGCCGTAGATCGCGATGAGGTCCTGCACTCCGCTCACCTTGGCGGAGAGAATGATTCTGTCGCGGGGCATGCCCAGGTCAACCGCGCGTTGCGCGCTCTCGAGCGCGGACAGCACGACCGCGTTACGCATGACCTGCTGTGCCGTCAGCGGTTGTGCACTAGCGGAGTTTTCATCCATCAGGCGGGTCAGCAGGTCCGAATCGAGACTGCCCCAGTTGACGCCGATGCGGACCGGCTTGCCGTACCGGCAGGCCGTGTCAATCATCTCGGCGAACTGCGGATCGCGTTTGCTGCCGCGGCCGACGTTGCCCGGGTTGATGCGGTACTTCGCGAGCGCCTCGGCGCAGCCTGGGTGTTCGCGCAAGAGTTTGTGACCGTTGAAATGGAAGTCCCCGATCAGTGGCACCCGCACGCCCTGGCTTTCGAGCCGCTCGCGGATAGGGGCGACGGCTGCCGCGGCTTCGCTGGTGTTAACCGTCACTCGCACGAGCTCCGAGCCGGCGCGGGCGAGGGCTTTGACCTGCTGGACCGTGCCCTCTATGTCGGCCGTATCCGTGTTCGTCATGGATTGCACGACGATGGGGGCGTTACCGCCGACGCGCACGGAGCCAATGGAGACCTGCAGGGAGGAACGGCGAGCCTGAGAATTGGGGATAGACATAAGAAGAGTCCCGCGAACGATGGGCCAATTCTACCTTGGTTGCCGGGCGTCGTAGCGCAGGGCTTGTAAAGTGCCCTTTAGCGGGGCCTGCGCCGAGCTGCTATGATCCACCCGCCTGCTCAATACAGTCTGTTCGGAGAGAGTCCGGCCCATGCCGGAACGCCGAAGGCGCAAGTTCCGCCCGGAAACGCTCAGGCACACGAACGGCAGACTGCGGAAAATCGTTATTTTCCGTGCGGGCTCTGGAGAGTGGTGGACATCTATTCATGTCCACCCACCGAAGGGGAGCGGCGCTTAAGGCGCCTGATCTCTCAGGTCACAGGACAGAGGGGCGGCAGATGCACTCGCGTGGCGTCTGCCGCCTTTTTTTGTCGCGGACTTCGCTTTGGCGAGACCGGAGGACCTGTGGGAAGACAGACCCCTTTATTTCAGCTGCACCAGGAGCTAGGCGCCCGCATCGTCGATTTCGGCGGGTGGGACATGCCGGTGCAATACAGCTCCCAGATCGGTGAACACCACGCCGTGCGCCGTGCGGCCGGCGTCTTCGACGTCTCTCATATGTGCGTCATCGATCTGAAAGGCGGGCGGGTGCGCCCGTTCCTGCGCACCCTCCTTGCCAATGATGTAGACAAGCTCACCCGTCCGGGCAAGGCTCTCTATACATGCATGCTCGACGAGTCGGGCGGCGTGCTCGACGACCTCATCGTGTACTTTTTATCAGACTCCGGGTTCCGGGTAGTCGTGAATGCCGGCACGCGTGACAAGGATCTGGCCTGGATCCGCCGCCACGCCCGCGAGTTCGACGTCGGGGTGCTCGAGCGGGCCGAGCTTGCCATGCTGGCGATTCAAGGACCCGAGGCGCGCACCAAAGCGGCGAAACTGCTTTCGCGAGTGGGCGCCGCTACCGCACTCGAGCTGGATACCTTCGTCGGCCGCGAAATCGAGGGTTGGTTCGTGGCTCGCACGGGTTACACCGGCGAGGACGGCTTCGAGGTCATGATGCCCGCATCCGACGCAGAGCGTGTCTGGCGCGAGTTGAACTCGCTCGGCGTTGCTTCGTGCGGCCTCGGTGCGCGCGACACGTTGCGCCTCGAAGCCGGTATGAATCTGTATGGCAACGACATGGATGAAAGGACGCACCCCTTCGAGTCAGGGCTCGCGTGGACCGTTGCCATGGAGCCGCGCGACCGTCCTTTCATCGGTCGCGCAGCGCTCGAAGCCGTCAAGGCGCAAGGCTCATCGCGCAAGCTCGTCGGCCTGCTGCTGGAAGATCGCGGCGTACTGCGCAGTCATCAGAAAGTGGTAGTGCCGGGAGTAGGCGAAGGCGAGATCACGAGCGGTACGTTTTCCCCAACCCTCGAGCGCTCCATTGCGTTCGCCCGGGTGCCCGCGGGCACCGCCCAGCAGGTGCAGGTCGACATCCGCGGCAAGCTTCTCAACGCGCGCGTCGTGAAGCCGCCGTTCGTGCGATTCGGTCAAGTCCTGGTGCGTTAGCCGCGCAAGCTTCCGCGCAAACACTCCATCAATCTCGGAGATTCTCGATGAGCAAAGTTCCTGCCGATCTCAAGTACACGAAGACGCATGAGTGGCTGCGCACGCTACCCGACGGAAGCATCGAGATCGGGATTACCGATCATGCTCAGCACGCGCTCGGCGACCTCGTCTTCGTGGAGGTGCCCGAGGCTGGCCGCGCCGTCAAGGCGGGCGAGCCTTGCGCGGTGGTCGAATCTGTCAAAGCAGCCTCCGATGTCTACGCGCCGGTGACAGGTGAGGTCACGGCCGGCAATCCCCGGCTCGCGAGCGAGCCCGAAGCGGTCAACACCGACGCTTACGGCGGCGGTTGGTTGATGCGCGTACGCCCCACGCCGGGCGGCGCGACCGCTGCCCTCATGTCCCCCGCCGAATACGAGAAGTTGCAGCAGGAGGAGGGTGACTGATGGCTTTCATTCCCCACACTCCGGCCGACGTCGAGGCGATGCTCGCGGCTATCGGAGTCGCGAGCATCGAAGAATTGTTCGATGAGATCCCCGCTACCCTGCGAGTGAAATCCCTGGCTGGGGTGCCTGATGAGCTGAATGAGATGGAGATCGGGCGTCTGATGACCGAGCGCGCCCGTACCGACGGCCACCCATCGTGCTTCATCGGAGCCGGTGCCTACGAGCACCACATTCCGGCGGCGGTCTGGGCAATCACGACGCGCGGCGAGTTTTACAGCGCGTACACACCCTACCAGGCGGAAGCCAGTCAGGGCACGCTGCAGGTCATCTACGAATATCAGACGATGATTGCCAGTCTCACGGGCCTGCAGGTCTCGAATGCATCCGTGTACGACGGGGCGTCCGCAGTGGCCGAAGCGAGTCTGATGGCCGTGCGGGCGAACCGGAAGTCCAAATCGCAGCGGATCCTCGTTCCGACGACGGTGCACCCTCACTACCGGAAGGTCGCCGTCGCGACAGCAGGCAACCAGGGTCTGCGCTTCGAGGAGGTACCCTACAGCCCCGACGAAGGCGTCACCCCACTCGCCGCACTCTCCAAGTATGAGAACGAGGACGTCACCGCTCTCGTCATCCAACAGCCGAATTTCTTCGGCAGGCTCGAGGACGTGGACGCGCTGACGGACTGGGCTCACGCCCGCGGCGTTCTGGTCATTGCGGTCGTCAACCCCACTTCGCTGGCTCTACTCAAGCCTCCGGGTCAATGGGGTGCCAAGGGCGCCGACATCGCGGTGGGAGAGGGTCAGCCGCTGGGCGTGCCGCTCTCTTCTGGCGGTCCGTACTTCGGCTTCATGACAACCCGTCTGGAGTATGTGCGCCAGATGCCGGGACGTATCGTCGGGCGCACGGTCGACCTGAACGGCCGCGAAGGTTTCTCGCTGACGCTGCAGGCGCGCGAGCAACACATTCGTCGCGCCAAGGCGACTTCCAACATCTGCACGAACCAGGGGCTGCTGGTGACTGCGGCCACGATCTACATGTCGCTGATGGGTCCGCAGGGACTGGAGCGCACGGCGGCCGCATCACACGCGCGCACACGCGAGCTGGTGACGGGAATCGCGCGGTTGAAAGGCGTGCGCCCGGCATTCCAGGGACCTTGCTTTCACGAGACCGTCATGCTGTTCGATCGGCCGGTCGCACCGGTTCTCAAGGCTCTGGCGAGCCGCGGGATATTGGGCGGTCTCGATCTTGCCGAACACTATCCCGAGCTGGGGCCGGCCCTGCTGGTCTGTGCCACGGAGACGAAGACGCCTGCCGATATTGAGGCTTACACCACCGCGCTCGGCGAGGTCATGCAGTCGGTCCGGGCCGCGTAGGCCCGCTTCGCGTAGGCCGGGCGCGTAGCCCGACTCGCCCTGTCCGATCCGCTCGCTGTCTTGCAGCACCGCATTCGAGGTTTCCATGCGTACCCGTGAAAAAGTGATCTTCGAGCATTCGCACCCGGGTCGTGGCGCTGCGGACCAGTGGCCACACGACCCGGGCTCCGCGGCCATCGCCGACATCCCGCAGAAGCTGCGCCGCACGCAGCGGCCGTTGTTGCCTGAAGTGGGCGAGCTGGAGGCGGTCCGGCATTTCACGCGGCTGTCGCAACTCAACTTCTCGATCGATACGCACTTCTATCCGCTCGGATCGTGCACGATGAAGTACAACCCGAAGGCGTGCAACCAGTACGCGATGTTGCCGGAGTTTCTCGCGCGGCATCCGCTTGGCCCCGAGTCCCACGGCCAGGGTTTCCTCGCCTGCATGCATGAGTTGCAGGAGATGCTGAAGGAAGTGACCGGCATGCAGGCCGTCGCATTGAGCCCGATGGCCGGTGCCCACGGCGAATTCGCCGGTGTGGCGATGATCCGCGCCTTTCACCGCTCTCGCGGCGATCTCGCCCGCAATGAAATAATCGTTCCAGAGGCCGCGCACGGCACTAACCCTGCTACCGCGACCATGTGCGGCTGCGTCGTGCGGGAGATTCCGGTGGACGCCGCGGGTGACGTTGACCTCGCGGCGCTCGAGGCCGCGGTGGGTCCGAATACCGCCGGCATCATGCTCACCAATCCGTCGACGCTCGGTGTCTTCGAGCGACGGATAGAACAGGTTGCTCGCATCGTCCACGCGGCGGGCGGCCTGCTCTATTACGACGGCGCGAACCTGAACGCCATCCTGGGCAAGGTGCGTCCCGGCGACATGGGCTTCGATGTCATACATATGAATCTGCACAAGACCTTCTCGACGCCGCACGGCGGCGGCGGCCCGGGTGCGGGTGCGGTGGGTGTGAGTGCGCGGCTGGAGCCGTTTCTGCCGATTCCCATCGTAGGCAGGGAAGGAGAGCGGTACCGTTGGCTCGCTGAAAGGGACCGCCCTCAGTCCATCGGGCGTCTCTCGGCTTTCATGGGCAATGCCGGGGTCCTGTTGCGGGCGTACATCTATATGCGCATGCTGGGACGTGAGGGGATGAGCCGGGTTGGCGAGTACGCCACGCTCAATGCAAACTATCTCCTGGCGCTGCTCAAGGAGCGCGGGTTCGACGCGGCATACCCGTCCCGGCGGGCCAGCCATGAGTTCATCATCACCCTCAAAAAGCAGGCGCGTGATCTCGAGGTGACCGCCATGGACTTCGCCAAGCGGCTGCTGGACTATGGTTTTCATGCCCCGACGACTTATTTCCCCCTGCTGGTGCCGGAATGTCTCCTCATAGAGCCGACGGAGACGGAGGGGAAGGACACGCTGGACGCCTTCGTCGCGGCCATGTCACAGATCCAGACGGAAGCCGAACAAGAACCCGAGCGCGTGACGAGCGCACCGCATACCATGCCGGTGCGTCGCCTGGACGACGTTCGGGCGGCCAAGCAACTGGATCTCACCTGGAAGCCGACAGCGCAGTCATAGGTCGTTATAAGCCGCGAGGCGCCGCCCGTGTGGTGCGGGCCCTTGGCTCCAGCTTTAAAGGTCTCGCCGGCGCATTCCGTGAAGAAGCGGCGTTCAGGCAGGAACTCGCCTGTGCGCTGCTCGTCATACCACTGGGTTTGTGGCTCGGCCATAGTGGGGTCGAACGCGCCCTGCTCGTGGGGCCCGTGCTGCTCATTCTCATAGTGGAGCTCCTCAACAGCGCGATCGAGGCGACCGTGGACCGCATCGGTTTCGAACGGCACGCGCTGGCGGGGCTCGCCAAGGACATCGGTTCGGCCGCCGTGTTCATGTCTTTCATACTGCTAGGCGCCGTCTGGCTGCTCGTTCTGCTCGGCCGATAGCTGCTAAAAAGAGGATTTTGATGCGACCTGCAAGACTGCCCTGGTTGTGTCTGCTTGCTTGTGTTGCGTCCGTGAGTGCGGGTCGCGGCCATCCGGCCGCCTCGACGACGGCTGTGCAGCAGCCCCCACCGGCCCAACAGGGCCCGTCGCAACCGCTGCCCGCGCCGCCGCCACCGGTGCCCGTGCCCGGCGGCAACCAGCAGGCCGCGCAGGTGGCGCAGCAGGCCGCCGCGGTCGAAGGCAACCCGGACTGGGCCGTTACCCTCGAGCGGATCGCCAGCAGTGTTGTGTCGATCGACGTCGATGAGACCCGGGCGTTCGATACCGAGTGGAACGCAACAGCGCAGGCGACGGGCTTCGTGGTGGACGCCGAGCGTGGGCTGATATTGACTAACCGCCACGTCGTCACTCCCGGACCGGTCACCGCCGAGGCCACGTTCCTCAATCGCGAGGAAGTGCAGCTGTACCCGGTCTACCGCGATCCCGTGCACGACTTCGGTTTATACCGGTACGACCCGAGCAAGCTGCACTTCATCAAACCGAAGGCTTTGCCCCTTTACCCGGAGGGCGCGCAGGTCGGCAGGGAGATCCGGGTCGTCGGCAACAATGCGGGCGAGCAACTCTCCATTCTCGCCGGAACCCTGGCGCGCCTGGATCGCGACGCGCCGGAGTACGGGATCGGGAAGTACAACGACTTCAATACGTTCTACCTGCAGGCCGCCTCCGGGACCTCCGGCGGATCCTCGGGCTCACCGGTCATCGACATCCGCGGCCGTGTCGTCGCACTCAATGCGGGCGGCGCCAACGGCTCTGCGTCCAGTTTCTATCTGCCGCTGGCCCGCGTCCGGCGCGCTCTCGAGCTCATTCAGCAGGGCAAGCCGGTTTTGCGCGGCACGCTGTATACGGTTTTCAACTACACGCCGTTCGATGAGCTCAAGCGCCTGGGACTGACCAGCGTCACGGAAACGTCGGTGCGCAAGGCCTTTCCGCAGTACACGGGCATGCTGGTGGTCACGGGAGTGTTGCCCGGTTCGCCGAGCGAGAACGTGCTGCAGCCGGGCGATGTCCTCGTCCGCGTCAACGGAAAATACGTGACGCAGTTCGAGCCGCTCTCGGAAGTGATCGACGATTCGGTCGGACAGCAGGTGACGGTCGACCTCGAGCGCGGCGGCAAGCCGGTCTCCGCGAAGCTGCCGGTCGGCGATCTGCACGCCATCACCCCGAGCTCGTATGCCGAGTTCGGCGATACCGTCGTCCACACGTTGTCGTATCAGCAGGCACGCCATTTCAACGTGCCGACGCGCGGCGTGTATGTGGCCAATCCCGGCTACGTGTTCGGGTCGGCCGGCATTCCCCGTGGCGCTGTGGTCACGATGATGGATTCCAAAAAGGTCGACACCCTCAGTGACTTCGAGGCGGGAATCGCACAGCTCGGTGACGGCGATCACGCTACTGTCCGCTACATCACGATCGACGATCCGAACGGCAGCCAGTTGCGCTCCATTCGCATGGACCGCCTGTGGTTCCCCGGACGTCATTGCGAGCGCGACGACAACCAGGGGCTGTGGCCGTGCAAGGATCTGCCCGCGGGACCTGCTTCCAAGCCACGTACGGTCAGCTCTACCCAGTTCCCGAAGTTCAAGGACCCGCGCCTCACGGCTCTCGCTCCGTCGCTCGCTACGGTGACGTTCGATATGCCGTACTCGGTGTCTGGTATCACCGAGCGCAATTATCACGGCACCGGCCTCGTGGTGGACGCGGAGCGCGGTCTCGTTGTCGTTGATCGCAACACCGTACCCGTCTCGGTTGGAAACGTCACCGTGACGTTCGCTGGCACCGTGGAAGTGCCTGGCCGCGTGGTCTACATTCATCCGGTTCACAATCTGGCGGTCGTGGCCTACGACCCTAAATTGCTCGGCACGACGCCCGTGAAAGCCGCGAAGCTGACGCCGCGCGAGCTGATCGCCGGTGAATCGGTCTGGGTCGTGGGACTGGGCAGCGACAGCCAGATGCACTCGCGTAATACCCAGATCGCGGGCATCGATCCTCTCGAGCTCCCCTTGTCCCGCACGATGCGTTTCCGTGACAGCAACATCGAGGTCGCGCAGCTCGTCAATCCCCCGCTCGAGTTCGACGGAGTGCTGGCGGATAAGTCGGGCAACGTCCTGGGCCTCTGGTCGAGCTTCGCTTACGAGAGTGGCAGGGAGGTCGCGCAGGACAATCGCGGTGTGCCGATCGATCTGGTGGCCACCATGATCGACCATGTGCGTACGGATCGTCCGCTGCATTCGCTGGAGACCGAGCTAGCCGTGCAGCCGCTCTCGAGTGCGCGGGAAATCGGCCTCTCCGAGGAGTGGGCCGGGAAACTCTCCCAACAGAATCCGACGCGCCGGCAGGCACTGACCGTCGTCCGTCTCGTAGGCGGTTCGCCGGCTGCGAAGATCCTTCAGCAGGGGGATCTGGTGTTGGCCATCGACGGGAAGGTCGTCACGCGGTTCAAAGAAGTTGAGAGCGCCGCGGCCGACAAGTCGGAAGTGCAGGTCACGGTCTGGCGCGGGAAGAGTGAGCAGACGCTCCAGGTGCCCACCGTCGAGCTGCCGGGGGCGGATATCGAACGCCTCGTCGAGTGGGGTGGCGCCACATTGCAGGCGCCACACCGGGCCATGAGCGCGCAGCGTGGAATTCCGCCTGTCGGGGTGTATGTCGGATACTTCGCATATGGATCGCCCGCGACCCGCTATGGCCTTTATCCGGGCCGCCGCATCGTCGAGGTCGATGGTGTGCCGACGCCGGACCTCGATGCGTTCCTTGGCGTTGTGACCGGGCGGCCGGACCGGGCATCGGTGCGGCTGAAGACGATCACCTGGAACAACGCTCCCGAGGTCATCACGCTGAAGCTCGATAAGCATTACTGGCCGGCCTATGAGTTGACTCATACGTCGACCGGGTGGGAGCGTCGCGCGTTGGAGTGATCCGCGCCGGGAGCCTGTCCGTATGGAACAGCCAGCGCAGCAGGACCTGTTCGGCGCTCCGCCTGCGGGGGTGGAGATTGTCAGGGCGGCGGTGCCTGCCAAGCAGGTCCGGCAGGTCGCGCAGCGTCTGCCGAAGAACCTGTACATGGGTACCTCGAGCTGGTCGTTTCCGGGGTGGGTCGGCATCGTGTATGGGCAGCTTTACGGCGTATCCACACTTGCCCGGCACGGTCTTGCGGCCTACGCGCAGCATCCGCTACTCAACGCGGTGAATCTCGACAGCACGTTCTACAGAACGCCCACGGCTGAACAGCTCGCTCGTTACGCCGGAGACGTCCCCGAAAACTTTCGCTTCATGGTGAAGGCCTACTCGGGCCTGACGGCGGTTCCGGATAGCGCACTGGCTGTCCGCCGGCGCGTTGAGCCCGTGTTCCTGGATGCCTCTTTCGCGACGCGCGCGGTCGTGAAGCCGCTGGTCGAGGGGCTTGGCTCGAAATTAGGCGTCATCCTTTTTCAGTTCTCGCCGCTTGGCGTCCAGTACACGCGCAGGCCGAGCGCGTTCGTCGAGCAGCTCGGCGAGTTTCTGCGTGCGCTACCGTCGGGGCCGGCCTATGCGGTCGAATTGCGCGATGCGCAGATTCTGGGATCCGAATACGAGGCCGCGCTGCGCTCGGCCGGTGCGGTGCACTGTTCGGCGGTTCACTCCCGGATGCCGCAGGTCGACCGCCAGGTGACCCAGGCCGGGCCGGGACCGCTGGTCATCCGCTGGATGCTGCATCCCGGCGAGGATTACGAAAGCGCGGCTGCGCGTTACGCCCCTTTTGACCGTCTCCAGGAGCCCGACAAGCTCAACCGGGACCGTATCGCAGCCATGATCGGGACCGGATTGTCGTCCGGACGCGACATTCATGTGGTCGCGGCCAATAATGCCGAAGGCTCGGCTCCACTGACGCTGTATGAGCTGGCAGAGACAATCGTGACGAATTAGATGCTTTGCTACAACGTGGCGGTCGCAGCCGCCGCAGCTTGCTAGAATTCGGCTCATTATGGTCCGCGTCGTCAGAGCAACCCAAGTCGAGATCGAAACCGCCGTGCAGGCCCTGCGCGACGGCGAGCTCGTGGCTTTCCCCACCGAGACGGTTTACGGGCTCGGTGCGAACGCGCAGAACCCCGCTGCCGTGCGGAAGATCTTCGAGGCTAAGGGCCGGCCGACGACACACCCGGTGATCGTCCATCTGGACAGCCCGCGCTTCCTGCATCGATGGGTGAGAGAGGTTCCCGAGACGGCAACGCGCCTCGCGGAGCGCTTCTGGCCCGGTCCTTTGACTATGGTGATGCCGAGAGCCGCGAACGTGCACGACATCGTGACCGGTGGCCAGGACACAGTGGCGATACGCGTGCCGTCACATCCCATGGCCCAGCAGCTGCTCACCGCTTTTGGGGGCGGCATCGCCGCGCCTTCCGCGAATCGTTACGGGAAGCTGTCACCCACTCGCGCCGAGCATGTGCGCGAGGAACTCGGCGACGCCGTGAAGGTCATTCTCGACGGCGGCGAGTGCCAGATAGGTCTCGAGTCGACAATCGTCTCATTCGAGGGCCAGAACGTTCGTCTGCTGCGGCCGGGTGGCGTTACCGCTGCGCAGATTCGGCAGGTGGTTGGCGAGTTGTTGGTTGGCGCGAATCTCGAGTCGCCCCGTGTTCCGGGCGGCACGCCGTCGCACTACGCACCGACGACTCCGATGGCGATCGTTCCGGCCGGCGAGATCGATGCACACGCGGCTGCGCTCTCGGAAGGCGGACGTCGAGTCGCCGTACTGGCGCAGCGATTGCCGCTGAAGGCCCATAAATACGTTACATGGATCAATGCGGGACGTCGGCCCGAGCAATACGGTCATGATCTGTACGCAAATCTGCGGACGCTCGACAAGGCCGGTTGCCAGCAGATCCTCGTGCAGGACGTACCGGAAGGCGAGCCGTGGGACGCCATTCGCGACCGGATGCTGCGCGCGGCAAGCAGCATCAGCGAGAGCGACGACAGCGGCGCCATGGCGGTCCTTCCGTAGCGGCCACATCGACGCGGTATCTAGCGTCAACCAAAAGTCATAACATCGGCGGCTGCCAGCTTTACAGGCTGC
This sequence comes from Gammaproteobacteria bacterium, assembly GCA_028293765.1. Taxonomy (GTDB): domain Bacteria; phylum Pseudomonadota; class Gammaproteobacteria; order Steroidobacterales; family Steroidobacteraceae; genus 13-2-20CM-66-19. The sequence goes on from JAQGOG010000008.1 coordinate 68,007, forward strand.
TCCAGGGTCAGGCCCGCTTCGGTCCTGACCCGCTGCTTTTTTGGGGACTCACCTACTCTCACGCACATGACGAAAAGCCCGGTTCGACGCACACGATTCATCGACCCTTTCCAGCCCGCCGAAATCCGTCGGCTCGTAAAGGAGTTTGGTTCGCCTCTGCTCATCCTCGACTGCGAGCGCGTGCGCGTGCAGTTCCGAAAGCTCCGCAAGGCGTTGCCCGGGGTCGATCTGCATTACGCGTTGAAGCCTATGCCGCACCCTTCGGTCGTGCACACGGTCATCGCGGAGGGTGGCTTTCTCGACCTTGCCACGACGGGCGAAGTGCAGCTCGTGGAACGGCTGGGCGTTGCTCCAGAGCGTTGCATCCACACCCATCCGATCAAGCGTGAGCAGGACATCCTCAACGCAATGAAGTTTGGCGTGCGCACCTTCGTTGCCGACAACCCGGACGAGGTGCGGAAATTCGCGCGCCACGGCGCCAGTGCCGAGCTTCTGCTGCGTGTGTCATTTCGCTCTCCGGGAGCGGTGTGCGATCTATCCCGCAAATTCGGGTGCGATCCCGAGGATCTGCTCGCGCTCGCGCGCCTCGCAGCGGATCTTGGTATCGGAGTGCGTGGCTTGTCGTTCCACGTCGGCTCGCAGGCGATGGACTCCGCCAAACACGTCGAAGCCCTGCACGCCTGCGCGAAACTCATGGCCGCGGCTCGGAGGGAAAAACTCGGCGCATTCGATACTCTCGACATCGGTGGCGGCTTTCCCATCGACTATGCGCAACCCGTGCAGGACATCAGCCGTTTCTGTGCACCGCTGCGTACGGCACTCGCCAAGCTTCCGCAACGTGTGCGCGTCATTGCCGAGCCGGGCCGCTATATCGTCGGGCCGTCAGCAATCGGGGTGGCCTCCGTCATGGGACGCGCGCGGCGCGAGGGGCACTGGTGGTATTACCTTGATGACGGTCTGTACGGCTCGTACAGCGGCCAGCTTTACGATCACGCGCGCTATCCCGTCGAGCCGCTGCGCGATAGCGCTGAGCGGCTGCCGTCGGTGTTGGCCGGGCCCACCTGCGACAGCATCGATGTGATCGCTGAGAATCTCATGCTGCCGGAGCTCAAGGCGGGGGATCTCATCGTCGGGCGCGCGATGGGGGCTTACACGTGGGCGAGCGCTTCCGAATTCAACTTCTTCCCGAAGGCCACCGTGGTGGCGGTCAATGGGAAGCCAGGCGATACGGGCAGCGTGACGGCGTTCCCATTGTGACCGTGGTCTGAGGCGTCCGAGCCGCCCGAGTCGCTCAAGAGAGAAGGGCTTCACGGGACCGGGCTCTTGCGGAAGCCAGAATGGCGTGAGAGAGCTTGTCTGCCGACGGCCGGTCTGGAAGCATTAGCAATGAAAGACCCTGTATGGACTCGCCGCCGCTGCGTATGCACCTTGGGCTCGAGTGCGCTCGCGTTGCCGCTTGCGTGCGCCCCCTGGGCGGTTGCCGCCGGCGCCGGTTTGCCGGACGGCGCGGCAGCGGACAGAGGGATCGCTACGCCGGAGCGTTGGATAGAGCTCAAGAGTATTCACACCGGCGAGGCCGTAAAAGTCGCGTTCGCCAAAAGGTCGGGTGCTGATGGCGCCGCGCTGGCGAGGCTGCAGCACGTGTTGCGCGATTATCGCGTCAACGAGGAGCACGCGATGGATCCTGCGCTCTTTGAACAGCTGATTGATCTGGCGGAGGCTGCCGGTCGTGAGCCTCGCTACGAGATAATTTCCGGCTATCGCTCGCCTAAGACCAACGCGCAGTTGCGTGCAAACGGCCACGGGGTTGCGGAGCATAGCCTGCACATGGAAGGCCGCGCGATCGACGTGCGCCTCGAAGGCTGCGACTGCGAAACGCTTCGGGACCTCGCTGTGCAGGCGAAGCGGGGCGGCGTGGGCTACTACGCCCGTTCGAACTTTGTTCATCTCGATACTGGCAGGGTGCGCACCTGGAACGGTTGAGAGCATTGCGCGCCCTGTCATGACGGCGCTCCGGAAGCCACGCCGCGGCCTGGCGAAGTCTGAGGAGTCGAGCTTTGATTCGTAACGTCGTATTCGATATCGGCTGGGTCTTCCTGCATCTGAACTATCGCCCGATCCTCGATCTCTTGAGTGCCAACGGCGCGGAAGCACCGGATATGGAGTCCGTCCTGGCGCGCATTTCGTTCGATGATCACGAGACGGGCCGGTTGCATGGGCATGGACTGCTCGAGCGGCTCGCCGGCCTCACGACACAGCCTGTGGCGCACGCGGATATTCACGCGAAATGGGTGGATATGTTCGAGCTGCAGCCTGAAATGGTCGCTCTCGCCCACCGGCTTACCGAGCGCTATCGGGTGTACTTGCTGTCGAACATCGGCGATCTGCACTGGGCGCATATCTCGCGTGAATACAGGCTGCACCAGATTGGGCATGGGGCGTTGCCGTCTTACCTCGCCGGTGTCATGAAGCCGCACGAGGGCATCTACATCGAGGCCGAGCGGCGCTTCGCCCTCGAGCCCGCCGAGACGGTATTTGTAGACGACCGGGCCGACAACATCGCGAGCGCGCGTGCGCGCGGCTGGCGCGGGATCGTGCACGGCGGCTACGCGACGACTGTGACGGCTCTGCGGGCGTTGGAAGTGGACTGCTGACGCTGGCATCACATGTCGCCCATCCTTTCCGCTGCTCTGCTGCTCGCCGCGTCGAACGTGTTCATGACGTTCGCCTGGTACGCGCACCTCAAGAATCTCGCTGACAAGCCGTGGTACGTGGCGGCGCTGGTGAGCTGGGGGATCGCGTTCTTCGAGTACATCCTGCAGGTGCCCGCGAACCGTATCGGGTACACGCAGCTGTCGCTGCCACAGTTGAAGATCCTCCAGGAGGTCATCACGCTGACGGTGTTCGTGCCGTTCGCCGTGCTGTACATGCACAAACCACTCAAGCTCGACTATCTATGGGCGGGTTTGTGTATTCTCGCCGCTGTCTATTTCGTCTTCCGCTCCCCCAGCACCTCATGAAGAGCGAAAACAGGATTGAGCCCGAAACGGCGATTCACACCCAGGTCGCCGCGGCCCGGGAGGGGCGCGACCCGCGCGTGATCGCCCGGCTGTTCTCCGGCTGGGCCGTCTTTGGCGAGCGGCAGTTTCTGCGCGGCTACGTGTTACTGCTGCCCGATCCGGTGGTGCCCACCCTGAACGCGCTCGGTGCGCAGGAGCGCACGGTGTTTCTGCTGGATATGGCGCGCCTCGGGGATGCCTTGCTCAAAGTCACTGGAGCGCTGCGGATTAATTACGCCATCTTCGGGAACGTCGAGCCTGCGCTGCACGCCCACGTGATTCCCCGTTACCTGGATGAGCCCGAGAAGCTGCGGCTTGCACAGCCGTGGGCCTACGACTGGGAGGCGGCGCCGGCGTTCGAGCGGACGACGCATCAGGATCTTGCGGAAAATCTGCGGCGGGAGCTGACGCGGATGGGAGTCACGAAGCCCATGCGCTTCGATCCGGGCGCTAACGCTGGCGGGGTCAGCTAACCCGCGCCTGCATTGTTACGCTCTTGACGCCGCCCGGCGGGCCCGGGCGTTGACGCGCTGCGCCAAAATCCGTTGCCGTCGCTTCGCGTAATTTGCCTCGGGCAACCCATTACGCGCCCGGTCGGCCGGGCGCGGCCTAGCTCACTTCGGCGGTGGCGCCTGCTGCGTCTGAGGATGCACGTCCGGGTGCGGAGCTGCTGCCTGCGGCTGCGGAGGCTTGACGCTCAGCAGCTCGACTTCGAACTTCAGCATGGAGCCCGGCGGGATCGACGGCGGGGACTCCAGATCGTAGGCGAGCTTCGGCGGAATGTAGAGCTCGTACTTCGAGCCGGGCTTCATCAGCACCAGGGCTTCCTGCCAGCCCGGAATCACGCCATTTACGGGGAAGGTGGCGGGCTGCCCACGCTTGTAGGAGCTGTCGAATTCCGTGCCGTCGAGCAGCGTGCCGCGATAGTTCACGCTCACCTGATCCGTCGGTTTCGGCGCTTCGCCGCTGCCCGGGGTGACGACTTTGTACTGCAGGCCGCTCGCGGTGGTGACGATGTCCTTCTTCTTGGCGTTCTCGGCCAGGAAGGCAGCCGCGGCAGCGTGGTTTGCCTCACCGGCGCCGGCGCGAGCCCCGCGCACCAGACTGGCAATGCTCTCCTGATCGGCTTCGCTCATTTTCGCCTTGCCGCTGAGCGCGTCCCGCAGGCCCTGGGAGATCCGCTCCACGGCCACGGAATCGTTGGTCAACCCGGCGCGGTGCAGTTGCTCTCCCATGGAGACGCCGAGAGCGTAGCTGCCCTGGATTTTCGGGTTGGCGGGGGCCTTCGCGGTGGCCGAGCCTTCTTTGGCAGCGGGCTTCTTCGCGGTCGCGGGGCCGGGGCTCGAAGCAGCGGGCGCAGCGGGAGGCGGAGCGTTTTGCGCCTGGGCCAGGGTCGCGCCGGCCACCAGCACGGCAACGGCCAGGCCGTTGACCGTCAGTGATGTGCGGCAGCGTCGTTCCATCGGCGATCTCTCGTCGCGCGAACCAACAGCAGAGTTCATGGGGCACCTTAGAGCTTGCGGGCCGTGTACGGCACGGCTTGATAGACCGCAGCGGGGCGACAGTTTCGCCTATCAGAGGCGGTCGCGCTGCTCTTTTTTGCCTCGTTATGTGGCGTCGGCGGCGCCTAAGTCGGTCGCGACACGGCGACTTTGGGCGTGTGCAACCGGTGCCGTGCCAACGGCGGGACACGTTGCCGCGCCGTGTAAGGGAGCGGCGCGATACCGACGAGCCCGGGAACTTGTTGCCCCGCTTGTGCCGCGGGTTCAGCGGGCGGAGGCGGATTCTCGTAGAGTAGCGGACGGTGCTTATTCTCCGGCAACTCTGTCGTAGCTTTCGCGAAGGCGAGCGCGTTCATCGCGTGCTCGATCATGCGGATGCGCAGATTCAAGACGGCGCGGCGGTTGCCGTCATCGGCCGTAGCGGCTCCGGCAAATCGACCCTGCTGAATGTAATCAGCGGCATCGATCGAGCCGACAGCGGCGTCGTGGAGTTCGGCGGCCGTGACGTTACGGCGCTGGCCGAGCCCGCGCGCACATTGTTCCGGCGCGCGCACGTCGGATTCGTCTATCAGTTCTTCAACCTCATCCCAACGCTCGATGTTGAGGAGAACGTGCGTCTCGTGCTCGAGCTGAACGGGGTGCGAGGTTCCGACGCGCGTCGGCGCAGTGCCGCCATGCTCGCTGAAGTAGGTCTTGGTGACCGACTTCACAGCGCCGTAGACGAGCTGTCCGGCGGTGAGCAGCAGCGCGTGGCGATCGCGCGTGCCTTGGTGCATGAACCGGCGCTTCTGCTTGCGGACGAGCCGACAGGGAACCTTGACGAGGAGACGGCCAGGCAAGTGCTGCCGGTATTGCTGTCGCTCACCCGGGCGCGGGGGGCGACGTTGCTCATCGTCACGCACGACAGCGTTTTGGCGCGCAGCGCCGATCGCGTGTTGGAGTTGAGGGAAGGGCGGCTCCGGGAGTCGGTTGCCGCAGGCGCGGAGTCTGCCCCCGCTGTACTCGCGAAACCCGGGTCTGACAACGTGGCTGCCGACTTGCGCAGCGCGAATGAACGGGCCTCGAGTTCTTAGAGTGCCTACCTTGTGGGCGGCGAGCTTTCGGCATCTGCTGCGCCATCCGGCGCAGCTGGCCCTGGCGCTGGTTGGACTGTCACTGGGCGTCGCGACGATCATTGCCGTGGACATCGCGACGGCGAGCTCGCGCCGGGCGTTCGAGCTGTCCATGGAGGCGGTCAATGGAGCTGCTACCCATCAGATCATTGGCGGCCCGCAAGGGATTGATGAGCGCCTGTATGCGGACCTGAGGACGCGCGACCTCCAGGTGGGACAGTTGCAGCCCGCGTTTGCGCCCATCGTCGAAGGGTATGTCACGGTCGGCGACCGGACTATGCAACTCGTCGGGGTAGATCCGCTTGCGAGCCCGGAGTTGGGTGCGGGCCGCGAACGCCACGGGGCGTTGCCTGTGGGAATACCGCACGCGGGTGAGGCGGTGGAGGCGGACGGCGCCCAGGTGGCCGACGCCGGGGCTCATGATCGCGGACGAGATGGGGGACAGAAGGCGCGTGTTGAGGCCCTGCGAAAGTGGTTCACCGAGCGCGGTGCGGTCGTCATGGCGGCGCGCACGGCGGAGCAGCTGGGGATCACCGTGGATCGGAAGTTCGATGTGGATGTCGGCGGGGTGCGGCATCCTGCTGTGTTGATCGCTCAGATCACGAACGCCGGCGCGGCGTACGACGCGCTGATTCTGACTGACATCGCGCAGGCGCAGGAGTGGCTGGGGTCCGTCGGGCGGCTCTCGCAAATCGATGTGCGGGTGCCGGACGGGCGGGCGGGAGAGGCGGTGCTGGCTCGTCTGCGTGAGAGATTGCCGCCAGACGTGCAGCTCCACGAGGCACAGGGCCGGACCCGTGAGAGTCTCGACATGACGGGAGCTTTCACTACCAACCTCAAGGCGATGAGCCTGCTCGCGCTCCTCGTCAGTACATTGCTGATCTACGGTGCCATCAGTTTCGCAGTGGTCCAGCGGAGACGGATCATAGGTATCCTGCGCGCCCTGGGCGCTACCCGCTATGAAGTGCTGCTCATCGTGCTCACGGAAGCGGCGGCGCTCGGAGTCGTCGGCGCCGCGCTCGGGTTGCTTTTGGGGCTGGCGATCGGGCGGGAGCTGCTCACTCTCGTGTCGCGCACGATCAATGACCTGTATTTCGTCGTGGCAGTCAATGACACGACTTTGCCTGTCAGCTCGGTCGTCAAAGCGCTGCTCGGGGGACTCGGCACTGCTCTCGCTGCGGCACTGCTGCCCGCGTTGGAGGTCGCCGGCAGTGCTCCCCAGCTCGGTCTCAGGCGTTCGGTGCTGGAGGCGCGAGCGATCAACATCGCCCGCAGGCTGATCACCGTCAGCGCCATATTGGCCGCCTCAGCGGGGATCGTTGTGCTGGTTTCCGGGCGCAACCTCCTGGCGGGCTTCGTTGCGCTCTTTATGTTGCTTTTGAGTGTGGCGGCGATTACTCCGGCGGTATTGCGAGGCCTCGCGCGCGTCGCGGCGAGGGTCGCGGGACGAGTGAGCCCGGTGGCGCGGCTTGCATTCGGAGACATCGCTGCATCCTTGAGCCGAACTGGCGTGGCCGTCGCGGCGCTGGGAATGGCGGTAGCCGCCATGATTGGCGTGTCGATCATGGTGGAAAGCTTTCGCGAGTCGCTGCGTGACTGGCTGAGTCAGACCATGCGCGCCGACATCTATGTGACTGCGCCCGGACCCGGCGCGGATCGGCCGGAGCGCCGGATCGAGCCCGACGTCATGCGCGCTTTGCTGGCTACGCCTGGGGTCGCGGCTCACAGCGAGAGCCGGCAGGTCATCGTGGAGTCTCCTGGTGGCCCGGTGCCGCTGTCGGCTTTGAAACTGACGGCCGCCGGCTACTCGGGCCTGCAATGGGTCGCGGGTGATGCTGCATACGCCTGGCCCGAGTTCGAACGGGGCGCTGTCTTGATCTCAGAGCCGCTCGCGTGGCGGCTGCAGCTCAAGAATGGCGAGCAACTCAAGTTGTCGACCGCGTCGGGTGTGCAGGGATTCCGGATCGCGGGCATTTACCGGGAGTACGGCAACGATCGCGGTAACGTGCTCATGAGCCTCGCCCAGTACCGGCGGCTGTGGCACGACGAGGAAATCACGGGGATGGGGGTCTATCTTGCGCCCGGTGCGCAGCCTGCCCCGGTCATCGCCGCTTTGCGTGCTGCCGCCCGGGGCCGGCAGGCACTTTTCATCCGCTCCAACGCCGACCTGCGCGCGCTCTCCATGAGTATCTTCGAGCGCACATTTGTCATCACCCGCGTGCTCTATTGGCTTGCGGCGGGTGTGGCAGCTGTCGGTCTGATCAGTGCATTGCTCGCGTGGGAGCTGGAGCGTTCGCGTGAGCTCGCGATCGTTCGTTCTCTGGGCCTCACGCCGGTGGGGTCGGCGGTTCTGATCGCTGCACAAACGGCATTCATGGGTCTCGTAGCTTTGCTTGCGGCGATCCCGGCCGGCCTGCTCACGGCGATCGTGCTGACCGATGTCATCAACCGCCGGGCGTTCGGGTGGCAGATCGACTTGCACTTGACGTCTGCGCAGTTCACGAACGCCTTGTTGCTCTCGGTCACAGCCGCGTTGGTCGCGGGTTTGTATCCGGCCTGGCGCACGGCTACAGCATCGATCGCCGGGGATATCCGTGAGGAGTAGTGGGCGAAGGGTGGTCGCCGCCGCCATGGCTCTCGCGGTCACTGCCGGCGCTGCGCAGGGTGCCGGGCCGATGCCGGATAGTGGCGTGCTGGATGGAGGTATGCGGACTCAAGGATTCGCGCAGGTGCTGGCGCCGCGGGAATTCGAGTTCTCGCGAGACCACGGTCCGCATCCGGATTTCCGCCAGGAGTGGTGGTATGTGACCGGCAACCTCGATGCGGCGACGGGCGAGCGGTTTGGTTTCGAGTTGACTTTTTTCCGTTTTGCTCTGGCGCCGGAGTCAGAGCGCGCGCGGCGCGACGAATCCCGATGGCGCACCCGGCAAATCTACATGGCGCATTTCGCCATTACGGACGTCAGCCGCAAGCGGTTTCGGTTTTCACAGAAGCTGTCGCGCGCAGCGGCGGGGCTCGCGGGCGCACAGACCCCGCCGTTGCGGGTCTGGATAGATGACTGGTCGCTCGGAACAGTGCCCGCTGCCGACGATGCGCACTGGAGCTTGCGGGCAGCGCAGAGCGGTTACGAGCTGACTGTCGACGCGACCGCACTGCTGGCGCCCGTTCTCAACGGCGACAAGGGTCTGAGCCGCAAGTCGAGCGAGCCGGGCTCTGCGAGTTATTACTATTCGATCCCACGCGTCGCGGTTCGCGGCCGGCTCGTCCGCGATGGCCAACCGCTCGACGTGCAAGGTCTCGCGTGGGTCGATCGCGAATGGGGCAGCGGCACGCTGAGCAAGAGCGAGCAGGGATGGGACTGGTTCGCCCTGCAGCTCAAGGACGGGAGCACGTTGATGTTCTACGCGCTTCGTACACGTGACGGTGGTCGCGACCCCAACAGTGCCGGGACATGGGTGAGCGCTTCCGGTCAATCAACAGCGCTCTCCAACGACGACGTGCAAATCGACGTGGAGGATTACTGGACCAATCCGCGCGGTGAGCGTTACCCGTCTCGTTGGCACTTGCGCGTTCCGAAGGCAGGGATCGACGTGGGCGTGCGACCCGTGCTGCCCGATCAGGAACTCACGACGCTCACACGATATTGGGAGGGTGCCGTGGACGTAACCGAAGCGGGTGGGAACCCCAATCGAGGCGGCCGGGGCTACGTCGAGCTCGTCGGGTATGCAGCGCAATAACTCTCGCGCAAGTCCGGTCTCTTCACGGGACAGAACGTCTTCATCCGACATGCGGACGCTGTCACTGCGAAGCTGCAACGGGAACGGGGTCAGGAGCCCGGCCAGGTAGCGGACGGGCCTTCCTTGCCGGATGATGACGCCCTGTCAAAGCCCGTCATTTCGATCACCGATCCGCTCATTACGGACAGGAGACCTTCCATGCGACGCTCATTCGCTTCCGCGCTGGCTACCCTGCTGGTCGCGGTACCCGTGTTCGCGGCATTGCCAAACGGCACCCAGGCCCCGGATTTCAGCACGGACGCCTCGCTCGCCGGCAAGACGTTCAAGTTCTCTTTGGCGAAGTCTCTGAAGAACGGTCCTGTCGTGTTGTACTTCTATCCGGCTGCATTCACGCCGGGCTGCACGGTCGAAGCGCACGAGTTCGCCGAGGCGACCGACAAGTTCAAAGCCCTTGGAGCGACCGTGATCGGCGTGTCCCATGACCCGATCGAGAAGCTCAACAAGTTTTCCGTGAGCGAGTGCCGCAACAAGTTCGCTGTCGCGTCCGATGCGGACGGCAGTGTCATGAAGGCCTACGACTCCGTGTTGCCGGTGAAGCCGGATTATGCGAATCGGACGTCCTACGTGATCGCCCCCACCGGCGAGATCATCTACTCGTACACCGACCTCAAGCCGGACGCGCACGTCGAGAACACGATGGCGGCGGTCAAGAAGTGGCAGGACGAGCACAAGAAGGGCTGAGTCGGACGACCACATGGCTGGGTGGAGCCTTGCCCTGAGTCCGGGCCCCCGCAGTTCCCCGGGGCGCCTTCCCGGCGCACGGTTCTGGTGAGGCCTCGGAGATGTTGAAGGGGACCCGTTCGAGCCTCAACAGGCTCGCGCGGGTCCGCGAGCGATTCCGGATTGCATGCGCGCGGCGCGAGCGATTCCCTTCGCTGTCAGGCCAAGTCTGCCAGCACGGCCGGAACATGCCGGCGTAGAAGCAGGTTCTGCGCGTCCCATTGCTCCTTCGCCTCCAGCTTCTCGAGGAAGCGCACTTCGCCGCCAGCGAACAGTGCGATCGGCACCCCATCGCGATACAGGACGCGGTTGCCGCTCAGCGAAGCTAGCCGCGGGCCGGGCGTCAGGATACCAACGAGGTTGAGAGGATCTGCGCCCGAGAGCGAGACGTGGCTGTGCGTCTTCGGCTTACGGCGCATATCGCGCAGTAGCCCAATGGCTTCCGGCGCCGCGTATTGTTCGCCGGTGAAGCCGGCAATGAAGCGTCCGCCGCGGATCTCGCCGCGCGCCTCTAGTCTGCGGAAGCACATGAGGAGGTCGCGCCAGGGCGGGAGCCAGTCGGCCTCTCTCGCCAACAGGCGCCAGAATACAACCCCCCAGCGTCGCAGCAGTGTCCGCGCGACGTGCTCGATCGTTTCTTCGTCCTGCAGGCGTTCGGTTGGGCGCGTGGCCTCGCCCTCGCTCTCCGCCGGCATACTGCGGCGTACGAGCGCCCATCGGCCGGCAGCGTCCATTCCGAAGAGTGCGATCCGTCGCCTGCGGCGACCTCTCGCTGCCGGTCTGCGCCGGTCCGCTGGAACCAGCAGAGCCCGCAAACCACTGAAGCTGTCGGAGTTGACGATGCCCAACGCTACCAGTTCTGCCAGCGCTTCCTCCGCCTGAGTGGGCAGAAGCCTCGCGCCATCCGCGATTTCATCGAAGAACGATGCACCGTGAACGCGGATGTAGTCGGCGACGAGTTGTGCCCTCGAAGAGAGATTGCTCGCATCCACCGGTCCGGTCAGAGAGGACCATACCCGGATATTGCGTCTTGCCAGTAGGGCGATAGGCGTCCCACGCACCGGCGATGCACTGCGCTCCGAATCGCTCTTACGCCGCGCCAATCGCGTCCACACGAAGCGGCCGGCGAGACACTGCTCGTCCAGCCATGCTGGTTCGTATTCACTGATGCGCGTGGGAAGAATCTCGGTTTCCCACGCGCTGGCAGGCGCTTCGTAACCTTCGAGTTGCGCGAGAACAGCCCCCACTGCGTCGGGCCCCTCCATCCGTCCTTCTGGCGTGACACGCTGCCATTCGAACAGGAACCGCAGGAAGTCACGCGCCTCAATGGGCTCGATCTCGGCCCGCAGGCGTTTGACGGTGTAGCGGTGAATGCGAGCAAGGAGTCGGCGTTCGCACCACTCGCCCACGGCCGCCGTTGCCTCTGGACTGAACTGGCCGCGCATTGCAAATCCCTCAGCCTGGAGGACCGCCAGCGCGGCTTCTATCGCGCCAGTTGACAAGCCAACCGATGCGGCGAGAACTGCCGCTGCGACGGGTCCGACGCCCTCCAGCCGGCCGCGGACAACCTCGACCAGTGCTTCTTCGCGGCTCCACTGTTTTGCGTGTGCTGCGGGTACTTCAACCGATGGTGCGTTCCTCGCGTCCGGAAACAATGCCTGAAAGAGAGGTAGACGCTCGGCGGTGAGCCACAATACCGTTCCTCCGGCAGTCAAACGCGTCACGCGACGCTGTTTCGCGAGAGCGTCGATGAGTTCCGCCCAGCCATGTTGCCGCTGGACCTCGGCATCCGTCAGGAACGTCAGCCACGATAGTGCGTCGTGCAACTCATCGGCATTCGTAGCGTCGGGCCACGCTTCGTCGCGTACCCGTTGGATGGCCTCCGGCTCGAGCTTGCCGATATCGGCCGCGCTCTCCGGGTCAAGCCAACGTCGGCTCATCACCGCCTGAGTGCGTCGCTCTTCGAGCGGTGCGTCGTCGAGGTAGGCGTATGGGCGAGCGGTCAACACTTCGAGAGCAAGCGGGGACGGCTCCGTCAGATCGCGCGCAATGACCCGAATCGCGCCACTCTCGAGGCCACGCAGAACCTGCTCGAAGCCTTCGATATCCATCGCTTCTTCGAGGCAGTCGTGAATCGTCTGGCTGATCAGCGGATGGTCGGGTATCTCCAGCTCGCCCGGTAGATTCTCGGCGCAGGCGACCTGATCCGGAAAGACCGCCGTCAGCAGGTCCTCCGCAGCCATTCGAGCCAGTTGCGGTGGGACCTTCTTTCCACCTCTGAACCGGGGAAGCGCCAACGCGATCGTCGCGCTCCAGCGCCAGCGCGCGGCAAACATCGGGGCCGCACACAACGCCTGCACGAGCAATGGCCGCACGGTGTTGGAGTGCAGATAGCGAGCAACCTCGGCCAGCTCGAAGCTGTGCGCCGTCGTCAACGAAAGCACGATGCTGTCTTCGGTCGCTGCGGCCTGCAACTCGAAATTGAACGAGCGACAGAAGCGTTTGCGAAGCGCCAGTCCCCACGCGCGGTTGATGCGACTTCCGAAGGGTGTGTGGATGACGAGCTGCATCCCGCCGGTTTCGTCGAAGAAGCGCTCGAATATGATGGTGTCCTGGGTGGGAAGCGCGCCCAGTGCCGCGCGTCCGGCCGCCAGGTAGCCGACGAGCTGGGCCGCCGCGGGTCCGGCAATTCCGACTTCGTCGACCAGCCAGCGCAGCGCGGGCTCCAGGCCGGCGGCGAAGGGCGTCGGCAAGAAAAAGGGCGCCGTATTCGTCGTCGCTGCGTCGGCGGTGGCGTGCAACTCGCCCGCGGCGGTGGGGGTCTCGAGGGCGTCCGCGGCTGACCCCATGAGCTGGCGTGTTTCGCCAGCGTCGGCAACCGCGGCCGGCGCTGTGTTGCCAGCGGACTGCAAGCGGATTTCAATCTCTTTACGCAAGCGCGCCACGCTTTGCGAGAGCTCGTTCGAGCGGCCGGGCGCTTCACCGAGCCAGAAGGGGATCGATGGCGGTGCTCCGTGCGCATCCTCGACACGCACCCGGCCCGCTTCGACCCGGAGAATCCGATACGAGACATTACCGAGTTGAAACACGTCGCCCTGCAGGCTCTCGACGGCGAAATCCTCGTTCACCGTGCCCACGAACGTCGCCTGCGGCTCGAGGAGCACCTGATAGTCGGCGTTGTCGGGAATGGTGCCGCCCGAAGTGATCGCGGTGAGGCGGGCATTGCGGCGAGCGCGCAGCATGTGGTTTACGGCGTCGTGATAGATCAGCGCGCCATGCCGCCCGCGCCGGGTGGTAAATCCGTCAGCGAGCATGCGGACCACTTCATCGAACTGCGCGCGCTCGAGGGCGCGGTACGGATACGCCCCGCGAACGAGCGCGAACAGGCTGTCTTCATCCCACTCGCGCGCCGCAACTTCCGCAACGATCTGTTGGGCGAGCACATCGAGGGGTTTCGCGGGGAGCATGAGACGGTCGAGCTCGCCCCGGCGTACCGAATCCAACAGGGCCGCGCATTCCACGAGATCGTCGCGGGAGAGCGGGAAAAGGCGCCCCTTGGGAGTGCCTCCGACGGAGTGACCGGAACGACCCACCCGCTGCAACACGGCCGCGATCGAGCGGGGCGAGCCGATCTGACACACGAGATCGACGTCGCCGATATCGATGCCGAGCTCGAGCGACGCCGTCGCCACCAATGCCTTCAACTGCCCGTTCTTCAGTCGGCTCTCCGCGTCGAACCGCAGTTCTTTCGCCATGCTGCCATGGTGCGCGGTGACGAACTCTGCGCCGATGCGCTCCGAGAGATGGCGGGCGATCCGCTCGGAATGCCTGCGGGTGTTGACGAAGATGAGGGTCGTGCGATGCTCGCTCACCAACTCCGCCAGCCGGTCGTAAACCTGGGTCCAGACTTCGCCCGACATCACGGCTTCGAGCGGCGCGGGGGGGATCTCGATCTGCAGATCCCGGTCGCGGATGTGCCCGGAGTCGATGATGGAGCAGTCGGCCTGGCCGTCGTTGCCGACTTGTTTCGATCCAACGAGAAAGCGCGCGACTTCTTCAATGGGCTTCTGAGTAGCGGACAGGCCCACGCGTGTGAGCTTCCGGCCCGCGAGCGATTCGAGCCGCTCCAGCGAAAGCGCGAGATGCATCCCCCGCTTGCTTCCGACCATCGCGTGAATTTCGTCCACGATCACGGTGCGCGTCGCCGCAAGCATTTTTCGGCCGGATTCCGAGCCGAGCAGGATGTACAGTGACTCCGGCGTAGTGACCACGATGTGTGGCGGACGTTTTCGCATCGCGGCACGTTCGTGTTGGGGAGTGTCTCCCGTGCGAACGAACGTGCGGATGTCTACATCGGGCAAGCCGAGCGCCCGCAACTCCTCACGGATGCCGGCGAGCGGGGCTTCGAGATTGCGGCGGATATCGTTCGAAAGGGCTTTCAGCGGGGAGACGTAAACAATCTGGGTCTCATCCGGCAGGCCGTCGCCCGCGACTCCTTCCCGCACCAGTTGCTCGATCGCGGCGAGGAACGCGGCGAGCGTTTTGCCGGAGCCCGTCGGCGCGGCGATCAGTACATGGCGCCGCGCCTGGATGGCCGGCCATGCCTGCTCCTGGGGCGGAGTGGGTGCGTCGAAGGTTCGGTTGAACCAGTTGGCGACCGCCGGATGGAAGGACGAGAGAACGGACACGCTTGGGCTTTCCTGCGACGCGAATGGGAGCGTTGTTGCTGATGTGCACGCCGGTGCGCGGCTTCGATTGAAGCACAGCGCGAGCTGGGGAGGTACCCCATTGTCAGGGACCTTTGCGCGTATACAGTGGCCCGCCGGGGCTCCGGCTGTATGGGGGCGGGACCGGGAAAATCCACCCCGGCTCAGGTCAAAGGCGGTATGCCGGGAAAGCGCTCGCGCGCGGCCGAGAGCGCCTCCTCGCCCTCGAATCCGAGGACACCGCTGTCGGAAAGACTACATCGAAGCGAGACTGTTGAAGTGCCGCGAGATCGCGCTGGCAGGTTCCGAGGCTGCAGGGACGGATCCGGTTGCGTGCTCTCGCATCCCCTCGCCCGGTCTGAAAAGGGGAGTAAAGTAGCCCCGGTTGACCTTAAGCGAGGGGTGCCGCTGGATGTGGAACAAAGCGACGGATACCGAGGAGTCCTTCCAGAACAAGGCAATCTGGTGGTCTGCCGCCGCCGTTGTGGTCGTGGCGTTGGGCGTCGGTGTTTACTATCGCTACTACTCGCAGCCGAGCGCTCCTGAAAAGCTTCAGGAAGCTCGTCCGCCGGCGCCTGCCCCGCGGGCCGATACGGACAGCGGGGTCCAGCACCCGATTCCGGACGCCGCCAGCGCCGATTCGACAGCACTGCCGGTGCTGAACGACAGCGACAAGGTCGTCCAAGATTCCCTCGCGGGTCTCCTTGGCCCTAAACCCGTCGAGCAGTTTCTCGTCCCCGAGAACGTCGTCAGGCACATCGTCGTGACGATCGACAACCTGCCTCGCAAAAAGGTGGCGGTGGACTTGCGGCCGGTCAAGGCGACACCAGGGCAGACCGTAGTGGCGAGCCAGGGCGACATCAACACGTTGAGCGCCGAGAACTACGCGCGCTACGCACCCTTCGTGCACCTCGTGCAGTCGACGGATCCGAAGACGCTTGCAACCGTATACTTCCGGCTCTACCCGCTTTTTCAGCAGGCGTATGAAGATCTCGGCTATCCGGGCAAGTACTTCAACGACCGGCTGGTCGAGGTCATCGATCACCTGCTGGAGACGCCGGACGTGCAGGGTCCCATCGAGCTCGTACAACCGAAAGTCTTCTATGAGTTCGCGGATCCCAAGCTCGAGGACCGCTCGGCCGGCCAGAAGCTGCTGATCCGGATGGGAGGGGCGAACGAGCGCATCCTCAAGGCGAAGCTGCGGGACTTCCGGGCCGAGATCGTCAACAAGAAATAACGAGCAGCGCGCAGGGCAACCATGAACGACGCAGTCGGTATGACGGAGCCGGGGCTCGAAAAGCCGCTGGAACATCTCAGGTCGGTGCTGATTCCGGCCGAGACGCTCGAGGCGTGGGCGATTCAGCGCCGGATCTTCGCGCTGTCGCATCGGCGGATCCTGATTGCCGCAACGAGCGGACGGCTGATCCGCCTTACGCGCAAACTCCTCGGCGGGTTCGACGTCTCCGACATCCGCTGGCAGGATCTGGAGGAAGTCACTCTGCGCGTCGGCATGTTAGGGGCCGATCTCATGCTCCGTGCGGGGCGGGCCACCGATCTCGCCTCGCAAGGAACGCAGGGGTCCCAGCGGCTCGAATTCGAGGGGCTGCGTAAGGATCAGGCCCAGGCGGTCTACCGAATCTGTCAGGCTCAGGATCAGGCCTGGCGTGAGAAGCGGCGCGTGCGCGAGCTCGAGGAACTGCGCGCCCGTTCGGGTGGTATCCAGGTTTCGTCCGGCCCGAGTGGCTATCCCGCGGGACCCGCGGGACAGTCGGATGCGGTACGCCGCCTGCAGGAGGCGAAGCAGATGCTGGACGGGAAGCTCATTACTGACGCGGAATACGAAGCCATCAAGGCGAAAATCGTATCGTCGTGACGTGCGGCTGCACCCGCTCGCCGCAAGAGAAGGCTTCGAGTGATACGACTGCTGCTTGCTCTCATGGCCGCTGCGAGCCTCCTCGCAGGTTGTGGCAAGAGTGAATCCGGCTCGCACCACGGCTGGGTGCTCCACTCGCAGGTAAGATTCTTCGCGCCGGATCTGCAGACGGCGAGCGCGCCTTTGCCGCGCAACACGTACCGGCTCTTCTTCCCTTACATCGCCGGGGACCTCTACGGACCCGCGACCACCGGCGACTTCATTCACCCGGTGATCAACGCGGACTACACGTTCGAGATCGACTTCAGCCGCATTCACCAGGATCTGCTGCGTTCGCTGCAACCGACGGAGTTCAGTCTCGATTACCTGAAGATCGATCCGCCGGACACCCGAATCGCGCGGCTGGCGCCGCTGGCGCTGCAGACCGATGGCATCGAGCAGGTGGCCGCGGCCGATTGGATGGATGCGGTCTCACACGAGCGCCTGATGCTCGTGTACGTCGACAGGCCCTCACGAATCACGGGTGCCCTGGTACGGAACGAGTACACCATCCGCTACAACGTTCGGGCGACTGCGCCCGGTTATGTATGGATCGCGCGCCGGCAAACGGACGAAGGCGAGCAGATGTATAGGGAAGTCGACAAGCCGGAAACCGTGGTTCTCGCCCTCACGCCGCCGCAGTTGCCCGGTGGCCCCCCGAAAGCCGCTGTACCAGTCCGTACAGGTACTCCTGCCCCGTAAAAAAGAGGCTGCTCTCGCTGTTGGGGTTGAGGGTTAAACCTACCAGCCCTTGGTCTTGGCAGGAGTAGAGTAGCGGCCCATGGCTAATACTGCTGCGCAATATCACGTTAGGACACGTTGGAACGTGCGCGCACCGGTAGGCGCGGTCTGGACGGAGTTGACCCGGCCAGAAGCCTGGCCTGACTGGTGGAAAGGCGTTCTGGTCGTCGATCTGTTGGAGGCCGGCGATTCGAGCGGTTTGGGGGCGTACCGGCGCATGACTTGTCGCGCGGCGTTGCCCAGCCGGGTTTCTTTCAACATGCGCACGGTGAGACTCGAGCCGCGTACGGTTATCGAAGTTATGGCGGACGGTGAGCTCAGCGGACCCAGCCGCTGGCAACTGACTCGGACGGGTAATGGCACTGACGTGCGATACGACTGGATCGTCACGGTCACGAAGCAGCGCGCGCCCGCCCTGGCGCTGTTTGCCAAGTCACTCTTTGAATGGAACCATTGGATTGTCATGAACTGGGGCCGCAAGGGACTCGAGCGGCGCGTCGGCGGTCGATAGCTCCCGGCGCTGTAGCGTCGTGCAGCTCTCTAAAGCGCCTGGCGGAACGTGAGGTTGATACGGTGGAGCCCTGTCAGCGGATGGTTGCCTTCGGCTAGCGCCGCGACGCCGTGGAATGCCATACGAGAGGGGCCGCCCCACACCACGACGTCACCACTTGCGAGCAGCACCCGCCGCGGCCGCTCTTTCCGCTTCGCGCCGCCGAAGAGAAAAACCGCCGGAAGCCCGAGCGATACGGAAACGATCGGCGCGGCATCGCTGCGCTCGTTCCGATCCTGGTGCAACGAGAGCCGAGCTCCGGGGTCGTAGCGATTGATGAGGCAACTGTCCGGCTCGAACTCCGGGAAGCCCGCAGCCGCCGCTGCCGTAGTGGCAAGGCGCATGAAGGGCTGCGGCATCGGCGGCCAAGCGAGCCCGCTGAGTGGATCCGTCCGGTCATAGCGGTAGCCGGTAAGGTCGGTCACCCAACCCGCGGCACCACAATTGGTCATCGCAACGGACATCCGAAAGCCGCCAGGCGTCGTCATGTGCCGGAAGGGGGCGGCTGCGAGGATCTCCTGCAGCGAAGCCATAAGCGTGGGGGCGTCCGCCGTGGCAAAAGCTCGCAGAATGGCCGCGCCCTCGGCCAGCGGCTCCGTCCTCTGGCGGGTGTCGGCCAGGGAATCGAACAGATCGGCGGTAGGGGACTTTACAATTCGCATGCCAGGGCCTCGTCCTATCACGCTCACCTGCCGCGGACAAGGGCAAGTGCCGCGGAGTGAAATATTCACAGTTAATCCACAGGCCATCCACAGCCGGGCCGCGTTATGCTGGCGTCATGGCATTGAGATTTCGCAGAGCACGTGGCCCGAGCGGTGAACCGGCTGTTCTGGGCACCTACACTTTTCCGAGCCGTACTGTTCAGGTCCTGCAGACGCAGGACGAACGCATCCAGTGGACGTGTGACTGCGAGAAGTTTCGTCATCAGACGGAGCAGCGCGAGCCCCTCTGGTGCAAGCACATCGCGAAGGCGGCGGCGCGCCGGTCCATAGAGCGGCTTACGCGTCGAGTCGCGATTCCGAGAGGCCTCGAGGGCTAGTCTCGAGGCGGAGGCAGGACGCGAAGCAGAGCTTCACGCTCACGCTCACGCTCACGGCGAACCATATTCGCACCCACACGTGGCCGATCGCGACGGGCGACTAATATTCGGTGTATTTCCTGGAGCTTCCGCGGACCTTGTCAGCGGGATAGCGGCGCTCGTTTTCCTCGATCTTCGCGTCCGCGGCTGCAAGCAGATCGAAACCCAGCTTGTCGGCGAGGCGGATCAAATAAATCAACACGTCCGCGGACTCCGCGCGAATGCGGGCGAGTTGCTCCTCGTCAGGTGCGCGGCTCTGTGCCTCGGTCAACCACTGAAACTCCGCCGCGAGCTCGCCGGCTTCCGCCACGAGCGCCATGGCCAGATTCTTGGGCGCATGGAATTGATCCCAATCGCGGAGGGCGGCGAACTCGCTGAGGCGCTGGGCCAGATTTTTGAGACGCGCTGGATCCATAGTTATCAATCCGCCCATTCCGGGATCGTGCCGCAACGACAGTCGCTCTACGCGTCCGCATCTTCTCCCAAAACTCGGAGCATTTCTCGCCCTTGGAGAGACCGTCAGTGATCGTCAGGTCGAGTGCATTGGGGGCTGCTTCGGGCACGCCGCGGTCAGGGATTGTTTCTCGCCACTCCTTTCTCAGCAGTGGTTGCGAAATAGCCCAACTCGTGGCGGAATGTTCAGGCGGCGTTCAGCTTTTCGAATTGTTTGTTCTCGGCGGGAACCTGCGGATGTCGCCACTGGGTGACAGGTCCCGAAAGTTGCGACGCTGTGGGATGTGTTCGGGCAGGCCGGACGTCATGCACCGATGGAGGTCGCAATGATCCAACTGCGCTTCAATTCAATGGCGGGGACCGATCCGAGGGTAGTGGGGCCGGCACCGTTCTTCAGGGTTGAGGGACCGCTATTGCAGCAAGGCCCTGGCCGCGAGGTGGTCGGCCGCTATTTCGACCATCATTGGGAGATGGGTGGACGGTATGTGTCCAGTTACGAATGTGCGGATGCGATACGGCTGCACTTCGAGGGACCCAAGGGAGAGGTTTCAGAAGCGTACGGACCGTTTCAACAGCTGCGTTTCCCCAATGGCTCCTGTTATGCCGACCGGGTGCTGTTCGCGGAGTTCGCGGAGGACGAGGCATATTGGGTGCACCGGGCCGCTCTCACCAAGTGGCCCGTCATCGTGATCAGTCCCGCGGACGAGACCGGCGTCAGGCCTCTATGAGGCCGTGCCGGATGGCCAGCAGCGTGAGCTCCGACTGATTCGAGACACCCAGCTTCTGTTTGATGTTGTATAGGTGGGTGCCGACAGTCGAGGCGGAGAGCTTCAGGTCGTCGGCGATGCGCTGCACGCTGGCGCCGCTGGCCAAGCGGACGAAAACTTCGAACTCCCGTTCGGAAAGGCGCTCCACGGGAGACTTCGCGGCGCCTTCAATGTCGGCGAGCGCGAGTTTTTGCGCGAGGCTTACATCGATGTAGCGCCGGCTGGCAGCTACGGCAGTCACCGCTTCCATGAGCGCTTCGGGGGCGCTGCGTTTCGAGAGGAAACCGAGGGCGCCTTCCCGGAACGCCCGGCGGGCGTGCATGGGATCGTCGTGTGCCGACAACGCCAATACCCGTGCCTGCGGGTCATGCGCCCGGATTCGCTTCAGCGCTTCGAGGCCGCCCATGCCGGGCATCGCAAGATCCATTACGAGGACGTCAGGCGTCAATTCGTCGTACCGCTGACATGCGGTTTCGCCGGAGTCGGCTTCCCCAACCACACAGACCTCAGGATGGGATTGCAGCAGCAGCCGGAATCCGGTGCGAACCACGGCGTGGTCGTCTACCAGGAGGACCCGGATCATGTGGTCACCGCCATTGGAGCCTTAACCGTGACGAGTGGTATTTCCGCGATGAGGCAGACGCCGTGCGGTTCGCGATTACAGATGTTGAAATGACCGCCGAGGTGCTCGATCCGTTCGGTCAATCCGCGTAAGCCGAAGTGGCCGGGCCGTGACCATCCCGGGGGTAGTCCGACACCATCGTCTGTGATCGTCACAATCATCCGCTGAGGTCCCGATTCGGCTGGCCGCTCGGGAACGTGCTCTGCGTTTACCTCGTCAGTGTGGCTTTCCAGGTTGATTTCGATACGGCTGGCCTGCGCATGCCGGAGCGCGTTGATGAGGCCCTCCTGCACGACTCGATAGGCGGCGAGTGTCACACTGGGGCCGAGGTCGGACGGCAACTCGTGCCGCAGCGTCAGCTCGATCGCGGGGTTGCGTCGCTGCCAGTCGCGGACGAGATTCTCCAGGGTTTCGGCGAGTCCGAGCGTATCCAGCGACACGGGCATGAGTCGCGGAATCAAGCCATGCATCGCGTCGTACAACCGCGCAGCCTCGTCTGAGATGAGTCGGGCCGCATCGCTCATGGCCGATTCCTTGCACTGCGTAGCGATAGCGAGCGCGAGACTGCGGATTGCGGTGACTGACTGTCCGAATTCATCGTGCAGCTCGTGCGCGATCAGCCGCCGCTCTTCCTCCACGCGTTGCTCCACTAAAAGCGCCATTTCACGACGCTCCTCGAGGCGTGTCTCCGCTTCGCGGGCTTTGCGCTCGGCTTGGACGTTGTCCTCCACCGCCTGGGCCATTCGGTTGAAGGCCGTGCCCATGGCGTGAGCTTCGGGCCCGGGCAGCGGCGGCAGGCGGAATGTGAGCTCGCCGCGCTGGATGCGCTCCAACCCCTGTGCGATTACAGGGAATGGGGCGAGCGCACGGTCCACCGACCAGAAGGCGATACCGTTCACGGCGACCAACATGATCACCGCGATGGCGAGGAGCCGGATGATGTCGTCCCACGCATCGAGTATGGCGCGTGAGGGCTGGGCTTCGATCACCAACTGCGCACCGCCCGGCAGTGGAAACGTATGCCTGGCCGTCTGCGGAGCTATCAAATGCACAAACCATGCGGGCGCCTCGTGGCCGGCTTTGTACGTAGCCGGCGGCGAGGTGTACAGAATCTCACCCGCTGGCGTACGCAGAATGATGTTGTTCGCGCGGACGTGACCGAGCTGCTGGAGAAACTGGAGCACGACCTCGGTGCCGCCTGCACGGGAATAAATGACCGCGAGCCTGCCTAGGAGCTGCGAAGCGACGCGGTTGGCGGCTTCGATCTCTTCCCGGACCGATGAGCGGGTATTTTGGATTTCCTCTGTGAGCAGCACGGCTACGAACACCGCGGTCAGGCCGGCGACTACCAGGTTGAGGCGCGTGCGCAGCTTCATGGCCGCTTCAGGACAGCCCGGCTGCCGGGCGCTGCGGGGAGGTTGCAGGAGGCGCGCATCGTTTGGACGGGCTCCTTCGGGGCGGTAGGTAGGGTCCACCGGTGATGGTAGCAGCGGCGACCCGCCCTGGCGCAGTTCGCGTCAGGCGCGTCTTCCCGGCTCATGAAAATCATGAGGCCACTTTCATGATCGTGCGGATTCGAGCCGGTGCGCATTGGGGAAGGATGGGCTCGAAGAGAGGTGGCCCGCGCCGCTTGGCTCTTCGAGGGGAAGGTGGCGCCCTGGGCATCGTCGCCAGCTTAAGTAGGAGCAGCGTTATGAAATGGGAAACTCCGCAAGCGACTGATTTCCGGTTCGGCATGGAAATCACGATGTACATCGCCAAGCGCTAAAACGCTTGGGGTAGGGAGCCTGGCCGGCTCATGGGCTTCGTGCTGGAGCACCCGTAAGGGCCTGCAACGCCGGCCGCCTGCAAGGGTTGCCGAGAACGCCCGATGCTCTTGACCCGGCCGGGCTCCCGGCTCACCCGGCGGGTACCCGCCCGCCCCAGCGCCTTGAGTCAGCTGTGAAAATTCGAGTTCTGGGTTCCGCGGCGGGCGGCGGCTTTCCGCAGTGGAACTGCAACTGTCGCAACTGCGCAGGCCTGCGCAGCGGCACGATGCACACACGGGCCCGGACGCAATCGTCCATCGCGGTGAACGGTAACGCGTCGGACTCCTGGGCCCTCGTCAACGCGTCCCCGGATATTCTCGCCCAACTGCAGGCCAATCCCGTCCTGCAGCCCGCGCGTGCGCCTCGCGATACCGCCATCGCGGGCATCATTCTCTGCGACGGGCAGATCGACCACACGACCGGGCTCTACATGCTGAGAGAAGCCACTCGTCCGTGGCCGCTCTGGTGTACGGACAGCGCATACGCCGACCTGACCCGCGGCAATCCGATTCTGCAGGTTCTTTCTCACTACTGTGGGATCGAGCGCCATCGCATCGATCTCGAAGGCGGCGGTTTTGAGGTCGACGGTGTGACGGGCGTCCAGTGGCGTGCACTACCCGTAGCAAGCAAACCGGCTCCCTATTCACCCAATCGCGAGGCGCCGGTGGCCGGCGACAACGTGGCGCTCCTCATCACGGACGAAGTGATGGGTAGAACGGCTCTCTACGCGCCGGGACTGGGTGCCATCGAGGAGCGCGTCTGGAGCGCGATGCAGACCGCCGATTGTGTGTTGGTGGACGGGACGTTCTGGACGGATGAGGAGATGATCGGGCTCGGACTGTCCCGGAAACGCGCGCGCGACATCGGGCATCTGCCGCAGAGTGGCCCCGGCGGAATGCTCGAGTGGCTGGAGAAGTTGCCGCCGGCGACGCGCAGGATCCTGATCCATATCAACAACACCAATCCCATACTCGATGAGACTTCGGCCGAGCGCGCGCAGCTGCGCCGCCGGGGTATAGAAGTCGCCTGGGACGGCATGGAGATCGTGCTGTGACGCAAACCCCGTGGTCGCGAGAGGAATTCGAGCAGCGGCTGCGCGACAAGGGCCGCGCCTATCACATTCATCACCCGTTCAATGTGATGTTGAATTCCGGCGCGGCGCACCCGACCCAGATCCGGGGCTGGGTGGCGAATCGCTTTTATTATCAGATCAGCATTCCGATCAAGGACGCGGCCATTCTCGCCAACTGCGACGATCGGGCGGTGCGCCGGAACTGGGTGCAACGGATTCTCGACCATGATGGGTATGGCGACGACCCAGGCGGCATCGAGTCCTGGCTGCGGCTGGCGGAGGCTGTCGGACTCACCCGCGAGCACGTGGAGAGTCTCGCCGATTTATTACCCGGAGTGCGCTTCGCTGTGGACGCATACGTGAATTTTGCGCGCCGGGCTCCATGGCCGGAGGCCGTCTGTTCGTCGCTGACCGAGTTGTTCGCGCCGGAAATTCACAAGCAGCGGCTGGCCAACTGGCCGGATCATTATCCGTGGATCGACCGCGCCGGCCTGTATTACTTCCAGAGCCGCGTCAGCCTCGCTCGCCGGGATGTCGAGTTCGGTCTGGCGGTGACCCTGGAGCGCTTCACGACCCGTGCACAGCAGGAGCGCGCGCTGCAGATTCTGCAATTCAAACTCGATGTGCTGTGGCAGATGAACGACGCCATGGCACTTCGTTACGGAGCGAAGCCGTGAGTGCGGTCAGCGCCGAGACGAAGCCTGTGGTCGGACGTGGCTTCAGGTTGCAATGGGAGCCCGCGCAGGAGGCGCACGTGCTTCTCTATCCTGAAGGGATGGTCAAGCTCAACAGCAGCGCCGCTGCCATCCTGAGCCGCTGCGACGGTATCCGGACCGTCGCCGACATCGTGACCGACATTGAAAGCGCCTATGGCGTGACTGGCCTGTCGCCCGATGTGGCGGCGTTTGTGGCGCTCGCGCAGGAGAAGGGCTGGCTGGAGATCCGCGGATGAGCGAGCGGCTGGCAGAGGGTTCAGCATCGTTCCACACGGACGAGCAGGTGCCTGCAGCGACCGCTGCCCCGGGGCTGAGGGCCGAAGAGCCTGAATCGCGGGTCAGGCCGGGACCACCGTTATGGCTGCTGCTGGAGCTCACCTACCGCTGTCCGCTGCACTGTGTGTTCTGCTACAACCCCACCGATTTCGCGACCACAGGGCCTGAGCTGGGGACGGACGACTGGATTCGCGTGTTGCGCGAGGCGCGCGCGCTTGGGGCGGTGCAGTTGGGGTTATCCGGTGGCGAGCCGCTCGCCAGGGACGATCTCGAAACGATCGTCGCCGAAGCGCATACGCTCGGGTTCTACATCAACCTCATAACGTCCGGCATCGGGCTGACCGAAGCCCGCATCGCCGCGCTCAAGCAGGCCGGGCTCGACCACATCCAGCTCTCGTTCCAGGACAGCTCGCGGGAGCTCAACGATTTCCTCAGCAGCACCCGCACCTTCGAATTGAAGTCGAAGGTGGCCGCGCTCATCAGGAAGTACGACTATCCGATGGTTCTCAACGTGGTGCTGCATCGGCTCAACATCGACCACGTGGGCGAGATTCTCGAGCTCGCCGAGCAGATGGGCGCGCAGTACGTGGAGCTCGCGAATACCCAGTACTACGGTTGGGCGTGGCTCAACCGTGATCGTCTCCTGCCCAGCCGTGAGCAGCTGCGCAGGGCCGAGGAGACTCTGGAGCGCTTTCGGGCGAAGGTCGGGCAGAAGATGAAGATCTTCTTCGTCGTACCCGACTATTTCGAGACCCGTCCCAAAGCCTGCATGAACGGGTTGGGTTCGGTCTTCCTGACCGTGACACCGGACGGAACCGCGTTGCCTTGTCATGCCGCGCGAATGTTGCCTGGCCTGATACTGCCCAACGTGCGTGCGACGAGCGTCAAGGCAGTCTGGTACGACTCGCCGGGTTTCAACCATTTCCGCGGCGACGCCTGGATGAAGGAGCCGTGTCGCAGCTGTCCGGAAAAGACGAAGGATTTCGGCGGCTGCCGCTGCCAGGCTTATCTGCTCACCGGCGATGCGGCTAACGCGGACCCGGTATGCGATCTCTCGCCTCACCATCACCTCGTGACGGAGGCGGTGGCGACCGCCGCCCGGACGATTGCCGCTGGCGCGAGTAAGCCCCGAGTCGAGGAACAGGTGCTCGTCTTCCGCGATCATCGCCTGTCCATCCCGGTCACCGTCGCTCCAGCCAAGTCGTAACCGACCGCTTGCTCGAACCGCGCCGCGGGCATATGAGTTGCTGCCTCCAGCTTCTCTGCGGACCGCGGCCACGTGCGTGAAAACACGTCAGAACCTCCGGGATCGAAAGCGCGAAGCTGACCGCAGCGCTGGGCAAAACTGCTTGCGCGAAGCCGAGCCTGCACCCGCCGAAAACACGGCAGTCGACGCAGCCGATCATCGGGCCGACGAGACTGTCACCAATGGCGATTCCAACCGTGAGCCAGACCATGACGAGCGGGGGCGGCGGGCAGAGCATCCGAAAGAAATTTCGGCGGCGGGCTGGCGCGACATTCTGCTGCGCGTCTGGCAGAACCTCGGCCGGGATAATGCCTCCCTCATCGCCGCCGGCATCGGTCTGAACGCAATCCTGGCGGTATTCCCTGCTCTTGCCGTCATTGTCTCGGTATACGGCATGTTCGCTTCGCCGGATGACGTGGGCAAACAGATTGGGCCATTCCTTAACGTTCTGCCTGCAGACGCCGCGAAGCTCATACAGGATCAGTTGCAGAGTATTGCCAGTCCGAAGGATCGCACACTCGGCTTCGGCGCGGTCATCGGTACAGTGCTCGCGCTGTGGAACTCGCGACAAGGGGTGGTGGCCCTCATGACAGCCACCAACATCGCCTACAACCAGCGTGAGAGGCGCGGGTTCGTCAGGCAGATTGTGATCTCCCTCGCGTTTTCTTTCTGCGCGATCGTAGCGTTTCTGCTGATGCTGTTGCTCGGGGTGGCCGTGCCGCTGGTGCTTCAGGCAGTTCCCCTCGGCCCGAGTGCCACGACCGCGGTTCTCATCTTCCGCTGGGTACTGCTGTGGTCTTTCGCCGTGTTGGGGTTTTCGGCGGTGTATCGTTATGCCCCGGATCGAGAAGCCCCGAAATGGCGCTGGGTGGCATGGGGCTCTGCCATCGCGGCGACCCTGTGGCTTCTCGGCAGCCTCGCGTTCGCCGCGTACGCGCAGGACTTCGGCAGTTACGGCAAGACCTACGGCGCGCTTGGCGGCGTCATTGTGTTGCTGATGTGGTTCTATCTGATGGGATTTACCATAGTGCTCGGCGCTGAAATCAACGCAGAGATGGAGCATCAGACCGCCGCGGATACCACAAACGGCCCGCCGGCACCGATGGGCCAGCGGGGCGCCTACGTAGCCGACACGCTCGGCCGCTCACCTGACTGACAAAGCTGGACTTGCAACGATTCGTCCCCATCTTCGGGCAGGCGACCGGTATTGAACCCACTGTCCGCGGCCGTGAGGTCGGGTCGCATCGGGCCGGCCTGAGTCGGGCCGATCAGCTACAATCCGCGCCTTCAGCCTCTGCAGCCAGTTCGGCCACCAGAGCCCCTGTCTGCCCCCTTTTGAGGTGTTTTTCGTGAACGCAAGTCCCGCCGCGCCCGCGGCCGATGCTCCTGATTCTTCCGCTTCGACCGGCTTTCGTAGCCTCAACCTCAGCGCCGCCGTGCTCAGGGCGCTGACGGATGTAGGTTACGAGGTCCCGACGCCCATTCAGGCGGCCACTATCCCGCCCCTGCTCGCCGGCGACGACCTCCTGGGTCAGGCGCAGACGGGCACCGGCAAGACCGCTGCCTTCGCATTACCGGTGCTCTCGAAGATCGACGTCCACAAGGCGTACCCCCAAGCCCTGGTGCTGGTGCCGACCCGCGAGCTGGCCATCCAGGTCGCCGAGGCGTTCCAAAGTTATGCGGCGCATATGAAGGGCTTCCACGTGCTGCCCATCTATGGCGGCCAGAGCTACACGCCGCAGCTGAAAGGCTTGAAGCGGGGGGCGCATGTGGTCGTAGGCACCCCCGGGCGCGTCATGGACCACATGAAGCGCGGCACCCTGGATCTCGCCGGCCTGAGCTTCCTCGTGCTGGATGAAGCCGACGAGATGCTGCAGATGGGATTCATCGATGACATCGAATGGGTCCTCGAGCAGACGCCGCCGACACGGCAGGTGGCACTTTTCTCCGCAACCATCCCGCATCCGATCCGCCGGATCGCGCAGAAGCACCTGCGCTCGCCCAAAGAAATCACGATCCAGAGCAAGACGAGCACCGCGGCCAACATCCGGCAGCGCTACTGGCTCGTGAGCGGTCTGCACAAGCTCGACGCGTTGACGCGTATTCTCGAAGCCGAGACTTTCGACGGCATGCTGATCTTCGTGCGTACGAAGCTCGAGACTGTCGACCTCGCGGAGCGCCTCCAGGCCCGCGGTTTCGACGCGGCTCCGCTCAATGGGGATATCGCCCAACAGCAGCGTGAGCGCACGATCAACGCCCTCAAGGCAGGCAAGGTCGATATCGTGGTCGCTACCGACGTCGCTGCCCGCGGGCTGGACGTCGAACGCATCTCCCATGTGATCAACTACGACGTACCATACGACAGCGAGTCGTACATACATCGCATCGGACGCACGGGCCGCGCCGGCCGCAAAGGAGAAGCGATCCTTTTCATCGCGCCACGTGAACGCAACATGTTGCGGGTCATCGAGCGCGCCACCCGTCAGAATATCGAGCAGATGAGCCTGCCTTCCATCGCCAATGTGAACGAGCAGCGCGTCACCCGGTTCAAACAGCGCATTGCCGAAGCAGTCACGGCGGGCGAGGGCGCGCTTTTCAGGGAGCTCCTCGAACAGTTCGAGCGCGATCAGAACATTCCGGCCATCGACATCGCCGCGGCACTCGCGAGCCTGCTGCAGGGTGGTACGCCCTTGCTGTTGCCCGAGAGGCCGGAGCGAGTCGAACGCCAGGACGACTCCTCGTCCAGCCGGCCGCCGCGCGGCGACTCTCGGAACGATTCACGGCGCGATTCGCGCCCAGACTCGCGGGGCGACCGGTCGGCCCCGCGGGGTGAGAGATTTGAGCCACGGGGGGCCAGGTCCGAGTCACCAAGGTCCGAGCCGCCTAGATCCGAGCCACGCGGTGACCGGCCCGAACCGTCCTCGCGCAAGCGGCGCCCGGAGGGGGAAAAGATCCCCTTCGAGACGTACCGGATCGAAGTCGGTCAGGTGCATGGTGTGAAGCCTGGGAATATTGTCGGGGCCATTGCCAACGAGGCGGGACTCGAGGGCAAGCACATCGGCCATGTCGACATTCGCGAGGACCACAGCTTCGTCGATCTTCCCGAGGGCATGCCGAAAGAGATCTTCCGCAGCCTGAGAAAAGTCCGTGTCGTGGGACGGGAGCTGCAGATCTCGCATGCAACCCACAAACCGACCAAACCCTCCGCACAGGAGTGAGATGCAGATCTGGGTGGACGCCGATGCCTGCCCGGTGGTGATCAAGGAGATTCTCTTCCGCGCGGCAGAGCGTACGGGCGTGCGCATGACGCTGGTCGCCAACAAGCCGCTGCGGCTCCCCACTGCCGCGAACATCCGGTTCGTGCAGGTTCCGCCGGGCTTCGATGCCGCGGACAAGCGCATCGTGGAGTTGATGGAGGCGAATGATCTGGTAGTGACCGCCGATGTACCGCTTGCCGCGGCGGCCATCGACAAGGGCGGGACCGCACTCAATCCCCGTGGCGAGCTCTATACGAAAGAGAACGTGCGCGAACGTCTCTCCGTACGAAACTTCCTGGATGAGTTGCGCGGCAGCGGCGTGAATACGGGCGGCCCGCCGGCGCTCAGTCAGCGCGAGCGTCAGGCGTTCGCCAACCAGTTGGATACCTGGCTGACAAAGCGCGCCAAGGCCACAGGCGGCTCGTAGGCGCTCGTTGGCGTCGTTGACTGAGCCAGTCCCGGCGGAAGCATGGCCGAACCCACAGGCGGCCAACAGACTACTCGCGCTACCTCGTAGCTCGACGCCCCCGGCGGCTAAAATCATCGGGCTGCGACGGGTCGCTCATTCACCTGTACCTGAAGCGGAACAAAATGCCTCGCCTGGGGGTTTCCCAAGTCAAAGGAGCCTTGTGACTCGTGCGATGTCCCGTCCGCATCCTCTTATGCGCCGTACTCTTGGCAGTCTCCAGCAGGACGCGTGCCCAGGAGCCGCAATTTATTCCAGACGCGAGCGCCGCGGACCCGGCGCAATCCTCCACGTCTGATCCACAGACTCGGCCGAGAGATTCCGCGCAGCCGGCTCAGCCTGCCGAATCGGCCCAGCAGGAGCAGCCCGCAGATGCTGGTCCCCCATCGAAGTCCAATGAGCCCCAGACGCCTCCGCCGCCCGGCGCGTCGGACCGCGTGCGGTGGTTGGATCGCACACGTCAGGGGTTGTACGACGCCATGTGGCATTCGGCGATGCGGGTCGACCGGTGGTTCGGCTCGGATAAGGACGAATCCGCGTACCAGCACGTCTATGGGAGCATTGCTCCGGCGCTGTTGTACGATCAATACAACCACTTGCAGACACGCATGCGATTCAACGTGAACCTGCCACTGCCGCAGGTCAACTCGCGCTTCAACGCCTTCATTGGCCGCTTCGATCCTAATGAGTTCGTGACCGAACAGAGCGAGCCATCGGGTGCGTTTGCCCGCCAGTACGGTCCGCTCACCGAAGACCAGACGCTCTTCGGCCTCGCATACCATCAGCCGGAGCGGCAGGGCGGTCACTTCGAAGCCGGAGCAGGCGTGCGAGTCGCTCTGCCCATCGATCCCTACATCAAAGGAAGTTACGTCTACGAGCTCGGCGCCTCGGAGCGCGGCCTGATCTCGTGGCGCGAGACCGCATTCTGGCAGGACCATGCAGAGGGCTTCGGCGTGACGAGCCGGGTCGACATGGAGCGCATCTACGATATGCGTTGGTTGGTACGCTGGACGAACTCGGCAACGTTCTCGCAGAAGTCGAACGGCATCCGCGGCTACTCGGCGCTAACGGCCATGCGCGGGTTTGCTTCACGGCGTGCGATAGCGATGGAGATCGGTATCGATGGTGCGACGGATGCGCGTGTACCACTACACGACTACGGAGCAAAGTTCGCGTACCGCCGGAGCATTCTGCGCCGGTGGCTCATCATGGAAGTCCGCACGAGCGTCGATTGGCCAAAGGATTTCCCGGTCCAGGCGCGCAGGCGCAGCCTCGGCATCGGCCTAGGGTTCGAGATGCTCTTCGGCACCGATGAATTCCTAGCTCGCCCGGTGACGTTCTAGGCGTGCGCAGCGGCGTGCGCAGCGGCGTGCGCAGCGGCGTATACAACGGCGCGTGCACCGCTACCCGCAACGTCGCGCTTACAAACGCGACGCACGCCGCTGGCGCTGCTAGAGTTGGCATATGGCCATACGATCGGTATTGAAGATGGGAGCGCCGCTGCTGAAGCAGGTGGCGCTGCCGGTGGCGCGATTTGACGCCGACCTGGAAGCGCTCGTTACCGACATGGACGACACGATGCGTGCCTTGAGCGGCGCAGGTATCGCCGCTCCCCAGATCGGCGTGAGCCTGCGCGTCGTTATTTTCGAGTTGCGGGAGAATCCGCGCTATCCGCACGTCGCGCCCGTGCCCTACACCGTGCTCGTCAATCCGGTGCTCACGCCTCTGGGCGCCGATGAAGATGAAGGATGGGAGGGTTGTCTGTCGGTTCCCGGGCTGCGTGGCCTGGTGCCGCGCTTTCACCAGCTGCGTTATCAGGGCTTTGATCAACACGGAGTGGCGATTGACCGTACGGTCGAAGGCTTCCATGCCCGTGTCGTTCAGCACGAGGTCGATCACCTCGATGGGATCCTCTTTCCGCAACGCGTGCGCGACCTGCGCAACTTCGGGTTCGAAGATGCGCTCATGGGGCAGATGACCCCCATGCCGGATTAGGGAGCGGGCTGCCTCATACCGGGAGTGGTGCCACGGGCTGTTCGCACGTCACGCGCCATTCGAATGGCGGGTTCGATGCCCTGGTAATAGCCAGGAACGCGTCCCAGCTCACGATACCCAAGCGCGGAGTAGAACGCGTACGCAGCGTCGTTCGTGGCGCGCAATTCCAACCCGATAATGAAGGTCCCGGCTGTAAATGCCGTCTCCTCGAGCCATGTCATCACGCGCCGGGCAACACCACGGCGACGGTGCGGCGTGTCGATCGCGAGTAGATTCAGGTGTGCGACATCATCGGCATAGCGCATTATCGCGAAG
Source organism: Gammaproteobacteria bacterium (assembly GCA_028293765.1). Classification (GTDB taxonomy): domain Bacteria; phylum Pseudomonadota; class Gammaproteobacteria; order Steroidobacterales; family Steroidobacteraceae; genus 13-2-20CM-66-19. The sequence goes on from JAQGOG010000008.1 coordinate 100,177, forward strand.
CCGCTGATGACACCGGCAGCTCTCGCTGTCAACACGATGCTTTCCGGATGGCGTATGTGCCACGTGATTCGTGAAGCCGACCAGGCAGGTCTCAACCCCACTTCGACGAATTCATGCGACATCGTCGCAAGCCGAGGCGCGTCCGCCAATCGGGCCGGTTCAAGACGGTAGTCGTCGCGGTAGTCGTCCACGTCCCAAGCATACCGCGTCGGCGGCAATTCGCACATTAGCGTTGCCGTCCGGCGTCAGCATGTCGCGCTCGCGAGACACGCTGTCGCCGGATGACCACGCTATTGACTTCTTCGGGCCGCAACACTGTTGAGACCGGATACCCGTGAGCTGCGCGGGGTGTTGGTTACGCGAGAGTGTGAAACACTTTCTGAACGTCTTCGTCCTGCTCGAGCTTGTCGATGACGGCGAGTACTTCCGTAGCCTGCTCTTCCGGGAGCTCGGTCGGCACGGTGCAGATATATTCATGCTCCGCGGAGAGGGGCGAGATAGTGCGCGCTTCCAGCGCCTCCTGCAGCCTGCCGAAATCGACAAAGGCGCAGCGGATCACGATCTGCGGCTCGCCTTTCTCATCGCTGCTCTCACCCATCTCCTCGAGCCCGTGGTCGATGAGGTAGAGCTCGAGGTCGTCCTGGTCGATGCCGGCCGGGTTCAGGCGAAACACGCCCATTTTGTTGAACAGGAAGCTGACACTGCCGTTGGTGGCGAGATTTCCGCCGCCTTTCGTGATGAGGTGACGAACGGAAGCAACGGTGCGGGTGGGGTTGTCCGTTGCGGTCTCCACCAGCAGAGCGACGCCGTGCGGCGCGTACGCTTCATACAGCACCTGCTGGTAATTGGCAGCATCGCGGCCGGCGGCGCGCTTGATAGCCGCCTCGACCTTGTCCTTCGGCATGTTGACCGCACGCGCGTTCTGAATCACCCGCCGCAGAATCGGATTGGACGCGGGATCGCTGCCGCCGGATTTGACGGCCATGGTGATGTCCTTCGCGATCCTGGCGAATTGCTTCGCCATGCGATTCCACCGCGCGAACATCGTGTGTTTTCGAACTTCGAAGATGCGTCCCATGCGACTATGTTGCCCCAGCACCGCTGAGGACGTCTAGAAGAACCCCTGTGATGGCTGCGCGCTGGCTACTACCGATCGGCGTAGCGAAGCAGGGCGGTCGCACGATAAAACGAGGAGGCGCCCGCGGCGTTGCGCGGGACCCTTAATGCGGCGTGTGCGAATTACAGAGACCGCCGGGCGGCAAAACGAAGAAACGACCCCCTGCCGCGCGCTATCCACTACCGATCGCGTATGCGAATCGGGGAAGGGGCACGGGGCCCCTAGCCGGGCGCCCCTGGCCGGGCACCCCTAACCGGGCGTCCCTAAATGAAGAAGGGCCCTTGCGGGCCCTTCTTCGACGATCACCAGTAAGCGTCGCGTTCAGGCGAGCTGTGCGTGGAGCACTCTCACCCGTCGCCGTTGCAGGTGCAGCCGCCGTTCGATCTCTCGCAGCTGCTGCTGGAAGCTGGCGTGTTCCCAGTGCTCGATGACGGCGCGCGTCTTTTCCTCGAGCCATTGCTCCTTGACCTTCGCCCATTCGGCCACGGCGGCGTGGAAGGTCTCGTACTCGTGCGCAATGCGCTCGCGTACCGCTTCAATTTGCGACCGGCCGGTAGTCGGTAGCCTTGCGAGCTTGTCCTGCGCACGCTTGAACTGCATGGCGAGCAAAGCGCGCTGAATCTGGAAATCAGGAGTGCGCTTTAGTTTGCGGGTCAGGCCCACGAACTGCAGGCTCGCAATGAGCCACTTCGTGGGATCCCACTGCCACCAGCGCACGCCGTTGCGGTAGTCATGCGCGAAGATGTGATGGTAGTTATGGTACCCCTCACCGTAGGTGATGACCGCAAGCACCGGATTATCGCGCGCGGTGTTCTCGTCGGTATAAGGCCGACTTCCCCACATGTGGGCAAGCGAGTTGATGAAGAAAGTAACGTGGTGGGCCCACACGAGCCGCAGTATGCCAGCGAGGATAAACGTTCCCCAGAGGTCGCCCACGAGCCAGCCCGCAAGCAGCGGGAAGCCGAAATTCGTTCCGAGCGCGAGCGGCACGTAGTAACGGTGCTGGAAGGCCAGCATCTTGTCGCGGCGCAGGTCGGGGATATTCGTGAAGTCGGGTACGCCGCTCGGATACTCACGCAGCATCCAGCCGATATGCGAGAACCAGAAACCGCGCTTGGCAGAATAAGGGTCGAGGTCCACATCGTCGACGTGCAGATGGTGGGTGCGGTGGCCACTGCACCAGTTGAACGCGCTGTTCTGCAGGGACATCGCGCCGAACACCATATAGAAGAGTCGCAGGGACCAATGCGCGTCGTAGGTCTTGTGTGCCCAGAGCCGGTGGTAGCCGCCCGTGATCGCCATTCCGTTCGCGATGGTGAAAAAGGCGAAGAAAGCGACGGCGCCACGCGAGAAGCCGTGGGTAATCCCCCACCACGGCACCAGCACTACGGCCGCCACAAAAGTGAACAAAAACAGGAGGGTAGGCGTCCAGTTCAGCGGGGCCTTCGGCTCGACAAGGGTGGTCTGGGACATGCTGCGCCTTGAGTGGAACGAATGCTCGCGTAACCTAGCACGTCCGCCGTTGCGGTGCGGGACTTGCGTCGGATTTGCCCTCGCGCCGGCACCGGGGCGATACCGTCGCGGGCAGTATCTATGTGGCGCCATACTCGCGGCATTCAAGCGATAAGTAAGGTCCGTGATCCATGCAAGTTACAGATAAGACGGTCGTGGTCACTGGGGGCGGCCGCGGCATCGGCCGCGCCCTCGCGGAACGGTTCGGCCGCGAGGGTGCTCACATCGCGCTGCTCGATGTGAATTCTGCCGACCTGGACTCCACCCGCGCAGCGCTCGCAGCCGCCGGCGTTGTCGCGCGCAGCTATGAGGTGAACGTTGCCGACGAAGAAGACGTCGTAGCAGCGATGGACCGGATCGTCCTTGACTTCGGGCGGCTCGATGTTGTCATCAACAACGCCGGGATCCTGAGAGATGCGCTGCTCGTCAAAGTGAAAGACGGGGAGATCGTCGGCAAGATGTCGCTCGCTCAGTGGCAGGCAGTGATCGACGTGAATCTGACGGGTGTCTTCCTATGTGGGCGTGAGGCTGCGGAGCGGATGATCCGGCTGCGATCCGGCGGAGTGATCGTCAACATCTCGAGCATCTCGAAACACGGCAACGCCGGCCAATCCAACTACAGCGCCGCCAAGGCGGGCGTAACGGCGTTGACGGTTGTCTGGGCAAAGGAGCTCGCGCGGCACGGTATTCGCACCGGAGCGATTGCCCCGGGGGGCACGCGCACTGAAATTCTCGCGTCGATGCGGCCTGAGATGCTGGAAAAACTTCTGGCTCCCGTGCCGCTGCGCCGGCTTGGCGAGCCGGAGGAAATCGCAGCGGCCGCCGCCTTCATCGTGAGCAACGATTTTTTCAGCGGCCGCTGCATCGATCTCGATGGCGGGTTGCGGATCTGACACGGCGCCCGGCTCAGACGGGGTCGTGTTTCTCGTAACCAACGGCGCCCGCATCGTTGCAGGACACTTCGACGCGCTCGCTGCGGGTTGCCGTGTAGGCCATCTGAAGTAGTTGTTCCGCCGGAACGGAGGCGCTGTGATCGAAGCGCAGCAGCTTGCCGTCGGGCATGGTCATGTAGACGGCAACAATGAGGTTGCACTGTGTGACGACGACGGAGGTCAGCGGATGCCCGGCGACCGGCAGCGCCTCCTTCTCGGCGGGCACTTCGGTTACATGTGCGACGGGCATCGCCTCCGCAGCACACCTGGGTCCGACGCACGAGCTGTCAGACCTGACACTCGCGAACCGCTCCGCTACGACGGCCCCTGCGGCCGTCGCTTGCGCTGTTGGATGTGAGGTTGCGCATCCCTGCGAGAGTGAGGCGGCGATGAGCACCGCGAGGGAAGTTGTCAGCCTGTTCATCTAGGGGTCCTCTCTATATATAGGTGTGGGTCCCGTACCCATTCACGCTGCAAAGCGAATGCCAAGCGGGGCGGGGCCCCGGCAAACTCTCCGGGCGTGTAAGTACCTGATCACCAAGGGCCTTGATGCACTTGGGCGTGCTGCACTCGCAGCGCACGCCTCTGTCATGCACTAAAACAGAGCAATGTTCGCAAGCGGCGCTCATAGACCGGCGCAGCACCAGGCATTTCCCTCTGAGTCGATTGGAGTTCTCCGTAGGTTGAGTGATTTGAGGGCCTGAACAGGGTCCACAGTCCGGCGCTCGTGGATGGCTGTTCACGGTCCGGAACACATCGCGCCATGCCTGGAACAGGGGCGAGACACCCGTCGGGAGGATTTCCCATACTCCCGCAGAACGGCAGGCGATATGCTCGCGGCCGTTTGCCCCAGCATGGAACACGCCCCGCATGCACTCAATTTTCGATTCCAGGTTCGCTGCGAAGCGCATTCGCGACTCTCTCGTAATCACCAGCGCCGTGGTCGGCGCCTTGGCTCTTGTGCCTCTCCACGCGCAGGCGGCCGGACGAGCCTATGTCTCGAACGAGGACGGCGAAACCGTCACCGTGCTCGATACCCAGAAGGCCGAGGTGATCTCGACCATCCCCGTGGGTAAGCGGCCACGCGGTCTCAAGCTCAATCACGACGGATCGCTCCTTTACGTCGCTGTCAGCGGCTTGCCGAAATGCCCGCCGACGGTCCCGGACGAGGAATGCGCGAAGCTGAAGCGGGACGTGCAGGCGGACGGAATCGCCGTGATCGATACCGCAACGCTGAAGCTAACCAAGCTGCTCAAGTCGGGCTCCGACCCGGAGCAGTTCGACCTGAGCCGGGATGGCAAACGCCTGTTCATTTCCAACGAGGATTCGGCGCAGACCTCGGTGCTCGACACGAGCACCGGCGCGATCATCGCGACCATCCCGATCGGGCATGAGCCGGAGGGTGTGCGCATGGCGCCGAACGGCAAGTGGGTGCTCGTCACGAGCGAAACGGACAGCACGGTGTCGATCGTCGACACGACTTCGCTGAAGGTATTGAAAACGGTTTCTGTTGGGATGCGGCCGCGCGATCTCGCTTTCACGCCCGACAGCAAAAGCGCCTACGTCTCGGGCGAGTCCGACGCGTCGTTGTATCGCATTGCGATTCCCGCGGGCGAGCCGGTGACACGGGTTCTGCAGTTGCGCAAAGAGGCTCGCCCGATGGGCGTCATGCTCGACGGCGCCCGCAAGCGTATCTACATCAGCACGGGCCGCGGCGGCTCCGTCGCGGTGGTGGCGCAGGACTCCGCCACGCTCATCAAGGAAATCCAGGTCGGCGCGCGGCCCTGGGGCCTGGCTCTCAGTCACGACGGAAAGCGCCTCTACACGGCCAACGGATCCTCGAACGATGTGACCATCGTCGACACCTCCAGCTTGAGCGTGGTCAAAAAGGTGCCCGTAGGGAAGGGGCCGTGGGGAGTTATCCTGAGCCCGTAATGCGCTAAAACGCTGCGCGGCGGCAGTGTTTTCGCCGCCGCCCAGGTCCCAGTGCGCGCCTGCGCACCGGCTGCCGGATACAGTACCTCCCGCTGCTAGCGCCCGGGCCCCGTCGGCATCTTCAAACCGCACGCGCGATACGCGTCAGCCTCCAAGCTCCGGTAAAGCTTCGCGCGTTCCCTCGCGTGATCCGGATCGCGGAAGATTCCCCCGCCTTCCCCAGGTAGCGTCGAGTACCTCGCGAACGTGCCGGCTTCGACGAAATCGTCATACGTCAAATTCTCCGCCAGCCGATCGATGACGCACGAGCACTTGTACATATCGGAGAGCACGCCGCCATTGCGGGTCATGCATTCCTGGACGTACTCGACCCTCGCGGCGGTCGGGTAATCATTCCGGGGAGTGTCGCTGCGCGCTGGAGTTGCGCACCAACACAGCGCTGCTGCCGTGATTACCGTCGAGGTTCGAAACCAGGATTGCGCGAATAGCGGGACCATAACGTTCCATCCGTGACACACCGCGGTACGTCGGGTGAACGATCCTACGCTGGGCCTGTGTATTCCTCCAATGTTTGCGGTTGCAGGCCGGTTACAGCGGGTGTATTGATAGCCCCCGAAAATCAGGGCGTGCCAGACATGGGACCGCCATCGTGTCGTGCCACGGAGGGCTTCGCTTCCGGCAAATCGTGCTCGTTTCAGGAGCGCAGGAAGCGACCGTATTTCCGAGAATCAAGAAGCTGGAGGAGATATGAGCTACGAGTACCGATCAGTCTTAATGAGGGGAGCCGTACTTACCGCAGCAGCGGTGATATCGACCTCCGCCCTGGCAGACGCCGACCTCGACGGGAAGATCGCGGATCCCGCGAACTGGGCCACACAGGCCGGCGACTATGCCAACCACCGTCACAGTGAGCTGAAACAGATTTCCACGAGCAACGTGGGCAAGATGCAGGTTGCGTGGACCATGTCCACGGGAGTGCTGCGCGGTCATGAGGGATCGCCGCTCGTCATCGGCGATACGATGTACATGCATACTCCGTTTCCGAACAACGTGTATGCAGTGAATCTCAAGGATCAGACGTTCCGCTGGAAGTATGAGCCGAAGCAGGATGCCGACGTCGTTCCCGTGATGTGTTGCGATACCGTCAACCGCGGTCTCGCGTACGGCGACGGGAAGATCTTCCTGCAACAGGCGGATACCACCCTGGTGGCGCTGGATGCGAAGACCGGCAAGGTCGCATGGAGCGTGAAGAACGGTAACGCCAAGATCGGCGAAACCAACACCAACGCCCCGCACGTCTTCAAGGACAAGGTTCTTACCGGTATCTCCGGCGGTGAGTTCGGCGTGCGCGGCCGCGTGATCGCGTACGACATCAAGACCGGCAAGAAGGTCTGGACGGGCTGGAGCACGGGACCGGACAACGAGCTCCTCATGGATCCGGCGAAGACCGTGACGTGGACCAACGGCAAGATGGCCCCCGTCGGCAAGGACTCCTCGCTCAAGACCTGGAAGGGCGACCAGTGGAAGACCGGCGGCGGCACGACCTGGGGCTGGTATGCATGGGACCCGAAGCTGAATCTTGTCTACTACGGCACGGGAAACCCCGGCACCTGGAATCCG
>JAQGOG010000019.1 GCA_028293765.1 Gammaproteobacteria bacterium
CTTGAACATGCATTGCGCGAATTCATTCATGACTAACCACAGCGACACTTCGCTCTGCGAATGACGGCTTCTGGCCGGGTGCCGCCTGGGATGATGCTTTCCACGTTCGGTGCGCTTCACTCGCTCAGCCTCGCTGTATCCCGCGTTCCGTTTGCAATGGCTCGCGACGGCCTCCTGTCCCCCGCGTTCGCAAAGATCTCACCGCGGGCGCGCGTACCCACGCGTGCGATCCTGCTCCTTGGCGCTTGCGCCGTTGGATTCGTATTCTCGGGCACATTCGACGTCCTGACAGACGTGATCGTCTTCATGTTGTTGCTCTTCAACGGAATGGCTGGGAATCGTCGCCACTGTCGAAAATGCAGCGGAGGTCTTGAGGAGTCCACGTCGATTCAATTTCGTTGTTGCAGCGCCGCGCACGTCTATCAGGTACATTGCATGAACGATCCAACCTACCCGAGGCCCTCCCATGGATCTGGTGCGTTTCCTTGCCACCGTTGTCGCCATTACCAGCTGCGCGACCAATCCAGCCTTGGCGCAGGATCGAGTTGATAGCGCATTGGTCGCGGAAATCGCCTCGATTCGCGCGATAGACGATCATACTCACGATGATCCGATTTACGCCGAGCGGGTTAAAACCTGGAGTGCTGACTCCCCCCTCGGCTCTCCGGCGTACCCGGATACGTTGACCCTGCGCCGTGACAATCCGGAGTGGATTCGCGCTTGGCGCGCGCTCTACGGATATCGTTATCAGGATATGCAACCCGCCCACTTGCGGGAACTGCTTGCGACCAAGAAACGGCTCATGCTTGAAAAGGCCGACCAGTGGCCGCGCTATGTGCTGGATGCAGCTGGAGTCGACATCGCCTTCGTCAATGCGACCCACCTCGGCGTGGGCCAGGAGAATGGCCGGTTCCGGTGGGTTCCCTGGGCGGATCCCTTGCTCTGGCCGTTCTCGGGTGAGAAGAGCGTGCTCGGGTTCCCTGGCGGAGGCAGTTCGATCGGACAGCTTCAACGCGAGGCGGGTGTCGCGGCTCTTCCGGCAAGCCTCAATGGATACGTCACGCAGATTGTCGAGGCGACGCTCGCGAAATGGTCGGCTACGGGTGTGGTCGCGATAAAGTTTCTCTCCGCATATCGGAGAGGCATCGACTTCGCGCTCGTCGACCCAGACGTAGCTGCGAGCGTGTATACACGAGCGATGTCGGGACTGCCTGTCGACTCCCCTCAGCACAAGTCGCTCGAGGATTATCTGTTTCACGAAATAGCTGCACATGCCGGTGCACATCGCCTGGTCGTGCAAATCCATACCGGTAACGGTAACGGGCCCTATTTCAATAATACCCGCGCCAACCCTGGCCTTTTGGAAGAAGTGCTGGCCGACGCATCGCTGCGCAATACGAAATTCGTTTTGTTGCACGGGGGTTGGCCGTTCTATCTCACCGCCCAGGCGATGACGGATAGACCCAATGTCTTCACCGATTTCTCGGCTCAAACGTTCTACCTGACAACCCACGCCTTGGCAGAAGTATTACGCGGATGGTTGGAGTGGCACCCAGAAAAGGTGCTGTTTGGTACCGACGCCTACTCCGACGCGAACACCCCCTTGTCGGACTACGAGGAAAAGCAATGGCTGATGACCGAGAAGGCACGCCGTGCGCTCGCAATTGCACTCACAGGCATGTTGGGCGACGGTGAGATCACTCGAGAGCGTGCCAAAGAGATCGCTCACATGGTGATGCGCGACAGCTCCCTTGCTCTGTATCGACTAAACTGATTACGCGGGCCTATCTGGCATACGACTACATGCTGCAGCCTCGAACGGCGGATACAGCAGTCGCCGCGGCGTGCCTCACCGAGCTTTCATCGAACGTCTGCTTTGCCGAGAGCGCTCTTCCGCGTTCAGCTGACCGCTTCTGGCCGGTGACAGCCCGCAGACGAGTGCAAACCGACCCAAACCAGCCGTCCGGAAGCGGCCACTTTGAAGCGGCACTCTAGAGCTGCGGCTGTTGCACGAAGAGTCGACACTCGCCCCGCGGACCCGCGAATATCTAACGGCGTCCGGCAGGCCTATAATAGAAACTCGAGGTCCAGGCCGCGATGCCGCGTCTGACCTTCGCATCGAACGTTCCCGCTCTTGGAGAGCCGATGACGCTTCTCGCCACCGATGACCGCAATGCCGCCGAGATCGCGTTCTGGAACGGTCTCGGTGGCCAGTGCTGGTTGAATCGGCAGCAGGCGCAGGATGCACTGCTCGCACCGGTCGCCGAGGTCCTGTTGGATCGAGCCGCCGCGCGCGTCGGCGAAATCGTACTGGACATCGGCTGCGGATGTGGCGCCACGTCGATCGCATTGGCGCGGCGCGTGGCGCCGGGTGGCCGTGTGCTGGGCATCGACGTGTCCGCGCCGATGCTGGAGCGAGCGCGTCAGCTTGCGCCGCAAGGGCTGGCGGTCGACTTCGCCCTCGCCGACGCAACAGTCTATCCATTCGAGCCCGGCCGAGCCGATCTGCTCTTTTCACGTTTTGGCGTGATGTTCTTCGCGGACCCGGTGGAGTCCTTCGCCAACATGCGGCGCGGATTGCGTAGCGGCGCGCGAGTCGTTTTTGCCTGCTGGCGCGAACCGTGCGAGAACCCCTGGCTGCTCCTGCCGCTGCAGGAAGCCTACCGGCACGTCCCACGTTTGCCCGACGTCGGATCGGAAGACCCCGGGCCGTTCTCGTTCGCGGCCGAGCACCGCGTCCACGGCATCCTCGAGCCGGCCGGGTTCCGCGCAATCGAACTCGAGCCGATCGATTTGTCGCTTGATCTGGCCAACGGTCGTGGACTCGATGCCGCAGTCGATGCAGCCCTCGGTATCGGACCCGCGAGCCGGGCGCTGGATGGTCAGCCGACCGCGCTGCGGGCCGCCGCGGGCGAGTCGATCCGGGCGGCGCTTGCGAAGTGCCAGGTCGGGGATACCGTGCCGCTGCCCGGCGCGCTCTGGATCGTCACCGCGACCAATCCCTGAGCGACGGGTAGAGCGCGTGGCGACTCGTCGAATAGCGCCGCGCGCAGGTCGCCATGGTTCCAGCTAACGCGGAGCAGGCGGTGCCGGGTTCGGAGGGCCCGCTGGGCTCGGAGGTTCAGCCGGAGGCTGTGGCGTAGCACCGCGCGGCGTGTTGCCGGGCGGACCGATGTCGCGGGACTCTTCCATACCCTGACAGGGACCATACAAGCGTTCGTGCATTCCATGTATTCCGAGAATGGGGCCGCGATGGCGGCCGTGAGCTGCGGCGAATATCGCCCCCAGTATCACCAGGCCGGCCAACGTGAACGCCCAAAATCCCAGGTATTTTCCAAACGTCCGAAGCGCGCCTTCCGAGCGAGCGGACAGAAATAAAACAAAGTAGCCGGCGATAGTTAGCACCGTCGCCGGAATCAGCGCCAGGAAGTAAATCATACAAGCCCCTTCAATGCCGGTGGGTTTGATCTTTCCAGCAGCAAGGCCTTCCCTGCCCCGAGATTTGGGGTAGTCCAGTCGCCGTAGATTCGCCTGATGTTGGCGATGCCGAATTTCGAGACTTCGGAGAGCAGCCCCTGGAGCCCCGAAGGGCTCGTATTATCGGCATCTATCAAACGGCAAGTGCGCTATCGACTTCCGCTGAGGCGGTCATTCCTTTGTCTCCAGTCCGGAGCGGCCGAAACCGGCGGCATCGGACACCAGATTGCGACTCTCCTATGGATAATTCTCTTATCTCTTTGGCATCGGGAACGCGACAGGTGCCTCCTTTTTTGCGCGCCTTCTTTCCGCTTTCCGATGAAGTGCCTATTCGCCGTCCCCAAATGGTTCGGGATGGCGTGGAATAGACAGGTGCCTGCGTTATCAGATCAGCTGGTAACATATGAGGATTGCGCCAAGGATTTAACATGAAAACACTCGCATACCTGCCGATCGTGTGTGCATTGCTGCTGGCGCCGGCGGCGCAGGGGACGGACGCCGCTTCCAGCGTAATAGTCGATCGCGCCGAGGACACGGGATTCATCCGCGTGGAAGTAAAGAGCTTCGCCTCGCTCAATGCTCGTCAGCAACAGTTGGCGTACTGGCTGACACAGGCCGCCATTGCGACCGATCCTATCGCGTACGACCAATTCTCGCGTTACGGGCTGCGCCAGAAGCGGCTGTTGGAAGGTACCGTCGCCCATACGCCGGCCGCGAAGTACGAGAAGATCCGAACCTTTGCGAAGCTGTTCTGGGCCAACCGAGGCAACCACAACGAGACGACCTCGCAGAAGATCCTGCCCTCCTTCAGCTTCGAGGAGCTACGCACCGCCGCGCACGAGGCGCAGCACAGTGGCGCATTTGCCGCTGCCCATGGCGATTTGCCCCCGCTGAAGGATGGTGCAGCCCTGGATCGGGAGCTCACGCAACTGCGGGCGTCCTTCTTCGATCCACAGTTTGAGCCGATGCTGACGGCCAAAAGTCCCGGACCCGGCCAGGACCTGATTCAAGCCAGCTCCAACACCTTCTATGAGGGGCTCAGCGAGACGGATCTGAAGGACTTCAAGGATCGTTACCCGCTCAATTCACGGCTGGTCAAAGGCAAGGACGGAGCACTGATGGAGCAGGTCTATCGCGCGGGTACTCCGGACGGCAAGGTCCCTCCGGGCCTGTATGCACTGTATCTGCGCCGCGCGATCGTCTGTCTCGGCAAGGCTCAACAGGTCGCTGATCCTGCGCAAGCCAAGGTGATCGGTGATTTGATCCGGTTTTATCAGACCGGAGATTTTGCCGATTGGGTGCAGTTTGGCACCGACTGGGTGCAAAACGATGCCACTGTCGATTTCGAAGACGGCTTCGTCGAGATCTACCGCGACGCCCGTGGCGCGAAGGGGAGCTCGCAGGCCTTTGTCAGCATTACCGATGCGCCCACCACGACACTACTCTCTCGCCTGGCAGCGAACGCTGAGTACTTTGAGCAGCGCGCTCCCTGGGACACCAAGTACAAGAAGCAGTCCATCAAGCTGCCGCTGGTGAAGGCTATCGAAACGCTGGTAGAGACTGGCGATTTCGGTGTCACGATAATCGGCGACAATCTTCCCAACGAAAATCAGATACACGAGAAGTACGGTACGAAGAACTTCCTGTTCATGAGCAGCTCGCGTGCCCTCAACGCCGCCTCGGGTCACACGGTGGTTGCCGAATTCGCCGCCTCGCCCGAGATAGTCGACCGGGATCTGAAGTACGGCGAGGAGGCCGGCAATCTGCTGACGGCACTGCACGAGGTCATCGGCCATGGCTCAGGCCAGTTGAGCGAGCGACTCAAGGGAGGAGCCGAGCCCTATCTCAAGGAGTACTTCTCCACGCTCGAGGAGGCACGCGCGGATCTGATGGGGCTGTGGAATGTCTGGGACCCCAAGCTGAAGGAGCTTGGTCTGATCTCCGATCAGGAGGAGGTCGCCAAGGCGATGTACGACCGTGCGGTAATGGCACCCCTACTGCAGCTGCGCTCCATCCGCCACGGCGACACAGTCGAAGAGGATCATCAGCGCGACCGGCAATTGATCGTGAATTTCATTCGTGCTCAGATACCGGATGCGATCGAGCAATTTGACCGCGAGGGCAAGACGTACGTACGGATACGCGACTACCAGAAGGTTCACCAGGGCGTGGGCATCCTGCTAGCCGAACTGATGCGCATCAAAGCCGAGGGCGACTACACTGCCATCAAACTCCTGATCGACAAGCATGCGGTCCATTTCGATACTGCCCTGCGTGACCAGGTGGTGGCGCGTTTCCAGAAGCTCGGTCTGCCGACCTATTGGGCGGGTATCAACGCGCAGTTGTCGGCGCGCACGGGCAAGGATGGTGCCGTCGAAACAGTGCAACTGAGCTATCCCAGCTCAACCGAACAGCAGTACCTGAGCTACGGTGCGATGTTCGACCGCTCGCTGCGCACTGCCACCGGTACGATGCAGCCCTGAGCCACTTTCACCGTCGATGTGCGCAACCGTGGACGGCAAAAGTACCGCCCGAAGCGCGCCTGTCGAGCTGCGCGCAAGGCGGCGCGCCAGCCTGGGGCCCCGTAAAGCTGTCGTTGATAGTATGCGTAACTGGTGCATGCTGTAATACGTTCCCGTGACTTTGCGTGGATCGAGCCAGCACCGACTTGGATGACCGTTCTTTGAAAGGGTTTACAAAGCGAAATTCGCAGGGCCGTCCGCATACCTGGCGGCTAGCTCGTGCGCCACCGACACCG
>JAQGOG010000033.1 GCA_028293765.1 Gammaproteobacteria bacterium
TCCAGCCATCCGGTCAGTATCGAGTTCAACTTCCGCCTTGTCATCCTGATCCTCGGCGCGTTGGCGATGAGCATTTACTTGTCCCTGCATTTTGGCAGGGTCCACAGAGACAAGCATGCCAAGTGAATTGGCGTCATATTCGGATCCCGCGGATGTCGTAACCGGCAGCGGCGTAGTCTCCTGATCCGACCGGCCGGTCTCGGGAAGGACTGACGGACGGCGACGGGTCGATAGCGCGCGGTACGGGGGCCGCCGACGGCCACTGGCGGTCCTTGGCATGTACGGAAAGCCTGCCCGAAAGCGGCCAGTAGTGGATTCCGGTATTCTAGTTCAAGGCGCACGGTGTGTCCGCGAACCGCCATCTCTGCCTGTAGGTGGCCAGATCAAGAGAACCAACTACGATCGTTTTGGGGGGCCAATGATTTGATTGATCGTCTGGATCGGGGCCGTACTTCTCGCTGTGTTTGGAATGGAGCGGGGTTTGGCGGATAACAATGACATCCGAACTGCAATTGAAGCTCGTTACGCGCAGATGAAGGCAGCGATGGCCTCACACGACTCTAAGGCTCTCAGGGCCATACTTGCCCCGAATTTTGTCAGCACCGATACCTCCGATAAGAACGAGTCAGCTGACGCAATGATTGCGGCCGTCAGTAGCATGCCGACTGATCCTAATAGGATCAGCAAAATCACACTGTTGTCAGTACAGCGGAACGACGCTGGCGTCGTGGTCGAACAACATTACGAAATGAATACCATCAAGACCGGCAACGACGGCGTTGAGCACACCATAGGCTCGAGACTGTATCCACGGACACATGGATGCTCGCTCAAGGCCAGTGGGCCATTCAACGTACCGTTACGAACAGACTTGACTACTACATCGACGGGAAATCGGCAGTCCATAAGGAGAGAGCGGATCTTGGAAATGCCAAACCGTGAAGACCTGAACCCGCGAAATCCTCTAGGATCGGATTCCTCGCGTGGACGCCGCCAGCTTTACACACATGCCCAAAAGCGGACATGCGCAACCGACCGTTCTGGGTCCGACTCCGGACGTTCGGACACAGGGAAGCGCACGGCCAAATAGCGCGGCCGCCCCAGAGAGGCAATAGAGCCCCGCAGAACCTCTGGCCGCGCGACAACGTGCGTGTCCGTGTACTTCATTAAGTGCGGCGGCTTTTTGTCGTCGGGACGGGACCAGGCAGCCCATCTGTGGTGGTCTGAGTACAATCCACCGCCGCCAGCCGGTGAGCACTTGCCATGTATGCGACGACACGCGCGCCGGAATCCCTCTGAACTGACTATCCCGAAGTCCGGGTGAGAGACGCTGGTGGCACTCGAGGTCTGTGTGTTACCGACGAGTATCGGGGCGGCCATTGGCACTTCTACGAACTCTCCAACGGGGGCTTCTACATGGCACCCCAGCTTGGGCCCTTGGTTATACAGGTCGACGGCAACGGCTACGCAGGTCGGATGAGCGCGGACGCGGCGGGCATTACGGCCTGCCTGTTCGCGTTCGGTCATCTGTCATTCCAGATCCAGAATGATGTCAGCAGCCGGCACTACTACGAGCTTCGCGACTTCGCCCTCGAGCATGCCGAGGCGACTGCCATTTTCGGGGAATCGACTGATCGGCACCGCGTGAGCTGGAGTCGGCTTCAGGCCCGGATGCGGCGCGTTCGGGCCTTTATCTCTGCCGCAGCGCGCCTGAAGGAGATGGGGGCTTGTCTGGGTCGCGAAGGCACTACGCCGTTCTCGCTGTTAACGACGAGCGACTGAGGCGCTCGCCGGCGACGCGGCGGTCTGCCGATCGCTGAAAACTCTGCTGCGGCGTGGCCGTTGCGCTTATCTAAGGCAAAGAGTCGGTCGTCCGCAAATGGAACCAAACAGCTGATCGGGGCTAGTTTCTCTGCACCTGCTTCGCCACCCAATCGCCGATCACCTTAAGCGCGACCGGCGAAATGGATTCCTCAATCGTCCCAAACTCCCGTGGTGAGCCGGTGTGCGCCGTCTGCATCACGTGGTTTAGCCCGGGTAACACCTGCACCTTCGAGCCTGGAAGGGTCTCGAGTACAGGCCGCATCACTTCGACGTACAGGCCTGCGGGCACGATGCGATCGAGGGAGCCGACGAGCGCAAGGACCGGCACACGCACTTTCTTCAGGTAGTTTACCGGGTCGTCAGTCAGCTCCTGGCGTATGAATGCGGGTGTCAGGAATTGTTGGGTTGCCGCAGCTTTCTCAGCATTGAGAGTCTTTGCCGCGACGGCTTCATCAAGCAATGCAGCGATCCGGGCACTCGCCGCGGCATCATCACGCGTCGCCTCAACTGTCTGGAAGACCTGGCGGCACATGGCGCGCATTTTTGCCTGCTGCTCCGTGGAAGCACCGCTCTCCTGGGCAACGTATACCTGCTGTTCGGTAATCCGTGCTTCACCGCTGAGACCCGAACCTGCCATCGCCACAATGAATGCGACGTCTTTATCGGCCACGGCAACCGCAGGAGCAATCGAGCCGCCCTCGGAGTGTCCGATGATGCCGGCCCGCCGCAGATCTACGTCAGGGCGCACCTTGAGGTAACGGAAGGCGGTCGCCGCGTCAGAGACGAGGTCGTCAAAGGATGCCTTGCTCACATCGCCGGTACTCGCGCCGACACCTCGCTTGTCGTAGCGAAGAACCGCAATTCCCTGACGAAGTAGGTGGTCTGCCAGCACGACGAACACTCTATGCCCCGCAACCTCTTCGTCGCGCCCTTCCGGTCCGGCGGCGGCTATGAGGAGCACGGCAGGAAACGGGCCTTTGCCATTCGGCACACTCATAGTGCCGGCGAGCTGCACCTGTCCGTGCTCGTTTGGGAACGAGACTTCTTCGCTCCTATAAGGCCGTGGGCCTTTTGCAATCGCTTCGTCCTGCGGCCGTCGCGGTTGGTCGCCCGTTACGTCGGCCCGCGCGGTAGGGGCGTGCAGTGCGCCAGCAATCGTTGCAACCACCGTACCAAAGATTGCACTTGAGAGGATGCCCTTTCTCATTATCTCCCCACACCCTTGGACGGTACGGAACCATTGTACCGTTCAGCGGCCATGCGGCGGCCACTGGAGGGGCAGTAGCCGCTTGGCGTTATCCAGTGACCCCAGTCGACCCGGAGACCACAGACGAGAGCGGCCGGTTTTCGCCGCACCCAACACGCGGTAGAGTGCCAGCGGGATGGTTCCGCTCTGGAGGTTGCTATGAGATTAGTAATGAGACGTCTTTCCTTTGCGGTCACGTTGTACCTGGCCACCACGTCTTTGGCGAATTCGGTCAATCCAGACCCGCGGCCCGCTACCGCGCCGGGATCTTCGACCTGGCCGGCGCAGCTCGAGATGCGCGTGCCATTCGAGCCAACGGCATTCTCGAGTAGTGGCCGAACATACCTGACATACGAATTGTATCTCACAAACTTAGCAACGAATCCGCTCAGTCTCCGCCGCGTTGAAGTGCTCGACGCGGATACCACGGTCCCACAGCCAATCGCCGCTTTTGAAGGCGCGCAGCTCGATGCGCTATTGCAGCCTATCGGCGCTCCGACGACCGTGGATCAAGATAGTAACCGTTACCAACTCGCCACCGGCAGGGGCGTCGTCGTGTTTCTGTGGATTGCGCTCGATCACGGAGCACGCGTCCCGAGCAAATTGCGCCACCGGGTGCTCACCGCAGACTCCGCGGCGGAGGGCGCCATCATCAGCACTCATCACGACGAGCTCCGGGCACTAGGGGCTCCGGTGCAGGGAGCAGATTGGCTTGCATCTGATGGCCCAAGTGATGACAAGGAGAACCATCACCGGCGCGGGATATTGGTTTTCGATGGTCGTGCGCTGATATCTCGAAGGTACGCAATCGATTGGATGCAGAGCAAAAATGGAGCGACATTCTCCGGGGACGCACTCGACAAGCGCTCGTACCACGCGTATGGCAAGCCAGTACTGGCCGTCGCCGATGGCATAGTGGTTAGAGCAAAAGACGGTCTGCCAGAAAATGTGCCAGGCCACGGCGAGGGATTCCACCCAGCTGTACCGATAACGATCGAAACGGTTGGCGGTAACACCATCACGCTAGACTTGGGTAGCGGGCAATTCGCCCACTACCTGCACCTGCAACCGGGCAGCTTGCGCGTGAAGGCAGGAGACCGCGTTCGGCGTGGCCAAATATTGGCGCAGATCGGCGATTCCGGGGACGCCCGCGAGCCGCATCTACATTTCCAAGTCTCGACTTCGTCGAGGCTGCTGGCTGGCGAAGGTGTGCCTTACCTCATCGACCACTACCGCGTGAAGTCGGCGGATAACACCTGGCAGGCACGCACCAACGAGCTTCCCCTGGGCGAGATGCTGATCGACTTCGGTTCGTCCCGCCCGGACCTCAACTGATGTGGTGGGCGACGCTGTGCTTGGCGCGTAGCTGCTGCTGCGGGCAGGTTGCCGCGACGAGAAACGAGCCCCTCGCCCGGCTATTCGGGAAGGGCCAGCTTCCACGCGAATCACGCTCCAGTCTGATCGCATCGAGCATCCCCCTTTCCAGTTCCGGTTCCGGCCCACAGTTCGGGGTTGTGGCACTCAGTTCGCTCATAGCGTTACACCGACAAATTTGGTTGTCGGTGTCCCCTGACGATGAGACTGGCCTTGCCGCAATCAGAATTTCGCTGGCCCCCGGGGGTCGGGGAACTGCGAGCTCATGCCGAGGCACCAGCTGGGGCGGGCCGAACCCGTAGAGGGCGGGAATATCCGGCGTCCCGGCGAAGCACTACGCCAACGGGAATAGCAGGCAGGTCGTCGTGCAAAGGGCATACAGCTTCCCGTCCGGGTCCTCGATGCGTCCCTCGGCGATCGCGGTGCTCTTGCCACTGTGAATCACTTTTCCCAGTGCACGGACTGGCCCCGTGGTGGCGGTCAACGCGCGGGTGAAGTTGATCTTCAGCTCCAACGTCGTGAATCCCATTCCCGCCGGTAACGTCGTGTGCACGGCGCAGCCAGCCGCCGAGTCAAGCAGCGTGAAGAAATATCCGCCGTGCACGATGCCCAGGGGATTGTAATGCTCAAACCTCGGGGTGCCTTGAAATACCGCCTCGCCGCGCGCTACCGAAATGGGGACGAACCCCAGTGTCCGCGTAATTGGCGGCGCCGGCACGGTCCCCTGCAGGGCCTGTTCCCAAAACTCGAGCCCCCCGAAGGACTTGAGCTGATCGGGTGAGACGACTCCCTCCTCAGCCATCGTGCTGCGCACCGAGCGCTCCTCGTCCAGCCAGCGTTGCCTGTCGCTCGATGTATCCATGGTTTGAATCCCCTTGATCACGGACCTAAAGCTAATTGCAGCAGGTCAAGCAGAATCTGCAGCAGAAGGGGCACGGACATCCAGCAGCGCTACGCTCTGCGTGACCGGGCCCGAGCGCTGCGCCCGCCGGCAAACCTTTTTCAATGGGTCCTAACTGGACTCGAGAGCAGCGGGGTTGTGATCGACTTTACGGGCTGCGTGCCTTAACCGCCGTTAAGATGTGCTATGCACCCGTGGGATAGATATGTGCCATGACGGGAGACTCACGTGTTCGCAGAGCGGGACACCTATGTGGGCCTGAACGACGTGCAATTACGGCGAGCGTTGCCAGCCTTCGTCCGTTCGTCATGGGTCGCATTCCTCGGCGGCGCGCTAATCGGTGTGCTCGGCGGATTGATCGGTCTCGGCGGGGCAGAGTTTCGGCTGCCGTTGCTCATCGGGCTGTTCGGCTTCGTGGCACTTGAGGCCATCATCCTCAACAAGGCGATCAGTCTCATCGTCGTCGCCTCAGCCCTGGTGTTTCGTAGCAAGACCGTTCCGGTGGCGGTCGTTTCTCGCGCACGCATCGATCCTAGCGACGTTGCTCGCCGGGAGCCTTCTCGGAGCCTGGTTCGGGGCCGACCTCGCGACCCGGATTAAGAGCCCGAGCCTATATCGCATCATCGCTCTGCTCCTGGTCGGTATCGCGATCGTATTAGTCTCCCGCGGTGAAGACCCTGGTGCGGGAGTTGGCGAAGCGCGGAAACATTACGGAGTCGGCGCTGGTGAAGCAGCTCCTCGAGGTAGTTCTGCGCACCTCGGCTATGGCCGGATTTCCGAAAACTGAAGAGCTCGACAGACCGAACCGAGACGCGCGGCTTTATGTCCGACTCGATTTAGAAGACCGCTTGCTGCTGACCAGTCGGGCAGCGGAACGCGGTATGAGGTCGGCGACCTACGTCGCGCTACTTGTTCGCTCGCACCTGCGAGGGGTAGCACCCGTTCCAACAAAAGAGCTATTGGCACTGAAACGAGCAGTGGCAGAGTTAAGCGCCATTGGACGTAACTCTTGGTCAGTCTTACACGACCGCCGCCCCGACTTGCTAGTACGTCCCGTTCAGTAAGCGAGCTGGTGCTCGGTCGAGTGGGCTCGACTGCCATAAACGTCCGCAATCCGCTGGCCGGCGCCACCGCGAACCGAGATCGCTGGCCATTGATCGCGAAGGCGAATGACACTGTAGCGGAGGAAAAAAAGGAACCGCTTTGGCTCGATGGAGTCGACCGCTTCCCATGGTATGAACAGCGGTGGAGTCAAGAATCGAAACGGAAAAAAGATCGAGAGGCGAAATCCCGAGTCGTTTACGGTGATGAAAAGGCAGTTGCCGTAGTGGACCGGAAAGAAGCGACTCCCCATTGAGCCGGAGACAAAGCGGAAGCGCTCGCCGAGGACCGGTTGCTCGGCGCGAAAGTGTGAGGCTAGACCGGACCATCCGCTGAAAAGTGACAGGAGCCCACAAATGCCAACCCACAGGAGCGCGAACAGGGAGAAGAACCACTGAGGTTCTACAAGCCATTGCGGCGGAGGCTGGTGCAAGTTGGGACCCTTAACTTTCTTCCAGGCGTGTAGCACGAGTGCACGAGCTTAGATGCCTGGCGAGCAACGGAACCAGGTCCCCCTCGTGGGGTTCGCAGAGCGCTACTATAGGCGAACCGGTCCATGTCGGCCAAGATCGGACAAAGCAGCAGATGTTCACGAAGGGCGCCATCCGGCCATTTTGAGACGGTCGCGGCCAGGGTCCGATTTTCCCGATAACGGACACTTGCGAACTCCCGTCGGCGCGGATAGCGAGGCCGTCAGCCGTCAGGCCGCGATGCCTCTGCGCACTGGGCTGCTGAAGCCGATAACCACGGGCGAAGGTCCGCCCACAAGTAAGGTCCACGTCGGGAAGTCCTTCTGAGCCGCGCGACAGACCCTCGTGGCTGATCAAGGTGATTCCATAGGACGTTGCGAGGTAGCCATGATCGACCCAGGGCGCCAGATCGCCGTCACTGAAGCCGTCAGCCGCGGCTCCGAGGCGCTGGCGAAATCATCACTCCGTTTACTCGCCGTCGCGAGGCAGCAGCCCTCAAAGCGCATGGCCGGTAATGCCGTGGCAGACGCTGTGTCTGTCGAAAGGCTCACGTCCCGCCACTGTGCGCCCTCGGCTGCCCGCGTTTTCTCGGCTTCGGCGGCGAAGCGAACCGCGTCGCTACCGATCAAGAGGTGCGCCGGAAGACGGTCACTGGACGCCAGACAAAGCACAACCTGAGCTATCTTGGCGGGATCACTGATCTCTTTCCCCCAATACGATTTCAAGGCCTTGGCAACGGCCCCGACGGAAGGTTCATAGTCCGGAAGCAGTTCCGGCGTGTCCTGATTAGCGCGGGCGCCCCAATTCGTCCGCATGCCACCGGGTTCAAGGGCGCACGCCTTCACGCCGAACGGGGACAGCTCCTGGGCAAGAGATTCCGTGAAGCCTCCGACAGCCCATTTCGCTGCATGGTACGGCGTGCTGCCGGGCCGAGTCAGGCGGCCACCGACCGATGATATCTGGAGGATGCAGCCGCTCCTTTGCTCGCGCATGAGCGGTACGGCCGCGCGGGTGACGTTAACCACACCGTAGAAGTTGGTATCCATCACTGCCTTGAACCTCTCCGCGCTCAACTGCTCGAACGGCGCGATATCGCCGTACCCGGCGTTATTCACGACAACGTCGAGACGACCAAATGCGGCAACCGCCGTCTGCACGGCCGCCTGAGCGGCGCTTTCATCTGTCACGTCCAGAGGAACCGCGCGAACGCGATCGCCGTATTTTTTTACCAAGTCATCAAGTCGCTTCGTGTCGCGTGCTGTGGCGACGAGGCGATCGCCGGATTCGAGTACAGCTTCCGCGATGTTTCGGCCCAAACCGCTCGCGCTGCCGGTGACTAACCAAACTTTGTTCATAAATTCCTGCCTTTCTTCTTTGCACTTATTGCCTGGTTTCAGATCGTCGGAGCGCTGCCCTCAACTGGGAGGGTGTCGTCCCCTCCCACGTTCGGAAAGCTCGATAGAAAGAATTCGAATCCTCGTAGCCGAGCAGAAATGCCACTTCCGTGACATCCATCTCCCGCCGGTTGAGGTACTCGTGCGCCAGTTCCTGCCGCGCCTCAAGAAGCAACTGCCGGAAGGTTGCGCCGTCATCGATGATTCGACGCTGCAAGGTCCGATCGCTCAACCCGAGCTCGCGCGCCACGGCCGATATCTCCGGCCGGCTTCCCGCGAGCAGGCGTTTGAGAATCCATTTCACCTGCTCACTGATCGAACTTTGCGCACGGCGCTCTTCAAGCGCGCGTTCGAGCTGCGGATTCAACATGTCAAGCAACTCGGCGTTGTAGGTAAGGAACGGCCGATCGAGATCGGTCGCGTGCAGGACGAGCGCATTCCGTCGCGCTCCGAACGTGATCGGGCCCTTGAAATAGGCTTCGTGGAAGCCGGTCGCCTCCGCGCTGCGCTTCAGCTCGACCCTTTTCGCCGTCACCAAATGCCCTGTGCCGCGGCGACCAAGTTCAACGAAGGAGACGAAGGCGGCGTCTGTCAACAAAGGCGGCGTTTCTTCCTGCGCGTGGAGCCACACAGGCTCGATCACGCACTCGTCCTTGCTCACCTTGATTTGCAGTTCCTCGGGCGAACACAGTTGCTTGAAGCGAGCAAGGCGCGTGAGGGCATCCCGGTAGTCACGGGCATAATAGGCCGCCATAGTTGACGGTGGCCGATTGCCAACGTCGATCTGGGTGGCGATTTTTAGGCCCGCGGCCGGATCACCGGAGACCTCGCCCACGGCACGCCAGAGTGCGAAGAACTGCGCCGTTGTGACGAGGTTCTTCTTGCCGTCGTAAACAGTCAGTGGCAAGCGAGCTTGGCTCAGCACTGCTGCTGGCGTAAGTCCGATCTTAGCGAGCCCTATCCAAAAGGCGT
>JAQGOG010000037.1 GCA_028293765.1 Gammaproteobacteria bacterium
CCAGGCAGGCAAATAGAACGGCTGCGCGGATTCCCATCGAGGTCAGGCCCTAAGGAGCGATTCGAGGCGGCAAGCCTACTACGCCGGCCGCCTCCTGCCACGGCGGCCGTGACGTGACGGGCGTCCGGTTCCGGTGCCGGACTCCCCGATAAGTGCGCCTTCCGCTTGGGCTCGAGCTTGCGGTTCGGACACCGGAGTCGGTTCTGTACCTGGGACGACCCTGCTACTTCGGTCTCATCCGGGACGGCTGCGCCGAAAAGGTGTGGACTTCCGAGCGCTATTCCGCCGCGGTCGTCGCGAGCATGGTGGCCGCTACCAAGGCGTACGTTGTTGCACATAACTTCCGGCGTGTGCTGATTGTCGGCTACAGCGGCGGGGGAACGCTTGCGGTCCTCATGGCGTCGCAGTTGTCTTCGAGCGCGCCAGTGAATTCACTTGCGGGGCAGGATATGCCGCGAGTGGTCGGCGTGGTAACTATCGCGGGCAATCTGGATCCGGATGCCTGGACGCGCATGCACGACTACCTGCCGCTCACGGGCAGTCTCAACCCGGCGCTGGCTTCGCTGCCGCCGAAGAGCCTGCGCGAGTGGCACCTGATTGGCGAGCGCGACACAAATGTGCCGTACGCCGCCGCGCAGGAGTATCTCCAACGTGTGGCTCCTGATCGCATCTGGCGGTATGCAAGCTTCGATCACGCGTGCTGTTGGGTTCGCGAGTGGCCGACTGCATTCGCGCAAATTCGCGCGGAGCTGGATGACGCAAAAGTCAACTGATTATGCGGCAGCGTCGGCCATCTCCCGGCGGCACCGGATTTTCGCGCACCGGGCCGCGTGCCCGGCGATATACTGCGCGACTTTTTCCGCCGGGCCTAATCCATGTGGTTCAAGAATCTCTCCCTCTATAGATTGCCCGCGGACTGGAACGTCTCCGCCGCCGAGCTCGAAGAAAAGCTCGCTCACCGCACGCTGCAGCCCTGCAGTCCGCTGGAAATGCTGAGCCGTGGCTGGGTCGCGCCATCGAGCACCGGACGGATGCTGCACACGGTGAATGGGCAGCACCTGATCGCGCTCGGCGTGGATCAGAAACTGCTGCCGTCGTCAATCATCCGGCAGGAAGCTCAGAAGCGCGCGGAGGTGCTCGCCGATAGCCAGGGGTTTCCGGTCGGACGGCGACAGATGCGCGATCTGAAGATGCGTGTCGGCGAGGAACTGCGCGCCCGTGCGCTCACGCGACGCCGTATGACGCGCGCCTGGATCGACCCGGTGAACGGGTGGTTCATAGTCGACGCCGGGAGCGCGGGCAAGGCCGAGGAGCTCGTCGAAGCCTTGCGTGACCTGCTGGGCAGCTTCGCTGTGCAATTCGTGGAGACGCAGCGTACGCCGCATACCTCCATGGCCGCGTGGTTGACGCACGGAGATGCGCCAGCACCTTTCGGCATCGACCAGGATCTCGAGCTGCAGACTGCCGATCCGACGAAGGCCACCGTGCGCTACGTGCGGCACGCCCTGGATGGAAAGGAAATCAAGGCACATCTCGCCGGGGGCAAATATCCGACGCGGCTCGGCTTGACGTGGAACGGCCGCATTTCATTCGTGCTCACGGAAAAATTGCAGGTCAAGCGCGTCGAGTTCCTCGACATGACGAAGGACACCGCGGACGGCGGCGAGCTGGACAAGGCCGAGCAATTCGACGTCGACTTCGCGGTGATGGCCGGTGAGCTCGCGAAACTGCTCGACGATCTCGTGCAGGTCCTCGGCAGCGAAGTGGGGCGGCAGGAGACCGCCGCGGCGGCGTAACCACGCCGCTGTCGGGCGTGTCTTTAAAGTCAGCTCACGCCTCGGCGCGAAACGAGCCCTCGAGGGCATCTATCAGGAAGTCGGCCTCGGCCCGGACCATCGTCAACGGCGGGCGGATTTTCAGGACGTTACTGTCCCTCCCGGTGGAACCGACGAGAACTCCCTGGCGGCTGAGATCGTTGATGATCCTCGTTGCCTCCTGACGCGCCGTCAGGCGGGCGGCAGGATTTGCCGCAAGGTCTACGCCGAGGAACAGGCCGGCGCCGCGGACCTCGCGGATCCACGAGTAGCGCTGCGCGAGCTTTCGCAATCCCTGCTGCAGATACTCGCCCATCGCACGAGCGTTGGCGACGAGGTTTTCTTTCTCGATGACATGCAATACCGCCAGGGCCACTGCGCAAGAGACGGAGTTGCCTCCAAAAGTGTTGAAGTACCGCGTATGCCTCGCAAATGCTTCGAGGAGTTCGGGGCGCGCCGCGAGAGCTGCAACCGGATGGCCGTTTCCCATGGGCTTGCCCATAGTCACGATGTCGGGAACTACGCCGTGCCGCGCGAATCCCCACATGTGATCGCCTGTGCGGCCGAAGCCAGGTTGCACTTCATCCGCGATGAAGAGACCGCCGGCGGCGCGGATGTGCGCAGCTGCTTCGGCGAGGAAGCCAGTGGGGTGGGAGACGACGCCGTCGCTCGAGAAGATCGTATCGACGAGGAGGGCCGCTGGCTTTACGTTTGCCGCTTGCATGAGATCTATGCACTGGCGGACGCGGTCGGCGAATTTCGCCGCTCCCTCGGTACCCAGCGGAGCGGGTACCGCGTAGACCCCCGGCCCGAGAGGCGCGCCATCCTCGGGCGACATGCCTGCTATGGTGTCTGTCGCGCCGTGATAGGCATAGTCGGTGATGATGAAACCGGTACCTCCGGTCACCGTCTTGCTTATGCGCGCCGCCAGGTCGTTGGCTTCGCTGCCGGTGCAGGTGTAGACGACGTTGCCGATATCTCGCGGCATCGTCGCGAGTAGCTTTTCGGCCAGCTCCAGAGGCTGTTCCGCGAGGTATCTCGTGTGGGTATTGAGTGTGCGCGCCTGCCGCGCCAATTCCTCTACTACGTGAGGATGACAATGCCCGACGACGGGAACATTGTTATAGGCGTCGAGGTACCGGCGCCCTTCGGCATCGTACATCCAGACACCCTCGGCTCGCACGATGTGCAGCGGCTCGTCATAAAAGAGCGTGTACGTCGGGCCAAGGGCGCGAGCGCGACGTGACAGCAGGTCCGTCGTGTCTGTTTCGGTATCCGTCACAAAGCGATGTCCCTCAGCGGCATGGCCGCATGATAGACGATCGCCGGATCACTGTCCGCTTCTACGGTGGCGCGAGCACCCGGCTCGAAGCCGCATCGCCCAGATCGCTATTGCCTGTGGCAAAGCCGTTCTTTTGCAGGATGTAGGCGGTGATCGCCCAGAGCTGATCCGGCGGCACGGAGCCGGGATTCACGGCCGGCATCTTCGTGTGCTCGAACGTATACAACTGCGCGAGCGGTTTGTTGCCCCAGGTCGCCAGAAAGGTCGGGCCGATGAGGGCGGGGCCGGCGGCGCCCTTGAGGTCCGGGCGATGGCATTGCGCGCACGTGTTGTTGAAGAGCTGATGCCCGCGGGTCGCCTGCGCTTGCGTGAACCAGCCGTCAGTGGCTGCGGCGGGTTGTACGGCCATCACGAGACATCCAATCCCGGCTGCCGCCGTGAGTCTGACGAGTCGGGTAGCGGAACAGTTGCTCAGCATCGGCCTCCTCCTTGCCGGCGACAGCGCGCGGCTCTTGTTGTAAGAACTGTGGCTCGCCGGGATTGCCCCGGTATTTCCGGACTGAAACACTCGGGTTTCAACTGAAACGGCGGGCCCTCAGCCGCTCGCGGGGCCGACTTCCTGCGTAGTGATGAACACCGGAATGGATTTGGCTGCCGGAGTTTTGCTCTTGGGATCGTGGTGGGCCAACGGCAGCAGGGGATTGGTTTCGGGAAAGTAGGCGGCAACGCAGCCGCCGGGGATGTCGTACGGATGTGCCGTGAAGTCGCGCAGCACCCGCCTGCGACCGTCGCCGGCAACAGCCTCTATCTCAACTCGCGTTTCGGGGGCGATCCCTCGCCGCCTCATATCCGCCGCGTTCATGAACACGACCCTGCGTCCCCCGAACACGCCCCGATAACGGTCGTTGAGCGAGTAGACCGTGGTGTTGTACTGATCGTGGCTGCGGATCGTCGCCAGCCGCAGAAGCATCGAGTCCGGGGGCGATGCCGCCTCTCCCAGTGAAGCCGCGACGATGAACTGAGCGCGGCCGCTCGGTGTATGCCATTTTCGCGCGCGCGCCGGGTTGGGGAGCTGGAAACCGCCGGGTTGACGGATCCGCCGGTTGAAGTCGTGGAAGAGATCGGGAAACACGTCTTCGATACTTTCGCGGATGACGTCGTAGTCCTCCTCGAAATCCGACCAGCCGATGTCGCCCTGCGTCAGGGTGGCCCGCGCCATGCCGCAGACGATGGCTACTTCGGATTTCAAGCTGCCTCGCGGGGCCTCTACGAGGCCAGTGGAGGCGTGCACCATCGACATGCTGTCCTCGACCGTGATGGACTGGCGGCCGCCCTTTTGGATGTCAATGTCGCTTCTGGCGAGGCACGGGAGGATGAGCGACAGTTGGCCATGCACCAGATGGCCGCGATTGAGCTTCGTAGTGATTCCGACCGTGAGCCGCAGCCGGCGCATGGCTGCTTCGACCACGGGCTTGTCCGGGACCGCCGCGACGAAGTTGCCACCCAGCCCGATGAACACTTTCGCGCGCCCGTCGATCATCGCCTGCACGGCGTCGATCACCGCGTGCCCGGGCTCACGTGGCGGCTCGAAAGCGAACACTTCGCGCATCTGGTCGAGGAGGGCGGCCTTGGGCTTCTCGTCCACCCCCATGGTCCGATCGCCTTGCACGTTCGAGTGACCGCGCACGGGGCAAATGCCGGCGCCCGGCTTGCCGATATTGCCGCGCATCAGCAGCAGATTAACGAGCTGCTGAACGTTCTGCGCGCCGTGGCGATGCTGAGTAATACCCATCCCGTAGGCGACGATGACCGCTTTAGCGCGCATGTAGATGGCCGCAATGCGCTCTATCTGCTCCCGTGAGACTCCCGAAGTAAGCAGAATGTCGTGCCACTGTGTGCGTCGCAGATCGTGGGCGAGCTCGTGGCATCCCTGCGTGTGCTCCTTGATGAATTCGACATCCAGCACTGGTTCGCGACCGCCGTGAGTGGCCCGCGTGTGTGCCTCGAGCACGCACTTCATGATTCCCTTGAGCACCGCGAGGTCACCGCCGATGCGAACCTGGCAATATTCGCTGGCAATCGATGTGGAGCTCAGCGTCGCCATCTCGATGGGGCTCTGAGGCGCGGCGAAACGCTCGAGCGCGCGCTCGCGCAGTGGATTTATGGCTACGATCGGCACACCACGGCGCGACGCATTGCGCAGCTCAGTCATCATCCGCGGACTGTTAGTGCCCGGGTTCTGGCCGATTACGAAGATTGCATCGGCGAGCGCGAAGTCGTCCAGCGTCACGGTGCCTTTGCCGACCCCGAGGCTCTCGGGCAGGGCTACACTCGTTGCCTCGTGGCACATGTTCGAGCAGTCGGGAAAATTGTTGGTGCCGAAACGGCGCGCGAACAACTGGTAAAGAAAGGCCGCCTCGTTCGACGTGCGCCCGGAGGTGTAGAACTCGGCTTCGTTCGGATCGTCCAGAGCCCGGAGCTGGGTGCCGATCAGGGCGAACGCGTCGTCCCAACTCACGGGGACATAGCGATCGCTGCGAGGGTCGTAGCGCAGCGGCTCAGTGAGCCGGCCTTGCTCCTCGAGCCAGTAGTCGCTTCTGGATTCCAGTTCGCTCACGGTGTGGGTCGCGAACAGCTCGCGTGTGACGCGGCGTCGGGTGAGCTCGGCGGCAACCGCCTTGGCGCCGTTCTCGCAGAATTCGAACGAGCTCGTGTGCCGCGGATCGGGCCAGGCGCAACCGGGGCAATCAAAGCCGTGCGGCTGATTCATCGCGAGCAGCGGCTTCGAGCCTTTGAGCCCGAGACTCTGCTCACGCAGAGCGTGCGCCACGGCCTGTAAGGCGCCCCAGCCGCCGGCCGGAGCGTCATACGGCTCAAAAAGAGGTTCCTGCGGCGACTCGGTAGCTGGGATCTCGTCCTGGGGATTACTTCTGGCGTTCATAGTATTACGGCGGCGACTGTCGTACTTCAGCAGTGCGGCAAGCATTGAAAAGGACTGTTACCGGCCGATTGCGCCGACGCCGCGCAGTGTTACGGGTGAAATGGAAGTGGCGCCGGCGGCCTGCCGCGCATTTCAAGTGAAACGCGCGCCGCCATGCGCGGAAATGTCTCCGCAATACCCACCCCGCAATCTGGCTCTCTATGAGTTCAATTCCTGATATCGAATCGTGGTCCGCACCGCCGCCGGCGCCTGGCAGCGAGGCGTCACACAGCGGTCTCAGTCGCACGCAGGTAGCCATCTTCGCAACCGCATGCGGCCTTGCAGTCGCGAATATCTACTACTCTCAGCCGCTGCTCGGCCTCATCGCGCCAGCCCTGGGGTTGCGCCCGGGGCTTGCCGGCCTCATCGTGGCGCTGACGCAGCTCGGTTACGGTGCGGGCCTGTTGTTTCTGGTGCCCCTGAGCGATGTGATCGAGAACCGCCGTCTCGTGATCTGGGCGCTCGGCGCAGTTGTGCTCGGTCTGTTTGGCATTGCGCTGTCCGACTCGGCTGTGACTTTCATGGCCGCATCGTTCGTCGTCGGCGTGTCTGCCGTCGCGACGCAGATTCTCGTGCCATTCGCCTCCCACCTCGCTCCGGAAGAGTCGCGCGGCAAAGTAGTGGGCACCGTGATGTCCGGCCTGCTGGGCGGAATCATGCTGGCGCGGCCGTTCTCGAGCTACATCGCCGCAACTTTCGGCTGGCGCGCAGTGTTCTACATCTCGGCCGGCATGATGCTCGCCCTGATGCTGGCGCTGCTGCGGGCTCTGCCGGAGCGGCGACCCGCCACGAAGCTGGACTATGCGCAAATCCTGCGATCGCTTCCCGGCCTGGTCGCCCGAACGCCCCTTTTGCGGCGTCGCGCTTTCTATCAAGGCATGATGTTCGCCGGCTTCAATCTCTTCTGGACCGGCGCGCCGCTGCTGCTGGCCCGTGAATTTGACCTGGGTCATCGCAGCATTGCGCTGTTCGCACTGGCGGGCGCGGCCGGGGCACTCTCCGCGCCCGTGGCGGGACGGCTGGCCGATCGCGGTCTGGCGCGCCCTGCGACGGGATGGGCGTTAGTGTCGGCCCTGATTGCCTTCATCATTGCTGCGGCGGCAGGGTACGCGCACTCGATTGCGCTACTCGTTGTCGCGGCGTTGGTCCTCGACGCGGCGGTCCAGGTCTGTCAGGTCCTGAGCCTGCGCAGCATCTACATGCTGGCACCCGATCTGCGCGGCCGGCTCAATGGGCTGTTCATCGCTTTCGCGTTCCTCGGCGGTGCCACGGGCTCCGGGTTGGCCGCGGCCGTGTACGCGTCCCGGGGCTGGAGCACGCTCGCCAGCCTCGGTGCGCTGTTTATCTTTATCGCTCTCGCGCAGTACGCGAGCGAGCTCCGCCGCCGTTAGGAGGGGAGCTCGCATAGGCAGACACGTTGTCAGCCTCGCTGCAGGGGCGCCATGAACTCGGGCCCGATGGGATCCGTGATCGTCTCGCTCAGGATGCGATCGATGCCCGCCCGGGCTGTGGCGTCCAGCGACCAGCCGGCTACTCCGAGCGCTGCCTCCAGTTGCTCGGGGTGACGGCCGCCCCATAGAGCCACGCTGATGCCCTGGTCGAGCATCCAGCGGACGGCAAGCTGAATGACGCGCCGGTGGAAGCGCTCTTGCGCGAGCTGATCGAGCTGACGCACGGCTGTCAGGTACTGCGCAAAGCGGGGTGGCTGGAACTTGGGATCGAAGCGCCGCAGGTCGTCTCCCACGAAGCCGGTGTCGGCGCGCATCCGTCCGCTCAGCAAGCCGCGACACAGGGCGCCATACCCGAGAGTCACGATGTTGTTGGCCCGGCAGTAGGGGAGAATGTCCGCTTCGATGCCCCGTTCGAACAGGTTATAGGGCGGCTGCAGCACGTGCAGGGGAGCACTCTGGCGGAAGCGCTCCATCTGCGCGACAGAGAAGTTGCTGACGCCGATGGCGCGGATCTTTCCCTGGTCGTAAAGCATGCACATCGCATCGGCCGTTTCCTCAATGGGCACGAGCGGATCGGGCCAATGCACTTGATAGATGTCGATGTAATCGGTACGCAGCCGGCGTAGTGACTCATCGAACTCCTGCATGACGCGCTCCCTGGTCGCGTTCCGGTAGACCTTGCCGTCGTGCCATTCCAGGCCCACCTTGGTAGCAATGATTGCCTGTGAGCGCAGGCCCGCGTCCGAGACGGCTCTGCCGACGATCTCTTCGGATACGCCAAATCCGTAGGCCGGCGCTGTATCGATCAGGTTGATTCCTTGATCCAGAGCGGCCCTGATCGTGGCGATCGATTCGGCCTCGTCCGTGCCACCCCACATCCAGCCGCCCATCGCCCAGGTTCCGAGCGCTACGCGGGCTACGCGCAGTTGTGTGGCGGGAATGTCCACTGTCTCCGTGGTGACTTCTTTTACCGTGGCCTGGCTCGACTGAGGCATGACGCTCTCCTGTATGGCGGATAGCAGGAGGTTCTGCGCCGTTCATTTCCCATGCGTTGCAGCAGGGCGCGCGTCCGTTACAAGTGAAATCCGCCCTTCGCGCTCCGTCAGAGAGCGATTTCCCGGGACAGCAACCCGCTCGCGAGCTCGAGGCGCGCACGGATGAATTCTGCGTCGAAGTCGGCATAGTGGGTGCCGGTGGGATTCATCACCCTGTGCCATGACGGAATTACGACATCCATCAGGAGCCTTCCAGCAATCAACGAGTTCAACAATGCAAGCTCTGCAGGCAACAGCGGCGTCGTCTCGTGATAGGCGATCACAAGATCCCGGATCGAGTGGTAAGCAGAGGCAGCGTCGGCAATCTGGTCGGCGGCGGCAATGGCAACATCGGCAATAAGTGCCGTGTGGGCCAGGTCTCCGAAATCGATGACTCCCGCGATCACGGTCTCGTCCGCGGGTTCGACGAGTACGTTCATGTCGTTCAGGTCGTTGTGTACGACCTGCTGCCGGAGGCGCTCGAAATGGGGCGCGATCCGGGCCTCGATCTCCATGATCACGGCGGCGACACCCTCTGGGTGCGGAAAGCCCGGTAGTTCGTCGAGGAGAGCCCGTGTCTGCCCCACATTGCGAAGATCCCAGATGAGCGGCCGCCTCGCCGCCGGGTGCGCGAAGTTGCGAAGCGCAAGGCCTAACCTCGCGGCCGTGCGGCCGCATGCAGCGCGCTGGGGCCCGGATCGCACGGATGATCGCAACGTCTTGCCTGCCAGGTAGGTTAACACCCGGGCAGTGCGCGTCAGTCCAGAGGCGTCCTCATACTGAACCTGCGTCCGTCGATCGCGGCTCCGCATGATGCGGGGACAGGGAAAGCCCGGATCGACGCGCTCGACGTGAAGTAATGCAGCCGTCGAAAGATCCGTGATGTCCGGGTCCTCTGCGGAGTTTGCGATCTTCAGGACATATTGGGAGCTGTCCGGGCAGGACAGCTTGAAATTCTCATCGCGCTCGCCCGTGAGGCGTGTGGCCACCGCCTCAAGTCCGTAGAGGTCACGCGCCAGCCTCTGCGCGGCTTCCGGGCTGACTGCCGCGGGGGCAACGACCATCGTGGCCATGAATTCCCGCAGATCGCTTGCCATCGTCGCTCGGCATTTAACGGTATGTAAGTCGATTTCAGCGTGAATGCCGGCGCATCGCAAGCCGTAAGCGCGGCAGGGCGGGCAAGGGACGCGGCCCTTGGTACTATTCGTCAGACCGTTTCCAGCCCGGACAGCAGGAGCCGCCGTGACGACTATCGATTCCAGTGTGCGCGCCGATCTGACCCGTGGGGGCCGGCTGATCGCCGCGTTGAATCACGGTAATACCGTGCTCGTGCAGCGGGATTCCGCGAACGGAGAGCCTCGCGGCGTTGCGCCCGATCTGGCGCGGGAGCTGGCGAGCCGGCTGGCAGTCGAGCTCGAATTCGTCCATTTCGATTCCGCCCGGAAGGTTTTCGAGACCGTGGACGCGGGCATCTGGGATGTCGCCTTTCTGGCGATCGATCCGCTGCGCGCGGCAGGAATCTCTTTCACGGCCCCTTACGTGATCATCGAGGGGAGCTACCTCGTGCCCGACGATTCACCGTTGCGCACCATCGAGGACGTAGATCGGGCAGGCGTACGGGTAGCGGCTGGACGCGGCACCGCCTATGACCTGTACCTCACTCGCGAGCTGAAACAGGCGCAACTGGTCCGTGCGCCGAACTCGGCGGACGCGCTCGAGCTGTTTGTCGAGCAGGGACTCGAGGCGGCTGCGGGAGTTCGCCAACCGCTGGTGGCGTTTGCTGCAAGTCACCCGGGCCTGCGTGTCATCGAGGGCAGTTTCACGAAAATAGAACAAGCCATGGGAACGGCGCTGGCTCGCGCGGCCGGCGCGGCCTACCTTGGCGTGTTCATAGAAGAGATGAAAGCCACCGGCTTCATCGCCGCCGCCCTGCGCGCAAGCAACCAACACGACGCCGTGGTGGCTGCGCCAGCGAGCGCCAGATAGGCGTCAGTCGGCAGCGGCTTCGACCTGGGCCTCCGATTCGGTTCGCAGCGTCGTCTGTGCGAGAACCAGGGCAATGCCCGCGCAGCCGGCTATGCCCGCAACCATGGGAAGCGCTGTGCCGTTCAGGAAGGTGCCCACGAACAGCATCACCACCGCGCCTGTTACGAACTGCAGCGTGCCCATCAACGCGGAGGCTGTTCCAGCAATCTCTCCATGCTCTTCCAGCGCCAGCACTGCCGTAGTGGGGATTACCAGGCCCAGGCATCCATAGCCCACGAACAGAAAGACGGCCAGCACGTCGAGGCGATCCACCCCGGATGCGAACACGGCGAGCAAAGCAAGCATCACGACGGAGTAAACGATCACCGCTCCACGAACCAGGCGGCGAAGGCCAACACGCGCTGCCAGCCATCCGGTGAGCTGCGCTACCGCGAAGAACGACGCCGCGTTGGCTGAGAAGAACACGCTATAGAGTCGTGGCGACAGATGATAGTGCTCGATCAGCACGAATGGCGAGTTCGACAGATAGACGAAGAAGCTCGAAATACCGAACGCTCCGATGAACGAAAGCCCGAGGAAGTGCCGATCGCTGAGAAGGAGCCGATAAGCGGCGACTGCGCTGCGGATGCTGCTGTCGGCGCGCTCGGCGGCGGGCCGCGTCTCCTTGAGAGTAGCCAGAATGATGCAGCCCAGGACGGCGGCAACGAGCACCACCCAGAACACGGCCCGCCAGCCACCGAGTTGGATGACGAAGCTTCCGGTGAGAGGCGCGAGAATCGGCGAAATACTGAACACGAGCATCAGCAGTGACATCAGGCGCGTGGCATCGACTCCCGTGTGGAGGTCGCGCACGATGGCCCGGGGAATCACCATTCCCGCGCACGCGCCGACACCTTGAATGAAGCGGAAGGCGATGAGGACGCCGATGCTGGGCGCGAGGGCGCAGCCGATACTGCCGATCGAGAAGAGACCGAGGCCTATATATAGAGGCGTCTTGCGGCCGATCATGTCGGACAGCGGTCCGTAGATCGACTGACCCAGGCTGAGCGCGATGAAGAAGACCGTGAGGCTCATCTGCACGGCGCCGGTTTCCGCCTCGAGGCTGCGGCCGATCGCGGGCAGCGCGGGCAGGTACATGTCGATGGCGAACGGCCCGATGGCTGACAGAAGCCCGAGCGTCACCGCATTCCGCAAAAATTTGGTTTCCATAATGGAAGGATCATCGCGCGCTGAAGTGCGGCGCCGCGGCTTTACGAAGCGCCGTCGGGCTGCAGGATATAAAGGGGACGGTGTCGCCGAGGTCGGGCCGATCGCAGGGTCCGGTGGCGACTTCGCCGTGCTCCAGGGTCTGCACAGCGTCGCGCTACTTTATGCGGTTTCCGTGGCTCCGGCGAGCGCCGAAAGAGGTAGGGGGGCTGCCTGATGCGCCCGGCAGCGAGCCGCTGGGCTGCGCACTAGTGGTGCGCGCTCGGCGTGCAGCGCCGTGACGCGGCCGGAGGGGGCAAGTCCGTCCTCCCGTCAAAATGTGGTCCAATATATGAAGGTGGGCTGCGCTGCCGCGGGGCGCCTCCCGCACCTGATGGGCTCGCCCTGATGCAATCCAATGACGCTCGGCCCCAACGTATGCGGGACAGGAAAGTAATCGCAATGACAGGTGATAGCGGCTCTGCTTCGAGGACATTGACTGGTGCCGAGGCGATCGTCGAAGGACTGGTCGCCCACGGTGTCGACACGGTGTTCGCGCTCCCCGGTGCGCAGATTTATGGGCTCTGCGATGCTCTCGCGAAGAGCCAGGACAAGATCCGTACTATTGGTGCCCGGCACGAGCAGGCGTGCGGCTACATGGCGTTTGGCTACGCGCGGGCGAGCGGCAAGCCGGGAATTTTCGCGGTGGTGCCCGGACCGGGCATCCTGAACGCCTCGGCGGCGTTGCTGACAGCACACAGTAGCAATCAGCGTGTGCTGGCGCTGACCGGCGATATCCCGTCGCAGGCGAAGGGCCGCGAGCGGGGGCAGCTCCACGAGCTGCGCGATCAACTCAACATCCTGCGCTCGCTGACGAAGTGGGCCGACCAGATCGAGCATCCCTCGCAGGCTGCCCTGCTCGTCGCCAGGGCGTTCCAGGAAATGTCCTCGGGCCGGCGGGGCGCCACGGCTCTGCAGGCCGCGTGGGACTATTTCACGACGTCGGCCGCTGTCGGGCCGGCGATGACGTTGCCTCCATTTCCCTTGCCCGAGGTGGACTTCGACGCGATCGACGCGGCGGCGAAAATGGTTGCCGGAGCCCGGGCCCCGATGATCATCGTCGGCTCCGGTGCTCTCGATGCGAGCGCTGAAGTGACCGCGCTGGCGGAGATGACCGGCGCGCCCGCGGTGAGTTTCCGCGGTGGACGCGGTGTCGTATCCAACGATCATCCGCTCGGGCTCACGATCGCATCGGCCCAACGTCTGTGGCCGCAAACGGATGTTGCGATCGTGATCGGATCGCGCTTCGAGCTGCTGGATGCCCGTTGGCGGTATCGTCCCCCGGGTCTGAAAATCATCCGCATCGATATCGATCCCGCCGAGAAGCGTCGGTTGTCTGCCGATGTCAGCATCGTTGCCGATGCGGCTGTTGGCAGTCGAGCGTTGGCAGGCGCGCTGAGCCGGCACGGGGTCCCGAGGCGACGCGACGAAAC
Organism: Gammaproteobacteria bacterium; assembly: GCA_028293765.1. Lineage (GTDB taxonomy): Bacteria > Pseudomonadota > Gammaproteobacteria > Steroidobacterales > Steroidobacteraceae > 13-2-20CM-66-19. Next base: position 13,226 of record JAQGOG010000037.1, read on the forward strand.
CATTGCCGCCGCTAAAGCGGAAGCCGCCGTGGCAATTCGCGCCGTGCAGCCGCAGGTGGCCTATCTCGAAGTCATCCGCGAGGTGTTGCCCAGGAATGGGTTCTTCGTGGACGAGATCTCACAGATAGGCTTCGCCTCCATGTTCGCGTGGCCCTCCTATGCGCCACGGACCTTCGTCACCAGCGGCTATCAGGGCACGCTGGGCTTCGGTTTTCCGACCGCGCTGGGCGTGAAGGCGGCCTTTCCGGACCGGCCCGTGGTCTCGATCACGGGCGACGGCGGCTTCATGTTCGCGGTGCAGGAGCTTGCGACGGCGGTTCAATATGGGATCAATCTCGTGACCCTCGTCTTCAACAACGAGAGCTACGGAAACGTGTATCGCGATCAGAAACAGCAATTCGGGGGCCGGCTGCTCGGCTCCGAGCTCGTCAACCCCGACTTCGTGGCGTTGGCGCAGTCGTTCGGTGTCAGTGCGTCGGCGGTGAAGTCGCCGGACGCGCTACGCCCGGTGTTGGAGCGGGCACTTGCGGCGGACGAGCCCGTACTGATCGAGGTGAAGGTGCCGCGGGGGTCGGATGGCGACCCATGGCTGTTCATCCAGCCCAACTTCCGTTGATCGCAGGCGAGGGTGCACTCAACCGTACCGCGCGGAGCGCGCTTCTTGTAGTCTTGGGACATGCCCGACCTGTCTGCCGACCAGCGAACCCGTATCGACGCAATGCTGGACGCGCTGTTGGACCTGCCCCCGGAGGCCCGCGCCGAGTATCTGAGTCGCCCCGACGGGGACGATCCAGTGGTTCGCCGCGAGGTGGAAAGCCTGCTGCGGGCCACGCAGGTGGTGGGTGATTTCCTTGCAAATCCGCCGCGCCTCGGCACGCAGCCGGCGAGTGAGCCGATTCCGGCCGACATGCGGGTCGGCGCCTGGAGAATCACGCGGCACATAGGCCGTGGCGGGATGGGCGTGGTCTACGAGGCGGTGCGCGCCGAAGGCGATTTCGTACAGCGGGCGGCGATCAAGCTGCTGCGCCATGAAGCCGTCGCCGAGCTCGAGCGCTTTCATGTCGAGCGGCGAATTCTTGCGCGGCTGGAGCATCCGGGCATCGCTCGACTCTATGACGGTGGCATCGCGGTGGATGGCCGGCCGTACATGGCGATTGAGCTCATCGAAGGCGAGCCGATCACCGACTATTGCGCGCGTACGCGGGCCACGCTGCCCCAACGCATGCGGCTGTTTTGTCAGGTATGCGAAGCAGTCGCCTACGCCCATCGCAACCTCGTAGTGCACCGGGATCTCAAGCCGGCTAACATCCTCGTCACGGTGGCAGGACAGATCAAACTGCTCGACTTCGGGATCGCGAAACTGATCTCCGTGGACGAGCGGGATCTGACGCGGACCGCGGCCGCACCCTTGACCCCTTCGTCCGCGGCTCCCGAGCAACTGCTCGGCGGACCCGTCACGACGGCGACGGATGTCTACGCGTTGGGACTGCTGCTGTTCGAGCTCCTGACGGGTATCAAGCCCTGGTCGCAGGCCGGCGCGCCAATCGCCCACGCGATGAGAGTCGTTCTCGAGAGGCCGGCGCCGGCGCCTAGCCTGACGGCGGCGAGCCTGGCCGCTCCGCCATTGCCGCCGCGGCTGCTGCGTGGAGATTTCGACGCGATCGTCGCCAAGGCATTGCGCAAGGAACCGACGCATCGGTATGAAACGGTCGATGCGCTGAAGCTCGATGTGGAACGTGTCAGGCGTGGCGAGCCGGTCGCCGCCCGATCCGGTGCCCGCCTGTACCTTTTCGGCCGCCTGCTGCGACGATATCGTTGGGGAACGATCGCTGTCGTTTCTGTAGTTGTGTCGCTCGCCGGCGGTCTAGGGGCCGCCGCGTGGCAAGCAGAGCGCGTGCAGATCGAGCGCGATCGGGTACAGGTCGAGCGCGATGTCGCGCGCCGTGAGGCCGCTCGTGAGGAAGCGGTTCGGTATCAGCTCACAAGGCTGTTCCGTGCGGCGATTGCGGACCGCGGCACCGCGCCGACAACCGCAAAGACCATGATCGACGCCAGCGCCCAGCGCGTCCTGCGCGAGTACAGGGATCAGCCGCAACTCGCGGGTGAAATCGTCATCACGCTCGCCGACCTCTACGGCGCGCTGGAGGATGTCGACGGCGCCGGGGTGCTCCTGGAAGGTTATCTCGCGGCAGCCGATCCGAAGGCGGATGCGGCGACGGTCGCCGATGCGCGCCAGAAGTTTGCCAACATCGAGGTGTCGCGGGGTCACGTGGAGCATGCGGGGCAGCTGTTGACACAGGCCGAGGCGTTCTGGGCAAGTGCTCCGACGCGTTATGCCGAGGAGCGTCTCGAGGGTCTGGGCATTCGAGCGCGGGCACAGCGCGCCGGCGGCGACCTGGACGGCGCCACCGCCACGATGCGCAAGGCGATCGCACAGCGCCTCGTGCTTTCCGGCCGCCTGCATCGCGAGACCGCGGTCCTGTACAACTCGTTCGGCATCATTCTGACCGCCGCGCATCGCCTCGATGAAGCGCTCCAGGCTTACCGCGAGACCACCGGTATCTACCAGGCACTCGGGCTCGGCGATGAGCTCGATGCGCAGATCGTGTTGGGAAATACCGGGACACTCGAGATGCGCACCGGGCATCTGCGGGCCGCGGAGAGCCTGCTGAAAAGTGCCATTCAACGCGAGCGCGATCTCGCCGGAGATTCCGCGGCCGTCGCGGCGGCCCTGGGCTGCTACGGCATGGTTCTATCACTTACGGACCGGGGACAGCAGGCGCTGCCTGTTTTGCACGACGCGACCGATCTCGGTGCTCGCTACACCGGGCCGTCCAGCCCGTTGACCGTGCAGAACCGCTTGTTTCTCGGCGAGGCGCAGCTCGCCGTTGGGGACCGGGCGGCAGCACGTGCCACGCTGACCGCTGACTACCAAGCCGCATTGGCGCAATACGGAGCAAACCACTCGCTGACGCTGCGTACGCAGTTGGCCTTGGCGCGGCTCGCGATGGCCGAAGGGCATGGCATGCAGGCGAGAGATCAATTGGCCGCACTCATCCCGCGCCTCCGGCTCGCAGGTGCTCAGACAACGGTGGAACTACCGCAGGCGCTGCAGGCCCTCGGAGAGGCGCAGTTGAGTGAAGGCCACGCGCTGCAGGCGATCCCGCTGCTTCGGGAGGCCGTATCGTTGCTCGAGCAGTCACGCGATTCAACTTGGGAGGCCGTTGCACGCGAGCGGTTAGGAGAGGCTTTGGCCGCCGGGGGCGGCGCGGGGGCGCGCGAGCAGTTGCTGCAGGCAGTCGCCGGCCTCACCGGTCAACTCGGGGCCGCCCACTCCGAGACGGCGCGCGGCGAGCGAGCGCTGCGCAAAATGGGCGAATGAGCCCCGTCATCCCCGGCGCATGCGTCGGGTCGCGTTCTGCAGGAAACGCGAGAGGCGCCCTACGCCCGCTACTTTATCCCACCCAGCTCGCGGAACAGCCAGGCTCTGGCCTTTAGCCAGTCGCGCTGCACCGTTCGCAGGGACAGGCCCAACGCGCGTGCAGTGTCCTCCTCTGCGTAGCCGCCGAAGAAACGGCATTCGACCACATCTGCCAGGCGGGGCATCTCGGCCGCCAGCCGCTGCAATGCCTCGTTCAGCATCACCAGACCTTCGTCTGTATCGACCCTCAGGGTCTCGATGCTGGAGAGTGTCAGGGGCGCCTCACCGCCACCGCGCTTCTCGGCCAGGCGTGCGGCTGCGTGATTGATGAGTGCATGGCGCATTGCGAGGGCCGCGGCCCGCAGAAAGTGGGCTTCATCAGCAAAACCGCGTGATTTCCGCAGCCGCAGATACGCTTCGTGCACGAGGGCGGTGGTTTGCAGGGTCTGATTTCCACCCAGGCGGGATCGCGCGCGCTGCGCGATGTGCTTGAGCTGATCGTAGAAGCTCGGTAACAGCTCCGCGGCGATATGCCGAACTTCGGGCGAGACCGTACTGTGCCCCAATGGCTCATCAGCGTTTCCGGGAACGGCCTCGTCAGGATTCATGGAGGGGATTTTAGCCACGACAGCATGGCGGGAAACGGGAGTCTTTCCGGTTCTTTAGAAGTAAAGAGCGAGGAGACTTCGTATGGCCACCAGCAATGAGACACCCGCCGGGCTCACCTCGGCTCCCGGCACGAACGCACCATCATCGGGAGCGCTGCCGGGATTGCTGGAGCGTGTGAAAAACATACTGCTCGCCCCAAAGACGGAATGGCCAGTCATCGAAGCGGAGCCGACGACGCCGGCACAACTCTACACGGGCTACGTCATGCCACTCGCGGCGCTCCCGGCGGCGATCTCGCTCATTCACATGTCAATCATCGCCATCAGCCCGCCGTTTTCCGCCGCGATCCGCATGCCCTTCACGAGCGGACTGACGACGGCGGTGCTGACGTTCGGTCTTGGGCTGGTTGGCCCGTTCCTGGTGGCACTGATCATCAACGGGTTGGCCTCCTACTTCGGGGGCACGCACGATCAGCGCCAGGCATTGAAGGTCGCGGCCTACGCTTTCACGCCTGCGTGGCTGGCTACTGTGTTCAGCCTGTTGCCGACGATGTCGACACTGTTGCAACTGGCTGCGGGGATCTACGGGATTTATCTGCTTGCTCTCGGACTGCCGGTGTTGATGAAGTCTCCCAAGGACCGGGCTTCGGGCTACACCGCCACGGTCGTTCTCAGCACCATCCTCCTCTGCGTCGCCTTCGGTATCATCAGCGCCGCGGTGGGTGGCTTGTCCCATGTGAGCCCCTACGGCGCTTTCGGCCACGAATCCGCGCAAGAGCGCGCACAGCCTGACTGAGCTGATTTGCTGCGTCGCACATCCAAACACTGTGCGGCACCGGATGTTGCAACGCACACATGCGCACCGCCCGTCACTGCCGGCGATCCGCGGCTCTGCTGAGCCTGCGACGTGCGCCTCTCATGCTCGAGCGTTAACATTGCTTCACATTAAGTAACGAGCGACACTCAACCCACACAGCAAATTTCATGGCGGTCGACGAGGACTCTCAATCTAAAGGAGGGTCGCATGCTCATCCAGGGATACAGGCATTCACGTCTCATGGAGGAGTCGCAATCCTGTTTGGAAGCGGTAGCCAGGGCGGGGCCGCCCGAAGAGATGCTCGTTGCCAGCCGTGTCGTGGAGCATCCGCTCTCCTATCGTCTGTGGGAGGCTGAGCACGATCGCTTGATTCGCACGGTGTCGGCGCACGCTCGACTCGCACCCCAAATTGGTGCGTTGAGATCCGCCGCCTTCGGGCTGATTCACCGCAAGGCCCTGTTCGAGTATCTGCGCAAGCGTGAAATCACGGGAGCCAGGCGCCATAGATTGTTTTCGCTGTTCTACGGCGCGCGCGATTACGCGAGTTCCGTCGTGGCCGAGCATGCCAGTTTCATACGCTGCAGCTCGAGCTCCCTGTGTACGGATTACCTGGCCGAGCAGCTGATGCGAGACGCCGCATTCGGCGAGCCGTTGCAGCTCTACGAAGAGTGGTACGCGGACTATTTCCGCGTGTTTTGCGATGTCGAGCTGGCTGACACCGAGGACGAGAGGCTCGTCCTGGCGCCACTCGAGGCGTTGAAGCCTTTGCTGAAGTACCGCCTCAAACAGGCGCGCGACTCGATACTGGCTCTACCGCAGGTACCCACATCGGTGTGGCGCGAGGTGGAGATCCGCAGGGCTACCGGAGAGACGCAAAAGTTGCGCCGCCTGTCGGTGGAGCAGCGCCGCTTCCGCCTGGGGTCCGACACCTCCGGGTCAAAGTCAGGAGACGCCGCAGATAACCCGAAGCGGTGAGCTCCGCGAGGCGGACGCGGTCGCGGGACGTCCCCGGTATCAACGATCCACGATGACGACCGGATCGAGCCGGAGGTTGCCGACGGTGACGTAGTATTTATAGGCGGTCGGGTCCCCCTCTTTCTTGAGCGTGCCGCTGAATTCGTTGATGGGACCGACGACGCCACTATTCGGCTCCGGCTCGGTGAACGGCCAATGAGCAAGCTCACTTACGTTCAGCGGCTCGCAGTCCGAGCGCGGCTCTTGCGCCGGCTCGGCCGCGAGTCGAAAGAATTCGAGGGTGAAATTCTGCGTCTTGTCCCCGGAGCGCCACCGGATCCGGTTTCCCGGGACCCCCAGCACGTTACCGCCGTTCACACCGCAGATCAGAGTGTTGTTCCGGATACTGACATCGATTTGGATAGTCGACATGGTCCCGTCCTCCCGCATCGTTTGACGTTTCCGCTTCGTGTTTCTCACGGCTCACGCGCCGCCACCAGCATGCGTTGAAAGCGCTCGTCCCCGCGCAGACCTGAGAATTCGGGCGCCGCACGCACCATCTGCGTGGGGTAGCCAAGCTCGATCGCGCGGCTCAGGGCAGCCAGTGCCGCGGCGGAATTCCGCTCTTCCAGCGCAATGAGCGCGGCGTAGTACTGGACGAGGAAGTCGTCCGCATCGAGCGCGAGCGCGCGGGCCTTGCAGGCCGCGGCACGGGTATTTTCGCCAACACGAGCGTAGTAAAACGCCAGCTCGACCCAGGTGGACGCATCGTCCGGGTTCACGCCGATGCGGCGCTCCGCGAGCACGATTGCATGACGGTATTCGCGCTCGGCCTGCGCACGATTGGCTTTAATTTGGTAGAGCGCGTCCGCCAGGTTCCCCCAGACGCGATGATCTTCGGGAGCCAGCTCGGTCGCCTTGTGAAACAGCCGCGCTGCGTCGGCAAAGCGGCCGAGGAAGTAGTGCACGGTGCCCGAATTCGAATACGCGCTGCGCGTCGGCTCGAGCTTCAAGGACTCATCGAAGGCGCTCGCGGCCGACTGGAGGTCGCCACTCATTTCCTCGGCCGCGCCGAGGTTGTTGAAGGCAGGCGCGCTCGCGGGAGCAAGCTCGGTCACACGCCGGTAGTGCGCGACGGCTGCGGCAGCCTGGCCATGGTGGAACAGGAAGTTACCCAACGCGGTGTGTGCAACACCATAGCCGGGCTCGGCATCGACGGCGCGGCGGTAGGCGACTTCGGCCGCGGCGGTGTTCTGCTGCCCTTCGTAGGCGTCCGCGAGCCCGATGTAGGCATCGGTATCCGTGGGATCATTACGGATGACAGAGCGAAGAATCGTCGCCGCCTGGTCGGGGCGTCCCGTGACGAGATACAGATGCGCGAGCCCCATTTCCACCTCTCGCAAAGAGCCATCGCGCCTGAGAGCCTCGTTGCAGGCCACTTCGGCCTTGGTGGCGAGAGCGGTGTCTCGAGTACCCTGGTAGCCCATTGAGTAGCGCTCGCAGAGTCCCGCGTACGCAGGTGCGAAGCGCGGATCGATGGCGATGGCGTCCCGGAACATGCCTTCGGCCTCGTCCAACTGCCCGGCCGTCGCGGGTTGACGCAGCTTGGCCATACCTGACAGGTACAAATCGAATGCCGCCAGATGCGCCGTTGGCGGCTGCCCCACGCGCAGCGCGAGATCGCTGGAGAGCACCACCTGCAGAGTACCGATGATCGAACGGGCCAGATCGTCCTCGATGACCAGTAGATCTTGCCAGCTGCGATCGTAGCTTTGGGACCACACCTGATATCCCGAGGTGGCGTCTATGAGTTGTGCGGTCACTCGCAGATGATCGCCTTCGCGTCGCACGCTTCCCTCGAGAACGTGGCGCACCCCAAGCGTCTGCGCGATCGTGCGGACATCGACATGACCCCCTTTGAAGGCAAACGCCGAGGTTCGTGCTGCTACTCGCAGTCCGGGGATCCGCGCCAGACGACTCGACAGTTCCTGCGCGAGCCCATCACCGAGATATTCGTTGTGGCCGGCGGGACTGATGTCGACCAGGGGCAGAACAGCGATGGTCTTGGGAGGTTGAACAAGGACGGCTTGAGGACGCTTCCCGGCGGATGCCGGGCGCTGCGTCGCACTCCAGAAATGCGCGAGGCCGAAGGCGGCTGTGACTACCAGCGCAGCCGCGACGGCCATGACGAGGCGAGGCCGCGCAAACCGATGGCGGACGGGCAAGGTCAGGATACCCGGTTCCCGACTCAAGACATTCGCGGGCGGCGCCGCTTGGGTGGACGTGAAGCCCGTCGCGGGCAACGTGTTGAGAACGCTGACCAGGGCGACCATCCGGTACCCACGTCCACGCACCCCGGCGATGTAGCGGGGCGAGTGTGGGTCGTCTGCGAGGGCATCGCGCACCAATTTCACGCGTTGACTGACTGTCTCCTGCGTGACGACCAGGCCCGGCCACACGCGCTCAATCAACTGATCGAACGACACGAGATTCGGTGCAGCGCGCGCCAGGGCGAGGAGCAGTTCGAACGAGAGTTGCGAGAGCGGCAGCTCGACTTCAGCGCGCATTACGCGTTGGCGGCCGATATCGATCAACAGGTCGCCGACCCGGAAGCCGCTCGGCTCCGGGGCAGGCGAAACTGAACTGCTCTGCTGCATCCCCGGCGCCACTCCTTCCGAGCGAAATGCGACGCGTGGCTGGTCGGCCGATCTTACGCTGGTGTGAACGCATCCGCGCCTCCTACGGCGTAAGTCGTGACGCATCCCCACCCAGTCGATCGACTGGGTGGGGGCATCGGTGCTTACTCTCTGCGTGAACGAGGACTCTGCAGTGCGACGAGTTTGGGCCCGCCATTCTTGCTGTCCAGGATGGCGGTGAGCATCGGGCTGTTCACCTTGGTCACAGCAGAGGCGATGGCGCTCTTACAACATCCTTTCCACTCGAAGTGACGCCCCAGGATGTTATCGGGTCCGCAGACGTTGCGGGCGGCTCCTTCGATGCGACCGTACAGAGCGGCGGCACCTGCCGGTGTGGACAGATTCAGGTCTGCGTAGCTGACCTTCTCGGTGCGAACGTCCTCGGAGTCGCGCGCCACGGACGCCTGACTCGCAACGAGCGAGCACGAGGCGATGGCGAGCATTGCAACCCAAGTATATGAATGATGCGTGCGTTTTGAGTTCATTGCGGTTCTCCGGTGTAGGTTTTTCGACCGCAGGTACGGTATGCACTCAGCGCCGCCGCCGCATGAAGGTTGCTTGAAGGTTCGGTGATGACTCGGTGATGTTTGCCCCAGCTCTCGGATCTGGTGGCCGCGTCGCAGCAGGAAAGCCCCAGGCGTCGCCAGGTCAGCTTGAGCGAGGCCGTGCAACCATCCGTTCTTCCTTTAGCGACCCTATTGTGAGCGCGGCCGTCAGTGCGCTGGCAAAACATGCAGCGGCGGCGATGAACATCACGAGGCGGATCGTCTCGACGTAGGACTCGGCGATGATCCTCTGGGCGGTTTGGCGATCGCGCCGGGACATCGCTGGTTGTGTGGACGGCGGCGCGAATGCCTGGCGCGTGCTGTCGACGAACGCCCGAACCTCGGGGGACGGGTTGGCGGCCACGAGATGCCGGTCGAGGGAACGGCCAAAGGCGCCGAGCGCAATGGAGCCCAGCACAGCGACAAACAACAGGCTGGCTACAGATGCGACCGCATTGTTGATCCCGGAGGCGACGCCGATCTGCCGCTCGGCCACGCTGTTGACTACTGCGGTCGTCAGGGGCGCCACGGTGATGGCCATTCCGAAGCCAACCACCGTCATCGGCGGCAGGAACGCCCAGTAATGCGTGGACCCGCTGACGACTGCCAATAAGGCGAAGCCGAGTGCCGTGATGAGGGGGCCGACGATGAGCGGCACGCGAGTCCCAAAACGGTCCGCCAGTCCGCCGGACCAGCGGGACAGCAGGCCCAGGATCACCGTGAACGGCAGGTAGACGGCGCCCGCGGCCGTGGCGGAATAACCGTGCGCCTGGATCAGGAGGAAGGGCAGAAAAAACAAGGCGCCTCCGAGGGCGCCGTAAAGGAACAGGGTGAAGAGGGTGATGCCACTGAAAGTGCGCGAGTGGAACAGCTGTAGCGGCATCATGGGCGCACGGCTACGCCGTTCGGTTTGCACGAAAGCGACGAGCAGCAGCACACCTAGGGCGAGGGACGCGACCACGACCGGATGGCCCCAACCCGCACGGGGTGCGGCAATCAACCCAAACACGAGCCCGCCCAGTCCGCCGAAGGCCAGTAATGCGGCGGGCCAGTCGAGTCCTCGTTGCGCGCTCGCGTCACGGCTCTCCGGCACATGTCGGATGGCGATCCACAACGTGGGCAGTGCCAACAGCGGATTGATAAGAAAAATGCCGCGCCAGGACCAATGGTCAACCAGCCAGCCGCCCAGTAATGGACCGCCGCCAGCGGCAATCGCGGACGCTCCTGACCAGATCCCGATCGCCGCGCCGCGCTCCTTTTCATCATAGGCGGCGCCAATGAGCGCCAGCGAGCAGGGGATCAGCAATGCCGCGCCCACGCCTTGAACCGCGCGCGCCACGATGAGCACAGCAATATGGGGCGCGAAGCCGCAGCCCAGCGAGGCCATGGCGAAGATCGTAATTCCGATCAGGAAGATCTTGCGACGCCCCACCTGGTCTGCCGCCGCGCCGCCGATCAGCAGCAGGGCGGAAATACACAGGGTGTAGGCGTTGATGATCCATTGCATCGCCGGAAGGGTGGTGTCGAGCGCGGCCTCGATTCGAGGCAAGGCGACATTCACCACCGACTCATCGAGGAACGCCATCGTCGAGCCGAGGACCGCGGCGGCAAGCACCCAACCTTTCCGTTCAGCGCATGCTGGCACTTCCGGAGTCGCACGGATCGTCGCTTCAGCGCACGGCGGCGTCGTCGGTTTCATCTGGCGTCGGCCTCCAGTCGTGCTGCGGGGAAACTTAGTTTCCGGGCGGGCGTCAGTGTACGTCGTCGGCTCAGTCCTGGCCTACAATGCAAACCGGCCGGACCGCAGGCCCCAACTGACACCGTCTCACCCAAGCGGAGCCTTCCTGCCATGAATGAGCGCGCCCGGGCATTTTTGGAAGCCCGCGACTTCCTGCTCGCCCATCGGACCGACTACGATTCGGCTTATGCCCGATTCCGCTGGCCCAGGCTGCCTGAGTTCAATTGGGCGCTCGACTATTTCGACAGCGTCGCGACGGGCAACGATCGGGCTGCCTTGTGTATCGTTGGCGAGGACGGTCGGCGGCAGCAGCTCACGTATGCCCAACTGTCGGAGCGCTCCAACCAGGTTGCGAACTGGCTGCGGGGTCTGGGGGTGGGGCGCGGAGAGCGCATGCTCCTCATGCTGGGGAACGAGCCTGCGCTCTGGGAAGTGATCCTGGCCGCCATGAAGATCGGCGCCGTCGTGATACCCGCGACGCCATTACTGACACATGTGGATCTGCTCGATCGATTCGAGCGCGGCAGCGTGCGCCACGTCGTCACCGGTGGCGCCAATGTAGAGAAGTTCTCTGCAATACCCGGAAAGTACACGCGCATCTGCGTAGGTGCCGACGTGCCGGGTTGGCATCGATTCGAGGATTCTTGCGCGGCAGGCACGCAATTCAGCCCCGCTGGCCTCACGCGGGCCAGCGACCCGCTGCTGCTCTACTTCACCTCCGGTACGACTGCGAGACCCAAGCTGGTGTTGCACAGCCAGCAGAGTTATCCCGTCGGGCACCTGTCCACGATGTACTGGATTGGGCTGCGTCCCGATGACCGCCATCTCAACATCTCCTCGCCGGGATGGGCGAAACATGCCTGGAGCTGCATTTTTGCCCCCTGGAACGCCGGGGCGTGTGTGTTCATTTACAACAGCGCGCGCTTCAACGCCCGCGCATTGCTGGATGTCATACAGGAGCATCGTGTTACCACGCTATGCGCGCCTCCAACAGTGTGGCGGATGCTCATTCAGGAGGATCTCGCCGCATGGCGCATGAGTCTGCGCGAGCTCGTGGCGGCGGGTGAGCCTTTGAACCCGGAGGTCATCGAAAAGGTACGGCAGGCCTGGGGGATCGCGATCCGTGACGGCTTCGGGCAGACGGAGACGACGTGTCTGATCGGCAACAGTCCGGGCCAGCGCCTCAAGGCGGGCAGCATGGGCCGTCCATTACCCGGGTACCGCGCTGAGCTTCTGGATGCTTCAGGGAGGTCGGTCGAGGAGGGCGAGCTGTGCCTGCCGCTGTCGCCCAGGCCTATCGGCCTGATGCTGGAGTATGCACACGACAGCGGGACGGTGCCAGACGCCATGCGTGGCGGCTACTATTGGACAGGTGATGTCGCGCTCCGCGACGCCGAGGGATATATCACTTACGTCGGTCGCTCGGATGATCTCTTCAAGGCGTCGGACTACCGGATCAGTCCGTTCGAGCTCGAGTCAGTGCTCATCGAGCATCCCGCGGTCGCGGAGGCCGCGGTCGTGCCGAGTCCCGATCCCGTGCGCCTGGCCGTTCCGAAAGCTTTCGTCGTGCTGGCAGGGCAACACACCGGCAACGCCGAGCTGGCGCGCGACATCCTGCGCTTCTGCCGCGAGCGACTCGCGCCTTACAAGAGAATCCGGCGGCTCGAATTCGCCGAGCTCCCGAAGACGATTTCCGGAAAGATCCGCCGCAACGAATTGCGCCGGCTCGAGGCGCAGCGGCGCTGCAGCGGCGGCCGGGCCCCGTCAGAGTACTTCGAGGACGATTTCTCCGGTTGATGCCACTGTCGCAACGCCCATTAAAACAGCGGGGTGCCGCGATTTCTGGCGACTTCGTCACCGGAGACCCGTGGCGCATCGTTACCCCAGGACGCCCGCACAAAACTAAGCACGGCGGCGATTTGCTCATCGCCCAGCGCCAGCAGGTACGGGGGCATGCCGAAGGGCCGCGGATTTCCCCCTGTGCCGGGCGCGTAACCGCCGAAAAGCACGATCCGGACCGGGTTGACGGCGGACGACATCGTAACGGCACGATTCCCCGCTAACGGCGGCGCGGCGGGTGAACGGCCCTCACCATTGTCGCCATGACACTGCGCGCAGTGTTTGTCGTAAATCTCATGTCCGCTGCTCAGCGTGGCGGCCGTCGCGGTGAAGCGGAACAAGCCACCGGAGCGTGGACCCGTGTCAGGTAGCGATTTCAGATAAACGGCCATGGCCCGCAAATCGTCGTCACGCGTGTACTGCAAGCTGCCGTATACGACTTCGCCCATGGGCCCCATCGTGGTGGCGTGTGGGGCGCTCGCCGAGGCCGATGCGATCTGACCGGTCTTCAGCAGGGTGAGGATGTCCGGGACGCGCCACTCGTGAAGCCCCGCTTCGCGCGGGCTGGTCAACGCGGGGGCGTACCAATTGAGCACGAGGCCACCGGCGGGATTGTGCTTCGACTGGACGGCGCCGAGGGCATTGCGCGCCTCATGGCACGCGCTGCAGTGTCCGAGCCCCTGGACCAGGTAAGCGCCGCGATTCCAGTCGGCGCTGCGCGTCGAATCCGGCTCATACACGCCCGGCCGGAAGAAAAGCCAACGCCACGCGATCAACAGCAGGCGGTGGTTGTAGGGAAACGCAAGATTCTGCACGCGCTTCGGCCCCGCTGCCGGCGGAATCGTCCGCAGGTAGTCGTACATTGCGTCGGCATCGCGCCGACTGATCTTTGTGAAGTTCGTGTACGGAAAGGTCGGATAAAGCAACGTGCCGTTTTTGGTATACCCGCTGTGCAGGGCATGCCAGAAATCCGTGGCGCTCCAACTGCCAATCCCCGTGGTGTCCGGGGTAATATTGGGCGTGACGAACGTTCCGAAGGGAGTTGGGATGGCGTATCCGCCGGCAAAGGGTGCTCCGCCGCGAGCCGTGTGGCATCCCCTGCAATCGCCCAGCGTCACGAGTTGACGCCCGCGCTCAATGGAATCGGCCGAAGGTGGGTATGCGGGTGGGGGCGCCTCTCCGATCTCGCGATCCGCGGGAGTGAGCCGCCACAGGGTAAGCAGCGTCACCAGGAGAATTGCCGCGACCGCAAGCAGAAGCGTTCTCATGGAGCTTGACCAGCGTGAGGGATGCTGCCGCAATTGAGTGCTGGCGGATGCTCAAAAGTCTGTTCCGGCCCTGTCTCGTCGGGAACCGCTTGCCCGGCAAGCCATGCGGTTGCTGCGTTCACATCGTCAGGGCGCATCCGCTGAACGATCTCGGCCATGCAGTCGGGTGCCAGGGCCGCGCGAGTACCGATGCGCCACGCGCCGAGTTGCGCGATCAGGTAATCCTGTGAGACTCCGAGCAATCCGGGCACCGCGGGCGTCACGCCCAGCAGTCGCGTGCCATGGCAAGAGCGACATGGCGGAACGTGAAGGGCTACGTCTCCTTCCGTAACCAGCAGACGCCCGCGTTCGAGGACGGCCGAGCTGACCTTGAGAGCCTGCGGCGGGGGATACGGCACACGTTGAGTACCGAAGTATTCGGCTAGCTCGCGGAGATAGTTGTCGTTCTGCAGGTCCGCGAAATAGGTCATCAGCGGATACTGGCGACGGCCGTCGCGAAAATTGAGCAGTTGGTTGAAGAGGTAGCCTGCCGGCTTACCGGCGATGCGTGGATAGTAGCCCTCGCGTGTTGCGCGTCCCTCCTTTCCGTGACAGGCGATGCACGGCTGCACGCGTTGATCGATTGAGTCGAGCGGAGGCAGGGACGTATCGGCGGCGTGGGCGCACCCGAACGCGAACATCGCCGTTGAGATACATGCCAGCAAGGATTTCGACACGGGAGGTCTCCCGGCGGGATGACAGGATGAGCGCTCGGCTTAGGGCACGAGGCTCCATTCTATTCCGGCGCGGATCGTTGCGGTTGATTGTCTATCCCCTAGGGGGCAGAGCGCCACCCTTGCCGCAAGGGTCGCCCGCGTCAGTAGTTCGCCGCCGCGCGCACTTCGCTCGCGGGCTTGCCGAGATCGGCTAGCAGCTCGGCGGCGACGATCGCAAAGGGTGTCGTGCCGTACGAGAGCAGCCGGTCATGAAAATCGTGCAGCGAGGCGCGGTCGCCCATTTTCAACAGATATTCCGCCAGCAGGTTCTCGAGTTGCAGGCGTCCGACCGTGTAGGCAATCACATAGCCGGGGTTGGCCGCCATCATGGCGACCGCCGCTTGCGCTGCTTCCCGCGTAAAGCCGGTTTGCGTGGTGAAGAAGTCCACCGCCTGAGCATAGGTCCATGTGCCGCTCGACAGGTTGGCGTCGACAATGGCCCGGGCGCCGCGCACCCGTTCCCAGCGAGCCGTGAAGAGGCGGCCGTCGAGATTGGCGCCGTACATCCCCAGCCGGACGAACATCTCCTCGCCATAGAACGCCCACCCTTCGGCAAAAGCGCTGCTGGACTGAATCTTGCGGATGAAGTCCGGATGGCGTTTCGCGATGGACAGCTGCAGGAAATGTCCCGGCAGCGCCTCGTGCGCCGCCGTCGACAGGATTCGATCATGATCGAAGTCCTCGTTCATATCCAACCGTGCGGCCGCATCCTCGAGCGACTTCGGGGGGGTGATGTAGTAATAACCGGTCGTCGAAGCGGCAAACAGGCGCGGCGGATTCATCGACGCGCCGGGGGAGACGGGTTGCAGGAAAGACGGTGTCTGCGTCACCTGCATCGTGCCGAGCCAGCTCGGGATGGTCACGACGTCGTGGTCCGTCATGAATTTGCGCAGCTCCGCAATGCGGTCGCGATAAAAGCCGATCAGGGCCGGGCCACCAGGGGCCATGCCGCCGCCGCTCGCCGCTCCGAAAGGCAGCGAAGCGCGCTTGGAGAGGGAGGTCAACCAGGCTTCTTCCGCCCAACCATGCGCGAGCTCGTCACGGCCCATCCGCTCAACGTCGCTTGCATTGAAAGGCAGCAGTTGCTCATCCCGCAGCATGCGGTCATAGGCCTCGCGGCCCATCACGTAGTTCTCGGGCCAGGAAGTCACGTGCGCGTCGATGTAGCTCTTCGACTCCTGGATCGTCGCTACCACGGCGTCGCGCGCCTTCAGAAACCGCGCGAGCGCTTCGTCATCGGCGCTTAGTTGGCTCTTCGCGGCGTCCGTCAGCGCGCCCGCCAGAAAGTCGGGAGCGCCGGCGAGCTCTTTGCTGCCGGTGATGCCGTATAGATGACACGGCGTCGTGACGAGGCGCTGCGCCGCTACGATGTAGGCGGGCGCCTTGGAAAGGCGGCCGATGATATCGGCCCAGGCTTTGCTCAGGTCGGACGGCGTCGCGCCGTCCTGGCCGACGGTCGGGAGGTTCTGAAACTGCACGAATACGGCGCCGACGATGCTGTTGGCCGGCGCGCTGTAGTCCTTGCGATCGATCCGGTACACGAGGAGGGCATTGCGTTGCGCGGTGAGCTGCGCGGCCAGCAGCTGCACGTCGTCGCGGTCCACGAGCGACGTGCCGGAGCCGAATCCAGCCGTGATCGCTCGAAGTTTCTTCTGCCACTGTTTGAGCTGCGCGATGTACGCGGCGCGATACGCCTCACTGGGTGTTTCGAGCTCGCCATCGTGCCCCGCAATGCCTGCTGCCGTAGCCTGCATGGGATACAGGCGCGCCGACTCGTAGGTCATCTCCCGGGCCAGGGTCACGAGGGTCTCGTGCGGTGAAGTCTCAGCGTGGCTCCTGTGGGGTATCAGGGCCAGAACTACCGCACCGATCAAGGAAATAGCCGAACCGCGCATGTAATACCCTCAGCAGCTGGACTCAGCTCGAGTCCCAGCCGCCAAGCCTAACGCAAATCGCGTCTCGCGGGTTTCTCCGCTTAGCTCCCGCTACTGTGTGCCCGCCCGCAGTTGCAGGGTCACGATTCTGGCGAGCAGCGTTGCCGGAAACAGCTGCCCGATGACAGCTTCCAGATTCGACAGGCTGCGCGCCAGCGGATGTGTGGGCAAGAGGTCGCCATACCCGGTGGACGTGAGGGTCGTGAGACTGTAGTAGACGAGACCTCGCCCCAGGACGAGGTAGTGTCCCGTGGCGTCAACACCCGAGATCGAGCCGGGAATCAGCGCCAGCACAATCTCGTAGAGCGCGGCGAACCACAAGGCGATACACAGATAAAGCACGACCGCGCCCTGTATTCGGTGGTGTGTTACGTGGCCAGGTCCGAACACCGCGTTCCAGACGATCCAACCCAACGCCGCCATGAATACCAGCAGCGACCCGGATCCGAGACAGATCGTCAGGCTCGACGGAGCACCGATTCGCACAATGTTGGCGCTCACGGCGAGCGCGGACGAGAGGACAATAGCCGTAATCGCCACCCAATGTCGGGAAGCGATCAGGACGGCCGAGATCACGAGGAGAAACCAGACGACTATCAGCGTCGGAGCCTCGGGAACACTTGACCGGGCGAGAGGCTCCCCGACGAAAACTTCCAAAGCAAGCAGCACGAGCAGCGCGGTCAGGATCGGATCGCGCCACCGTTCCTGCCAGCGCTCGTCAGGCAGTAACGCATCTTTGTACCGCATGCGGCCCCCCGCGGTCGCGTCTGCGGGCGAGTTCGCAATTCGTCACGGGCAAGCGGCTCGTGCGGCGGGCGCGCTTGGGACGACGGTACACTTTGCGTTGATGGCCACATACGCTTCGAACTCATCGCCCCGCTGGACAGGAAGCAACACTCTCCACGCCTGCGCAGGGTGGCGGGCGGCCCAATAAAGCGAGCCGATTCCGGCACGTGATATGTAGGTGCTCCACCTCTCTTCCGGCAGCGACGACCCGATCACGATGGCAATAGCTTGCGGCTCGTCCGAATCTTGCGGGCCCGTAGCCGGAGGCAAGTCCGTCCACTGCACGTTCTTCGGCTCGGGGGGGCCAAGATCGAGCGCCGCACGGCCGGGGACGGGCGCGTCGAGCGCCGAAATCGCAGCAATCGTCATCGTACCGTGAGGCGCGTCGGCCGAATATGCCACGCCGACGGTCAGCAAGCAGACAGGGATCAGCAACAGCGTCGGAACGAATTTGCTCACGAGACCTCCTGGCACACGTGGACGAACACAACACGTTCCCCCACGTCGCTTCGATCATTTAGGACTTCGCCTGGCACCAGGCACTGTCGGAAGTCTGACCACCGTCCGTAACAGCCGTGTTTCGTCTGTGAGCGAGCCGCATTTCAATCGAAATAGTCGCGTGGTGTCAGTTCGCTCTCGCACGCTCATGAGGTCAGGATTTACTCCGACGCCGCGCGCGTCTCCTTGCGCAGGCTTGGCGGCCCACAACGGCGGCACCGGAGACGGGCACGTCTGAGGATTTCCGCCACGGGCGGTCCTCCCGATCAGGGGCGACGCACCGCGGTTGAGCGCCAGGCGCTGCACCACCTGCCCGGTGGCGCGATCCAGCACCAGGAAATCTCCCGCCCTGTCCCCGATCGCCACCAGAGGGCGTGTCTGTCCGTCCACCTGGCCCTCGAACAGGACGGGAATCATCGCCGGATCGTCGTCGTGAGAGTCGTTCTGCAGGATCTTGTAGTACCACTTGATCCTGGGTTGCGGGCCCGAGATGTCCAAGGCGACGACCGAGTCGGTATAAAGATTCTCGCCCTCTCTGCCCTTGAGGACCATGTCGGGACCGGGATTGCCGGGGGCCACGAACAAGCTGTCGCTGCCCTGGTCGACGGCCAATCCGCTCCAGACGGCCCCGCCGCCGTGCTGCCAGGAATTGCCGGGCCAGGTTTCGTGTCCGGGCTGCCCGGGGCCGGGAATAGCCTGCCAGTCCCACAGGCGTCGGCCGTCCTTGATGCTGAAGGCGCTGACGAGCCCGAGGGTGCCGTTATCGCCGCCTCCGGTGCCGAGGATGAGCTGGTTTTTGTAGACGTAAGCAGCCATCGAGTAAAAGCTGATACTGGTTCTCCAGGCCATGCCCAGCGCAGTGATATTGGTCTTGTCGATCTGCGTCAGTTGTGTGTATCGGTTTCCGGAATAGGTCTTCGCCGGCAGGACCCAATTGGCATCATCGTGCACAGCCTCGAGCAAAGTTTCCGCGGCCGGGAAGCTTGCCGCGCGCGCGGCGATTTGCTCCGTCGATGCAGTTACGGGCATAAACAATGCCGATAGCGTGACGACGATGAGGATCAGTAGCGCGAGTACCCCGAAGGTCTGGGGACGCCGCAGGGCCACGCGGATGAACGACAACATGGGGGCAGATCTCCTGCAGCGCACTGGACGGGTTGACGATCGCTTCTAACCCAGCGCTATGACGGCGGTGGTTATTCCAAAAAAGAACGCCATCCCGATGGCGATGATCCAGAGCGGATTGCGGAGGTCGTTGGGAGCCGCGGCTAAGTCGTCATTTGCGGCCGCGTGAGCCGCTGCAGTCGCCGGTACGGCAACTGTCGTCGCCCGTGCGGCAGAGCCGGTTGGCGGGGCAGTGGAGGAACCCTGTAAGGTGGACGGCCGGTGGTCGGCAGGTAATGAACTCATCGCCTCGCTCCCCGTTCGCGTCCGGCGAGCGCAATTGCCGCCGGTGTCAGGAGTAGCGTGGTGGGGAAGGGTTGCGCCGCGATTTCGCGGCGCCCGGCGAGTGTTTCAGCTGCAATTCACCGGCAACGCGGCCGCGTTTTCAATACAGGATTTCGACGGGAGATTTGAAGAGGTAGCCCACACCGCGTTCAGTGACGATGTACTGGGGCTGCGAGGCATCCGGTTCGATCTTGCGCCGCAGCCGGAGCACCTGCACGTCGATCGCGCGGTCGTAAACCTCGTTGTCGTAGACGCGGCTCGCCTCGAGGAGCTGGTCCCGGGTGAGGATTCTCTCCGGGGCAGCGAGCAGCGCGGCGAGCAAGTTGAACTCGCGGGTCGTCAATTCGATGTTCTCTCCGTCGCGGCGCTTGAGGCGCCGCGTTCGCAGATTCAGCTCGAATTCGGCGAACCGGTAGGCGCGAATTTCCCGCTGTCGCGCCTGCGCCAGAGCCGTGCTCTTCGTTCGTCGCAGCACTGTCCGGATACGCGCCAGCAGCTCGCGCGGACTGAAAGGCTTGGTCAGATAATCGTCGGCGCCGAGCTCGAGTCCCATCACGCGGTCGGCCTCGTCGCGCACGCCGGTGAGCATGACAATGGGTATCGCCGAGCTGTTGCGCAGCGTCCGGGCGATCGCCATGCCGTCCTCGCCGGCAAGACGCAAGTCGAGGACGACGAGATCGATCGCCTCGTCCGCGAGAATCTGCGACATCTGCGTGCCGCTCGATGCCACGCTGACGCGCAGCGCGTTCTCCGTGAGGTATTCCTCTAACAATTCACGGATCTGCGGGTCGTCGTCCACGACCAGGATGTGGGGCTGAACTATCTCCGGCATGCCTGCTTGCCTCGATCGCCGCGCGCTCGTAAGGTAATTTAGCACGGAATCGAGTGAACCGGTGCCGTCAGCACTCGCGCGAGCGCCTCGGCGAGGTCGCGGCGCTGAAGTGGCTTGCGCAACACCTCATTTACGCCGATAGCCGCCGCTCGCTTCGCGAGCTGCGGGCCACCGTGGCCGCTCATGAGGATGATCGGGACGTCGGGCCGAATCCTCCGGATGTCGCTCGCGAGCTCCGTGCCGATGAGATCCGGCATCGCTTCATCGGTGAGGATGAGATCGAAGCGCTCCGGCTCGGCTCGCAACGCCTGTAGGGCCGCGCTACTCGATTCGAAGCCCACGGGCTCGTAGCCGAGCTCTGCGAGCGTTTCCTCGGCGAGCGCCACGAGCGAGCTCTCGTCATCGACGATCATCACCGTTTCGCCACCGCCGCGGGGCAGCTCGCGCGCCGCTGCGACGAAAGGTCTTCCTGTTTCGCCCGCGACCGGCAGCCAGATCTCGAACGTCGTCCCTTCTCCCGGCTGCGTCGTAACGTCTATCGCACCCCCAAGCTCGGTCACGATGCCGTGCACGAGCGACAAGCCGAGTCCGGTGCCTGCGCCGACACCCTTGGTGGTGAAGAATGGATCGAACATGCGCTCCAACACCGCAGGCGGGATGCCGGTGCCGGTATCGATCACGGCGAGTCGCACATATGACCCCGGGGTCACAGAGCCCCGCGAAAATGTTTTGCCTTCGCTCAACTCGACGCATTCGAGAACTACACTGAGTACGCCACCGTGCGCCATTGCGTGCAGGGCGTTGGTACCCAGATTCATCATAACCTGGTGCAGGTGCGTCGCGTCCCCGATCACCGCCGCATTGCCTGCTTCGAGTGTTCTCTCCAGGCGTATTCCCGGGGGCAGCGAGGCTGCGAGCAGCTCGAGCGTTTCCTCGATGACGGACTGGACGTTCATTGGGACTCGCTCACCGAGCCCACTGCGGCTGAAACCGAGAATGCGGTCGACGAGCGCCTTGGCGCGCTCGGCCGCGTGCATGACATTGTCCAGGTAGCGCCGCAAGGTGCTGCCTGGCGCGGATTGCTGGTGCGCAAGCTCGCCGTACCCGAGGATCGCCCCGAGGATGTTGTTGAAGTCATGGGCGATGCCGCCTGCGAGCGTCCCGATCGCCTCCATCTTCTGCGACTGCCGCAGCTGCGCCTCGAGGTGGTCCTTGTCGATCTGGGCCTGCTTTTGCGCGGTGATTTCGATTGCCGAGCCGACGAATCGATACGGCTTACCGGTCGAGTCGCGTAGAAAACGCCCGCGTGCGAGCAGCCAACCCCAGGTGCCGCCAGGCTGGCGTACACGGTATTCGCACTCATAGCGCGGCGTATGTCCCTCGAAATGCTCTCTAACTGCCGCTTCGCGGCGCGGCACGTCGTCGGGATGGATGACGATCGCCGCCATCCACGCCGTGCGTGTGGTGATCGCACTGTCCTGGGTGATGCCTGTCAGTATTTTCATCTTCGGCGAGAGGAACAGGCGATCCGTCGCGACGTCCCAGTCCCAATGCCCCTCGTTTGCGCCTTCCATTGCGAGCGCATAGCGTTCCTCGCTTTCACGCAGGGCACGCTCGCCCGCCTCGACACGTCGTAATTGGCGCAACAGAGCCACTATAGTCAACGCTCCCAGCAGGGTGATGATCAGCGTTCGCAGGCCGAGGCGGATTGCTTCGTCGCGCCACGGCCGCAACGCGACGGCCTCCTCGCGAGTGACCGCCAGCGCCAGGTTAGTATCCCTGACGCGTGCAACGGCGATGAAGTGGCGCTTCCCGTCGATTGGACTCTCGAGCGGAGTTTCCGGTGCATTCGATTGGGCAGCGAGCTCGGGGAATCTCTGCCCCACCGCCGCGGGGGTCGGCGGGTTACGTACGAGCAGGGTCCCATCCGCGCGCAGCAGGTGGATCGCGCTCCCTCGACCGAGGTTGACGGCTCCATAGAACTGTTTGAGATCCTCCAGGTCGACGATTGCAGTGATAACGCCCGCGAATTCGCCTTTATCGTCGTCGAGCCGGCGCGAGAGGATTACCCCGGCGCGATTTTCGGAGCGAGTGATCAGCGGCTCGCTCATAAACAGCCCAGTCGCGGTGCGGTCCCGCTGAGCGATGAAATATGACCGGTCGGAGACGTCGAGATTGGGCGGTGACGATCCGCGCGACCGGTGGCGCTGAATCCCCTGCGCGTCGACGATCGTGATCAAGCGTACCTGCCGCACTCCCGCCGTGCGGCTAGCAAGAACGTCGTCGAGACGCTCCGGGGCGATCTTGTGGCTGTCGTTTACATACCAGCGCGCCGTATCGCGAAGCAGAAGGTCGACGGCTTGCCACGTCCATGCAGTTTGCTCGGCGAGCGCTTTTGCCACGTTGCCAGTCTCGCGATTGGTCGCAGCGATCGCAGTGTGATACGCGCGCCAGGCGTCGTAAACCGACGAGCCCGCAAACGCGAGGATGGCGAAAACGCCGAGCACGACTACTCCAAGTGCCAGACGCTTGAACCGGACGCAACCGGTCTGGGGTAATGCAGGCTCGTTCGCGGACGACATTCGTTGCCCCCGTGGGATCAGGTCGATGCGGCAATCATACCGCGCACCGTCTCGAGCAGATCGACTCGGGCTAGCGGCTTCGCAATGACCTGCTGTACGCCGAGCATCTGTGCGGTTGCGCCATTGCCCGACAGACCGGAACGAAACTGACCCGAGATCGCGATGATCGGCGTGCCCGGATGCGCTGCCTGGATGGCGCGCACCAGCCGCGGGCCCGCATGTTTGGGCATGTACACACTGACGATCACGAGATCCGCTCTGCCTCCCGGATGCACCGGGTTCAGCGCGGCCGCCTGGACCCGATAACCTGCTTCGCTCAGCCACTCGATGAGGAGGGCACGCATCAGGTCATTTTCCTCGTATATCACAATTTCCGACATTCTTCCGGTCCACAAAGCCCTGAGGGGCCCGAAAGCGGCTGTGTGCCGCTCGAGCGCGTAAACCAAGCCTGCCGGACAGATTCGTCGTTTGCGATTGCGAGCCGCCCGCCGCTCGTTTCAATTGTAATGCGGCGCCGCTGCCGTTGCGCCGCACCAACACCGGTTTCAAGTGAAATGGCGGGGCGCGCCCTCTGAAATGGGCACGACACCTCGCGATCCCAGCATAGCGTTCCAAGACCATACTCAAAGCTCAGGAGAGACCCATGCGGATCGTACGGATCGCGCTCGAGCGACCCTATACCTTCATCGTGCTGGCGCTGCTGATCCTGCTGCTGGGCGTCTTCACGATGTTGCGGATACCGATCGACATCTTTCCCAATATCAACATTCCGGTGGTCGCGGCTATCTGGAGCTACAGTGGGTTGTCGCCGGACGATATGGCGAAGCGCATCATTCTGCTGACCGAGAAGAGCGCGCAGACCGACATCTCCAACGTCGAGCACACCGAGTCGCAGTCGCTCAACGGCATTGGGGTGGCCAAGTATTTCTTTCAGCCCAACGTGAACGAGGACCTGTCGTACGCGCAGATCACCGGCGTATCGCAGACTCTGCTGAAAAGTGTACCGCCAGGCACCGAACCGCCATCGATCCTCGCTTACAACGCGTCCACGGTGCCGGTCATCCAGCTGGCGCTTTCCAGCTCGACGCTGTCCGAGACACAGATCTTCGACCTTGGCTCGAACGTCGTTCGTACCACGCTCGCGACCGTGGCCGGTGCAGCCATACCGTTTCCATTCGGCGGCAAGCTCCGCCAGATCCAGGTGGATCTGGATCCGCAGGCTCTGCGCGCCAACGGCCTCTCCGGTACCGACGTGACCTCGGCCATCGCCGCGCAAAACCTGATTCTGCCGGCCGGTACGCAGAAGGTCGGGACACTCGAGTACTTCGTCAAGCTCAATGCGAGCCCGACCCAGGTTGCGCAATTGAACGACCTGCCCGTCGCCACCCACAACGGAACCGTGATTTACGTTCGGGACGTCGCGCACGTTCGCGACGGCTCGCCGCCGCAGACGAACATCGTGCGGCAGGAGGGCCACCGCGCTGCTTTGATGAGCATTCTGAAGACCGGTACGAGTTCGACGCTCGACGTTATCAACGGAATCAAGCAGAAGCTGCCGCAGATGCAGGCCCTCCTGCCTCCCGGGCTCAAGATCCAGGTGCTGGGAGACCAGTCGATCTTCGTCCGTTCGGCCCTCTCGGGCGTGGTTCGGGAGGCCACCACGGCGGCGGTGCTCACGGGATTGATGGTCCTGCTCTTTCTGGGGAGCTGGCGCAGCACCGTCATTATCTTCGTCTCCATCCCGCTGTCGATCCTCGCCTCTATCGTGTGCCTGTCGGCGTTGGGTCAGACCATCAACATCATGACCCTTGGGGGGCTTGCGCTGGCGGTCGGCATTCTGGTGGATGACGCGACGGTGACCATCGAGAGCATCAACACGCACCTGGAGCAGGGCAAGGCGGTCGAACCCGCGATTATCGACGGCGCGCAGCAGATCGCCCTCCCCAAGCTCGTGTCCACCATTGCCATCTGCATCGTGTTCGTTCCCATGTTCATGCTCGCCGGTATCGCCGGATACCTCTTCGTGCCATTCGCCGAAGCCGTCGTGTTCGCCATGCTGGCGTCTTACCTTTTGTCGGTGACGCTCGTGCTGACTCTCGCCAAGTTCTGGCTCAAACCGCACGCGGCGCACGGCGCGGGGCGCGGAATCCTGGCGCGCTTCGAGTCTGTCTTCGACCGGCTGCGGGGCCGGTATCACACCCTGCTGGAAGCCGCTTTGCGCAGCGGTCCGCGTTTCGCCGGCGTCTTTCTGCTTGCGATGGCGGCCACGGCTATCCTCGCGTTCCCGCTCGGAACGTATCTTCCGGGTCTCGGGCAGGATTTCTTTCCCACCGTCGACTCCGGCCAGATATTGCTGCATCTGCGCGCCAGAACGGGCCTGCGCATCGAGGAAACGGCCGCGCTCTGTGATGCGGTGGAGACGACGATTCGCCAGAGCATCCCATCCTCCGAACTCGCCAACGTGGTGGATAACATCGGCGTTCCCTATAGCGGCATCAATCTCGCTTACAGCACCTCGTCCCCGATCGGACCGGGCGACGCCGACATTTACATCACTCTCGGCTCGAACCATCACCCCACGGCGAATTACGTGAGCCTGCTTCGCCAGAAGCTCAACGCAATCTATCCCTCCACGACCTTCGCGTTCCTGCCGGCGGATATCAATAGTCAGATCCTGAATTTCGGTCTGCCGAGCCCGCTCGACATTCAAATCTCCGGGCCCAACGTGGACGCGAACCGTCTATACGCGAATGCCTTGCTGCAGAAGGTACGTGCGATCCCCGGAGCCGTGGACATGCGCATTCAGCAGGCTTTCGACTACCCCCAGCTCAACGTGGACGTCGACCGCAGCAAAGCCCGGCTTGTGGGCCTGACTCAGAACGACGTGGCGTCGAACCTGCTGGTGTCGTTGTCGGGCAGCTTTCAGACGTCGCCCTCGTTCTGGATGGATCCCAACACAGGTACTCAGTACAGCGTCGCCACGCAGACGCCGCAGTATCGCCTGAACACACTCAACGATCTGGCGGCGACACCGCTGCGACCGACTGGCGGCGCCGCTTCGCAGATGCTTTCCAATGTGGCGCTCTTCCACCGAAGCTCCGCTCCCGGGGTCGTGAGCCACTACAACGCCATGCCGGTGATCGACATCTACGGCTCCGTGGAGGGAACCGATCTCGGTTTTATGTCGGCGCAGGTAAACAAGATCATTGCAGCCTCACAACACTATCTGCCGCGGGGCACCCAGGTCTTTGTACGCGGACAGGTGCAGACCATGAATGCTTCATTCTCGGGGCTGCTCGTTGGACTGCTGGGTGCGATCGTGCTCGTGTATCTGTTGATGGTGGTCAATTTCCAGTCCTGGCTCGACCCTTTCATCATCATCACGGCGCTACCCGCGGCGCTCGCCGGCATCGTCTGGATGCTATTTCTGACACATACGACGGTCAGCGTGCCTGCGCTCACCGGCGCGATCATGTGCATGGGGGTAGCCACCGCGAATAGCGTGCTGATCGTCAGCTTCGCCCGCGAACGCATGACGGCCGGTGACAACGCCTTCTCTGCGGCCTCCCAAGCAGGCTTCGCGCGCTTCCGCCCGGTATTGATGACGGCACTGGCGATGATCATCGGCATGGTGCCGATGGCGCTCGGGTTGGGAGAGGGGGGCGAGCAGAATGCCCCGCTCGGCCGCGCCGTTATCGGCGGTCTCGTCTTTGCTACCGTGGCGACGCTGCTGTTCGTACCAACTGTGTTCCGCCTGATTCATGGCCGAGGGCACCCGCCGCCGGCGCAGGCCGCGTAATGTCCCAGGAGACTTTCATGTTCGTTCCTTCAGTTTCCAGTGCTAGAGACGTAGGCTCGCCGCGCGCGCGACGCTACGCGCTTGCGGCTCTCGCCATTGCGTTGGGTCTCGCCGTTTGGGGGATCCTCAGCCGAGTGTCTGCGCGGGCCACGCTCGCCACCGACACCGCCACGCTTGCGATTCCCGCCGTCAGTACGATCAAACCCGCGCAGGGGCAGGCCGCGGAGGCGTTGGTGCTACCGGGCAGCGTACAGGCGTATAACGAGGCGCTGATCCATGCGCGCACGAACGGCTATCTCCTGAACTGGTATACGGACATCGGTACGCGGGTGAAGAAGGGCCAGCTGTTGGCCGACATCGATACGCCGGAGGTGGACGAGCAGCTGCGACAGGCGCGGGCGGACTTAGCCACGGCGCAGGCAAATTTTGATCTTGCGCTGAGTACCAACCAGCGTTGGCAGGGATTGTTGTCCACGAAGTCCGTGTCCCAGCAGGCCGCGGATGCCGCTGCAGGGGACTCGGCCGCGAAGAAGGCGACGTTGGCGTCTGCCGCGGCCAATGTCGCCCGGCTGAGCGACCTCGAGTCTTTCAAACGCGTGTTGGCGCCGTTCGACGGGGTGGTCACGAGTCGCACCACAGACATCGGCGCCTTGATCAATGCGGGGCAGGGAACAGCGCTGTTCAGCGTTGCTGACGTTCGCAGGCTGCGGGTGTATGTACAGGTGCCGCAGCTCTATGCGTCGAGCACGACGCCCGGTCTCGATGCCGATCTGACTTTCGCCGAGCGGCCAGGGAAAACATACCCGGCGCGGGTAGTGAGCACGGCAGACGCCCTCGATCCCAATTCGCGCACGTTGCAGGTGGAGTTGCTGGTCGACAATGCAGCGGGGGAGCTGTTTCCTGGCGCATACTCCGAGGTGCACTTCAAACTTCCGTCCGGGCCCGACAGCCTGCGCCTGCCCGCAAACGCCGTGCTCTTCCGCTCGACGGACTTGCAGGTCGCCGTGGTGGGGAAGGACCACCGTGTCACTCTGAAGAACATCACGACAGGCCGCGATTTCGGCACCTCGATGGAAGTGCTCTCCGGCCTGAGTCCGGGCGATGATGTCGTCGTCAATCCGCCGGATTCGATTACAACCGGCGCGCTCGTGCGCCTGGCCCCACCACCAGCGCCAGCGCAATCTCCGCAGTCTGCCCCGAGTTCGGCGCCAACGGGAGGACGCCACTCGTGAAGCCGCAACTTCTCGTTGCTCTGGGTGTCGCCGCCTCGCTGGCGGCCTGCTCGCTCGCGCCAGTGTACAAGACGCCGGCGACTGCACCGCCGGCAGCCGCCTATAAAGAGGCCGGTGACTGGCAGCCGGCACAGCCAGCAGATGCGCAGCCCCGGGGTTCCTGGTGGAGCACCTATCGGGACAGTCAGCTGGATGCGCTCGAGGGGCAAGTCACGGCTTCGAACCAGAACCTCAAGGCGGCGTTCGCGCGTCTCGAACAGGCACGTGCGCAAATGCGGCTCATGCGGGCCAACTACTTTCCAACCGTCACCGGGGCGGTTAGCGGAACTCGCACTAAAAGCTCGCTCAATTCGCCCGTTCACAGCGCAGTCAAGCCGAGGACCCAGAATGACCTGGTGCTCGAGAGTGATCTGTCTTATGAGATCGACGTGTTCGGTCGGGTCCGCAATTCGGTTGCAGCGGCGCGCGCGAGCGCGCAGGCCAGCGCAGCCGATCTCGCTGTCATCGACCTGAGCATGCATTCGGAAGTTGCGATGGATTACTTCACCTTGCGCAGTGAAGATGCGCAGCAGGTGCTGCTGGATCAGACCGTCTCGGAATACGGCCAGGCGCTGGAGCTGGCTCAGAACCTGTACAACGGCGGAGCCGCTCCACTGGCCGATGTGGCGCAGGCGCAGGCGCAGTTGGAGACGGCTCGCACTCAGGCGGAGGATGTTCGCCTGCGACGGGCGCAAACGGAGCACGCCATCGCCGTGCTGGTGGACCAGCCGGCCTCGAAGTTTCGCTTGGAACCCAAGCCGCTGCCCCTGGACGCGGCCCCGCCGTCGATCGATGCGGGGCTGCCGTCAGTTCTGTTGGAGCGGCGGCCTGATGTTGCCGGCGCCGAACGGCGTGTTGCCGCGTCCAACGCGAGTATCGGCGTGGCGCGGGCGGCCTATTTTCCAGTATTCAGCCTTTCGGCCGCGTTGGGTTTCGAAAGCACGCACGGCTTCAGCTTGATCGACGCCCCGAGCTCCCTCTGGGCGCTGGGCTCTGGCGCGGTGATGACCCTGTTCGACGGCGGCCGACGGCGGGCGACAACGGATCAGGCTCGTGCCGCTTACGATGAGCAGGTAGCCAACTACCGGAACACCGTCACCACCGCCTACAGTGAAGTTGAAGACTGGCTCGCAGCGCTGCGGCAGCTCGAACGGGAAAGTGTCAGCGAAGCCGCCGCAGTGGCCGCCACGACCACCGAGCTCGAGCAGGCCAACTACCGCTACAAGGCGGGCGCGGCTACGTACCTTGAAGTGGTGATAGCGGAGAACGCTTCGCTGGCGGCACAGTTATCGGCGGCTGACATTCAAGTGCGACGCATGAATGCCAGCGTGCTGCTGGTCAAGGCGCTCGGTGGCGGCTGGGACGACCGCGTGCCCGCGGACAAGGTTGCGCGCCGGTGACAATGGTCGGCCGCGCGTGCCAGCGTGGGACGGCAATGAATTCCAGCACGATGACGTGTTTCAGATCATGACACGCCTGCGGCAACTGGCGCCTGATCCTGTGGGTTCCCGACTTTCTCCTCACTGAGGAACCGCGCCAGCAAGACGGTGATCAGCACCGCAGCAATGAGAGTGATCAAGCGATACGTTTTCATGGGTCGCCTCTTTGCCACGACATTGCGCGGCTCTTCACGGGCGCAGTGTGGAGCGAAAATATTGGCCTCGCATTTCTGTACCCACCGACGCGGTTTCACCTGAAATACGCTGCGCCCACACCTGTTGAGACGCCCTTAGCGTCACCGCGTTCTGCGCATTCGCCCCACCGCCCCGCGACCGTCCAGCTCGCGGAAAAGTTCAACGAGAATCCGATTCCGTGAGGCCATTGCGAGGTGTACCCTTCTGTCCGCTCAGACGACTTGCAGGCTTGGGTCGACCGCATCTGCAAGGATGCGCGGGCCGCTGAGGCTGGGCGGTGGCATTCGAGAGCCAGGCAAGGGCGCGCTTCACGAAAGTAACACCGGGCGCGAGGGGAAGGGTGATGTCGTCTGAATACTTCGACGGCGAGAAGCTTCTGACGAAAGGCGAAGTCGCTCGGCTGTGCCGCGTCGATATACGCACCGTCGATCGATGGCTGACAACTGGCAAGCTAGGCGGCCACCGCACGCCCAGCGGTCGGGTGTTGTTCCGGAAGCACGACGTGCTCACGGACGTTTCTCGAGCGCAGATACCGCATCGTAGAGGCGATCGCTGATCGGGCAAATTGCCCACGACATTGCCGGACATCTTTGGACATTTCGCGGCAGTGCGCGCGTCCGCGATTGCGTGCGCCAGATCTGACGCCTATCGTCCGCCTCGGCGGGGTATTTCATTGCGAGTCAATCGAAAGCCGCAAGCTCAAGCGCCGAATCGCGTTCCAACCATAAGATCAGGAGGCCGGTCATGCGCACGCGCGTAATCATCACCGTGTCGGGCACCTTAGCCATCGTTCTGGGAGCCACGATCCTTTCTCATGCGGTATCGGCACAGACGAGCAGTCCAGCACAGACGAGCAGTCCAGATGGGGTTGCTAAGCCGCCGGTCTACGATCCGTACCCACCCGGGATTCTGCCCTCCGATTTGAATTCGGAGCTCGCCAGGGTAGTGCGGGAGGTGGATTTCATCGAGGGGCGGGCGCTCGCCCAATGGAAGGCGTTAACCCCGCCGGTCCTGACCGGTCAGCCGCCAACACTCCAGGGCACGGGTACCGCGGCTATCGAGGCGCTCGGCGAGCTCATGAATTACGATCGCAACATCTCGCCTTTCAGGGACATCGCCTGCGCATCCTGCCACATGCCGTACGTCGCCTTCAGCGGACCGATCCCGTCGGTGAATCTGACGATGGTCGCGTACCCTGGAACTGTTCACTTCCGGGCCGGCAAACGCACGGCGCAGCGCTACCCCTACGCACCGTTCTTCCCCGTACTACAGTACAACCAAGTGCAGGGCGCCTTCTTTGGCGGCAACTTCTGGGATTCACGCGCGACCGGGTATCTGCTGCGTAATCCCGACGGGGAGCAGGCACAGCATCCGCCGGTCGATACGCAGGAGATGGGCAACCCCGATACGGCTTGCATCGCGTTCAAGCTTCAGAAGGCCTCATACCGGTCGCTCATCGAGGAAATATGGGGGAGGGGCACCCTCGACATCGACTTCCCGGCGGTGACCGAGAAGATTTGCGCGCTGCCCGGAGGGGCATTCGGCACAAACAACACTCCGGTGCCGCTGGGTCCGGAGGAGCGGACCCGCGCCAACCAAGTGTACGACCATTGGGCGCAGGCACTGGACGCCTACGAGCAGTCGGTGCAGGTCAGCGCGTTCTCGTCGAAATTCGACGCGTTCCTGGAAGGCGCATACACGCTGACAGCACAGGAGAAGGCCGGCTACGACCTGTTCCGTGGCAAGGCGAATTGCAATTCATGTCATCTCGACGGCAGGTCGACCGCCCCTACGCCACCGCCGCCGGAAGGGACCGCGCCGAACAGCCAGGACACCGGAGCCGCAGCCGCCACGGAGCCTCTGTTTACCTGCTTTGGCTCCGCCAATCTGGGCGTGCCCCTGAATCCCAGGGATGCCTTCTATTATCAGAACAAGCCGGATTTCTTCGGGTTCACCGCCAATCCTTACGGCTTCGGCTACCGGGATCTGGGATTGGGCACTTTCCTCAGAAGCGGATTCGGCGCCGCCCCCAGCCCGAATGCGACGTGGACACAATTTGCACCCGTCAGCGATGGGCAGATGCAGACCTCTTCGGCGCGCAATGTGGCGATGGCACCGAAACAGTGTCCCACCACCGAGGCGCCCGGGCCTTATTTCCAGAAGGAGTTCTTCCACAACGGCTACATCAAGAGCCTGAAGCAACTCGTTCACTTCTACAACACGCGGGACGTGTACAAGTTCAACGTGACTTCCGGACACTGTCCGCCCGGGAAGACGGAGAAGGTGGACTGTTGGCCTATGCCGGAAGTCGAGAACAATCTGGACAAGACCGTTGGCAATCTCCAGTTGACGGACCAGGAGGAGGACCAGATCGTCGTCTTCCTGCAAACGCTCACGGATGGTTTTACCCGGCCTTACAGCAACAGCGATACCTTTACGGGTGCGTGCATGCAGGGCGGCTCGGCCAAGACGCAGGGTAACGAGTTTCTCATCCCGACTCCGCCGCTTCCGCCGTGTACCTCAGCAGTCTGCGGTGTCCCGCCGTTACCGACGATGCCCATTCCATAGCGCGTATTTCATGAAGTAAGAGCAGGGGTATTGGAGGCTTCCGATGAGTGCACTACACACGAAACCGGCGATTGCTGCGGCTGTGCTCGCCAGCCTACTCTTCTCGAGCTCAGGCGCGGCTCAGCAGGTGAATGCGTATGCTGCGAAAGCCAAGGTGGAACCCCCTGCCGAGAAGGCCCCGCGCGTGCAAATCGCGCGGGGCCCGGAGCTCGAATCGGCCGACGAGAATTCGGCCACCATCAGGTGGACGAGCAACAATCCCGGCGGCTCGGACGAGCACTTCGGGGTCGTGCACTACGGTACGAGTCCCAATGAGCTCAACCAGACGGCGAAATCGCACATCCGGTTGAATCAGAATCACCCGGATACGACGTTTCGCGTGAGCGTGGAGCGTCTCGCGCCGCGGACGACTTACTACTACACGGTTGATTCGATGCAAGCCAGCGGCGCAAGTGACAAAGTCAAGAGCGCGGTCGGGAAGTTCACGACTCCGGGCCCAGGCGAGCGCGTAATGAACTTTCCCCAACCGAAGTGAAGCGCGTCCTTTGAGTGCCGGCCGGCGGCCTGCAAGGTGCCCGCGTCGAGCCTGACAGGGCGGTGGCGTGGCTGCATCGTAGCGTGGCGCTGAGCATCGCCGCTTTATTTGGACCTGATCCCAGGCACGAAGCGCCGTTCGAGCAGGGCATGGGGCTCATCAACCTGCCGTACGGCATTCCCAACCTGCGCATCGAGAATCCGGAAGCCGCCGCGCATACTCGCATCGGCTGGTTCCGGTCGGTGTCCAACATTCCCCACGCATTCGCCGTGCAGTCGTTCGTGGCCGAATTGGCGGGGGCGGCCGGACGCGACCACCGCGACTATCTGTTGGAGCTGGTCGGAGCGCCGCGTCTCATCGATCCGACTACCCTCAAGGACGGCTGGAACTACACTGAATCGCCGCAGCTGTATCCGGTTGACATGGGACGACTGCGCCGAGTGATCGAGACCGTTACGCGCGAAGCTGGCTGGGGTCGCAAGCTACCTAAGGGCCGTGGACTGGGCTTGGCCGCCCACTACAGCTTTGTCAGCTACACCGCCGCGGTAGTCGAAGTTACGGTCAGCGAGCAGGGCGAGCTGACGATCCCGCGTGTCGACATCGCCTTTGACTGCGGCCCGCAGGTGAATCCGGAGCGCATCCGGTCGCAGCTGGAAGGCGCTGTCGTCATGGGGGTGAGTCTGGCGACACTCGGCGAGATCACGTTCAAGAAGGGACGCGTCGAGCAGGACAACTTCCATCAGTATCAGGTGACGCGCATCGACGCGGCGCCGCGCGAGATCAGGGTGCACTTGCTACCGACGTCAGACTGGTCGGTGCCGTTGGGCGGCGTGGGCGAGCCGGGCGTTCCACCGATCGCACCGGCGCTATGTAACGCCATCTTCGCCGCCACCGGCAAGCGCATCCGCCAGCTCCCGATCCGCAATCAGTTGGCGGGCACCTGAGGTAATGCAAACCTACGCGATCGCGCTTTGAGCGTCGCCTGCATCTTGTGCCGCGAGGCCGCCGATGGCGGCCCAATCGAGGCTGTCGCCGCCCTGGGCGAGCAGCCGCAGAAACCGATCGTGCAGCAGGCTGCCGAGCGGCAGCGGCACGCGCAGACTTTCGGCCGCCGCCAGCGCTAGCCGGATGTCCTTGTACCCGAGGGGCGCGGCGAAGGCCGCCGGCTGAAACTTGTTGCCGGCAATCAGGGCGCCGTAGGTCTTGTAAACCGGTGCGGGGAAAATCGTGGCAGTGAGCAGATCCACGTAGGCGCCGCGATCGATGCCGGCCTTGCCGACGAGCGCAATGGCCTCGCCCAATGCCTCGATAACGGTGGCCAGCAGGAAGTTGCCGCTGAGCTTGACGAGATTCGCGGCTTGAGGCTCTGCGCCGATCGGTATCGTCTTCTGTCCCAACGCAGTGAAGAGCGGCTTGCACGCTTCGACCGCGGCAGCCTCGCCTGCGGAAACGATGAAGAGCTTTGCAGCCGCCGCTGCATCCGGACGGCCGAATACCGGCGCGGCGACGAAGCGTTGTCCGGCGTCGGCGTGCGCCTGCGCCAGGCTTTTCGAGAGCTCGACGCTGATTGTGCTCATCGAAATATGGATCGCGCCTCGGGGGAGATTGCCGATGACGCCGTCTTTTGCCAGCGCGACGCGTGAGACCGCGGTGTCGTCGGCAAGCATGGTGATAACCGCCTCACCGCGGCAAGCACCGGCAATAGAGGTTGCTTCGCGCGCACCCAACTCGACGAGCGCGCGACGCTTCTCGGGGCTACGGTTGAATACAGTGACATCGTGCCCGGCCTTCACGAGGTTTGCCGCCATCGCCGAGCCCATGCGGCCCAGCCCGATGAATCCAATCTTCATGTGGTCGTCTCCGTAATTTAGGAAGCAGCGGGCTTGTGCCAAGCGAATGTCTGAAGGCTGTGCGCGGTCCATTTCCCAGCCATTGCAGTCGCGGTGTCCTCGGTTACAGGTGAAATACGCATCCCGACCGCTTCGTCGGATTCCGCATGCATAATGCTGACTGCTGGTGGATTCAGCGAGGGTCCCGTCATGCCATCTATCCGCGCCACCGGTGCACGGTCCGAGGTCTTGAGCACGCGCTTCACGAGGGGCCTCAAGCCATACGCCCTTATGTTGGTGGCGTTGTGCAGCTCCACGGCGATCCGTGCCGGCGACGTCGCGAGCACGCCGGGAGGCTCTCTTGCTCAGCCCAAGTCCACACGGCAGGTTGGCTTTCCAGCGGCAGCAACCGAGGCCGCGATTCCGACCGACAATCCCCAGACGCCCGAGAAGGTCGCGCTCGGCCAACGGTTGTTTTTCGACGCGCGCCTGTCGGCCGATGGCACGATAACCTGCAGCACCTGCCATGATCCGGCACGTGCTTTCACTGACGGCAAGCCAGTCTCGGCCGGCATCGGCGGCCGCCTCGGCCAGCGCAATTCGCCCACCATTCTGAACGCGCTTTACAACGCGACGCAGTTCTGGGACGGCCGGGTTGAGACGCTCGAGCAGCAGGCGGCGCTGCCGATCGTCAATTCCGTCGAGATGGGCCAGGCGAACCTCGAGGCCGCCGTGGCAAGCATCGCAGCGATTCCGGAGTACCGGCAGGGTTTCCGGAGCGCCTTCAACTCAACGCCCAATGGACGCGATCTGGTGCGCGCGATCGCTGCCTACGAACGAACGCAAGTCGCCTTCGATTCGCCGTTCGATCGCTACATCGCGGGCGAGCGCAATGCCATCGATCCGGCCGCGCGGCACGGCTGGGAGTTGTTCAATGGCCAGGCCCGATGCAACAAATGCCACGCGTTGAGCGAGGACAAGCGCGATACCACCAACTTTAACGACAACGACTTCCACAATATCGGTATCGGGATCATCCGCCACAATGTAGTGGCACTCGCAAAGCAAGCACGGCAGCTCGTTGCCTCGGGCGACACTGCGGCAATCGATCGCGCCGCGATCCAGACCGACATGTCTGCCCTTGGGCGTTTTCTGGTGACCAAGAAGGAGTCCGACATCGCGTCATTCAAGACCCCGAATCTGCGCAATCTTCTGCTGACGCCACCGTACTTCCATGACGGCTCGCAGGCAACGCTGTGGGACGTCATCGACCACTACAACAAAGGCGCGGGGCTCAAGAATCCCTATCTGGATGGAGACATCGTGCCGCTCGCTTTGAGCGAGCCTGATATCGACGATCTCGTCGCGTTTCTGGCGTCCCTTACGAGCCCATCCTACGAGGCAGCGGCAGCCCTCGAGCTCGCGCGCCAGCGTGAGCTGTCAAAAACGACGCGGCCTCAGCGAGACACGGCTCGCGCGTTCGGACCAAGGCCGACACGACCGAAGCCGCCGACCGATACGGGCGTGACCGGGCCTTCCGGCAGGTAATGCGCCTCCGTATGCCTCGAGGCGGAGGCGCAGCCCAGGTCACCCAAACCGGCTGAAATGAGGGCCGGGCGTACTAATCACTGGGATCGTTGAGGGCAGCCGCGTAGAGTTACGCTATGCAGCAGCAAGCAAGCGACCTTCCAGCGGATCTGCGCAGCCCCGTCGACGGACCCGAAACGGGGGCTGCGGATCTTTCGACACGAGAATTCGACGATAGCTTCGTCCGCGCGCTGCCGGGCGATGCGCAAGAGCGCAATTTCGTTCGGCAGGTGCCTGGCGCCAGCTATTCGCGTGTTGCGCCTACGCCCGTCGCGGCACCACGGCTGCTCGCTTGGTCGGACGCGTGCGCTGAGCTTCTTAATGTCGCTCGGCCGCGAAACGACACTGATCCGGTAGTAGAGATCCTCTCGGGCAATCGCGTGCTGCCCACGATGCAGCCCTATGCGGCGCGTTATGGCGGCCATCAATTCGGCAACTGGGCTGGACAGCTCGGCGATGGGCGCGCGATTACACTTGGCGAGTTGTGCTCGCAGGGCGAGTCCTGGGAACTGCAGCTGAAAGGCGCAGGCCGTACGCCGTACTCACGTACCGCGGATGGACGTGCCGTGCTGCGCTCCTCGGTGCGCGAATTTCTCTGCAGCGAAGCGATGTACTTCCTCGGCGTTCCCACGACGCGGGCGCTGAGCCTGGTCGGTACGGGCGATGTGGTCGTGCGAGACATGTTCTATGACGGCGATCCACGGCCGGAGGCCGGTGCGATCGTTTGTCGTGTCGCGCCGTCATTCGTCCGCTTTGGGAACTTTGAGATTCACGCCAGCCGCGGCGAGCACGCCGCCCTGCAGCGTCTCGCAGACTATGTCATCGGAAAACATTTCCCCGCGCTCGGCACGCCGTCGCCTGAAGTGTATGGGCGCTGGTTCGAGGAGATCTGTAGGCGCACTGCCGTCATGATTGCGCATTGGATGCGGGTGGGATTCGTTCACGGCGTGATGAACACCGACAACATGTCGATTCTGGGCCTGACCATCGATTACGGCCCGTATGGCTGGCTCGAGGGGTACGATCCAAGCTGGACGCCGAATACCACCGATCTGCCTGGACGGCGCTACGCCTACGGGCAACAGCCTCAGGTCGCGGCATGGAATCTTGCACGCCTCGCCAACGCGTTGAGTGCGTTGATCCAGGATGTTGGTGTGCTGGAGCACGGCCTCGAAGTTTACGCCGAGACGTTCACCTCGAGCTGGCGTCGCATGCTTGCGGAAAAGCTCGGCCTCGCGAGCCTCGACCGGGCGGGCGACGATGCACTGGTGGGCGATCTGTTTGAGGTCCTGCAGCAGACGGAAACCGACATGACGCTGTTCTTTCGGCGGCTCGCCCTGGCTTCCGCGGAGAATGTCGAACCGTTGCGGCAGGCATTTTATGCTGGTGATGCGCTGAATGAAGCGCATCGGTCGCAGCTCGTCGCGTGGCTGGCACGCTACGCGGCTCGCGCGCAGCAGGACGGACTC
This sequence comes from Gammaproteobacteria bacterium, assembly GCA_028293765.1. Taxonomy (GTDB): domain Bacteria; phylum Pseudomonadota; class Gammaproteobacteria; order Steroidobacterales; family Steroidobacteraceae; genus 13-2-20CM-66-19. Next base: position 50,640 of record JAQGOG010000037.1, read on the forward strand.
ACCGTAGCGCAACGCACGGCCAGCATGAACCGCGCCAATCCAAAGTACGTACTGCGCAACTACCTGGCGCAGCAGGCGATCGATGCGGCTAACGCAGGCGATTCATCCTTGATAGAACGGCTGCTGCGCGTTCTGAAGACTCCTTATGACGAGCAGACTGAGCACTCGGATCTGGCGCAGCGCAGACCCGAGTGGGCGCGCAACAAAGCAGGGTGCTCGGCGCTGTCGTGCAGCTCCTAGACGGAATCGGAGCCGACCTCAAATGCTCGTGCTATCGCATTCCGATCTGGTTGGCCTGCTCCCGCCGCTCGCGTTGGTGGCAGCCGTCGAACAGGCCGCCCGCGACCTGTACAGCGGGCGAGCGATCGTCCCGAAGCGAGGCCACCTGGATTGGGCGGGCAACACTCTGTTGACCATGCCCGCGGTCTCCGCGAGTGGTTTCGGGGTGAAGATGGTAGCTGTCGTGCCGGGGAATGCTTCCAGAGGCCTGCCCCTTACGAGCGGCCTCATGATCCTCAATGACGGTGAGACCGGTGCGCCTGTGGCGATCCTGGATGCGGGGTCACTGACCGCCCAACGTACGGGTGCGGTCGGTGGTCTGGGTGTGAAGTTCATGACTCCGATGAATATCTCTTCGATGGGTATCATCGGCTGCGGAGTGCAGGGCGCGTGGCAGGTGATCGTCGCGTGCGCGCTGCGGCCCATTCGAGAGGTCTTCTGCGTCTATCGATCGCGAGAGAGCTTCGCGAAGTTCTCCGAAACTGTCGGTCGTTACGCCCCCGAAGTTGCGCTCGTGCCGTGTGCGGACGCGCGTGACCTGCTAACCCGAACGGATCTCGTGATCACCGCGACGACGGCGGCGACCCCCGTGTTGCCGGACGAGCCCGCGTTATTGAAGGGAAAGCACTTCATCAGCGTCGGATCGTTCAAGCCCTCCATGCAGGAATTGCCTGACTCGGTTTACAGCCTTGCCGGACAGCTGGCTGTGGATTCTGAGCACGCTCGCCACGAGGTAGGCGATGTCATCAATCCGTGCAAGCAGGGTTTGTTGCGGGATGAAGATGTCTTTTCTATCGGTGAATGTGTAGTGGGCAGTCGCTCGGTGGATACGACTCTCACGACGGCGTACAAGTCAGTAGGGATGGCGATCTACGACTTATGCGTGGCGCAGGCGCTGCATCGCGCGGCGCTCGCACGGGGAAGCGGACGCGAGCTCTCTCTTTGACGACGGCCAGGCCCCGCGCCCGTACGCGTGTGCGGACGGGGGCCCAGACCACCTTTCGGTCAATAAGGAGCACTCGTTTGCGGCCCTCAAGGGCGTGTGGCGGGAAGTCCAGCCGCAATGGTCTTCGCGCTCGCGCTGCATAGCGGATGTCCCCAGCCGCTCGCGCTGACGCCCTCTTGCAGGCCAGGTGCTGGAGTAATGTCATACACAATATTGTCGGGGCGGTGCGCATCGCCACTCACGCCGGCAGGCACGTGATCGAGACCGAGGCTGCTGCGGGTTCGCCACGCAATGTTGTGGTCTGCGCACGAGCTATCGCCGCTTACCCCAACGGCCCCGAGCAGAGTGTGCGTACTGTTATATAGAGCGAGTCCACCTCCGAAAACGTTCACACCTCCAATGCGATGCCCGACCATGGGGTCGTTGGGCTGCCCGAAGTCCGTGGCGGGCCCGCGATACGCCGTCTCCGTGTCCACCGGATTGCTGTGTTGAAGTCCGAAGAGCGAGCCGCCGGGCTGAACGGCGGAGTAGAGGTTGGCTGTCGACAGAACCAGGGCGGGCAGGCTGAACGAGTTGGCCGTGTTGGCTTTCTGCGCCGAGATCACGCGGCTGCCGGGCCACTGCGAGCCGCGATCCGACCCGGTGAAGGCGACCGCGCATACCACGCCGTCGCGATTTACCACCGTTGCCCACATGTCCAGATTGAATCCGCCATTCATCTGGTTGCGGGCCGCCAGCAGCGCGCTCCGTAACGCAGTGTGAGTGGGAAGCCCGGAGCAGCGGCTGGCTATGGGCCCATCGCTCCAATCATCCTCCTGCGGCGCGGCGGCCGCGTTGGCGGCGAAGAATGTCAGTGATGCGGTGATTGCGATTGGAACAATTCGGAACTTCGTAAGGATCATGGTGGCGGTCCTCCTGGTCGAATTGGTTTTTTACGCAGGTCAGATCGGCAACGGCGCGCCGCAACGGACCCAAGCCTTCTCGTTATTCGCGTGCCATCGACGATGGCCGTGGTTACGCCGAAGCTCGCGGCTACCGGGCGCTCCCCTGGCTGCTTTGGATCATGACAAATTGTTTACCTGACTCGTAGGCATTTCCGTGAAATATTTCCCACTGAGCGTCGCAGCGCGACCGTCAAAAGAACCATCGCGGCGTGCTCGGCGCAACGGCTCGGCGTAATCCGGTTAAGATCACGGTCGACCCGTACGATTCAGGCGCAAATCCGCAAATGATCGCTCTGCTGGAAGCCCGCCGGGCGGGGCTCTTTTCGCGTAACCAGTGGCTGCAGAACATAGTCGCCGGCCTGATCGTCGGCGTCGTGGCGCTGCCGCTGGCGATGGCGTTTGCGATTGCATCGGGCGCCCGTCCGGAGCAGGGCCTGTACACCGCCATCATCGGTGGCGCCTGCGTCTCGATATTCGGCGGAAGTCGCGTTCAGATCGCGGGCCCGACAGGCGCATTCGTGGCCATCCTCGCCGGCGTCACCGCCAGGTACGGCATTTCCGGCCTCGAAGTAGCGACGTTCATGGCGGGCGTCATCCTGGTGCTGATGGGCGCCGCGAAGATGGGTGCGGTCATCCGTTTTATCCCCGCACCGGTGATCGTCGGGTTCACAGCCGGTATCGGTGTGATCATTTTCGTCGGACAGTGGCGCGACTTCCTGGGTCTGCCACCCGTGAGCGGCGAGCATTTTCACGAACGGCTATGGCACCTTCTCGAGGCCCTGCCGCATCTGAACTGGCCCACCGCCGCGCTGGCGACCTCGAGTCTGCTGCTCATCCTGTACGTGCCGCGCATCAAAGTCATGGCGCGCCTGCCGGGGCCGCTGCTGGCCATGGTCGTTGCGACCTCCATCCAGGCTATTTTCCATCTGCCTGGCGTCGCGACCCTGGGGACCACGTTTGGCGGGATTTCACGGGGCCTGCCTTCCTTCAGCCTCCCCGATCTCTCGTTGTCGCACGTGATCGCCCTCATTGCGCCGGCGTTCACCATCGCGCTGCTCGGCTCCATCGAATCCCTGCTGTCGGCGGTGGTGGCCGACGGCATGGCAGGCACCCGGCACGATTCGAACCAGGAATTGATCGGGCAGGGTATCGCCAACATCGTATCCCCGCTGTTCGCAGGATTTGCTGCCACGGGTGCCATTGCACGTACTGCAACCAACATTCGTAACGGCGGCACGAGCCCACTAGCCGGCATCACTCACGCGCTCACGCTGGTAGCCGTACTGCTGTTCCTTGCGCCGCTGGCCTCCAGCATCCCGCTCGCGGCGTTAGCGGCGATTCTGTTCGTGGTCGCGTGGAACATGAGCGAGTTGCATCGATTCGCGGACATGCTGCGAAAAGCGCCCCGGGCGGATCGCGTCATTCTGCTGATCACGTTCCTGCTCACCGTGTTTGCGGACCTCGTCATTGCAGTCAACGTGGGCGTGATTCTTGCGGTGCTGCAGTTCCTGCGGCGCATGGCAGAGACTGTCGAAGCCCAGCCGGTGGAGGCCCGCGCGCTCAAAGCGGAGCTCTCCGAGCTGGGAGTGACGCAGCTGCCGTCACAGATCATGGTGTATGAAATCGCCGGCCCGATGTTTTTCGCGGCGGTCGAGAACTTCCGGCGCCCCTTGCTCGAGACCCGGCCGTACCCCGAGACGCTGATCATCCGGCTCGATCGGGTGCCGTTCATGGATATCACCGGCATCCAGACACTCCACGAGGTGATTGGCACGCTGCGCAAGCGCGGCGTTTCCGTTCTGCTCTGCGAGGCCAACGCGCGCGTTTACGCCAAGCTTCAAGCCGCGGGTGTGTTGTCTGGGGGCGCGGACGACGGATATTTCGAATCGTTGCGGGATGCACTGCTGCGTGCGGGTGTCAGGGGTGGCGCCCGAAACTCGAATTTGAACCAATATAACTCTGTAACACCTTGAAATAATTAATTTTTATATGGAAGTCGGTGCAACCGACAACGGCCTGAATGGCTTGCAAATGTGCGCGCCAGCCCCCAACAATTCACGGCCAAAGACCCCCCCGACATCCCGCAAACGGGTAGGAGCCGCCGCCATGACCTCTTTCGACCTGAGCCCGCCCACCGAAGCGCAGCGCCGCGAGATCACCGCCGGACTCGATAGCAGCGAGCGTCGCGTCCTGCTGGAGCATGGCACCGAAGCGGCATTCTGCGGGGTCTTCCTCGACAACAAGAAGGATGGCATCTATACCTGCCGGTTCTGCGGATTGCCGCTGTTCCGCTCGAGCGCAAAGTTCGACTCGGGCACCGGCTGGCCGAGCTTTTTCAAGCCGTACGATGACGCCCATATCAAGCGCATCCGCGACATCAGCTATGGAATGGTCCGTGTGGAAGAGGTATGCGCGCGCTGTGGCAGCCACCTTGGGCACGTTTTCCCTGACGGCCCCGCCCCGACCGGAGAGCGGCACTGTCTGAATTCCGTCTCGCTCTCCTTCACCGACGAGGGCGCGGCGCTACCCGACGTGCTGAAACGTGGCGCACCGGAAGGCGCGCCCGATTCCGCGCATTGATGCAGTCGTGTTGGGGTGTGCGCCTCCTGCCGCTCAAAATTTGAATGTCGTGCGCGTACGCAGATCCTGATCGTGGCGGTACGCGTCAGTTGCGGATCTCCATCGGGCGATTCAAGCGCAGTGCCGCCAGCGTGCACGCTGCACCCGAAAGCAGATAGACGCTCACGTACGCAAGCCCGAAATGCGCGGACAGGCCCAGTGCAACCAGCGGCGCGAAGGCGGCCCCAATGAGCCAGGCGAGGTCGGACGTTAGCGCGGCAGCTGTGTAGCGGTACTTCGCTTCGAAGTTGGAATTGACTGCGCCAGCCGCCTGGCCGTAGGAAAGGCCGAGCAAGGTGAAGCCGAGGAGGATGAAAACGTCCTGTCCGAGCCGGCCGCCGCCCAGCAGTGTCGGCGCGAAGCCGCTGAATACCGCGATGAGAACCGCGAGGGTGCCGAGTGTGCGGCGTCGGCCGATACGGTCCGCGATTCGTCCCGAAGCGACGATCCCGACGGCAGCGATCCCCGCACCGATCATCTGGACGACCAGGAACTCGCTGATGGACTGCGTCGAGTAGAGCCTGATCCACGACAACGGGAACACCGTCACGAGGTGGAACAGGGCATAACTCGCCAGCGCGGCAAAGGCACCCACTACGAGGTTGCGCCCCTGCGACCGGACCATCTCGACGACATCGGTAGGCTCGAGCTCGCGCTCATCGAGCAGCAGTGCGTATTCGTTTGTGGCCACCAACCGCAGGCGCGCGAACAGCGCGACCACGTTGATGGCGAAGGCCACGTAGAACGGATAACGCCAGCCCCAGTCGAGGAAATCCTCCGCTGACAGGCTGGACCATAGGAACGCGAACAGCCCGCTCGCCACGATGAAGCCTACCGGCGCGCCCAGCTGCCCGAGCATCGCGTACCATCCGCGCCGATTCGGCGGCGCGTTAAGGGCCAACAGCGATGGGAGTCCGTCCCAGGACCCGCCGAGTGCGACGCCCTGGCCGACGCGGAAAATCGACAGCAGTACGATCGAGGTCATGCCCAGGCTGGCGTACCCCGGCAGGAAGGCGATGCCTGCCGTCGAGATGCCGAGCAGGAAGAGGGCGGTCGTCAGCTTGGCTTCGCGTCCGAAGCGGCGCTGGATGCCCATGAATGCGATCGAGCCGACGGGCCGGGCGATGAACGCGAACGAGAACACGACAAACGCGTACAGTGTTCCCTCGAGGCCTTTCTCGAATGGGAAAAACACGGCGGGAAATACCAACACCGACGCAATGCCGTAGACGAAGAAATCGAAGTATTCCGAGGCGCGGCCGATGATTACGCCGATGGCGATCTCGCCGGGCGCTATCTTGGAATGATGGGCGCTCACCCGGCGGGTGTCGCTCTCGAACGCGTGGCGTGCAGATTCCATGGGCTCGTGATCGGTACTGGACATAACCATCGCAGAGGGTCGACTCGTTATGCCGACGATATGCGAGAGTCTCACCTGACCGAGGCTCGTGGCGATAGGACAAAACGTCCAATCCCTGGCAGCCTCGAATGGACCTAGATTAGGTTCATCCGAGGTAACGTCGGCCCAAGATTCCGCCCATGCCCTCCCTAAAGAACTTTCGCGGACTGCTGCTGCTTCCGGCTGCGCTGCTGACGGGCTGCGACCTGGTCCTGCTCAACCCGTCGGGCGCCGTCGCGGCACAGCAGGGGCACCTCATTGTCGTGGCCACGGTGCTGATGCTGTTGATCGTCGTGCCGGTAATGGGCCTGATCGTATTGTTCGCCTGGCGTTATCGAAATTCAAACAGCCGGGCGACCTATGCGCCGGATTGGGATCACTCCACGCAACTGGAGCTCCTCATCTGGGCGGCTCCGCTGCTGATCATTATCGCCCTGGGCGCGGTGACCTGGATCAGCACCCATACGCTCGATCCCTACCGGCCGTTGCAGCGGCTGGATGCCAGGCGGCCCGTTGCCGCGGGCACTCAACCCTTGACCGTAGAAGTCGTGGCGCTCGATTGGAAATGGCTGTTCATTTACCCCGAACAAGGCATTGCGGTCGTGAACGATCTGGCCGCCCCCGTGGATGTGCCGATCACATTCAAGATCACGGCGTCCTCGGTGATGAATTCATTCTTCATCCCCACACTGGCGGGCCAGATCTACGCCATGCCGGGCATGCAAACCGAGTTGCACGCGGTCATGAACCATCCGGGCGATTACGACGGCTTCTCGGCGAACTACAGCGGCGCGGGCTTTTCGGGCATGCGGTTCAAGTTTCACGGCATGAGCGCCGGCGATTTCGCCGGTTGGGTGCAGAAGGCCAAGGCCGACGGCAAGGTGCTCGGCCGCGCAGACTACCTGCAGCTCCAACAGCCCAGCGAACGCGAGCCGGTGCGCCGCTACGCCACCGTAGCGACGGGCCTGTACGACGCAATCCTCAACCGCTGCGCGACCGGGAATGAGCTCACACCTGGAATCCGAGACCACCAATGCTCGACCACCCCGAATTGAAGCGCCTCGTGTTGGGCCGGCTCACGTGGGATGCGATTCCGTTTCACGAGCCGATCCTGCTTTGGACTTTCGTAGCAGTCGCACTCGGCGCGGCGGGCGTAGTCGCCGCAGTGACCTATTACCGCCTCTGGGGCGTGCTGTGGCGAGACTGGATTACCAGCATCGATCACAAAAAGATCGGCATCATGTACGTCATCCTCGGACTGGTGATGCTGCTGCGGGGCTTCTCGGACGCCATCATGATGCGGGCGCAGCAGGCGATCTCGTTCGGCCATTCGATGGGCTATCTGCCGCCGCATCACTACGACCAGATTTTCACGGCGCACGGCGTGATCATGATCTTCTTCGTGGCGATGCCCCTGGTCACGGGACTGATGAACTTCATCGTGCCCCTGCAGATCGGCGCTCGCGACGTCGCGTTCCCGTTCCTTAACAACTTCAGCTTCTGGATGACCACCTTCGGGGCGGCGTTGGTAATGATGTCGCTGTTCGTCGGCGAGTTCGCGCGCACCGGTTGGCTCGCATATCCGCCGCTGTCCGGCATCGCGTCCAGTCCGGACGTGGGCGTCGATTATTACATCTGGTCCCTGCAGATCGCTGGCGTGGGCACCCTGTTGTCGGGCATCAATCTCATTGCGACCATCGTGAAGATGCGTGCTCCGGGGATGACCCTGATGAAGATGCCGGTGTTCACATGGACGGCACTGTGCACGAACGTACTCATAGTGGCCGCCTTCCCCGTGCTCACAGCCGTGCTCGCGCTCCTCGCGCTGGACCGCTACGTCGGGACGAGCTTCTTCACCAACGACTTCGGCGGCAACCCGATGATGTACGTCAACCTCATCTGGATCTGGGGCCATCCGGAGGTGTACATCCTCATCCTGCCCGCCTTCGGCGTCTTCTCCGAGGTGGTGGCCACTTTTTCCGGTAAGCGTCTGTTCGGCTACGCCTCTATGGTGTACGCGACAGTCGTGATCACGATCCTGTCGTATCTCGTCTGGCTGCACCATTTCTTTACCATGGGATCGGGCGCGAGCGTCAATTCGTTCTTCGGCATCACCACGATGATCATCTCGATTCCGACGGGAGCTAAGATGTTCAACTGGCTCTTTACCATGTATCGCGGCCGCATCCGCTTCGAGCTCCCGATGATGTGGACCATCGGCTTCATGTTCACCTTCATGATCGGCGGTATGACGGGCGTCCTGCTCGCCGTGCCGCCGGCCGACTTCGCGCTCCACAACAGTCTGTTCCTCGTCGCGCACTTCCATAACGTCATCATCGGCGGCGTGCTGTTCGGCATGCTGGCGGGCATCACCTACTGGTTCCCCAAGGCGTTCGGGTACCGCCTCGATCCGTTCTGGGGCAAGTGTTCGTTCTGGTTCTGGATTACCGGGTTCTGGTTCGCCTTCATGCCGCTCTACGTGCTGGGCCTGATGGGGGTGACGCGACGCTTGAGTCATTTCGAGGATCCCTCGCTGCAGATCTGGTTTCAGATCGCGGCCTTCGGTGCGGTGCTGATCCTGTTGGGGATCCTTTCGTTCATCGTGCAACTGGTGGTCAGCTTCCGGCGGCGCGAGTCGCTACGCGATACGACAGGCGATCCGTGGGACGGCCGAACTCTCGAATGGTCGACGTCATCGCCGCCGCCGGCCTACAACTTCGCCTTCACGCCACGAATCCACGACACCGACACCTGGGCGGACATGAAGAGGCAACGATATATCCGGCCGCAGGACGGGTTCAACGCCATCCACATGCCGAAAAACACCGGCGCGGGCTTCGTCCTTGCCGCACTGAGTGCGGTCTGCGCCTTCGCCCTGATCTGGCAGATGTGGCTGCCGGCAGGCATCGCTTTCGTCGCGCTTCTGTCCGCGATCATCGTGCACACATTCAACTACGATCGCGACTTCCACATACCTGCGGACGAGGTCGTCCGCGTGGAGAACGCGCGCACACACCTGTTGGCCGCTCATGTCTGAAGTTACTTCGCCCGTCGCTTCCGTTGCCCCGGTCGCCGTCCGGAGCGCGCGCTTCTACGTGACCAGCGAGCATCACCCGGAAAACGGGACGCTGCTGGGGTTCTGGCTGTACCTGATGAGCGATTGTCTCGTCTTTGCATGCCTGTTCGCCATGTATGGCGTGCTGGGTCGAAGCTACGCGGCGGGCCCTTCGGGCGCCGACCTGTTTGAACTGCCGCTGGTCGCAGTCAACACTTCGCTATTGCTGCTGTCATCGATTACCTACGGCGTCGCAATGTTGGAGATGCAGCGCAATCGGCTGCTGGCGACCCTGGCTTGGCTCGGCATCACAGGGCTGCTCGGTGCCGGTTTCGTCGGCGTAGAGCTCCATGAGTTTGCAAATCTGATCCACGCAGGCGCCGGGCCGCAGCGCAGCGCTTTCCTGTCGTCGTTCTTCACTCTGGTCGGTACTCACGGCCTGCATGTGAGCGTCGGCGTCGTCTGGCTCGTCACGATGATGGTGCAGTTGACGCAAAAGGGTCTCATCCCTGAAAACCGGCGACGGCTGCTGTGCCTATCCATGTTCTGGCATTTCCTGGACGTGGTGTGGATCGGTGTTTTCACCTTCGTCTATCTGATGGGAGCCTTGCCATGACCCCCCCGTACACCGGGACCCCAGTCCACACCGGGGGCGATGCTGAGCACGGGCCTGAAGCCGGGGCCGCTCACAGCAGCCTCAAAGGATATGTGACCGGTTTCGTCCTGTCCGTGGTCCTGACGGCAGTTCCATTCTGGCTCGTCATGAGCAAGGCGTTCGACAAGTCCAGCACCACAGCCGTCGTCATCCTGGGATTCGCCGCCGTGCAGATCGTCGTCCACATGATTTACTTCCTGCACATGAACACGAAGTCGGAAGGGGGCTGGTCGCTCCTGGCGCTGATCTTCACTGTCATGATCGTTGTGATTGCGCTCAGCGGCTCTCTTTGGGTGATGTACCACCTCAACCACAACATGATGCCTGCGTCGATGCACGACATGCGCAATATGCCGTGACTCCGTTAGTCCGAAACGCCGTCGCAGAAGGGCGCTCATCAGGTTCAGCGCGCGGGGCTCTCGGAGCGGTGGCTCGTGGTCGGCACTCTACGGGCACTGTGCTGGTGGCGGCATTCGGCGCATTTCTGCTCTTCGCCGGCTTCGTCGCACTCGGTACCTGGCAGCTGGAGCGCCGCATTTGGAAGCTCGATCTCATCTTCCGGGTCGAGCAGCGTGTGCACGCACCAGCCGTGATGGCGCCCACAGCGTCTCAATGGGCGCGGTTGACCGCCGCCAACAGTGAATACCGCCACTTACGAGCGATCGGCACCTTCCTCAACGGCTCTGCGACCCTGGTACAGGCCACGACCGAACTCGGAGCGGGTTTTTGGGTGCTGACGCCGCTTCGGCAGGCGGACGGCAGCGTAATCCTGGTCAATCGCGGCTTCGTCCCCCTGGCTGGCCGGCCCCCGGAATGGCGCGATCGCGCCGCTCTCGGCGCCGATGAGCCGACGGGCACAGCCACTGTGACTGGGCTCTTACGGATGACAGAGCCCGGGGGCGCCTTCCTGCGCCAGAACAATGCGGCCGCGAACCGCTGGTATTCACGAGACGTGCAGGCTATTGCTACGGCGCGCGGACTCAGCCGCGTTGCGCCTTATTTCATTGACGCGGCCGCCGTACCGGGTGCGGCAAGCGGCTCCCCCCGGACGCCGGACAGTGGCCCTGTGGGCGGCTTGACGGTGATCGCCTTCCACAACAACCATCTCGTCTACGCGATCACCTGGTATACGCTTGCGCTGATGGTCGCCGGCGGCGCTTGGCTTGCGGTTCGTGAAGAGCGCCGAGCGCGGCCGTTGAATGGGCCCTGATCCCGGCCTGCATTGACTCAGGAGACGAGAGTGGCGCGCAATACTGAATACGCCGCCACGCTGGGCTTGCCGGCGGGCGGCGTGCGTGAGACGGAGCCCGGTGTCGCGATCTTCGACGACTCAACCGGCCTCGAGAATATGCGGCAGCTGATCCAGCTGCGCTGGATCGCGGTCATGGGGCAGATCGTCACCATCGCCGTGGTGCACTTTGGCTTTGACATTCGACTGCCACTGCACGACATGTCGGTCGTGCTGCTCTGCCTCATGGCGTTCAACGTCGCAAGCCTGCTGCTCTGGCGCGGCCACCACGAAGTCACCAATGGCGTGCTGTTTTTCGCGCTGTTGGTCGACGTCACCACGCTGACCGCGCAGCTGTACCTGAGCGGCGGCGCCACCAACCCATTCGGCTTTCTCTACCTCCTGCAGGTCATCCTCGGAGCCGTGCTGCTCAGAGCCTGGTCCGTCTGGACGATGGTCGCCATCACCAGTGCCTGTTTCACTGGGTTGACGCTGTTCTACCGGCCCCTTGCGCTTCCGCCGGATGGCTATGGCGGACTCCCTGCGCCATACATACAGGGCACACTGATCTGCTTCGCGCTCAACGCCGCACTGCTGGTGATTTTCATCGCGCGCATCAACCGAAACCTACGCGCTCGCGATGCGCGCCTGGCCGATCTGCGCCAACGCGCGGTCGAGGAAGAGCACATCGTCCGCATGGGTCTGCTCGCTTCGGGCGCCGCACACGAGCTCGGTACGCCGCTGTCGACGCTCTCAGTGATCCTCGGTGACTGGCGGCGCATGCCCACATTCACCGCCGATTCCGAGCTTCTACAGGAGATCGACGAGATGCAGGTTCAGGTGAAGCGCTGCAAGAGCATCGTCAGCGGCATCCTGCTATCGGCCGGTGAGGCGCGCGGCGAATCACCGGTGGCGACGACCCTCCGCACATTTCTGAACGACCTGGTCGCCGAGTGGCGCGCCACGCGCCCTGTCATTAAGCTCACCTACGAAAGCCGCTTCGGCGCAGACCTTCCTATCGTCTCCGATTCCGCGCTCAAGCAGATGATCTGCAATGTGCTAGATAATGCGTTGGAGGCTTCTCCCGACTGGGTCGGCTTCGACGCCACACGCGACGGTGATGTGCTGAGGCTGACCGTCACGGACTCGGGACCCGGTTTTGCGCCCGAGATGCTTGCGCAACTGGGCAAACCGTACCAGTCGAGCAAATGGACACCGGGCGCTGGCCTGGGCTTGTTCCTGGTCGCGAACGTGGCCCGCACGCTTCGAGGTAACGTCACGGCACGCAATCGTGCCGAAGGCGGAGCGATCGTCACGCTGACATTGCCTCTGGCGGCGATCACCTTGGAGGAGGGCATGACTTATGGAAGCTGAGCGCCTGCTCCTCATTGTCGAGGATGACGCGGCATTCGCCCGGACGCTCAGCCGCTCGTTCGAACGCCGGGGCTATGCGGTACTCCTTGCCGCGAGCCTGGAAGAGGTCGTGGCAGTCCTGAAGACGAATAAGCCTGAGTACGCGGTCGTTGACCTCAAACTGGCCAGCGGCACGTCCGGATTAGCCTGTGTGCAGACACTGCATGCGCTCGACGCAGGCATGCTGATCGTGGTGCTCACCGGGTACGCCAGCATCGCCACGGCCGTCGAGGCGATCAAACTCGGCGCTTGTCATTACCTCGCTAAGCCGTCCAACACCGACGACATCGAGGCGGCCTTCGGCCGTGCCGCCGGCGATGCCGACGTCGGCCTCACGGAACGCCCCACATCGATCAAGACTCTCGAATGGGAGCGCATCCACGAGACGCTCGCGGCAACCGGCTTCAACATTTCAGAGACAGCCAGGCGGCTGGGAATGCATCGTCGGACGCTCGCGCGCAAGCTCGTGAAGCAGCGGGTAAAGTAGACCCGGTTCGCCGGCGGCAACGTGATCGGAATGCGGTAATGCGAGGTCAACGCGAGAAGCAGTCGGGCGTGCCGCTTCTCCTCAAATCCCGGCAGCGCGATCGCCTCGCGCAGCCGCGGATCGGATTCGAGCTGCACCGCCGCAGTCACGGTATTCGAGGTTACGTTCTCGGTGGACACGGCTTCCTGCCAGAACGGCAAGCCCGTGAGTCGCTCACGATCCGCCGCGTTCAATGCGGGCCATTGAATCGCCTGGTTCGCTACGGACTCGAGCCCGAAAGGCACTCGGCGTGCTGCCGGACCAGCGCAGGAATGCCGTCGAGAAGTGGCTGTGGCTGGCAAAGCCGAGATCCAGCGCCAGCGTCGCCAGATCCACGGATGTGCTCAGCAGGGCGGCTGCGCTCCTCAGCCGCAGGCGTAATGCGTATTGGTAGAAGGAAATTTTTTCCACGCTTCGGAAGGCAGGCGCGAGAATCGCGGGCGAGACACCGAGCACGCGCGCGACATCGGCGAGCCTGACTCGGGCATTTGTGTTGCGCGCCACATATTCCTTCGCCTGCGCGACCAACTCGTTCGTATTGCGCGTTCGCACTCGCATGATTGCGCGGGAGGACTTCAGCTCAAGGCTTCACGCGAGTCGCCAGATTGAACGCCGCCGCCGTCAGGCTCCTGGTGTCCGCCAATCCCATCTGCCTTTCAACGTCTCTTTGAACTGCGTTCCAGCGCGGCAATGCGCGCCGCCTCCGAGCCCGACCGTGCGCAGTCAGCGCCCAGCGGGATTCACGCCGATCGTCACCAGCGGCTCGGGAAATAAGCCCAGCGTCCTCCATGGCTTTCAAGGTCCGCGACAGCGTCGTCTGGTCCATCGCCAATGCCTCGACGAGATCGTTGCTCCGCGCTAGCGGTTGCTCCTCAAGTGCCGTCAGAAGCGTGAACTGCGTGATCGTCAGGTGCAGGTCGCGCAACGCCGCGTCGTATTTCTGTGAGATGACGCGCGCAGCTCGCCGCAGGGTAGCGCAGTAGCAGGGCAGTAGTGCAGCCATGCACGCATTATAGATGCAGATACATGTACTGTAAAGGCGCGATAAAGATGTATAGGCATATAACACAAAGGTCGCAAATTCATTCGGATTTTGAAAGCCGGCGGGCGCCGCCGGCGCGCATCATCGCGGCGCCTGACACTCATCGAGGATCAATCATGAAAGCTACTAAACTGTTCGTACTCTCCGTGGCGTCGAGCCTCCTCCTGGGCGCTGTCGCGCAGGCGCAGGACGCCGCGCCACCCGGCCAGGTGACCGTTGCAAAAGTCGTATATGAGGGCACGGATGCTCAGGGGCGGGTCGTGCGGTTGACGATTCCAAACGTCAGCGTCGCGACGTTCGTGCGGGTCTCTCAGGATCCCAATCGCCCTCGCTATCCCGGGCTGCATTGGACTTCGCAAATCGGCACCGGCTCGGCCGCATCGCTCGAGCGTTGAGTGCTCGATGTCCCCGAGGTCGCGCCGGGATGCGCGACCGGTGCTCCTCGGCCAGTCGCCTGATGGACAGCGGTGACTGGTCGCGGGTAGGTGGCGATAGCACGTGATCCATTTCACGGCGCGCGAGAACGACGACACCCCTAACCTTTACAACTACAAAGCGCCCTGCTGCTCGACGCAGTTGGACCGCGCCGGTACGACATGGGCATGACCTAGGCAGTACCAACACGCCAGTGTGCCGTCTGGGGCGGGTTGCTCGCGGCGCAGCAAGGCAAAACGCGTGCGCTCGCGCCCAAAAAGTTGCATTATGGAGGCGGTCGGGCGCAATCAATCGGTGCCGTCGGCAGGGCTCTAAGGCCAACACGACAGCGTGAGACCATCGGCCTACTGGCGGATTCCCGAAACTGGAAGAGGGGAGATCACTCCCGGGGCACGCATCAGACGTGGACAGCACTCGAAAGTCGGCTTCCAGAAGCGGGCGGCTCCTGCCTCGCGTCCGCTCCCATGTTGTCTGCAGAGTCCGTCGGCCCAACGGGCGGCAGTCGATGAATTCCGTTCTGCGATCCAGACAGACGGCGTACCTTGCGCTGCTGTTACTAGGCACTGCAGCGCTGATTGGCGGCTGCGGTGGTGGGAGTTACCCTTCGCCGCGAGTTGCGGGACAACAGACGACCCGCTATCCGCCGCAGCCCGTTCCCGGCACCGGCCCCTTCGCCCGTCCGAGGTCGCTTCAACAGATTGGCCTTCCGGCCGAGGCGACTCGCGCGGCGATACCCCGTGACAATCCACAGACCGCGGAGAAAATCGACCTGGGTCAGAAACTGTTCTTCGATGGACGCTTGTCGGTCGACGACACGGTGGCATGCAGTACGTGCCATGACCCCGCGCGGGCGTTCACGGACGGAAATGCGGTCTCGGTCGGCATCAAGGGCCGCACCGGCCAGCGCAACGCACCGACGATTCTGAATGCTCTCTACAACAAGACGCAGTTTTGGGACGGGCGGGCGCAGACGCTCGAGGACCAGGCGGTGCTGCCGATCGTCAACCCGTCCGAAATGGGGCAGCCCAGCCTCGATGCCGCCGTGGCCCGCATCGCATCTGTCAAAGAATACCGCAAGGCCTTCGGGCGAGTGTTCGGCCGACAGCCCAACGGCCTCGACCTGGTGAGCGCCATCGCGTCCTACGAACGAACGCAGGTGTCGTACGATTCTCCGTTCGACCACTTCGTAGCCGGCGACCAGGGGGCCATCGATACTGCGGCAAGGCGGGGGTGGGCACTCTTCAACAGTCGCGGCCGCTGCAATAAATGCCATGCGCTGAGCCAGGACAGGCTGGATGTCACCAATTTCACGGACCACGGGTTTCACAACATCGGCGTCATGGTCGTCCCGCGTAACGTCGTCGCGATGGCGCACCTGGCGGAGCAGTCCGTCAAGGCGGGCGACATGGTCGCCGTCGATCGGGCCGCCATTCAGACGGATATGTCGGTGCTGGGTCGCTTTCTCGTGACGCGCAGGGATTCCGATATCGGTGCCTTCAAGACGCCGAACCTGCGCAACCTGTTGCTGACGGCACCTTATTTTCACGACGGCTCGCACGAGACCCTCTGGGATGTGCTCGATCATTACAACAAGGGCGGCCGCCGGGGCGATCCCAATCTCGACCGTGACATGCAGCCGCTCGGGCTGACCGAACGGGATATCGACGACGTGATCGCCTACCTGGCGTCCCTCACGAGTCCGGACTACCGAAAGCCCGCGCTAAGGGAGCTTGCGCGCCAGCGCAAGCTGTCCCAGACGACGCGGCCCTATCGCGATAACGTAAAGGCTTTCGCCTCGAAGTAGCGGGGACCTGCATCGCGGCGCAGCGCACGCCTGTTGACAGCCATTGCGTCGAGGAGAGCCTTGGCTTTGCGCAGATCGGCAGTCTCGAAGCCCTCCTTAAATCGGGAGTGCACCGACAACAGCAACTCGCGCGCCTCAGGAGCGCGGCCCTGCACATTCCGGAGCCGTGCGAGACTCGTCGCCGTTCGCAACTCCCACGATAGAGCACCCTGCTCGCGAGCTATTTCCAGTGCCTGCTGGAAGAGCCCTTCTGCATCGGCCCTTTTCGCGCCAGGGCTCGTCAAAAGAGCCTCCGCCCTGACGCGCAGCAACTCGGCTGCGCACCAACCCGTCAACCCGTTCTCCGCTCGCGCAATAGCCCGGTCAGTTAGCAGCCCTTCGTTCAAGGTGCCCAGCGTCTCCTGATGCATCGGGCTGCACGACGGGTCCGACAGCAGAGGATGGCCGCACCTTGTCCTGGCGTCACGCGAGGTCAGAGCGAATTCGAGACAGCGTCCCCAGAACTGCCAGAAGAACAGCGAATCCCGGGTCGAATGATCGAGCAGCATCCCCACGAGGCGCCTTGCCTCCGCCACGTTGCCCGTCCACATCTGCACGCTGCAGATGTTTGTCAGCGCACAACAGAGCGATAACGAATGACCGGTTGACTGTGCGCACTCGAGGCTCTCCCG
Organism: Gammaproteobacteria bacterium; assembly: GCA_028293765.1. Lineage (GTDB taxonomy): Bacteria > Pseudomonadota > Gammaproteobacteria > Steroidobacterales > Steroidobacteraceae > 13-2-20CM-66-19. Next base: position 67,656 of record JAQGOG010000037.1, read on the forward strand.
GGCGGTGCGCAGGGCTTGATCGGGAAAACCCTGAATCCAAAGAATGCGTGCGAGCACCGCCCGTGTTGCGACGCGATGTTCAAACTGAAAGGCCCGGTCGCTCGAGGCGGCGATCGATTTGGACGACTGCCGCAGTGCGCGCTCCGCGTGACGGCGCGCGATGAGCTGATTGCCCGAGAAATGATGAGCAAGCGCCATCATTGTGTCGCTGGTTACCGCGGCGTGCGAATCGCCGGAGCCTTCGATGAACAGGCGGAATGCTTCGGCGAACCCGACCGCCGACTGGTAGTCGGAGGCGCCTATGCGCCCCAACCACAGACCCCAGAGTGCCCGCCTGTGATGGATGGTAGTGCCCAGCTGTTCCGCAAGCTGCAGCGTCCTGTTGAAAGCTGCGGTGACGCCGGGGCCCGAGCCCGTCGTGTGCAGGATCGCATCGCCGAGCGCGGCGTTGAGGTGCAATTCGAGCGCTGGATCGGAGGTAGGCGTGACGCCCAGGGTCTGCAACGCGCGTTCCAGACGCCCGCGATACTCGCACAGGAAAGAGCTCTGGAACCAGATTGGAGCGGAGGCGGCGGTGAGGCTCACACCCAGAGCAGTGTCCCCATCCGGCGCAAAGCACCAGTCGAGTGCCGCGCGTACATCATCGATCCTTTGGCTGTTTTCGGTCGCCCTTTCCCGCAGATCCTGCGGCTCCCAATCCAGGTCCGGTTGTCCCCAGGTGCAACACAGCTGCGCATGCCGGCGTTTGATTGCGGCGCTTTCATGAGTGCCCTCGAGCTTCTCGAGAGCATAAGCCCGCGACGTGTCGAGAAGTCGATAGAGCACCTGGTCATCCGCCGCGTGCACCCCGAGCAGCGATTTGGCGGCAAGGTTCGTGAGGATATCGAGCACGTCGCTCGAAGCAATCTCATCACCAACAGCCACTGCCTTGGCGGATGACATGTCGAATGTCCCGGCGAACACGGCTAACCTGCGCAGGACGGTCTGCTCGCAGTGCGAGAGAATTTCGTAGCTCCAGTCCAGCGTCGCCCGCAACGTCTGATGCCGTGGCACGGCCGTGCGCCGACCTCTCGTCAACAGTCCGAGACGATCATCGAGGCGAGCCGCCAGGCCTCGGATTCCGAAGAGATCGACGCGTGCGGCCGCTAGTTCGATCGCCAGCGGCAGGCCATCGAGTCTGCGACAGATGTCGGCCACCATCGCCACGTCGGCATCCTTCAGCTCGAAAGTGTCCGAGCTTGCCATGGCGCGCTCGGCAAACAGTTGCATGGCCGAGAAGGCGAGGGCTTGGTCTGTAGTGAGCGCGACGACCGGCGGAGGCACTTCCAATGGCGGGAGACGCAGTACCGACTCGCTCTTGGCACGCAGAGGCTCCCGGCTGGTGGCTATAACATGCACACTCGGTGCGCCGCTGAGCAGCTGTTCCACGAGGACCGCGGCGGCTTCAACGACATGCTCGCAACTATCCAGCACGACCAGCATCCGCCTGTGCCTCAGCAGTTCGAGGACCTTCGACAGCGGATCCTGCGAGACAGTGGCGAGCCCGAGGGCGCAAGCCACTGTGCCGGGAACCAGCTCCGGATCCATGATGGATGCGAGATCGACGAAGCACACGCCGTGCGGATAAGAAGTGTGCAAATGATCGGCGGTAGCCGCCGCAACCGTACTCTTGCCGATACCTCCCGGGCCCACGATCGTCACGAAACGCCCGTCCGCCAGGCGATCCGTCAGCGTCGCGACGACGGACGCTCGCCCTATCATTCGCGTCAGGGGGAAAGGCCCGTTGTCGCGAGTCTGTGTGACGGAGGAGGGCGGTGTCGCATCGACGCGCGTCACGGGCGCAATGAAGCGATAGCCATGACCGGTCACATTCTCGACGTACCGCATGCCGGCCCGGCCGTCTCCCAGGGCCTTGCGAAGGGCCGCAATATGCACTCTGAGAGTGCCTTCTTCAACGCAGGTGTTGGGCCAGACGCGGGCGATCAATTCAGCCTTTGCGACGATCTCGCCTGCGCTCTCAACCAGGATGATGAGAATCTCGCGCGCCCGGCTGCCCAGCTTCAGAGGGGTATCGGCGCGCAGCAGGACCCGTTGCTCCGGATAGAGGCGAAAGGGTCCGAAGGCGAGTTCCTGCTGGCTCCAGATCTGCAAATCGTGTGTCATGGTCGTTGCAAGGCCTCCGTTCACTCAGGCCGGATTATGCCCGCGTCGCGCTACACGGAGATTTCACCGCGCAGAGAAATGTTACGGCAGTAATACATAACTTCAGGATGTTACGAGGCGGCTGCCTGTGGCTGCGCCGCGAAGAGGGCATGACCGGCCAGGATGCTGCCCACCTCTCGCGAAGGACGGCTGTAGGGTGGAGTGTCGGGCCGGCCACGCGGAGATGAAAGCACCCTAAGAAACACGGGGCCCATTGACGAGTTGGCAACGGCCGTTAAAGCGGTGAAAAAATCATCGGCCACTATGGCACGCCCGCCGCTACGGCCTGATTTCAGAGAACGGTGCCCGTGTTACAGGCGTAACACGGGCGCGGCGGACGCTCGATTTGCGTGCGCCGTGCTAATAGCGTTCTACGGGTACCGCAAAGACATAGCCCACGCCACGCTCCGTCCGGATGATGCGCGGTGTGCTCGCGTCGGTCTCCAACTTGCGCCGCAGTCGCAGGACCTGAACGTCGATACTTCGGTCGAAGATATCTCCCTGTACCCGGGTAGCCTGGAGTAATTGCTCGCGGCCGAGCGGCCTTTGAGGAGCGTCCAGAAAAGCGACCAGCAAAGCGTGTTCGCTCTTCGTCAGAGTCACGGAAGCGCCGTCCGGGCTCACCAGGCGGCGACTGAGGGAGTCGAGCCGCCAGCCTGAGAATTTGTAGCCACCTCGCTGTGGCTCACGCATACGTGTGAGCCCGTTCAGCTCCTGCCGCCGCAGCACAGCCCGAACCCGCGCCAGCAATTCCCTGAGTCCGAACGGCTTCGTCACGTAGTCGTCCGCACCGAGCTCGAGGCCCACCACGCGGTCGATCTCCTCTAGCCGGTGGCCCGTGGTGATGATCACGGGAACATCCGAACTGGATCGAATCTCTCGGAGCAGATCGAGGCCGTCTTCCCGCCCCAGCCGCAGGTCAAGGATGATCAGGCTCGGCAGGCTCTCGGCGAGATGGCGATTCAACTCCAGCCGGCCGGTGGCTGCGGTGACGGACACGTCGTGCTCCGCAAAGTAGCTGGTCACCATTCGCCGCATGGCGGGATCATCATCGACGACGAGTACGTGATACGTCTTTCTGCTGTTGTCGGAGTTTAGGGCGCCATCCATTTCAGAAAAGCCCGCAAGTAGCGCACGATGGCGCGCAGTATAGCCGGCTCGCATCCGCGCGGGGCGCTGTTGATGGCGACGGGAACGCTCGTCAAGTCATACCTCAACAGCCCTCCGCTTGCGCAAGACCGATTACCAGCGGCGAACAGGCCGCGGCGCCGCTCGAGTGCCACGACCATTCGCGAGCGTCCCGCGGGCTGAAGCGTCGTTCCTGCGCAACGGCTCCCATTTCCGGGAAGTTGCGGAAACGTACAGCGGGCCGCTACGTGCGTTGTGCCAACGATTGTACATCACGGCGATGAAGTGTCCGAGCAACAGTACCACGGTCGCGCTGATTTGAATTTCTATCAATTCCACAATGTTCTCCTCGAGTCCTCCACGGGACTGCAACGGTGTTGATATGCGGTGGCGGCCAGGCTCGTGTGCTGACCGTCGCCATATCATGCGTTGGGAGTCGGCTCGATGGTGTTAAGAGATGAAATGACTGTTGCGGCTCTGGGCTTCATTACAACTGAAACAAAACGCAGGCCCGGTGACATCGAGCGGTGACGTGGAACTGTCACGAGCTTGACGAGCGCGGTGGCGCGCTCGATGACGCCTCATGGGTTATAACTCGCGGGAACGGGGCGGCATCGATGGAGCGAGCGGCGCTTTCAACAGCGAGGCGGCATTCTAGTGGGAGACGTGGAGAGTCGGACTCCGCTCACGAGTACCGCAGCGAGCGTCGCTCAGGTACGGCCGCCGATCTCGTCGATATGCCGCAGGAGATCCGCAGGGTCCTCGTAGACCCGGATTGCGCCCGAGCGCTCGAGCTCGTCCTGCCCGTACCCGCCGGACAATACGCCAACTCCCAGGCCACGCGCGCGACGCGCAGCGAGCATGTCCCAGATGCTGTCGCCAACTATCACCGCCGCCGCGATGTCCGTCTTGAGTCGGGCCGCTGCGGCGAGAAACAGATCGGGGTCGGGCTTGGCTCGGCGCACTTCGTCGCGAGTGATCACCGCTGCTTGCGCGGGATCAACCCCTAGCAGCTCGAGGTTATACTTCGCCGTCGCCATCCTGCCGCTGGTCGCGATCGCCCAGGGGATTTGGGCGCGCGTGAGGTACTCAAGCAGAGACGCCGCCCCCGGCAGCGGGCGCACCCATTTCACCAGGCGGCCGTATGCCTCCGCGTGTTGCTTCTGCAGAGTTTCGAGCAAGGTAGGTGTGATCTCGACGGCGACCTCCCGCAGCAGCATCTCCGTGAACAGGCCGCCGCTCATGCCGATGCGGCGATGAATGCGCCACACGGAGAGCTCGATATCAGCAGCATGCAGCGCCTCCTGCCACGCGAGCACATGTTGATAGACGCTGTCCACGAGCGTTCCGTCCAGATCGAATAGAAAGCTGACGTCGTTGTGCGCCATTGGGACCTCTCTTGCCGCAGTATGCGCGCACGCCGGCTGCAGCATCAATTGCGGATCGGGCAGGAGCCGTGCGTAACCCAGATCGCTTTGGAGCTCGGTCAGTCAAGTGCGGCGCGCGCCGTGCCAGCAACCTGGGACGTTGGCGAGAGCACCGTGTTCGTGACACTCTCCACCACGAAGTTAATGCGATTGGAGCGAAACCATGCCAGTTCCCTGGGTTCATATCGTTCGACTCATGCCATCGATCCTGGAAGTTTCGCGCGAGCTTCTGAAGCGCTCGCGCCGTCCACCTCCAGCCGAGCCTCCCGCCCCTGTTGAGAGCGTCCCTGCGACCGCGGCGTTCGAAGGGCGCATCAGCACGCTCGAGGAGAACGAACGTCGGCAAGCTGAGCTTGTTACGAGCATGGCGGAGCAGCTCGCGCAGCTCACCACTGCCGTGACCGCGCTTCACGAGCGGACGCGTCGCCTCCTCCTCGGTCAGGTCGCTACCGCCGTAGTCGCTGTAGTCGCACTGGTGCTCGTGCTGCGATGAGAATCACCGACCGTCTGTCCCATATCTGTCGAGTACCGCGGCGATCTCGTTGAGGTCCATCGGCTTGACCAGGTGCATATTCATGCCGACCTCACGACTCCGGCGCCGGTCGTTTTGCTGTCCCCATCCCGTTAGCGCCACGATGAGCATGGACTTGCCCCAGGGCTGCGCGCGTATTTGTCGGGTGGCTTCGAGGCCATCCAGCAGCGGCATACCCACGTCCATGAAGATGATGTCCGGCCGATAGGTCGCGGCCAGCTCAACGGCCTGGTGTCCGTTGGCCGCAATACGCGTTTCGTGGCCCTGGAGCTCCAGAATCGACGCTAGCGATGCCGCGGCATCGGCGTTGTCATCCGCAATGAGAACGCGGCGCGTGCGCTGTGCCCTGGACTCGAGTGTGTCCGGCTGTGGCGGATTCGGTTTCGCCTCGGCGGGCGTCTGCAAGAGGGGCAGACGAATTGTGAACGTACTGCCTTTTCCCGGGCCGTCGCTCTGAGCGTCCACACTACCGCGGTGCATCTCCACCAGGCTGCGAACTAGTGCAAGACCGATTCCTAAACCGCCCCTGGCATGCTGCTTGTGAGCCTGCACCTGCGAAAACATGTCGAAGACAATATCGAGGGACTCACGCGGAATACCAATGCCCGTATCGCACACCGTCATTACGGCCTCGGCGCCGCTCTTGCGAACCGTGACCTCGATGCGGCCGCCGGGCTCGGTGTATTTGGCGCTATTCGAAAGCAGGTTCGCGAACACTTGAGCGAGGCGCGCGAAGTCCCCCTGCACCATCAGTGGCTCGGTTGGAATGTCTACCGAAATAGTATGTTCGCGCGCCTCTATGAAGCTCTGACAGCCTTCCACCGCAGTTTCCACCGCGAGTGCGACCGCTACCGGCGCGCGCCGCAGTTCGAAACGCCCGCGTGAAATGCGGCTTACGTCCAGCAGGTCATCGACCAGCCGCTCGAGCTGTGTGAGCTGGCGCTCCATCATGTTGCGCAGTCGTTGCAGCGCCGGGTCGGCAGCTGATGCAGGGCGGAGAAGCTCCAGCGCGTTGACGAGCGGTGCGAGCGGATTGCGCAGTTCATGGGCTAACAACGCCAGGAACTCGTCCTTGCGGCGATCCGCTTCGCGCAAGGCTTCCTGGCTGCGCTGGATCGCCGCTTCGGCCTGCTTGGCGTCGGTGATGTCGCGTGCGACTTTGGCGATGCCGACGATCCGCCCGGTGTCATCTCGCATGCGCGCCGCGCTCAGGGAAACATCCAGCTGTCGGCCGTCCTTCGTGAACCGCACCGTCTCGTATCGGCAGACGTTTTCGCCGCTGTTGATCCTGTTGAGGATCTGGTGCTCCTCTTCGGGCGGGTCGAGGCGAAGGGTAGTGCGGCCGATCATTTCATCCGCGGTGTATCCGAACAGCCGTGTAGCCCCGGCATTCCACGACGTAACGTGCCCGGTGAGCGTCATGCTGATGATCGCATCGTCTGTCGACTCGACAATCGCGGCCAGCAGATCGCGAGCTTCAGCCACGCGCTTACGATCTGTGACATCCGTGACCGCGACGACGTAGCCGACGACGCGGCCGTCGACGCTGCGCGCGGGATTCAGAGCACAGTGCATGCGCTGCGGGTTCCCTGGAACTGGCTCGACGTCTACTTCGTACTCGAGGGTTTCGCCGGTGAGCACGCGCTCGCGATAAGGCTTGATCTCTGCCCAGACCTTCTCGCCTAGTATGTCGGCGACCGGTTGGCCCAGCACTTCGTCGGCCTTGCCACCATAGCGCAACGAATAGGCGGAATTGACGAAGCGGTAGCGGTGGTCGGCATCGAGATAGGCAAGAAGAACCGGAGCGTTTTCTATGATTAGCTTGAGCCGCTCGCACTCGGCACGTAGCGTGCTGACGGTCTCACGACAACGCGCGAGCTCCACACTCAGCGTCACCTGCTTTTCGTCGACTGTTCGAGTGGTTACCGATGGGTCGTGCATGGGTTCCAAAGCTTTGGCGGCGTCCTTGCGGTTCGGCTGCAGTCACTGTCCAGCATCTTGGACCTCTGCAAAGGTGAGTGGCAAGCCAGCGGCGGACCGCAGCCTCGGGCGAAGCGGACTCATCCCGCGGCGCGATCCAGGACAACACCCATGCGTGCGGAAAGCGCCGCCGTCCTAGGTCTGAGCATCCTCAGTGTATTGGGGGCCACTCAGGCCGGTGCGGACACGCCCGCGCTCGCGTGCGGAAAAGTGGCATCGCAAATTGACGCAGTCCTGTCCCAGCAGCCTCCTGGAGCTGTGACGACGCTGCGGCCGAAGTTACTCGAGTGTATCCGGTCGCACAGAATCTGTGGTGTCGTCTATGATCAAACTGAACAGTTTGCACATGTCTTTTCAGGCGAGCGATCGTCCGACGTAGCGACGCTCGAGTACTTTGCGAATGGCGCCTCCTACGCATTCATGGCCTCTCGATCATTGCCCCGGTCTCCCAAGTCGGGTCTCGAGTATTGTCTCGCGCTGACACCTGGCGGAGGCAGTGACCACGGTGAATTCGACTGGTACGGATGGCAAATATCCGCCACTGGAGAGGTGCGCATGTTGGACCTTGCAGGGGAAGCCTCATTCGGGATCCGGACCAACCCGCGATCGCTGGCCATCGCGATCTGGAATTTCTACACAAAAAACTACGTGCCCGCCGGGCGAAATGGCACGGAGTCGGCCGAGTGACGGGCGGGCGGCGCACGCACTAGCAGGTCGCCGACGTTGCTCACGGCACACGGTATCATGAGCCCGTAAATCCACGAATGGGGCGCTCGAGAGCCCGGCACACACTCGAGAGCCAGATTCAATCGAGGTAAAGATGTGCAGGAACATCAGGACACTCTTCAATTTCGAGCCTCCCGCCACCGAAGCGGAGATTCGTGCCTCCGCGTTGCAGTTCGTCAGGAAGCTCAGCGGCTTTAACAGTCCGTCCAAGGCGAATGAAGCGGCATTCAATCGTGCGGTAGAGGACGTGGCAGCGGCAGCGCGGGATCTCATTACCTCCCTGACTACTACGGCCGACCCGCGCGATCGCGAAGTAGAGGCTCAGCGGGCCCGCGCGAGGGCGGCTGAGCGATTCACACCGCAAGGGTAAGCGCAGAGTTCATGACCTTCGCAGCGCTTTGAGTTGCCTCAGGAGGTGTCACTCAGCCGCCTGAATCGCAGGCCTCCTCCATGCCTTTCATATGCTCGCACTTCGTGTCTGTTGCGTCGCCAGGGAGGCCGTCGACGGGAAGAAGGGTCGTGGTCACGTCGGAGCCTCGATGCAGGGTCAGATGCACCGGGCAGCGATCCGCCATCTCCATCAGCCGCGCCCTTTGCGTGGTGTCGAGCGGACCCTCGAGGCTTACCTCGCGCGTGAAAATATCCCGGGCCTGTAATGTATCGCGATGGTGGGCGACTCGAGCACGGACCCGCGAAAGCGGCCAGCCCTTGCGGGTGGCGTAGAGGCGGATAGTCATTATGGTGCATGCCCCGAGAGCCGAGCTCAAAAGGTCGTACGGATTCGGCCCCGACCCGAGGCCACCGGCGGTGACCGGTTCATCGATCAGGAATGCGGACGAACCCAGCTTCGCTTCGGACTGGAATCGGCCCAAGCCGGTTTCGGCGACTAGCGTCGCTTCGCCGGCAGACGCAAGGTCGGAAGCATTTTCAGACAAGGTGACCTCCGAAGGCTGTGCGTCCTGCTTCGATGCTTCCCATCGAGCGCGCTAGGCGCCGGGTTTTTGAGCCCACACTTTGCACCAGCCGGTCGCGGGAACGCTGTGGCCCGGGAAGATGGCGCAGCCGGCGCGCGCTTCGCCCGCCTTTCCCTGGTATTGCGCACAGTTCCCACACTTCTGCGTGGGCTTGTAGGTCGGGTTTGCCGCCGGATCGACCTTGGTGCTGTCGTTCACGAAGTTCATCGCCTTGGCAAGCGGGTCGCTCGGATCGAGAGGCGTCAGCCCTGCCGCCTGCGCGCCTCGAGTCGTCAACGCAAACACAGGTATGACAGCGCCGGCCAGGAGGCCGGCCTTGACTATGGCTCGACGTGAAATGCTGGTTTTCATACTGGCCTCCAGTCGGTTAGTCACGCGTGGCCAATCCTTCCGGCCGCGGCGGTTACAGCCAGTAAAGTAATCAACAACAGCCCTCGAAGCAAACTCGGCCGGTCCTGCGTAGCTCAAGCGCAGGCTCAGGCCGGGGAGTTGGCCGCGGAAAGCTGACCCGCGGCTGGTGGAATTGCCAATGGAAGGGGCGTTTACGCGGCGACGCCCTACCGCGTAATACCGGCCCTGTTCTGCTGCGACTACCCGCCGGGTTTTCGCGGATCGTCAGAATGTCGTACGGCCGTAAATGCCAAAGGTCCGAGGCTGATTCGTGAGGTAACCGACGCGTGCGCTGCGGTTCCGCTCATAATCGAGTGCGAGGCGCGCCGTTTCGTCCCACAGGTTGTTGCAGTAGAGCGCCGCTTCCCATCTCAGGGTTTTCACGCCGACGCGCAGATTCCCCAGAGTGTAACTGGGCAACTCCGCGTTGAAGTTAATTACCGAGGTTGTCAGCGGTCCGCCGAAAGGGATCAATCTTGCGGCATTGGGTGAGGTGCCACCGATGGAGCCGAAACCGTCCTTCTCGTTCTCGAACTGGGAGAAAGAGGAGCCCACATACTGCAGGGTTGCGATGGCGAAGAAATCACGCTCCGACGCCATCGGCAAGGTGTAGCCGACGCTGGCCGCGGCTTGAGTCTGTGGGGCGGTTGGTAGTCGATTACCATCCTGCAAGCCACCCACGGGGACCTTTGTGCCATCCGGGAGGGTGGACACCACTGACGACCGCAGTCTGGCATTGACGTAGGTCGCCGAAAGACCAACATCCCAGTTGGGAGTGGGTCGCGCGAACAGTTCCGCTTCGACGCCGACACTCCGTGACTTCGGCACGTTGAACACGATACGCGAGGAGCACGTGCCCGCTGTGGTCGTGGCCTGCAAGTCCTTGATGTCGTCGTAAAACGCGGCAATATTGAGCGTTAGGCGCCGCTCCAGGAAGCGCATCTTAGCCCCTAGCTCGTAGTTCCAGTTCTTCTCGTCTTTCCAGTTCTTCTGACCGCCGAAGACGGCGATGTCCTGCGGCGAGCACAGTGGAATGTTGATCGGGTCGTTGATGCCACCCAGACGGAACCCGCGTGCGGCCTGGAGGTTGAACTGCATGTCTTCGTTGAGCCTGAAGCTTGCGATCGCGCGCGGCGACACGCCGTTCGAGCTCGTGGATCCCGGTACTCCCCCAGGCGGGGTTGGACTGGCGAACACGCCCCCCAGATTCAGTAGCCGATCTTCGCTAAACTTGTAGTAACGCAACCCGCCGGTGAACGACCACTGCTGCGTCGCCTTGAAGGTCGTTTCGCCAAATGCCGCGTACTGCTTGAGTGTATAGCTGATATCCGAAAAGTAAGGCGTATTGGGCGGCGCGTTATTCGCTGCGCTGGCGGTTCCGATGAGCTGCTGACTCACGGCGTCATAACCTGCTGTCGGCAGATCCTGGCCGTAGCGCCGATTGACATGCTGATAGAAGCCACCCACCAGCCATTGCCAGGCGTCGTCGCCTGTGGACGTCAGCCTTAGCTCTTCGCTGATTACATTGAGCTTCGTACGGTCGTACAGGGGTGAGCTGATGCGTACCTGGTCGGGACTTCCACCGAAGTCGAAGGTCACGCTGCCCGTCAACTGAGTGGCATCGCGCAGGACGGTCACCTTGCGGTTCGTGTAGGAAGTAATGGACGTCAGGGTAGCCGGCCCGAAGGCATAATCCACCTTCAGGTCCGAGAGCCCGAAGTCGTCATTGATGCCCTCGCGCTGCTGCGTGAACTGTTGTCGATCGCCAATCGTGACGGCTGGCTGAGTGGTCGTGTAGGGGTTTGCAAGAATGTTATACAGATCGACGCGGGGATAGCCATTCGTGGTCAGATTCTGGAAGACGATGCGCGGGGTGATGGACAGCGAATCGTTGGGCTGGAAGAACAGCGCAATGCGCCCGCCGCTGCGATCACCGTCATTGACCGATTTCCTGATGCTGCCCGTCGGTTGGATCGCATCGATAAATCCCGGCAGGTGATGGTAGTACCCGACGATGCGCACTGCAGCTGTCGAGCCGAGCGGCAGATTGATCGATGCCCGCACCGCGCCGCCGTCACCGCCGTGATCCACGTGATCGTAGGACGCATCTGCCGCTCCCTCTAACTTGCCGAGTTGCGGCTGACGAGTAATGTACCGAACGGTGCCCGCTTCGGAGCCCGCTCCGAACAGTGTACCTTGCGGTCCGCGTAGCACTTCGAATCGGTCGAGGTCGAACAGCTCGAGGTCGGGAGTGAAGAGGGCCACCGAGATCGGCGATTCATCCAGATAGACTCCGACCTGCTCCTTGACGCCCGGTTGATCACGTATGACCTGGCCGGCGCTGATCCCGCGGATCGCCATCTGGCTTTGTCCCGGCCCAAGATCGGCGACTGAAAAACCGGCGATGTTGCGCGCGAGTTCGACGATGTTGTCGGATCCGGTGTTGCGAATCTGGTTCTCCGATGTCGCGGCCACCGAGAACGGCACATCTTGAAGGTTGGTAGTGCGTTTCTGCGCCGTGACGATGACCTCATGCATACCCTGGTCATCGGCTTGCTGAGCACTTGCGAACAGGGGTAGCGCCCCCGCGCACAGAAATAACGGTATCGAGCGAGTGACGATTGACATGTATCCCCCCATCTTCGTTCGCAAGCAGCACCCTTGAACGCTGAAGAAGATCAACTAACCGTCGCCTCACCAGCGATCTATGTCACTGCTCAAGTCCTTGCCGCGACTTGTTTCTGTTGGCGACGGTTGGCAACCTGCGAGCGCACCCGAGTCGCCTCGCCTTGGCGTGAAATCATGATACCTTCTGTAACACAATGCAACGAACAACATGACGATTGAGCCGGGGATGCATCCTCAGGCTGTCTCGGGTTGGCCGGCGGTAGCCAGCCAGCCGCCGACGACCCCCATCCGTTCGAACCGGGGGCAACCGTTGGGCGCTGAGTTCGTACGCGCCAGGTGTGTCTGGCGAGGAGAGAATTCTGTCACGCGTTCGACACACCTGTAAGGAATTGGACACGGGCGTTACAGCCGGCGATACGCGAATGAGCCCGAATGAGCCCGTCGCGCCAAGGGACCGCTGGTATGTACTCGGCGTTCTGACGATCGTCTATGCGCTCAACATTGCGGACCGGTTCTCGATCTCCACTCTGATCGAGCCGATTCGTCTCGAGCTGCGGCTGTCGGATGGCGGCATAGCGTTCCTCACCGGCGTGGCTCTCGCTCTGTTCTACGTGACGGTCGGAATTCCCATTGCCAGCCTGGCCGACCGGGCGAATCGCCGGAACATTCTCGCCTTCGCGCTGGCGGCGTGGTCGGGCATGACGGCGCTGTGCGGACTTTCCCAGAACTACTGGCAGTTGCTGCTGGCTCGCTTTGGCGTGGGCATCGGAGAAGCGGGTGGTACACCACCCTCGACATCGATTCTGGCGGACAAATTCCCGGCTGCCCGCCGCCCGATGGCGCTCACGATCTTTGCGCTCGGCGCCTGCCTGGGCGCCTGGCTGGGATCCTCGATCGCGGGCGCCGTGGCGCAGAACCACGGCTGGCGAGCGGCATTCCTGGTCCTCGGAGTGCCAGGGTTGGCGTGCGCGTTGGTTGTATGGCTCACCGTGGAAGAGCCGCGGCGAGGTGGGCTCGACGGCGGGGCAGGCGGTCAGCAAACGGTTTCGCTGCTTACGGCTCTGCGGTTCATCTCGAGGCAACGCTCGGCGGTGCAGCTGCTCGTCGGCGGCTCCGTGGCGACTTTCTGGAGTTGGGGTCTCATGTGGTGGACACCGACTTTTCTCGTGCGCTCCCATCACATGACAGTGGGGGAGGCGGGCGAACTCCTGGGCCCGATGCACCTCATCGCCGGCACCGCGGGAACGTTGCTCGCAGCATGGCTCATGGGTAGACCGGCTGCGCGCGATCCGCGATACGTCGCCCGCTTGCTGGCATGGGTCACGGCGTTGACGACGATTCCATCGATATTCCTCTACTGGGTGACCTCGCAGAGCGCCGCGACCGCGCTTCTGTGGATCTTTGTGCCGTCGGTATACTTCTATATCGGTCCTGTCCTTGGCCTCCTGCAGAACGTCGTGCCGGCGCCAATGCGCGCCACGACTTGCGCGCTTCTGTTGTTTACGGCAAATGTGGCTAACCTCGTGGTCGCGCCGCAGCTCATCGGCTGGCTGAGCGACTGGTTTGCGGCGTCCTTCGGAGCCGGCCAGGAGTCACTGCGCTGGGCCCTGCTACTGATCGCGCCCACGGGCCTCTGGGCAGCCTGCCACTTGTGGACGAGTGGCAGGACGATTCGGGAAGACGAAGCACAGATCGAGAACGGGCAGTGGTCAGAATCTGAGCGAATTGCCCTGCGTCAGTAGCTTCGAACTCCCAGCGGCGGCACACCTCTGCCTTGACGCGCTGCTGCGCGGCACCGCCCCAACCCACCCGCCAGCCGCGCTCACCATTACAGTTGAAACCGAGCGAGGGCGATCTGAAATCGAAGCGTATCAGGCAGGGGCGAAGTTGTTGCCAACTTCGCGGCGCACTGCGCGCCAGATGACAACGGGAGACACATCGTGATGGGTTCTGCCGGAACGACAAAACGGGCCACTGTTGCCATGCGAAACGTGTTAATTGCGTTGTCCATCGTTGCAGTGAGTCCCGCGGGTGCCCAGGCGAAGTCGGGCGGAGGTTACACGAGTGCGCAAGCCTCGCGTGGAGCAGCCGTCTACACGCAGGATTGCGTGAATTGCCACGGCACGAATCTCCAGGGAGAATCCGGGCCCCCACTCAGTGGTGCGACGTTGCGGGCGGCATATGGCACAGGAACCGCTGCGCAGCTGTACGACTTCATCAGCCGCCAGATGCCTCAGGACAAGCCTGGGAGCTTGAGCCAGCAGCAGTACCTCGATGTGACCGCCTATGTTCTGTCGCGAAACGGCTTTCCCGCTGGCAATTCGCCGCTGGGAGTCGGATCGCTCAGTAAGGTACACATGTCGCAGCAGTCCACGAGCGCGACCGCGACCGGACCCAATACCGACGAAATCGTGCGCGCCGCACCTCCGGTCCGCAACGTTTACGCACAGCTTCCAGCGGGCGCGAACGTGAATGTCACCGACTCGATGCTGCTCAATGCGGATCCCGACCAGAACAATTGGCTGTTGCACGGCCGTACGTACGACAACCAGCGATATTCACCTCTCAAGCAGATTACGGCCGACAACGCGAAGTCTCTCAACCTGGTGGCGCTCGTTCAGACGGGGATGACGGCGAGCTTTGAGACCACCCCGGTCGTCGTCAACGGAGTGATGTACATCACGACGCCGGTCGTCAACAAAAAGATGATGATCATCGCGATCGACGCAGCGACGGGCGAGCGGCTCTGGGACGTCACCTACAATCTCGGGCCATTTCAGGTTTGTTGCGGTCCGGTCAATCGCGGCGTCGCGGTCGGCTACGGCAGAGTCTACGTCGCGACGCTCGACGATCAGCTGCTGGCACTCGACGCCGCCGACGGCCACACCGTCTGGCAGACACCGATCGTCAGCTCGCAAAACGGCTACTCGGAGACGCTCGCGCCGCAGATCTACGACGGAATGGTCATCGTCGGCAGCGCCGGGGGCGAATGGGCGTTGCGCGGCTTCGTGGCGGCATACGATGCGAACAGCGGAAAGCAGCGCTGGCGTTGGATGGCGACTGATCCGAAGACATACTCGGGAAATTCGTGGCAGGGCGGCGGTGCGATGGTATGGACAACACCCGCGATCGATCCCAAGCTGGGGCTCGTTATTTTCAGCACCGGCAATCCGAACCCGGACCTCGATGGGGCGAACCGTCGCGGGGACAACCTTTACAGCGACAGCATCGTCGCCCTCGATGTACACACCGGCCAGCTCAAGTGGTACTACCAGGAGGTCAAGCACGACGTGTGGGATTACGACGCGGTGAGCAATGTCGTGCTCTTCGATGTCCATCAGAATGGCGAAACGATTCCCGCGGCCGCCGAGGCGGGCAAGGTCGGCTGGGTGTTCATCGTCGATCGGCGCACGGGCAAGCTGATCCGCAAATCCGATCCTTACGTCATGATGTCGAAGAACATGCTTTCCACACCCACGCAGGCCGGTGTCGACATGCTCCCCGGTGCGAACGGGGGCGCGGAATGGTCGCCGCCCGCGTATTCTCCGCAGACGCACTATCTTTACATCCTGGCGATGGACCAGTTGATGCACTTCACGACGAAGCCCGCCCCGAGTGCTCCGGGTCTCATTCGTCTGGGTAGCGCATTCACGAATGTCGCGCCAGGCGGGATTCAGGACGGTCCGTTCGTCGCGCTGGACGTCGAGACAGGGAAGATCGCCTGGCAATACAAGGCGCCGCAGCCGTTGATCGGCGGCGCCCTCGCAACGGCCGGAAACCTGGTATTCATGGGTGAAGGCAACGGCTGGTTCGACGCGTTCAACGCGAAGACTGGGGAGCGCGTCTGGCGCTACAACCTGGGGGCCGGCGTCAACGCTCCGCCCATCAGCTACCGTGTCAACGGGGAGCAGTACGTCGCGGTCGCCGCGGGGGGTAATTTCCAAATGACGTATCCCTACGGCGATACCGTCGCCATCTTCAAGCTGCCGTCGACGGCAAATGCGGAATCGAATGGGCATGCGGCCCGATGAGACGTCGGCCAAGCCCGAGAAATAGCATGCATAAAGTTGCATAACGTATTGATTCTAAAAGCATCGAATCAGCCTCAGTTTGTCGGGTGAGCGCAACGCCGCCGTCATCCAGGCGCGGGTAGATCAATATGTGGATCGGGACGATCCAGGTCGCAGGGATTCGGCACCGAGTTCTTCGCGCGCACCGTCGGTCGTGGGCCACGTGTACAGGGATGCCCCACTTGATCCCGTCGTGGCCTTCGGGCACCTTGCTGCAATGAGACGAAGAACGAGTCGGTTGCGGACCGGTGGCGCACGCCACTGGGTGGCGCCATTCGTTCTCGCGATGCTCTGCCTGCGCGCGCTGGTTCCCGCAGGGTTCATGCTGGCGCCGATTGATGGGCGACTGGCTGTGGTGTTGTGCGACTCGGATGCACGGGGCGCCATGCGACGCCACGCTGGCCATGATCACGTCGGCCACGATCATGCGGGCCATCATCATACGCAGACTGACCCCACTTGCCCCTATGCGCAGAGTGCAGGCCCCGCGCCGTTGCCCGCGCTTCCGGTACTCGCCGGGGCGCCGCTCGAAACTGTGCCGGTGTTACCGACACACTTTGCGCAAACTTACGCTCAGTTCGGACCCTCCCGTCAGCAATCGCCCCGCGGCCCGCCGCACTTCGCCTGATTCGATCTAACGCTCGCCACAGGTAGTCCCGGCAACGCAAGACCGGTCGCGAGCGCATGCCCGTGTCTGTCCGTCAGTACTCAGGTGAGGCAATGATAACTTCAGCTACCCTTCGGCGTGAGTCGACCACGCCGCCCGTCTTTCGCTTGGGTGTGCGATTCGCATCGCGCGCCGTGTCCGCACTCCTCATGGTTCCAATAGCTACTTTGACACCGCACAGCGCGGAGGCCTGTGCGAGCTGCGGCTGCACGTTGAGCTCGGATGCCGCCGTGGGCTACTCAGCTACTTCCGGATGGCGATTGAACGTTGAATATGACTACATCCATCAGGACGAATTGCGAAGTGGCACCCGGTCGGTTGCCGGCGTGCCCGATGGAAATGAGCTCGAGCGCGAGACCCTCAACCGGTACATCACGACAGGGCTGAGCTACAGTCCCAATTCTGCGTGGAACATCAGCCTGTTCGTGCCCTACGTGGTACGGACTCACTCGACCTATGGCCCGTTTGATTCAACCCAGCCTCTGCCGGAACTCAGCAGCTCGCGCAGCTCCAGCCTCGGGGATGTCCGGATCGTTGGCAGTTACCAGGGGCTGTTGCCGACAAACAACCTGGGCGTCCAGTTGGGCGTCAAGCTGCCCACCGGCCATTACGGTACTGCGATCGACTTCAATGGCGGACCCAACGCGGGAACGCCACTCGATGCCAGCTTACAACCGGGCACCGGAAGTACGGATGTCATCGTAGGCGCCTACTACTATCAGGCCATCAGCCAGGATTTCGATTTCTTCGCCAACGGTCAGTTCCAAAGCGCCGTCAAGCATCATATGGATCAGCCAGGCAACGACTACCGACCGGGCAATTCAACGACGGTGAGCTTTGGACTGCGGTACGTCGAGAGTCCACAATGGGTTCCACAACTGCAGGTGAACCTGTTGCATAAGTCCCGCGACCAGGGTGCGCTGGCCGACATCCAGAGCACGGCCGGGAATGTCGCTTACATCAGCCCGGGGCTGACGGCCAAGGTGTTTGCTAAATTGCAGGTCTTCGGGTTCGTACAGGTACCGGTTTACAGCAATCTCTACGGCTACCAGCTTTTTCCGCGTTACACCGTCAGCGTCGGTGCAAGTTATGCCCTCTGAGCGCGATTCGTCAGGGGCGTTCCGGTCGCGTCGCGCGTTGCTGAAAGGCTGCGCGGCGACGCTGGTCACTTGGGAGGGCCTGCGCGGAGCGTCCGCACAGGCCAACGAGCTGCGCGTCGGCGCGACTGCCCCGACAGCCACCCTTGTGACGCTGGATGGCCAGAGAATTGCCACACCGGATCTGGTAGGCAAGGTGGTCGTTCTGACCTTTTGGGCAACGTGGTGCCCGCCTTGCCGCGACGAGCTTCCTTTGCTATCGCGCTATGCCGTGCAGCATGCCGAGGCGGGACTATCCGTACTCGGCTTCAGTTTGGACAGCCCCGATAAGTTGGCCGACGTCCGACAGGTCGCACAGGGTCTGCGATTCCCGGTTGGTCTGCTGGCTCATTCCAGTGCGCCGGGGTACGGCCGCATCTGGCGGCTCCCCGTGAACTTCACGATCGATCGAGAGGGACGGCTCGTCGACAATGGTTGGAAGGATAAGCAGCCCAGCTGGACGCCCGAACGATTGGAGCAGGTCGTCACGCCACTTCTCACGTCGCCGCTAACGCGCAGGTAGCGCGAATCAGGTTAGCTCGCCGGCCACCGCAAGCTCTGTCACCCGCCCGTCTCGCGCTTCGGAAGCACCCAGTCCGGGCGAACAAAATGACAGGTGTAGCCGTCTGGATAGCGTTCCAGGTAGTCCTGATGCTCAGGCTCCGCTGCCCAGAACGGACCTGCTGGCTGCACGACAGTGGTCACCTTCGCCGGCCAAAGACCCGAGGCGTCGACGTCGGCGATCGTGTCGTACGCGGTCTTCTTCTGTGCTTCATTCGTATAGAAAATCGCCGAGCGGTAGCTGGCCCCAACATCGTTTCCCTGCCGGTTAAAGGTCGTGGGATCGTGTATCTGGAAGAAAAATTCCAGCAAGCGGCGATAGCTCATCTTTTCCGGGTCAAAGACGATCTCAATGGCCTCCGCGTGGGTGCCGTGATTGCGATAAGTCGCATTCGGCACGTCCCCACCCGTATATCCGACGCTTGTGGCTAGCACGCCAGGATAGCGGCGCAGAAGATCCTGCATACCCCAAAAACAGCCGCCTGCCAAAACGGCGCGCTCGCTCGAACTTGTCATAGTGTGCTCCTCGCCGAAACGGTGGCGGCCCAGGGATTTCTCTACCAAGAGCCTGACGGCGTGGCACCTCGACCTGTGCCGCCGGCAGCTATGGAAAGAACTTCTCCGGCTTGGTCGCGGCGACCCGCACCGCATCCTGACTATAGCGGTCGATGTTACCGGTCTGGTCGTACAGATAATACTCCTGCGAGGAGATTGCGGACCGGGGTACGCTCCGAGTGCGTATTCGAGCCTGTCCGGCGGCGGTGCTCTGCAGTGCGGCTTCGGGCCGGGTAACCTCCGCCGCCGTGCCTCCAATTCGAGCGACGGGATTCTTGCCAGTGATGAGCGATGCTTGCGTGATTGTTCTGCGTTCAGGCAGCGCGGTCGAGCCGCGCGTGCTGAGCAGCGAGATTGATGACCTCGGGGGCTGCGACAAGCGATGGGCGCGAGGGCGACGCCACTCGCTGGAGCCGTTCCTGTGCGAGGCGCTGCAGGGTGACAGCAACGCGCTCTGGCGTGCTGAGGTCATTCCAGCCGCAAGCAGGCGCGATGATTACGCGTAGCTCGGATTCCGCGCCGTGCGCGACCTCACTTGAGAAATCGATGGACGGCAGGCACTCATATAGCTCCCGCAGCGCGACGGCTCGTCTGCCGAGGCGAGTGTCGTACGCGACCACGGTTTCCATCTGCGTGACGACATTCGGCAGGCGCGCACGAAACAAGCCGAGCAGGGCAGGGCCGCACGCGGCCAATATGAAGCTGTTCCACAGCGCGCCGTTCAGGAAGAGCTGCTGTGCGAGCTTCGAGTCCGGCCTTTCGGCGAAGCGGTCGATGCTACGCGTGCCGTCCGCCAGCTTGCGGCCCGGCACGATGTAGCCGAGGCCGGGATCGGCCTTCTCCGGCTCGATGCCGAGGATCGCGAGCCCGTCGGGATTGCGCGTCAGGAGTATGGCCGCCTCACGCAAACTGCTGGCGAGCGTGCTCTCATCGTATACATAATGAGCGGCGGGCAGGAATACGATCCGCGCCCAGGGATCGCGTTCGAGAATCGTGAGCACGGAGAGAAGAATTCCGTTCGCCGTACCGCAGTTGTGCGGTTGCACGATGACGTTGCTGGAGGGAAGTGTCCGCAGCGAGCTCTCCCAGTAGTGCCGGTGTTGATCGGCGACGATCACGCACAGGCGCTCTCGCGGCACGATGCGGCCCGCGCGGTGAATCGCCGCATGCAGCAGTGATCCGCCACCGCTCAGGGAGCAGAATTGCTTAGGTACCAACCGCCCATTCGCATCAGTGGTGAGTGCCCTGAGGCGCGTGCCGTCGCCGGCGGCAAGCACGAGCGCCCAGGTCCGTTGCCGCGTTCTCAACGACCGATCCACTTAGTGATCATTCGGTGGTCCGCGTACCAGGAGAGACCGCGGGAGCCGCGCGTCTGCCAGCGCGCGGCATCGAGCGTGTGCACAGATTGCTCCGTGATCGGCGGCCAAGTACGGCGACGCGGTGCGTTCGGGATTGCGGCCAGCGCAAGCCGCGGTTCGAGGCTCAGTCGTGGATCGAAGGAGGGAGAGTTCATCTCTGCTTTGAACCGGGTGCTCACGATGTGCGCCAGTGTCCGGGTTGGCCGTTTCTCGCTGGTTTCACCATGCGCGTCGTGAATTACGAGTGAAACATAGGACTGTCACGTTTCGCTCGCCCTCGGAGGAGCGGCTCATCCAGTCACGGTCTGCGTCGCGGGAGCCAGACGAGCGCGGTCAGCACGATAGACAGGATGGCTGTGTTGATCTGCAAGTCACACATGTGGCACGTCGGTCCACCTGGCTTTTGGGCCCGGCGCTAGCTTGGCGTGGGCGCGTTTTGCTCTATCAGCTTCTGCCTCTTCAGCTCGCCCCAGAACTCAGGGGGAATCGTCGCTTGCATCGAGGTTATGTTGGCGAGGACCTGCTCTTCGCTCCGCGCACCGACGATCAAAGCTGCAGCGACATCCGGGGCTGCGGAGAAGCGTTGCGCTGCGGTTCGAAGGTCTGCACCGTACTGGGCGGCGACCGCACGGAGCCTCGCTCGCTTTTCGATGTATTTGGGCGGGATGTCCCAGGAAGTCTTGCCGTAGTTATAACGCGGACTTCCGGAGATGAACCCGGCGTTCAGGGACGAGCCGATCACGAATTTGACATTACGCTGTCGCGCTACGGGAAAGACGTTGTTGAGCGCGTTGGCATGTTCGATCAGCGAGTACTGGGATGCCAGCAGGCACACGTCCGGGTCCGCCTCCTGCATGACTCTGAGGATGGGTTCGGGCGTGTTCACACCGATGCCCCAGCCCTTGATGATTCCTTCCTCCTTCATACGGGCGAGGGCCGGGAACGCACCCTTTAGCGCGATCGCAAACTGTTGCTGCCAAGGCGTCGGCAACAGTTTGTTGTCGGCTGAGATGTCGTGCACGAACACGATATCGAGATTGCTTACGCCGAGGCGCTGCAGACTGTCTTCGACGGAGCGGCGGACGCCGTCAGCCGTGTAGTCGAACACGACGTTGTTTGGAGACGGTGAGAAGGGAAACTTCGATTTTGCGTCGTTCTGCCTGGAAGCCTTGAGCAGCTTGCCGACTTTTGACGATAGGATGTACTCGTCCCGATTCTTGTTGTGCAGGAAGTACCCGAAGCGTCTTTCGGCCAGTCCGAGCCCGTACCACGGCGACACGTCGTAATAGCGCACGCCGGCGCTCCAGGCCGCATCCAGCGTCTTGTACGCCTCCTCGTCCGTGATTACTTCAAACTCGTTGCCCAGCGGCACACCGCCCAAACCAAACTTGATCGGTGGTACGTAGTGCTGGCTCCGCTCGCCGGCTCCGCTTTGCGTGCCAGTCCCAGGTGCCGCGAAACCAGGCCGACTTGCAATTACGCCGCCGGCCGCCAAAGCGGAGCCCGCTGCCGCGATGCCGAGAAAATCGCGTCTAGATGTCATGCTCGAAGTCCTCCGTTGCAACGCATTTCGCTCTGGTTCACGGCTCAGGTCTCGCCCACCCCCTGCTACTTGCGCCGGCCTTGGGCATTGCGCTTGCAGAGGCCGTGCGCGTCGACGCCGAGAGAGATCCAGCCGCGGGTGCTCAGCGCGTAGCCTTTCACCTATGAGGCCTGAGCGGCCCCAGCTCTATGAATTCCATCCCATCTTCCGTTTGCTGCTTCGGCCTTATCCCGGTAGGTGACCCCGCGGCAATCCTGCCAGGACCTTCCAAATAAGAGCCCTTCGTCCGCGCAGCCTAGCCGGAGGGTGGCTGTGGGGGTCGCGTGTTCTGTCGAGGAGGGGCGGGTCAAGCGGGTCCGTCAGGACTCTGTCAGCGATCCTCTCGACTTGCCGGCAGTCTGGCGGCTGAGCGCTTGCAACATGATTTCGCGGTGCTGGTTTCATATTTCAAATGAAACATGTAGGGCCCGCGCGGGTGGGGAGAAAGTTTGGCTCACCGCGTTCGCGCGAATTGCGATCTGTCGCATTGCACCATGCCAATGAAAGATGAATCGCAGAGCAACATAGCTTTGCGGTAGAACGACTCACGCGCAGTCTGACAAGAGAGTGAGAAATATTTTCGCGGCCAACCGCACAGCGAACGGTAAGCCGCGCATTTCGAGCGTCGCACCGCGGTCCTTGAGATGTGTGTTGTGAGTGGCCGACGCGTTGAGATTATAACTCGCGACTCATTGCAGGAGTCTGAGGCGCATTTCGCGGCATGTTGTTTGCTCCGCCTGATAGCCCTCCATCAACGCGGAGCGCTGCAACATGAGACGCTTGACAGTTCGGCTGCAGGTTACGGCAATCTTGCTTGGAATCTCACCGGTGTTGATGTGGCTGGGCTCTGCCGGCATTTCTTACGCCCAATCGATTCAACTACCTCCCTTGCCGAGCTGGTTTCCACCGGTGTGGAAGCAATCGCTCGCGGCGCCACGACCCTCTAACACTCAACCGGGACGAACACCCGAGACCATCCCGCAGTTCAGCGAATCCAGCGACCCATCCGGTCGTGTTGCCACGTACCAGCCGAGCGGTGCCACAGCGACTGCAGGCAACGCATTTTTTACATCCCTGGGTACGAATGGCCGTACCTGCTTCACGTGCCATCAGCCGCAAAGTGGCTGGGGCATGAATCCGCAGTCTGCGAGAGCCATATTTTTTGCAACGCAAGGTAAGGATCCGCTGTTTGCCCCGGTGGACGGCGCGAATTGTCCTGATGCCGGAGCCGCTGCGCAGACCCTCG
>JAQGOG010000070.1 GCA_028293765.1 Gammaproteobacteria bacterium
AGTCACCGCCCGCACGCAGCTCGGCCACCGTCCTGGTGGCGAACAGGCCTTTGCCGGCCATTATGGAAGTAACACGACAGCGCCTGATGTGGCGCGCGACTCCAATGCAATGTGCGCTTCCGCTGCCCGGGCGAGCGGCAGGCGCAAGCCCGACTGCGCCCGGATGACGCCCCGCTCCAAGGCTGCGAAGGTGTCCCGCGCCATCGCTTCTAGGGCGGCGCGGTCGCGGATATAGTGAAACAGCATCGGCCTGACGACGCCATTGGAGCGGGCCGCCAGGCGCGATATGGCGAAGGGCGGCACGGGGCCCGAGGACTGTCCGAAGTTGACCAGCGTGCCCAGGTAGCCCAGGCAGTCGACCGAGCCCGAGAAGGTGTCGGCGCCGACGGAGTCATAGACCACATCGACCCCCCTGCCCTGCGTGATCTGGGCGACGCGTTCCACAAAGCTCTCGCTGCGATACAGAACGACGTGATCGGCGCCGCAGTCGCGCGCGATGGCCGCCTTCTGTTCGGATCCGACGGTCGCGATTACAGTCGCGCCAAGGTGTTTCGCCCAACGCACCAGCGGCTGCCCCACGCCGCCAGCAGCGGCATGAATCAACAGCGTCTCGCCGGAATGAACCGCGTGGACATGCCGCAGGAGCATGCACGCGGTAAATCCCTTGATGGTGAGACTGGCAGCAACCTCGTCGGAAACGGAGTCCGGCAGACGTAGCGCCAACCGTGCCGGAAGCAGGCGCGTTTGCGAATAGGCACCGTACGACGCATCGATATAACACACGCGATCTCCGGGCGCGAAACCGGAGACGTTGGAGCCCACCTCTTCTACGATCGCGGCGGCCTCGAGGCCGGGTATGCCGGGCAGCTGCAGCGTGCGATACAGTCCCGATCGGACATACGTATCGTGGAAATTGACACCGATGGCCGTGTGCCGGATCTTCAGCTCGTCCGGGCCGGGCGCGCCGACCTCAACCGACTCATACCGCAGCTTGTCGGGCCCGCCCGCCTCGTGCAGCACGATCGCTTGTGTTGTTGTTTTAGGCACTCGAGTGATCCCGTCGTGTTATTTCGTCGTGGCGATTTCTTTCGTCCAGCCGAACTCGTCCGGCGCACGGCGCTCCTGAATGGCCAGCAGCGCGTCGCGGAGCTGGCGGGCGACGACGTCGGTGTGCGCGGGTTCGTATTCGTGCCCGTCGCTGTCGGCCAGTACGGCGATCGGGGCGACGATCGCCGCCGTGCCGCAGGCAAACACCTCGCTGACGCGGCCTTTCTGAATGCCCGCCAGCAGCTCGTCGATGGCCATGCGACGCTCGTGAACTTTGAATCCGCGGCTTCGCGACAACATCAGCAGTGAATCGCGAGTGATTCCCGGCAGGATGGCGCCGTCGAGCTCCGGAGTATGCAGCTCGCCGTCGATGACCGCGAACACGTTCATGCCCGAAAGCTCTTGAATGTAACGATGCTCGGTGCCGTCGAGCCAGAGGGCTACGGTGTGACCCCGCGCGATAGCCGCGCTCGACGCGCGCAACGACGCCGCATAGTTCGCGGCGGCCTTCGCAGCACCGATGCCGCCGACGGCCGCGCGCACGTCGGTTCGCTCGATGGCTACATTCATCACCCCGGAGACATACGCTTCCACCGGGTTCGCTATCACCATGAAGCGGAACGAGACCGAGTTGCGCAGCAGGTAGCCGCTCTCGGTACCGAAGAGGAACGGCCGCAGATAGAGCGACTGCCCGGACCTGGTGGGCATTATAGCGCTGCAAGCGCTCGTGACCGCCTCGATGCCTGCGAAGAACAGAGTTTCCGGTACCGGCGGCAGCGACAGTCGCTCGGCCGACCTTTGCAAACGACGGCAGTTCTCCTCGGGGCGGAACAGGCTCGGCTTGCTCTGCCCGACCCGATAGGCCTTCAGTCCCTCGAAGACGAGCTCGGCGTACTGCAGCGCGCGCGAGCCGGGCCAGACCTCGATGGGGCCATAAGGCAGCAATTGCCCCCTGCCCCAGCATCCGTCATGCCACTCCGCGCTGAACATCACCGGCGCATTGACGAGGCCAAAACCCAACTTCTCGGGCAGCTTGAAAGCATCGATCGCCGCGGCGACGCCGGGCGCAGTGTCGTATGCACTCATTTATCCCTCAGGTACGCGTCGGTTCCCGAGAGCCAGTCCTGGCGTGGCGGACAAAACACATCGACATCGAGTGTGTCCTCGAGAGCCAGCGCCCGGTGCGGGAGGTTGGAGGGAATGACGACCACCTCGCCGGCGCGCACGGTGATCTCCTGCTCCCCCTCGGCGCCGAACCAGAAATGCAGGGCGCCGCTCAATATGTAGGTGAGCTGCTCGTTCTCGTGTGCGTGTTGGGGCACGTCGTCCCCCTTCTTCAGGAAGACGTGCGCGATCATCATGCGATCGCCGGTGATCAGCTTGCGGGTGATGCCTCCCTTCAGCGCTTCCGCGGTCATGTCGTCCCAGCGATAGTGCGGGACCTTCACTGCCGTGCTCGTGCTCATGGTCATTTCCCTTGCGGTGAAATTTCGGTAAATCGGGCGTCGACCGGCACGTCGTAGCCGTTCACCAACCTGTTGGTTTCGTTGGCGAGGCCGACGACGGCCATCAGCTCTGCGAACTGCTCGTCCGTCATGCCTTTGTTGCGCGCACTGGCGCTGTGCGAGGCGATGCAGTAACGGCAGTTGTTGGTGACACTGACCGCGACATAGACGAGCTCCTTGGTGAGCGGATCGAGCGAGCCGGGGCCCATTACCTGCTTGACGTTGCTCCAGATCCGCTCCAGGGTCGCCGGGTCGTTGGCGAGCACCTTCCAGAAGTTGTTCACCCAGTCGGTCTTGCGCGTGGCCATGATGTCGTCATACACGGCACGCACGCGCGGCGAGGCGTCCGCGTACTCGATGATTTTGCTCATGGCAGAATAGCCACGACCCGGGCGGGAAAGCCCGAGCCATGCTCCGGTTTGGGAAAGCTCACCATGACCAGAGCGCCGCTCTCCGGCACCTGGTCGAGATTCGCGAGCATCTCGATCTGGTAGTGATTGGTGCCGAGGAGCCAGGACTCGAGCGTGTAGTCGTCCTTGGTGGTCGCGGTGCCCGGATCGGTATCGGTCGTTTCGTGTCCGGACGCGGCAATCCCGCGCTGTTCGTAGAGGAGCTGCAGCACCGGCATGCTCCACCCCGGGTAGTGCGCCACGCCGGCCTTATCGCGATTCTGCATGGCTGCATCGTCGGGCCATTTCTTCGCCCAGTCGGTGCGCATGGCCACGAAGGCATGCTCCGGAATGCGCCCGTGTCGGCCCTCCCAGGCTTTCACGTCGTCGAGACTCACGACGTAATCCGGGTTCCTGGCCACCTTGTCGTGCACGTCGAGGATGACCAGGGGCATGAGCATGTCCTTCGGATCGATCTGGTCGACGCTCTTGAGCCCCTTATGGAAGTGTGCTGGCGGGTCGACGTGCGTGCCCCACTGCCCCACGTGGCAGAACTCGTCGACCTGAAAGCCGGCCTTGTCGATGGTGTAGAGATTGCGGATCTTCATCTCCCCGAACCCCTTCCAATGGGGTGTCGTGGGCCCGAACGCGTGAGTCAGATCGACGAACTTCTTCGTCGCCAGCGTGGCGTAGATTTCGTTGAGAGACCCCTGCCGCGGCGTGTCCGCTGCGGCGCCGGCAGATCCCATGCCCAAAGCCAACGCGGCGCATAGACCCAGGAGGCCCGCTAGCGGAATTCTCATGTCGAGGCACCCTTTCAGAAGTGGTAGTTCATGTGCACTTTGAACCACCGCGGCGCGCCTGGGTAGGTCTGCACCAGCCCGTCGACGCCCGTGAGATCGAAGGCCTGTACGGCGTAGTGCTTGTTAGCCGCGTTCTCCAGCGCGGCGCCGAACTCGAGCTTGTCGCCGGCCGGGTTGAAGACCAGCCGCAGGTTCAAGAGGCCGTAGCCACCCTGCTGCAGGACAGGGGTATCGGAGATGGCGAAGAAGAACTTCGACAGGTAGTTGCCATCCACCTGCGCGTGGAAGTGGCCGCCGAACAGAGGCCAGGTGTAGCGGACCATGGCATTGCCGCTCCACTTCGAGGCGTTGGCGGGCGTGTAGGTGCCCATCACACCGGTGCCCCGCGCGTCGATGTTTTTCACGAGCGCGTCGATATAGGCGATGCCGAAGCCGATCCGCACGGCCTCGGTCGGCTGCGCCTCCACTTCGAGCTCGGCGCCCTCGTGCCGCGCATCGGCGTTGCGGATCAGCTGCTCGAGGCCGGTGTACGTCAGCGCCTGGTAGTTGCGATAATCGTAGTAATAGACCGCGCCATTCAGGCGCACTCGGTGATCGAAAAACTCGTACTTCGCGCCGGCCTCGTACGAGATGAGCGTCTCGGGCTTGAAGGAGATCAGCGAGGTGTTCCCGATCGTGTCCGGGAACAGCGGCGCGTTGAAGCCGCCCGCCTTCACGCCGCGGTTGTAGCTCACATAGGTCAACAGGTCCTTGGCGAGATGGAAGTCGACTTCCGCCTTGCCGCTCCAGAAGTTGTTCTTCAGGCTGTTGCTGTAGGCGACGAGCGACCCGGTGCCGTCGAGCGGCGTGAGCCGTCGCACGGGCTGGGTCGGGTTCGTGGGGAACAGCTCCTGCGGATACCAGGTGTAGTCGTAATCCTTCTTGTCCGTGGACCAGCGCGCGCCCAGCGTGAGGCCGATGAGCTCGGTCGCCCGATACTCCACCTGCGCGAATGCCGCGGCCGACTTCGTCACCAAGTCATAGGGCGCGTAGGTCTGCGGCGTGCCGCCGTCCTGGCCGGGGACCTGATAGAACGGATTCGTGCCATACGGCCAGCAGCCGAAGGCGCCGCAGCTGCCGGCAAATTCGTTCGGCGTCCAGTTGTACGGCCCGTTCCAACCCTCGTAGTACTTGCCGTCGATACGGATCGCATACACGCCGCCCGTCCAGTTCAGCTTGTCCTCGCCACCGTTCAGGCGGACTTCCGCGGACTCCTGGTTGACGTTGCTGCCGTTGAAGAATTGGAAGTACGTGTACGGTGTAGTGTCGGAATCCTCGGCATAGTTCTTCGTGAGCTTCTGGTAGTCGGCGATCGCGGTGAGCGTCGACCAGCCCAGGTCATACGTGAGCTTGCCAGTCAGGCCATGGGTACGGATGCGCGCGTAGCCGGAGAAGTTGTCGTACGAATTGAAGGCGCCCGAGGCGGGGAAGCCCAGCGCGTTGCAACCCCCGCAGGTGCCCCAGTAGTTCTCGCCCGGCGCCAGGAATACCGAGGAGCCTGGCGTATTGGGGTCGAATTTCGAGGGCGTGCTCTCCCAGGCCCCGCCGCGCACGTCCTCCTCAGCGAACCGTCCGATGAGCAGCAGCGTGGCCTTGTCGGCGAGCTTGAACAACACCTGGCCGCGCATCGCCCAGTCGTTGCCGTTCTCCGAGCCGGGATTGCCGAGCGCATTCTTGAACAACGGGTCGTAATGGTTTGTTTCGAATGCGATGCGGCCGTCCACGCCGTCGATGAGCTGACCACCCACGGCGCCTTCGACGCGCTCGAGATTGCGTTCGCCAAGCTCCACATTGACGTAACCGTTAAAGTCGTCGGTGGGACGATGCGAGACGAATTGCGCAAGTCCGCTGGTCGCGTTACGCCCGAATAAGGTGCCTTGTGGTCCACGCAACACTTCGACGCGATCGATGTCGAAGAGTTGGAAAGCGAGCCCTGCCATCTGACTGACATAGGCATCGTCGACATACACGGCCGCCGGGGGCTCCTGATGGTCGGCGAAGTCGTTCTGCGTCACGCCGCGGATGGAAAGGCTGAACGATGACGGGCCGTTCGGCTGGGTCAGAATGATCGCCGGCATCGTCCGGGTGATGTCCGTGGCGCTCGTGGCCCCGAGAGAGCGCAGATCATCGCCGCTCAAGGCCGAGATTGAGATACCGACGTCCTGCGAATTCTGCTCGCGCTTTTGCGCCGTGACCACGACCTCCTCGAGAGCGCCCGCGGAAGGTGTCTCATCCGCGGCCCTGGCAGTTTGCACCCCAGCAGCCAGCATCAGTGCCGCGAGCGTCGCTGCATGGACGGCGTTGCACTCCGCACCTGGTTTCATCGGTACTCCCCCGCGCCGCTTTTGTTGTATGCCTGAGAGTAGTCCGGCGCCCGCCGAATGTGCTTTCGAATATGCCGCAGGTCGGTAGGCCCGTACCAAAGAATATTTGGCGTTTTGGCCGTTTTATCGGAGATACTTCGATGAACCCCAGGACGCACGACTGTTTCATATGAACAACCTGACCTCTCCCAACGTGGCTCGTCTGGATGACATCGACCGCAGGATCCTCATCGAGCTGTCGCGCAATGGACGGCTATCGAACACCGACCTGGCCCGTCGGGTCGGGCTTTCAGCATCCGCGTGTTGGACACGCGTACGCGCCCTCGAAGAGGGCGGCATCATCACTGGTTATACGGCGGTTATAGACCGCGCGGCGATCGGTCTGCCCGAGACGGTCGTCGTCGAAGTGACCCTCGACAAGCACAAGCATGCGGGCGATGCGATGGAGAACTTCGCCAAAGCGATCGAGAAGCTACCGCAGGTGATCGAGGCAGCCGTGGTGGCGGGCGACTTCGACTTCTATCTGCGGGTAGCGGCCTCGAGTACCGCCGACTACGAGCACTTCCTGCGTGAAAAGCTCTACCGTATTCCGAGCGTTCGGCAGGCGCGGTCGATCTTCATTTTGCGCGAGATCACCCGGCCCCTGACACTTTAAAAGAGGTGAATTGAGTCTCGAGCTGGTTCGAACCAGCTTCGGGGGCGGCGGCCAAGGTCAAGATCATGCGCTCCGCAGCTCCTTACGGGTGTGCTAGCCGACGTCGGCGGCACCAAGCAGGTCGGCAGCTAAACAAGATTTTGCACACCAGGATCTCCCCGCCACCGAGATGTGGGAGTGCTCGTTTACGGTAATCCTGTCCGACGCCAGATCAGCCTAGACGGACCTTGGCAGATACCGGCGATTCCAAAATGGCAGTAACGGGAGGTACCGAAGCCTCCTCGGGCGGCAAGGGCACCCAACGGCTGCGTGCTACAACTGAAACATTCAAGAGTGCGCGGCGAAATCGAGCCGCAACATTCCTCCGCGACATTTCACTCCTGCCCGGCCCGGATCGGCCGATGAGCAGACAAGCGCCCACGCAAGAGGGTGCAACGCATCCGTTGCACCGCCCGCGAGGCATACTTCGCGCCGAGGGAGACCCCCGGGATCGCCGGTAAGCAGGCAACGCATGCGCAACAGAAGCGGGACATGACACCTTCCAAGGTAACACCGGGACTACCACTGACTATGACACGGTCGCAGTTGCGGTCACGGACGCTCGCGTGCCGCCAAATGGTGACTCAACACCACTGATCACGAATGACCCCAGCAATCCGCTGCGGCTCCTCTGCATAGACATCGTGTTTTTTGCAGTGGCGTCCGCTGTCATGGCAGACAGGCGACTCCGACCATGTTGTCCCCCAAAACTGACAGGAGATTCTGATGACATTGAAAGTACAAGGGGTGAGCGTTCCCGATAGCAAGCTCGCAAGAGACATAACAGAACTGGTCCGCGATACGGAGTCGCCGTTGCTCTTTCATCACTCGAGCCGGGTGTATTACTTCGGTGCGCTGGCCGGCAAGCACCGGGATTTGAGCTTCGATCCTGAGCTCCTGTATGCGGGAGCGATGTTCCATGACATGGGACTGACCCCTAAGCACAGCAGCGCCCACGAGCGCTTCGAGGTAGACGGCGCGAACGCAGCCCGCGATTTCATGCGCAGCCGCGGCATTCCGAAAGCGGATGTCGACACGGTTTGGACGGCAATCTCGTTGCACACGACGCCCGGCATTCCACAACACATGCATCCTGTCGTGGCCTTAGTCACGGCAGGCGTTGAGATGGACGTGCTCGGCTTGACCTATCCCGAGTACAGCGATGCCGAGCGAAATGCGGTGGTGCATACGCATCCGCGCGGTAATAGCTTCAAGGAAGACATCATCCAGGCCTTCTACGACGGCATCAAGCGCAAGCCGGATACGACATTCGGCAACGTCAAGTCCGACGTTCTTGCGGACAAGGACCCCACCTTCAAGCGTGGCAACTTCTGCAGCGTTATCCGCGGATCCGCTTGGTCTGCGTGACGTGGATTGTTTTCCGCTCAGTCTGAATTCCGGCCGCTAAGCGACAGCGCGTAAGGCTGGCCAGGGTCATTCCAATTGGCCTCGCGACTTCGCTCCGAGGGCTGAACCAATCAGGAAGCACGCCACATGACAGAGACTCCCAACCGCCCACCCTTCACTCATGCGACAGGCGCGCCGGTCACCGACAATCTCAACATCCAGACCGCCGGCCCTCGCGGCCCAGCACTGCTGCAGGACATCTGGCTGATGGCATCCCGCGTACCGATCGCCACATGCATGGCTTCAGCAACCACACCTAGAGTTTCCTTAACGCCAACGACGAGCGGATCGGGGTGAATTTTCACTTCCGCATCCAGCAGGGTGTCGAAAACCTGACGGATGCAGAGGCCGAGGCGCTCGTCGGCAAGGATCGCGAGACTCATTAGCGCGACCTGTTCGAAAGCATCGAGGCCGGCCGCTTCCCGCGGTGGACCCTGTTCATTCAGTATCACTAGCCAGGAGAAAGGAACATGACGAAGTTGCTCGATACGGGTGTTCCGGCCGCTTTGGTTCGCATCGTCCTTAGGACTTTTCGAGCGGCCTGGAAAAAGCCGTGGTTTCGCTATTGGGTGACCGACGCGAAAGGTACGCCCCGGCAGACTTGGTTTCTTTTGTCACTGGGTGGTTTGATTCTGACCTTCGGCCATGCCGACGCTCAGCAGGTCCCTCCGCCGGCCGCCCAGAACCCGTACCTGAAGGGATCCGAGGGCTACGACAAAGGGCCGCGCGGGCTGACAAGCTACCAGCCGATCGCTATCGACCAGCCTTTCGCGGCCAGGATGGCCCAGGAAGTCGCGGCAAAACCAGGCATCGAGAGTGAACATCAGACGCTTCTGGAGCGGCGCTATGACCTGAGCGATCATCCCGCCCAGGGCGTCACCATGGACCGCGGGAAGTCGTTGCAGGAGGGAGTACGCGTCAAGCCGCCGGCTGGGACGACCTGGGAACAACTCGCGGCAATGACCCCGGACGAGATCCGCACCCGGGGGCTGTGGCCGAAAGGCTTCCTTCCCTTGCCTCATCCCATCCACGCAACCGGCGGCTTCGTGATTCCTCACAACGTGATCGACGCGACCAAGCGCCAGGACGGGCGCGACCTGAGCCGCTTCGACATCGATTTCGATCTGCCCGAACGCTTCCTGGCGGAATTTCCACCGGCGATGTATCTCGTTCAGCGTCCCGACCTTGGCGACGTCTCGCAGGGCCAGCTGATTTCAATCGCCAACTACTTCGAGATGTTCAACGGCGTCCTCACCCCTCGGCAACTGGAAGGTTTGCGCCTGTTGGTGACGCCGTTCCCGCAGCAGCAGTTCAATGCCACTGACGATCGCAAATCGGAAATACCCAGTCTGGGCGCGAGCTGCTTCGATTGCCATTCGAACGGGCACCAGAACGGCGCCACCCATTTGGCGCCCGATGCGCGGCCGGAGTGGTTCCGTCATCGGCTCAAGACGGTCTCGCTGCGGGGCGTCGACATCCAGCGGCTGTTCGGCTCGCAGCGCGCCTTGAAGACCGTCGAAGACTTCACCGAGTTCGAGCAGCGCACGGCCTATTTTGACGGCGACATCGTGACTGCCACGAAGAAGGGCGTGAACCCGCTCGAGCGCGGCAGCCAGGTGGACTTCATGGCCGACTTCGAGGAGATGCTGGACTTTCCGCCCGCTCCGAAGCTCGACTTGTTCGGCAAGCTCGATCCCGCCAAGGCGACCCAGGCCGAGATGCGTGGGCAGGGCATCTTCTTCGGTAAAGGCAAATGTGACAGCTGCCACCAGCCGCCTTACTACACGGATAACTCGATGCACGACCTGAAAACCGAGCGGTTCTTCAAGCCGGAACTGGTCAATAACGCGATGGAGGTTGGCGATGGCAGCATCAAGACTTTCGCCCTGCGCGGAGTAAAGGACAACCCGCCGTATCTGCATGACGAGCGTCTGCTGACGTTGGATGATACGGTCGAATTCTTCAATTTAGTCCTGGCCGACAAGCTTACGAGGCAAGAGAAGCAGGACCTCGTCGCGTTTCTGCGCGCTTTGTAGCAACGGGAACGTCCGTGATCGCGAGGCAAACCAGCCTCGCGATCAGCGGGGCGACTCGGTGCATCCCTCTCGGCTCCGGCCACCCGCCGCAAGGAACGCGAGCGGCGCCATGCCATCCGTCTGCGGTCACGTGAAGATCCTGGAGGAAGGAGAGACATCCGATTGTTAACGAGCGACGGGACGGTATTAGTCGTCCCGTCGCTCTTGGAATAACCGTACTCAGCTTGCGCGCCCAGGTTTGTAGGACTAAGGCTGGAAGCGCAGGATACCTCCGTTCAGCGTATTTCCGGTCCAGAAGTCACAATGGTGGTTATCCGACCATTGCGCCAAGGTGAAGGTGGACAAGCCGGGCTTCTCCGACAGGACAGCAGGCGCGTTAGCCGCCGTGGTAAATTGCGGCCAGGGCGAGTTCCCCGTCCCGTTCGGATTGCCGGTACTCACAAACTGGGTCCAAGCCGCGACGAGTTGGTCGGACAGCAGTTCTTCCTGCGCCGTCAAATTCGCGGGGTGATTTACCCCCAGAGGGCCACCGTGCCAGTTCGGAAACAGGAACTGGATGTCGATGGTGTGAGCTGCCAACGGCGTGAACCCAGGCAAAGACGGGAAGTAGTATGGCGCCTGCTGGTCGTTGAATTCATATTCGTAGACCGGCACCCATTTAGACCACAATTGATCGACCAGGACGTTCCGGCATGCTCCCGGATGCGTGCCGACTAGGTCAAAGACCTCTTGCGGGCTGAGATTCATGAAGTTGGGTGGGTATTGCGCCACAACTTTGTCCACCGTACCTGGGGGATAACTCGGGCCGCCCGAGAATTCAGGACCCGTGTACGTGGTCGTGAGGTTGGACACGTAGGTTGCTGCGGTGATCGGCGCTTGCGGCTGGGCGAAGTATTCCGTGATACCGATGCCAAAATTAGCCTCGTCCTGAACGTTTCCACCCATAATTGGCATTCGGCTGAACTCGCCGGTCGTCCACGCTGTAATCGGCGTGATGGGCATGATAGTGCCATCCAGCATCGGGCCGGTCACGTACGGACCGTTAGCATTCGGCGTTCCTTGAAGCTGCAGTATCTCGGCGGTTGATAGTGCACGCAGACATGCGGCGGCGCTCGGCGAGGCGTCGGTCGGGCAGTCAGCCGCTTTCGCGAAGGCCTGGCCCCTGGTCAATCCGATCGCGCGGGTCGTTATTCCTGATAACGGTGAGCTTTCGTAAATCGCCCGGTTAAAAAGTCCGGCGGCGAGTGGCGAGATCTGACTCACGCCGGTGTCTTGCGCACCGGCAGATTGGCCGCCGAGGGCTACTCTGCTGGGGTCACCGCCAAAGGCGGCGATATTCCGCTGCACCCAGTGCAGCACAGCCTGTTGGTCCAATATGCCATAGTTGTCAAAGAGGTGCCCTTCCGCATCCAATGCCGGATGCGCGAGAAACCCAAACAGACCCAGGCGGTAGTTGAGAGTGACAACCACGGTGGGGGTTCCCAATGGCCCGCCGGTGGCGAGCTTGGTAGCATCATAGTCGTTTGATTCGCCGTCAACATTTCCGCCGCCGTGGATCCATACCAAGACCGCGTTTCCTTTGCTCCCACTTCCCCCCTTGCTTGCGCCGCCGATTCCCGTCGTGAAGACGTTCAGGTAAAGGCAGTCCTCGGTGATGTTCGGCGGCCCCGCAAAAACCCCGAGTTCGGTGACTTGAGCGCAGGTATTCCCAAATTTCGTGGCCTTGCGCGGTTCGTGCCAATGTTTGACCGGCTGCGGCGGCATCCAACGTAGCGGCCCGACCGGAGGGGCCGCGTACGGGATGCCCAAAAACTCATATGCCCCATCGTGCACGAATCCACGAACAGGACCCTCGGCAGTCTGTACGACCGGTCCCTCATTCCGGTCACTGCGCTCATCCTGGTCATCGGCCAGCGCGGATGTTGAAAGCATGCTCGCTGCAAGCAATGAGCCGAGCAGCAGTGCTCGGGTTGCAGCTTTTGACACGATGCTTGAAATGAACGTATTTGCACTGTGCTTCTTCATTGTGCCTCTCCAAATGTTTGCTCGATGTGTGCTCTACTACAAACCGCGCGGGAAAAGCTTTGGAAAGATGACACTGCTGAATTGAGCGGTCGAATGAAACGAGTGTCGCAGCTTGGTTGTGGCCACCGTAGAGGGCTCAGCGACTGAAAGCGCTTCGTTGCTGCGAAGATCGCGGCATCGGAGCCCCAGCTAGCGCTGTCGAATTGCCCGGGCAGAGTGTTGGAGAAGCCCCGGCTGGTCAAATGCCGGCACGGGCCCGTGCGGCCCGCGCGCTCGCCCTCCCATCTCCTGTTGTTCATTCGACTTCTTCTCGCGATCTCGCGCTATTCGCGTTAGTGCCCGACGCAGCAGCAACCGCTGAGAATGCCTTGGTCCGGTCGCCGCGTCTGCGACGAGTCTTCAACGTGCGCAGTTATGCGTCTAGAACATTCGTCCGTCGTGAGCATAAGCGCAGCGGCGCGCCGGACTCGTTGCTGCTTGCGGCTGGAATGACCTCGGCACGCCAGAGCGCGTTGCCGTCACGTGCAGCGTCTCACACAGGAACGGCTCCAGCGAGTGGCATCGCCCTCGCGGCATGTTTGCGTCGAAACCTCAGCGCAGGGCCGTGCGAACGCGCGCGAGATGCGAGTTAGGCAATTAATGATTGAATGGCACTAAGATAAGCCAAAGCAGGATACGAAGCTGGTTGCCGAACGCAAGCACAGTTGCCGGGAGGCCGAGTCTTGTGACGAGGAAGTTAGTTTGGAGCTAGTCGGAATTCAGATGGCCCGGAGCGCCGCCGTCACTGGCACACGCGCGGCTCTCAGAGCCGGAAGCACGCCCCCTACTGCACCCATCGCGAGGGCCCAGGAAGCCCCGATGGTTACGATTGGAGGTGTCACGGCGAGGTGAAAAGTGAATCCGAACGGACTTGCGGTAAGATCGTTGAAAAGCAACCAGGCGAGTCCTGCGCCGACTAGTGCGCCCGGCAATGCCAAGAGGATTGATTCGGTCAACATGGCAGCCATGAGCGGGCCCGCACGGAATCCGAGGGCGCGCAGAGTGGCCGTTTCGCGATGACGCCCATCAACCATCGCATATAAAGAATTTGCAGCCCCCAACGTGGCCGCCACGGCCATAATGGAACCCACGAAGTAGCTGACGAAGTTCAGGATTCCATTTAACTGCCTCATGCTTTCCTCGGTCAGTTCCGCCTCATGCTTGACGTTAATATGCATCGTCGGGTTTGCTTTGACGGCGTTTGTCAGCTCGGTGAACCCCTCCACCGACTGAAGCATTACGTTGACCTGGTTATAGCTGTTGCGGCCAAACGCAGCAAGAAGCACGTCGACATCCGCGAAGACAACGCAGCTTCCTTCTGCCTGACCGATATCGAAATTCCCCACGACCTTCCAGTCCCCTCCTCGCATCGTACGTTTGTCGCCGCGGGCAAAGTCCGCATACTTCCGCGCGCACAGGTTACTGGCGATGAGCTCACGCAGCCCTGATCGAAACATGCGCCCGGATGTCAGGTGTAACTCCGGCGCATAGTCGGTGAGGCCCGGACCCACTCCGGCCAGGGTAAACCCAATCTTTGTGCCGGAGACCCTGTCCCGAGCTTGCACATAGACCATCGCCTGCGGGACCGCAATCGGCTGGCCCTTGGCATTCTGTCGGATACCGGGCAGTTCGCGAATCTGGGTCGCGACATCCTTGGGAATGCTGCTCTGCATAGACCCCAGAGCGCCGGCGCTCAAGAGAACGGCATGATCCGGCCGAACATTCCCCATCGCTTCGCGCCGCGCTCCCGCGCCCATGGCCAGCATGGATACCAGCACCCCAACGGCGCATCCCACGCCGATCACAAGGGTCAATACCAAGCCCAACCGCTGAGGTATGCCGGCGAGGTTCATGCATAGGAGCGCCCAGTACTGTTTCATTGGCGTTTACCTGCCTGCCAAAGCGTCGACAATTCGAAGTCTGGCTGCCCGATGCGCCGGTAGGGCAGCGCTGGCCAAGGCGACGAAGCACGCTGCAGCCACTCCTGCCTCGATGACAACCAGGGGCATCGAGAGCCCTGGAACCCACTTCGCCGAATACGGGAAGGCCACCATTGCGAGCGACAGGCCGATAAGCGCACCCGCAACGCACACCAGCGTAGCCTCAGCGACTACCAGGAGGAAGACTGTACGACCTGTAAATCCAACAATCTTCAGCACCGCCAGTTCGGGCGTTCGCTCGCGAATGCTCTGCATCATCATCGTTGCGGTTGAGAACAGAAGCGCGGCGAACACCGCGGTCACAATGGATCGAGTCACGAAATTCACGTCTCCAATCGCCTGCATTCCCTGCTGCGCATTCTCACGAAGCGACGCAGTGCTTGTTTCGCTGGGCGAGTTCGCGAACGTCTGGTCGATGGTTTCGGCCACTATCGCTGCCCGCCTTGGATCCGAGGCAACGACATAGAAGTTCCGGACGGTGGCCTTGTTGGCAACCCGTGCCTCATCGAGGTACGTATAGTTCCCTACAATGTAGCCACCGCCGCCGACTTCGTGCGGCGTGAACGTCCCGACGACGTCGAAGACCCAATTCCCCGTGCCGTCTCGCTGCAACGTCGAGGACGACAGGGGAATGCGATCGCCAACCCTCCAGCCGTATTTCTTGGCGATTTCCGAACTGATCAGCGCGCCAGCACGGCTCTTTCGGAGGGCTTGGAGGTCATCCGGAAGAACCTTGAATATCTCAGGTACGAGCGTCAACCAGATATTGCCTGGATCGATCGCCAAGACGTATACGGCTTGGTCCGGTTTTTGATAGGTCCCCAAGAGGCCGTCCGCAAATGTCATCTTCTTCACGCCGGGAATGGTCCGGAGTCTGTCGAGGTAAGCAAGGGGCAGTGGCGGCTCTCCAAAGGCATTAGGAAACACCATGAGCAAATCCGCGCGCGTTTTTGCGATCGCTTCCTGGACACCGGTTTTCATGCCCTGCAGTACGCCGAACAAGGCGAACGCTACGCCAACCTGCAGAATGATGAGAATTGTTCGGCCGGGCTTGCGCCAGATGCCGGACCAGATGAGTGGCAGAAACTTCATGCAGCCGTTCCTTACTGAGCGAGCACCTGTCCTTTTATCACGCGACCTCGCGTTTGCTACTCGCGCGTCGCGGCCAGCCGGTCATTCCCCGGCCGAATGTGAATAGCGAGGCCCCCCGAGATCCATCCCACTCCGTTGACCAAATCCGCAGGGCTCTCCTGGGATGTCTCCCAATTGTTTCCCAACCCACTGCACCGGAGTGTACCGAACGGAAGTTTCCTGCGCCCTCGGTCCGAAGCTATTGATAAGGCATTGAAATGTAACGAAGAAGGTTGGCCCGGCGTGATAGGGTGTTGTTGCCACACAAACCCGTCATCACACTGGAGATCAACCTTCATGGTGCTCAAGTCTAGGCGTCCATCCGCACAGCGGCAACTTGGGGTGACGAGGTCCGCAGTGCAGCCGGAGCAATCTCGCGTTTGTGCGTCTCTGGCCAACAATTCGGGTTTACGCCTGTTTGCCTTTCGGCGTCCAACCAACGTCTACGCGGAGATTGATCTGGAAATGAAAGCCAATGCCCTGGCCAAGTGCGAAGTGCATCCGAGCGGCAAGTCCCACGGACGGTGGCATCAGCCGGCGCTCATGGAGTTCCTGCGTTCGCTGTAACGATCCGACTTATGTGGCGTTCAGCTCCACGCCGGCACTGCACGGAAAGCCTTGCGGGTGAGAGGCGTGCATACCATTTCTCCTGAAGCTGACTCGAGCGCGCCACCGCCGGATAGCCTCTCTAGGCGCGAACGATCCAGCGCAGCCTGGTTCAGGTCCTGCGACGATGCTGATGGCTTCCAGGTCGCCGCACGTTGTCTCAGATGCCATCACGGCGGCTCGCCACGAACCCTGCGGAAGTTTCGCTGCTTGGCGCAGCCGCTGCTCGAGCCGCTCGCGTTCGGCCTGCGCCCACTTCTGTTCGGTGACGTCCTTCACGGCTCCAACGAAGTCGACCTCGCCCGTTTCAGTTCGGATGGCATGGGCTACGACGTGGAGATGTTTGACCCTGCCATCGGGCTTTCGTAACCGATACTGATGAGCAAAATCCTGCCCCTCGTGCGCTGCGCGCTCGACCAGCTGCTGCCAGGTGGCAACATCTTCCGGGTGAACCCGTTGCCCCATGAGCAGTTCCCCGGTAGGGGTGGTCGCCCGGTGGTACTCAATGATCCGGAAGGTTTCCTCTGACCAGTAGATTTCTCCGCTGGAGGTCCTCCAACCAAAACTGCCCGTATGACTGAGTCGCTGGGCCTCACTCAAATAGGATTCACTCCGCCGCAGGCCCTCTTCGGCTTGCTGCAGATCGGAATAGAGCACGGCATCGAGTATAAGTGACACCTGTGAGTTCGTGCCCACGCCTGGCGGGGTAGGCGGTCGCGCCTTTAGGGCCTGCGGCGGATACGCATCAGGCGGTTGATGCAGTAGCACGCATTGTAAGCTGAAGCGGCGCCAATAGGACTAGTTGACATCGAGGATCCAGCCTTGCGAGGAAGCGCGCTCTGGTTTGCGTAATGGCGTCCTTTCACCAAGATGCCTCTGATCGCCAAGCGGCTTACCGCCGGACACAGCACGACAAGAAATTAGATTCCCCGGCTGGCCGGGTGCTAACGTGACCGCAGGTATGAAGTCCATGAGGAAGCCAAGGCGGAACCATTCAGCGGCATTCAAGGCGAAGGTAGCTCTGGAGGCGATCCAGCCGGAAGGAGAGAAGGAGATGGACACCGTGAACAAGCATTTGCTTAGCCGACGTCAATTTTGTGCGCGTTGTGCGGCGTTCGGCTTATCATTGCCCGCCATAAGTGCAGTGCTTGCGGTGCAACGAAGTGCACGGGTTCTTGCCGCCACAGGCGCGGCAGCGGAGACCGCAGGGCGTACCGTGCGGTTTCCAGACGGCACCGCTGTCCCGGCGCTCGGTCAGGGCGCCTGGCATCTAGGACAGGGAAGGCATCCGCCAGCTGTTGAAGAAGAGGCGGTGCGCACAGGTATTTCGCTCGGCATGACGTTGATCGATACGTCAGGAAATTACGGAAATGGCCGCTCCGAGCAATTCATTGGTCACGTGATTGCCGGTCAGCGCGACCGTATATTCCTGGTCTCCAAGGTGGAGGCCAATCAAGTGTCTGGAGATGGCATCGCCCGTGCTTGCGAGGCGAGCCTCTCTCGTCTCGGCACCGACCATCTCGATCTCTATTTGCTGCATTCGCCGGTCCCCAGCACGCAATTCTCCGGCGTTGTAGCGGCATTCGAACAACTACGCATGGCGGGAAAGATTCGCGCTTGGGGTGTATCCAACTTCGACATGGGCCAGATGGAAGATCTGTTCCGTGTTCCAGACGGCCATCGCTGCGCGACCAATCAGGTCCCTTACAGTCTCAACAACCGTCGCATTGAGCGTGACGTTCTGCCATGGTGCACGCAGCACAATTTGCCGGTGATGGCGTATTCTCCGCTCGGCGGCGACAATAATCTCCTGGTAGGTGACCGCACGCTGGCGCAGATCGGCGCTGCGCATAAGTGCTCGGCAGCGGCGGTCGCGCTGGCGTGGGTCATCCGCAGCGGCAAAGTCATCGCAATTCCCGAATCCGGCTCTCCAGCGCATGCCAAGGAAAACGCTGTGGCGCTTTCAATAGCACTCACGCCGCGGGACATTCAGACATTGGCTGCAGCGTATCCAGGACCATTCGGCGCAGCCTAGCGAGGAGCGTGTAACACCAAATACCACGAGAGCCGCGGTGACCGCCTCACCGTTCACGCCCCCGGCAGCGTCGCTGCACAGAAACGTGATCACCTGCGCGACCTGCCGCGCCTCAAGTACTCGGTTCTGCGGGTACATCGCGGCGCGCTCGCGCCACACCTGCTCGAGGCTGATGCCGCGCCGTTCGGCCTCCGTCATCGCCGTGCCATCGGCTATTGCCGTTCGTACCCAGCCGGGCAGCACTGCGTTAGATGTGACTCCGAACGGCCCAGCGTCCTCGGCGACCGCGTATGCGAGCCCGATAACTCTGTGCTTGGAAGCAGTGTATGCACTCCAGATCGTTCCGCTTCCTCGCCGGCCGCTGCAGGCAACTTGCTGGGTCCTGCCGCGTTCCCTAGTAGTGGAACCTTCGACGAGCAGTAAAACCTTCATCAGGGCTGCCGGCCTATGCGCAGCCCTGGCCAT
The DNA here is from genome assembly GCA_028293765.1 of Gammaproteobacteria bacterium. Taxonomy (GTDB): domain Bacteria; phylum Pseudomonadota; class Gammaproteobacteria; order Steroidobacterales; family Steroidobacteraceae; genus 13-2-20CM-66-19. Next base: position 18,486 of record JAQGOG010000070.1, read on the forward strand.
CGCGCCTGCTGCTCTGCTCAGCGCGTGTGCCCACAAGTCGATTGTCGGTGGCGGGAGCTGTCCTGTTGCGCCCTTGCCGACACCGCTTCGCTACGCTCATGTGCACCAGATCCCAACGGAGCCAGACCCTTGGGATTTCTCACACAGGGTGATCACCCCGGGCGGCATGATCCTGGTCTCTCCCAAAATGGTAGAGACAACTGACGTCCTGAGTATCGTTGCCCGCGATCGGTCGGCGATGTGCTTTACGCTGATCATGTTTGGGAAAAATCACTACAGGTGCGAGATCACTGGCCCCGCGCGTGCCGAATTGGACGACGCCTACGTGTTCAATAGCGGCAACGTCACACTTCGCTTCAGGCTCCGCGGCACCGACGAGGTTCAAGTGGAGCCGCTGGGCGATCGCAACCGAAACCGCTGCGGCTGGCTTGGCAAGATAGAACCGAATGTATTCACGACGCAGAAGTGCGCTCGCTGAAGCTTCACACAATTGGCACGGCGATACCCTTCATCCCTTCATCCCTTCATCCAGCGTACGCGCTGCAGTTCCCTTGACGCGTGGCAAGCACGAACTAGCACTGACGTCCGCGGCCGCTCCGGCAAGCTGTTCACGCGCACAGCATGCCGGGATTCAGCCGCGACAAATCCGCGGAGAGGCGGAGGTATGCGAGTCTACGGCCTCAACACATACTGCGGCGCGAACTCGTTTTGGCCATTGAAACAGCACGACGTCACGAACGCCGGCCTGTATGGATGACCGAAGCTGTTCTTGCCGCGGTGGATGATATCCGTGTCGAATCCTTTCGCCGACCCGTTGATGCGAGCCAAGACATTCTCTCGTGATCTGATCGCCTTCCTGATCACCTTCTCCGTGTTCACGCCCACCAGCCTGCCGTTCCAAACCCTGAGTCTCCCCGAAACGAACACATGCTTCACGGCCCTAGTATCCATCATTGTAACGATCGTGCCGTAGGCGTTGTTCATCGGCTGATAGTTGATGTTGCCAAACTGCAGGCAAACGATGTCCGCCTCTTTCCCTGGGGTCAGCGTGCCGATCTTATCCTTCAGACCGCTGCCTGTCGCGCCTGCGATAGTCATCATCTCGACGACCTGTTTGCAGGTGAGCAGTTGCGGGATGGGCAGATTACCCGGGTCGCTTATCGGGAATGCCAGGTCATTGGCCAGCGCCCGCTGACATGTGAACGCCGCGCGCATCATCGTGAATGGATCAGGCGACATGTTGGTATCCACGTCAGGGCTCAGGCTCGGCAAAATGCCGTGGTTCAGACACAGCTGCAGGGGCGGCATCCCGTGCCTCATCTGCATTTCGATGGCTGAGGCGATCGACACGTGCCCGCCGTTGTCCGCCCATATCTTCATCGCGGCCGACGTCGCAGGATTCGGATATCCGTGTCCGCTGTGACTGATCTGCGCAATGGGATGGTCCTGCCAGCGCGAGCAGTGCACCAGCGTGGCATCATCGAAAGGAGCCAGGCCGGCGGCCAACGCCTGAGAAGGAACGCCTGTGCCTCCCACGTTGTGGGCATTCAAAAACGCGCCGAACGTACGACCAAGCTGCCAGCCAGTCATACCAGTGTACGGAGCCGGCAGGTTTGGAATGACTGCAGGACCGCCGGCGAATCCTAGAGTTATCAGCTGATCTTTGCTGCTGAAGTATTTCTTGGCGATCCGTTCGATCCCGAGCGGGGCGCCGGGGGCGAGCACGGCACCGGGATACTCGTATGGGCGCGTGGGCACTGCGTAAGGCACCTTGTAGAGGGGAGCAGGCGTCGTATCGCGGTTGATACCGCCGCTGTAGTCATAAAGGGTCCGGCGTCCCGCAGCCATCAGGCCTTCGATCATGGCGTCCGTATGCTCGGGCGTATGGGACGACTGCGAGGTGTCCGTTCCGCACGTAATTCCCTGGGTGAGCTGACTCAACGACGCGATGACCTCCGCGTTGTAGCAGTCCTCCGGTTCGTACGGGGAGCGGCCGATATCCCATTGCGGAGTGTCTGCGGTGCCAAACCGCCCGGCAGTCCAGATGCTCTGAACAACGGTTCCGTACGCCTCATAGACGAAGCCCGGCTGAGGATCCGTTGTCGAGGTCTTTTGCTGATCGGAGTCGCCCGAAAAGACAATGATGCCATCGGAAATGATGGCCCGCTGAATGGCTTCATACTGGTGGTTGTGTGTGCTGACGAATCCCGGGCATACGATCATGCCGCTGCAGTCGATCTCAAGCGCGCCCGCATTGCCCAGATTCGGCCGCACTTCCACGATCTTCTTGCCCATGATCAGCACGTCCGCCTGCTCGAAATCCCCGATCGCCGGGTCGAGCGTCAACACCACGCCGCCGCGCAGCACGACCGGTTGGCCGTCCGGTATCGCGAAACCGACTTCCTTGTCCTCAGGCACCTCCGTCGCGCTGACGTTCTTCGTCAACGCGTCCAATCCCGTGAGGCCGCCCACAGCGCCGGCAGCCAAGCCTGCCACACTCGATTTCAGAAAGTCGCGTCGAGCCAAGCTGCCGGTTTCGCCGCTCCGATCACGCTGCTCGCCCTTGGTTCCGGTGTGTTTGCTCATTGTTGCACCCTCCCATGACGTTTTGTACAGCCAAGCATATCGGTTCCCGGCCTCCGGGCCTGGCAGCAATGTACAATGTGATGTTAGGCGGCGGGTGGCAGGGCGTCTTGCAGGCCACAGACACGGTTTGCAAATTCAAGACATCAGCTATGGAAGCGTTTCTCTCTCAACCTCGAAGGAAAGTGCGCCGATCGCCGTCACTCGGGAGCGCGCGGTGCCAGCTAAAACTCAACACTCCCTCTGATAACGCTTCGGGCTGACGCCGGTGACTCTCCTGAATACGTTTGTCAAATGGCTCTGGTCGGCGAAGCCCAGCGCCTCGGCAATCTCCACGACGGAGAGCCGCTTGACAGCGAGTAGCGCTTTGGCTTCATTGACCCGTTCTCCGATGAGGTATCGATGGGGGGTTGTGCCGAACGTCGTTCGGAATAGTCTCGAAAAGTGGCGGGGACTCAGGTCGATCGCCGCGGCCAGCTCCAGGAGACTCAGGTCCCTCCTGAGATGCGCGCGGACATAATCGATCACCATCCGGGCTTGAGTACCCGAAAATCCGTGCTCCGCTCTCCCCGATCTAACGTTCTTGATCGAGTAACGGGCCGCGACATAGGCGGCCAGACTCAGCGAAAGCGACTCACCGTAAAGCGGTCCGCACGGGCAACCTGCGGTAGCCTCTGCCAGCATGTTGCCGATCAGGGCCACGATGCGGGCATCGTCGATGTCGAGCTGAGGAGCGAGCGACTCATCGCTCGTGCTTGCAGCCTCAAAGAACCGCCTCTCGAGTCGCCCCCTGTCTAGTTCCGTCACCGCGAAGCGACAACGACCGCCCGAAACGGAGATATTCGTGTGATCGCATCCCCTCGGAAAGATAAAGATTCTGCCCGGCCGTATGACACAACAGGCGTTACCGGCGCCTCCCGAGACGCGAACGACCGAGGACCCGCCGAGGCACATGATCACGTGGCTGCTGTGCCAGCCGACTTCTTCAAAGACACCGACCATACGGTGACGTTCAAGCAAGAAGCCAGACCACCCGGTCTCGGCGCTCGAAAACTCCGGGGGCTCCGTCCCTAACACCTTGACTTGCCCGTCCATGATCGCGGTCACCCTGGTTGGATGCCGAGGGCAGGCGACGTGCGCGCCCTGCTCGCTTTCGTTCCCGCTCGGCTGCTCTGGTGACGCCGGTGATTTCCTGTCGAGCTGGGCGCAGTGACTCCGGTACGGCGGGCAACTGCCGAAAACTCCCTGAAGAGCAATTCTTGCCCGGCGCAGAGTCATTACGGCCACTATCCGGGACGATCACTTTCACTTAATCGTACGCGCTTTCAGATATCATGAATAGTCGCTGGGCGGCGCGCGGTTTTGCTGGCTCTTGAGCGATTGCTCCAAACTCGTAGGCGCGCGCCGACTCGGTCGCCCGTTGCGGCGAGTTGTAGACTGGTCCTGCGGCTGAACACACGACCGATGTGAGGCTGCAATTCGCCGAAGCGCAGGGGATTGCGGATGCATCCGTACCGGCAAATTCTTGCTCGCATGCGACTGGGCGACAGTGACCGGCGCCTTGCACGAAGCGGATCGCTGGATCGGCACAGGATCGCAGCACTGCGACGCATCGCTGAAGGCGCAGGGTGGCTGGATCTTGGCAGTCCTTTACCGGAAGACAGTGTGCTGTTGGCCGGACTTCAGGAAAGGTATTCCCCACAAGCGGGAGACGTCGGAGCCGAACGCCCCTCTCCGGCGGCATCGCAATGGCATCAACCGGCGCTCGTCAACCTGCACGCCTCGCAGTTCGCGGCGGACGAAGTGTGGTATCGCCAAGCCATTGAGGCTGACCAGAGAAGCGGAGATCGCATCCAGCTTGCAAAGCATCTGGCCACGCTCGCCGCATTGCTGCGGAGCCAGACGGGTCGCCTCGAGGAGGCGCAGCAACTGGCGGAAGCCGCTGTCAGCATCAGCAGGACTTTTGACCCCGCCACGCCGCAACCTTGGCAGAGCTACGGCGTCCTGGCAGACATTCTTGCCGCACGAGCAGCAGCAGATTCGGATCATCGGCGCCGGGCCGAGTTCCTGACGCGCGCACGCGACTATCAGCAGTTGTGCCACTTCGCGCCGCGTTTTCTCGGCGCCCTGGCTCATTTCGGGGCCGAGGCGGGCTATGCGCGAGCGGTGGTTTTAGGGCGCCTCGCCCGCTGCTTTTACATGAGCGGGCACAACGCGCAAGCGATTGCGCACCTATCTGAAGCGCTGACGGTCATTGAAGGGCTTGCGCCCAGCGAGGGCCTGAGCGCGCTGCGAGGAACGCTGAGCTCGGAGCTCGGCGAAATATTCCTCGCGACTCGGCAGCATGAAAGGGCGAGGCAGGCATTCTGCACGGCACTCAGGACCGCCGAAGAGTTGCAGGACGTGCGGGCCCAGGGGGTGAGCTTGAGTCAACTCGGCACCCTGTCTTTGGCGGCAGGCAATACAGCGGAAGCATTAGACCGCTGCCGGGATGCGCTGGCGTTGTTGCGCCTGATTCGTGAACCTGAGGTGGAAGCGGCCGCCTGGCATCAATTGGGCGCGGTCTTTCACGAACTGCAGCAGTGGCAGCAGGCCGAGCGGCATTACCGGGAAGCGGCGCGCATCAGAGAGCAGTATGGCCATCTACGCGCCGCACAACAGAGCTGGAACCAGCTCTCCCTGCTCGATTGCCAACGGCGCGGCACGGAGACAGCCGAGGCTTATGGCAGAGCCATCGCGTCCACCCCTAACAAGTCACCTACGGCGGCTACGACCTCCAACGCCGACACAGAGTCCGGAAATCGCGCCGAGCTGCCCTTTCATATCACTGTGGACGAAGAGCGGATCACCGATTACGGTCTGGACGGCGACCTGTTGATCGATGGCCCGCGCGAACGCAGAATAATTAGCTGGACGGGCGCCCCGCAGTCTCTGAGCGCGGATTTGTGTCCCATGCTGGCGCCTTGCGTTCGTGTCAGCATGGACACCGAGGGAGCGATCCGCTTCTGCCTCCCGTTGGAGGAACCGGTGTTCGAACGGCACCGCGGTTGCACCGTGATCCGGCGGCAGCGCCGCCAAATCAGCATTTCCGGAGTCGCCCCGATCCTCTGGCGCCTGATCTGCGCCATCGACGGCATCCGCAGCGTCGCGCGGGTCTTGGCAGAGGTTCCGCCATGCGACAGAGCGATGGCTGCGCGCGTGCTGGGCGCTCTGGCCGCCAACCACGCCATTGATATTTCCGGACGACCGATCGGGCGGTTTCTCCATTCGGCTACCAAAAAAGGTGTCATGCCGGCCGGTGGCCTCGCGGACGAAGAAGTGCTGCGGTTCGTTACGGATGGGGACCACCGCGTCTATCCTGGAGCATCGCGGATCGATTTGAGTCAGTCCGTCCCCGATCGCCTTCGCGGCTTGTATGCACTGACCCGGGCGCGCCGTTCCCGTCGCGATTTCAACGGCCTGAGTTTGAGCAGGAGCGATTTCGACGCGTTGCTTCACACCGCGTGCGGCACGACCGGAGCGATGAAGTGGGCCGAGCGCGAGGTGAAGCTGCGAGCGTATCCCTCCAGCGGCGGACTTTATGCAGTGGAGGTCTATGCAGTAGTCCTGCGCGTCGAGGACCTCTCGCCGGGCATTTATCATTACCGCTCCGACGAGAACTGTTTGGAACTGGTGAAACAGGATATCGATCGAAACCGCTTCCTCGAGGCCATGCTGCCCACGGAACGCGCTATGGTCGCTGGAGTGGCCGCGATGTTCTGTCTGACCGGACGCTTTGACCGCCACGAAAGGAAATATGGCGAGGGCGGTTATCGGATGCTGGTCGCCGAGACAGGGCACATCTCGCAAAATCTGATCTTGACGGCAGTTGCGCTGGGTTTGAGCGCTCGGCCTTTTGGTGGAGTGTTCGATGCCCTTTTGAACCGCGACCTCGGTCTGGACGATGGTGACGAACAGTTCCTTTTATCTGTCCTCGTGGGACACGCGCCGGTGCCTGCTGGCGCGTGACCTGTTGCGCGGTGGTCCGCTGATGTGGGCGCTCGAGCGGCCAGTCGCCGCCGGGCGATCGCTAGTATTCACGCGTCGGGAAGCCACGCTGGCGCAATCCATCGATCTCTTCCGTTCCCAATCCGATCAGCGATTCGAACTCGTAGTGACGTGGCTCGATACCCAGCCGTGTGATCAGACTTGTAAGATCCTCCTGGACAAATCGGTCATGGGTTGCAATCGAGCATTTGTGTCCGGTAGTCAGCAATTCTGTCGCAAAGCGCCGGTAGCACGCGGCCAGTTCGGGACTATTGCGGCTATAAGCAACTTGCTCCGGCTCGAGGAAGGCGCCCTTCACCAAGCGGATACGCCCGGGATGCGCCATGAGTTTAGGCAAGTCGCTGGCGGTGCGGTGTAGCTTAGCGGGGACCGTAATACCGACGTTTGCTCGCCGTGCATCCGTATGCAAACGTGCGTAGGTCGCATAGATGTTGTCGGCTCGGTCTGATCCTTCCATCAAAATCATGACTTCGCGGCCGGCGTCAGCGGCCGCGGACGCAATACAGTTGGCATTGCGGTAACCAAGCCCGGAAGCGACGACAGAGCCAACGTGTGAAAGGTTCAGGGATATCGAGCAATTCAGATCTTCCGTTCTCACGGCGTTGATCAATGCCAGAAAGACCTCTGTCTCAGCGTTCGCCCGGGCCTCATCGCGGCAGCTCTCGCCGATGTACTCTGCCGATGCGGCATGTCCGCGCCCATTGATCTCGCGTACGCGCTCAAGTACGTCCTCAATGGATAGCGCCTGGCAATACGGTGCATGAACGGGCGCAGCAACGCATCGTTGCAAAAGCGAGCCTTGGGCTCTTCGTTCAATGCAAGTTGCCGTAACCCATTCGCTGCACGATCGAGCAGCGGTTGCCACTGCGGCGGGAACGCCGGCGGATTTACGTCCTGCATGTTGAACTCCTGAAGAGATAGCGGTCGCGCGCTCACCACGAGGCGTATCGCGACGCCGTTGTCGCACTCCAGGCTCAAGCGTATTCGCCAGGGGATGGCGGCGTATTGAAGGAAACTGACCTTTGCGCCACTGGAAGGAATGCGTATGGAATTCAGGCCCGATACTGGCCCGGTGTGGCTGCAACGACCTTCTTGAAACTTCGTTGCAGATGCGCCTGATCAGAGAATCCTGCCGCGAGGGCCACATCGGCTATCGGCCGCCCCCGACGAAGTTGCGAACGGCAAAATTCAATACGGCAATTGATCAGGTATGCATGAGGGGTCATACCATATTCATTCTTGAACGCCCGAATCAGGTATGAAGCCGACAGACTAGCCGCGGAACAAATCTCGTCCAGCTTGAGCGAGCGCGTGTAATTGTCCCTTATGAATTCCGCGGCGCGCATGAGGCCGCGATGCCCGTGCGGCGGTAAGTCGTGCGCAGGAATAAGTGTCTGTTGTACTTGCAACATGAATGCGAGTGCCGCGCCGTGCTTCTGCAGATGCTCCGCTTGCTGATCAATGAGTACGTGATAGAGGCGATTCAGCCCGACGTATAACCCTGCTTGCGTGGTTACGGTTGTCGAGAACGGCCGAAACTGATCATTCCGGCTAATGCCGAGGTCCCGCTGAATGTCGACCAGCCACGGGACGTCCACGTACAGCATGCGATAGGACCACAGTTCGTCGTCGATCGGGTTGCAGGCATGTGCGTCTCCGGGGTTCATCACAACCACCGCTCCAGCGCTAATGCGTTCCAGGGTCTTACCGTTCGAGTAGGTACAGTGGCCGTCTCGAACAATCCCAATGGAGAACGTCTCATGCGCGTGTTTGGCGTAGCTGACTTTGCGACCGTTGTGAATCGAACGCGCCTCGATAAACGGAAGCGTCTCATCGCGCCAGAATCTCGGCTCGGTTGGCTCTTGTATCGAAGTAACCACGGTCTCCAGCTTTTTTAAGCAAGTTTTCAAGCCCTGAGGTCGTGTATTGTACTGCACAGGGCGCAGGCACGTGGCGCACTATACTTATCGGGAATTCGGCGTAACCGACTGGATTCGGTTCCTGCGTTGCTGCCACCCTATGAAGATCAGATTGCAATGGGCAGGCTCCTGGGAGCGCTTGACGAGAAGATCGAGCTAAACCGCCGGATGAATGCGACTCTGGAAGCGCTTGCGAGGACGATATACAAGGACTGGTTCGTCGATTTCGGCCCCACCCACGCAATGGTTGAAGGCCGTGCCGCCTGTCTTGCCACGAGCTTTGGTCCCTTTTCCCCGCCAGCCTTGATAATGAAGGGAAACCGGAGGACTGGATCGGCGGAACACTCGGTGACATCGCAATCCAAGTAGGAGAAAGCGTACGCCCAGAAACGCTCGCTCCTCAAACTATCCGTGTTGCCTCATGAGTGCTCGGCAGTGACTCCTCCCGCGAATGGGGTCTGGATCCGCCGAGCGACGCGCGGAACAAATCACGGCTCGGCCTCGTAGACGCCCGCGTCGCGCGCGCAGAGCAGACCCGCTTCTTCGACGGTCAGATCCCCGCGCCATCTTTTTGCATCGAAGCGCTTGCCGGTGACTCTGTCCGAAGCCGCGCTCTCGAGATAGAGCAAGGGCGGAATGATGATATCGGGATCGAGCAGGAGTTTGCGCGCGCCCTCGGGATACGAATCCGGGATCATGCCCAAATCACCGCGCAGAGCGCCCACTCGGTGTCCGCTCCACGAAGTATCAGTCAACTCGCTTCACCTGTGCAGAAGCTCGCTAGAGCTTAGTGCCCTCCTTCTCGCACAGGGCAATAGTGTCCTTCGTGAAGCTCGGGCGCATTTCCCGCCCAGGAGCGCGCCATCGGACGCAGATCACTTCACCCGGCTGGTGACGCATCTCAGGAAAGAGAAAGCACGCCCCGCGAAGCCCAAGGGGCTCGCGGGCAAAGTGAAATCCCTGGTTCCCCCACCCGACAGAGGATGTCCGGCGCGCGCTCGTTCAGCGTTTGTTCGAGGAATCCCGTGTGCGCGAGTCGGAGAAGGCACTGACGTACGATCTTTGATCGAATCTGACCGACTTGGTGAGGCACGACCGGGCGCAGACACCAGTCCACGCCCGGGCTGTTACGATCAGAGACCTTTCAGTGTGGAGGTCTCATAGTCCGTGTAGCGCAAACTATGCGAGTGCGCCAGCGTGTCGCATACCAGGTTCCACTCGAACTCGCCGCGTGCGCCTTCCGCGTTGTCCCAGCGCGGAAACCTCAAGTCAACGTTGATCACTCGAAGGCTGGCATGATGGACCAGAGCTTGGCCGTCCCGAACCTAAGTTCATTGTTACGAAGCGCGGCGTGGGCTACACCTTCAACACCGCGGTCGAAATCCTGTACAAAATCCGCCGCGTGCCTGGTCGGATCTCATTTCAACTGAAATGCGCGCTCCGCACTGTGAAATGACTCAGTAACCGTCAATCCAGATTGTGGCTGCCAGCTGTGAAATCGCTAACAGACCCCTGTTGATCGTTTTAACGCCCAGTCTCGAGAAATGCGCACCTTTCAGCCGTACCCCCCGGCTCGATTGCGTAGAGACGGGGGCCGTTAATGCGTGTCGTATGCAACGCCACCACATGAGGCCACCCATGACCAAGAGTTCCGCAGCAAGATGTATGGTGCTATCGCTGACCCTGAGTGCCGCCTTCGCGGCAAGCGCTGAGGCCGCTCGGTTAACCACCGACGCTGGTGCACCCGTTGGTGACAACCAGAATTCTCAGACTGCCGGTCCGGAAGGCCCCGTGCTTTTGCAGGATTCACATCTAGTTGAAAAGCTGCAGCGCTTCGACCGCGAGCGTATTCCCGAACGTGTGGTGCATGCCCGGGGCACCGGTGCATTCGGAGTTTTCCAACCGACCGCAGACATCTCAGCGCTGAGTAAGGCCGGCCTGTTCGTGTCTGGCACGCAGACTCCCGTATTCGTGCGGTTCTCCACTGTCATGGGTTATCGCGGGTCTCCTGAGCAGGCGCGCGATCCGCGCGGCTTCGCAGTGAAGTTCTACACCCAGCAAGGGAACTGGGATCTGGTCGGAATCAATTGGCCGATCTTCTTCATCCGCGATGCCATCAAGTTTCCCGACTTCGTTCACGCCAACAAGCCAGGCGCGGTGACGGGGGTGCAGGATGCAGACCTGGCCTTCGACTTCTTTGCGCATACGCCCGAAGCGACCAATATGCTGACTCACCTGTATACGGATGAGGGCATGCCGGATTCGTATCGGCACATGGATGGGTACGGCGTACACGCTTTCAAGCTGGTGAATGCTCGGGGTGAAGTCCATTACGTGAAAATCCACTTCAAGAGTGCACAAGGCATTCACGGCCTGCGCCCTCAGGAAATCAAGGCGTCCGTCGGGAATGACTGGAACCTCAACACCAACGATCTATATAAGGCCATCAGAGCCGGCGAAAATCCGAAGTGGGACCTGTACATCCAGGTGTTGGATTCCGGCGGCCTGGCCAAGCTCGACTTCGATGCGCTGGACGACACCAAGGTCTGGACGGGTGTGCCGGAGCAGAAGATCGGCACGAT
>JAQGOG010000107.1 GCA_028293765.1 Gammaproteobacteria bacterium
TTGCCGACATCCACGCTCGGCTGCACGATCCGGAGGCCGCCGAACTAGCACTGAAGACGACGAAGGAAGATCCCCACGATGCGACCATCGGCGCGCTGACTCACTTCGTGCGCGGCCGACTGGCGGCCGAAGCCGGCGATCCGGCAAGAGCTGCGACCGAGATGGAGGCGTTCGGAGCCGCCTACGTAGATCCCTTCGTAGCCACCAGTTTCCCCGGCTACAACTGCTGGATCGCGCCCGCTGAGGAAGTCGCGGGACACCCGGACAGGGCCGATGCAGTGCTCAAGACCGCCGGAACATTCGTGGATTGCTACCGCTTCCGCGCCGACATTCTCGATGGCCGCGGCGACTGGGTGAGGGCGCAAAAGGCGTATGCGGACGCAGTGGCGCTCGCCCCAGATCTTCCCGCTGCGTATTTTTCCTGGGGCGTTGCACTCCTCAGGCATGGGGATCTCGACGGTGCGGTGGCGAAACTCAAGGACGCGAACCGGAAGGGTCCGCACTGGGCAGATCCCCTGAAGGCGTGGGGCGACGTCCTCGCGAAGCGCGGTCACGCAAAAGAGGCGCTCGTCAAATACGACGAGGCGCTCAGGTATGCACCCAATTGGACGAGCCTCACAGAGGCGCGCGTGTCGGCGGCGAAGCAATAGACTTGAGCTGAGGTTGATGCGTTATCCGTCATGATCCGCACTTCTAACTCGCATTATCCGGATGAGAGAGAGCGACGGTGTTAGCCGCAGGGGCACGCCGACGAAGGAGGAAGACGTGGCGAGACGACGAACGCAGCAAGCCGCGACCGTCGGCGTCGCCGAGCACGGTAACTCGGCGGTGCTCGTCACTGTCGCGCCCGGTTGGTACGACGCGAGCGCGTGTTTCGCGACGCGGCAGCAGTGCTCGGCCGCGAGGACGTACCTGAGCTAACTGTTCTCCAGTTCCAGGACAATGCAGGGCGCGACAACCTGAACGGATTTTGGTCTAGCGTGTACGGGAAGAATCACGGCCTCATCGTCATCGCAGCTTCTATGAGAATGTCCCCAAGCATTTATACGAGAAGCGCGAGCTCGCGGCCGGTGAAAAGGAGTCGAACATGGTGCTGCATTTCAATCCGAATCCGGGCGAACCGATGACCATTGCCTGCTTATGGTCCCATTGGACGCACGCGAGCGAGCCGGAGTTATATTCGTTCGCTGCGATAACCGACGATCCGCGGGCAGCGATTCTGGCAACCGGACACACTCGCTGCGTGATCTCGATTCGAGATGAGAATGTGCGCGAGTGGTTGTCCCCTGAGCGTGCAACCAAAGAGCGCCTGGAGCAGATACTTTCGGCCCGCGTGACTCCGTACTACGAGCATCGCATCGCAGCGTAATACGTGCTCATTTCTCGCCGGCAGATCCAACTCCATCAGGGGGATCGGCGCCCGCGCGCCCAGTGAGACTAGTACGTACGTACCACTGCAAGGCCGCGGTCACAGTGGTCGCTTATCCTTTGTCTTGGCTGGCGCGAACCGGTTCGCGTCGTCAAGCGAGGGACGCGAGTTCGTGAGCGTATTAGACTGCAGCTGTGGCTCGTAACGAGCCCCGGTCTCGTCGACCGACGTGCGCTTTGGAGAATGCCGCGTGACCGTCTATCTCTTCGCGTTGCTGATCGGCGTGGTCGCCGGGTCGCGGACGTTTACGGCGCCCGCAGCCGTCAGCTGGGCTGCCCACCTGGGGTGGCTGCACCTGCGGGGCACCCCATTGAGGTTTCTCGCAGTCAGTGTGATCCCCTATCTATTTACGCTGCTGGCAATCGGTGAGCTGATCCTCGACAAGCTGCCGAAAACGCCGAGCCGCAAGGCGCCAAGCGGATTCATTGCGCGGATCGTCAGCGGTGCGTTCTGTGGCGCAGCGATAGGCGCGGCCAGAGCCGCCGTCCCCGGCGGCCTGATCGCCGGCGCGGCGGGCGCCGTGATCGGAACCTTCGCCTTCTACGAGCTTCGCAGCAGGTTGGTTAGGGCGACCGGGGGTCGGGACCTTCCCATCGCGCTTCTTGAAGATGCGTGCGCTATTGTCACGGCGATCTGGATTGTAACCCGGGCGGCGCCATGACCCAGACCTTCGACGCGCTCATAGTCGGAGCCGGTCAGGCGGGGCCTCCTTTGGCCGGCCGTCTGGCTGATGCCGGCATGAAAGTCGCCCTCCTCGAGCGCAAGTTGTTCGGGGGCACCTGTGTGAACACCGGTTGCACGCCAACCAAGACCCTGGTGGCGAGCGCTCATGCCGCCTATCTGGCGCGGCGCTCGGCCGACTATGGCGTCAGGCTGGGAGGCGCCGTCACCGTTGACATGAAGAAGGTCAAGATCCGGCAGGACGCCGTGGTCCGCAAGTACCGCGAGGGCGTTGAGGCGTGGCTGACGAGCATGCACAACTGCACCGTCTACCGCGGCCACGCACGGTTCGAATCACCGCACCAGGTGAGGGTGAACGACGAATTGCTGACCGCCGAGAGGATCTTCATCAACGTGGGCGGCCGAGCGAACGTTCCTGATCTTCCGGGGGTCGATCAGGTGAATTACCTGACCAACACGAGCTTGCTTCAACTGGACGTCCTGCCGCGCCACCTCGTGGTCATCGGCGGCAGCTATGTTGGACTCGAGTTCGCCCAGATCTATCGCCGCTTCGGGACCGAGGTCACGGTCGTCGAAATGGCCGACCGCCTGGTCCAGCGCGAGGACCCGGATGTCTCGGTCGCCGTCCAGGAGATTCTCGCGGCGGAGGGGATCCAAATCCGGCTCGGCGCGGAATGCATTCGCTTTGAAGCACGCGGCCAGGATGTCTGCGCGCATGTCGCCTGCCGCACGGGCGAGCCACAGGTCGTCGGATCGCACGTGCTTTTGGCCGTGGGTCGCCGCCCGAACACCGACGACCTCGGGCTCGAAACGGCGGCTGTCGAGATCGACAAGCGCGGCTATATCGTTGTCGATGACGAGTTGCGGACCAGCGCGCAGGGAGTGTGGGCGTTGGGTGACTGCAATGGAAAGGGGGCGTTCACTCACACCGCCTACAACGACTTTGAGATCGTCGCGGCCAATCTGCTCGACAAGGACAGTCGCCGGGTAAGCGACCGGATACTTGCCTATGCTCTCTTTACCGATCCGCCCCTGGGCCGGGTTGGGTTGACCGAAGCCGAGGCGCGGGCCGCGGGGAAGCGCGTCCTGCTCGGGTTTCGGCCGATGATGAAGGTCAAACGGGCGGTCGAAAAAGGCGAGACGCACGGATTCATGAAGATCATCGTCGACGCCGAAACCAGTCTGATTCTCGGCGCCGCCATCCTCGGAACAGGCGGCGATGAGGCGATCCACGGGATTCTCGATATCATGTACGCCAAGGCGCCCTACACGACCCTGCAGCGTGCCGTGCACATCCATCCGACCGTGTCGGAATTGATCCCGACAATGCTCGGCGAGCTCAAGCCACGCATGTGATGTCTAAGGGGTGTATTCCGCCCAGGCTACGAGCTAACTGTTCTCCAGTTCCAGAACAATGCTTTCGGTGCCTTCCTAACAGTTAGTAGCTGACAAACAACGCCGATTCAATGGCTTATCGGTGCTAACCTTTTTCGGCCTATTGGCGCGCCCACCTCTGGCCGCTCAAAGTGTGGGCTCTCCAAATGGCTCACTGACAGACCGTTCGCAGCCCTTACCAAGTATTAGAGTGGGCGCCGGGATAGGCGCTGGATAAAGTCATGAAGTCAGTTGCGAGTCGGTTCTTCGTCACGCCTTTCTTGTACCTGATCACCGTCTTTGCGGCGCCTCCGATCGCACAAGACGCACGACCCGCCAACGCGCCGGCCACTTCGCCGTTTCCGCTACAGCTCGAGATGCGCGTACCTTTCGACCCCACGGCTTTCGCGAGCGCCGGACGTCGCTATCTGACCTACGAGTTATACCTCACGAACTTCACGGCGAGTCCGATGTCGCTCCGCCGCATCGAAGTGCTCGATGCTGACAGTACAGTAGAGAAGCGCGCCGCCGCATTTGAAGGCGGACAAATGGATACGCTGTTACAGCCCGTCGGCGCTCCGACGCCCGCGGCGGGCACTGATCTGCGCCAATTGGGTGCCGGCGCCACCGTCATCGCGTTTATGTGGATCCCTTTCGACCCCGGAACCTACGTGCCGAACAGGCTGCGCCACCGCGTGCTCACCGCCGACTCATCTGTAGAGGGCGCGGTCATCGACACTCATTACACCCAGCTGCACGTGCTCGGTCCGCCGGTGGAGGGAGCCAATTGGGTAGCGTCCGATGGGCCGAGCAATGCGCAGGATAATCACCACCGACGTGGCATTCTCATTTTTGACGGTCGCGCCGGGAATTCCCGGCGGTACGCAATCGACTGGCAGCAGATCGAGAATGGCGCAAGGTTTTCCGGCGACGCTCGCGACAAGCGCTCGTATCACGCATACGGAAAGCCCGTGCTCGCCGTCGCGGATGCCACGGTAGTAACGGCGAGAGATGGCCTACCGGACAATGTACCGGGCCACTTCGAAGCATTTCATCCCACCGTACCGATCACGATCGATACCGAGGGCGGTAACACCATCACGCTCGACTTGGGTGGCGGGCAATTCGCCTATTACGTTCATCTGCAACCGGGCAGCTTGCGCGTCAAGGCAGGAGACCGCGTGCGTCGCGGGCAGTCATTGGCACGGATCGGTGCCTCCGGCGACGCCCGCGAGCCGCATCTGCATTTTGAAGTCACGACCTCGTCGAGGCCGCTGACTGGCGAAGGCGTGCCTTATCTCATCGACCACTTCCGTCTCTGGTCGGCGGATGACGCCTGGCAGCCGCGCACGCTCGAGCTTGCCCTGGGCGAGATGCTTATCGACTTCGGTCCGGCCGCGGGACATTGACTGATGCCGCGGAGCAGTGTTGGACATGACCGCGCGGTGCCGTCGCTGCCGGAAAGCTCCCATGACGAGAACCTTGCTAGCCGGACGCTGCGATTCAAGTCCGGCTGCTTTCGGGCGATTTTCTGCAGACCCTATTGGCCGGTCGGCGTCTTCCACGCGGGTAGCGAAATGGCGCCTTCGACCCCGAGCGGTCGTCCACCGACGACCGCTTAGGAGGAGGATTCGTTGTACCGGGAATCCCCTCAACGCGTCTGAGCGGCCGGCGTTGCCAGCGGCGGTCCAGTGAACTCCGCTTCGATCGAGAAATCGATCAAGTCACCAACGCCCAGCGTCGTACCCGGAGGAGGCACGCCATAAGCGATGCCAAAATCTGAGCGCTTGAACGAACCGCGCGCGGAAAAACCTACGCGCGCCTGCGGATCCATGTTAGGCATGCCGGCATAGCCGCCGTTATAGGTCGCCACGAGCACCGTCGGCCGCGTGACGCCATGCAGCGTGAGAGTGCCGGATATCTCCATCGACTTCGCCCCTGTCGTCCGGATCTCTTCAGACTTGAAGACGATCTGTGGAAACTTCGCGGTGTCGAGCATCTGCGGTCCCTTCATGATGTCGAGACACATCTGCGGCGCGGCGTCCATCTCGAATGACGAAGCGTCGATGGTCGTCACCACCTTGGAGGCGGATAGATTACGAGGGTCCAACGTCAAGTCCGCATCGAAGCGGCTAAAGCGCGTCGTGTAGGTGGAGAAACCCATGTGACTGGCGCGCAGCACCAAGCTGGCGTGGGACTTGTCGAGTTTGTACGCCCCCGCTGGGGGTTCTGCCATCGGCGCCATCGCAGGCGGCCCAGCCGATTCGGCCGCCTGCGACAACCCGCTATGCAGGCCCAGCGTTGCAGCAACCAGCGCGGCGGCAAGGACGCGCAACTGGGCCAGATTTGTGCGCTTCGCGCAAATGTCGCTGTGTACGGGCGGTGTGTTGAAATGGATCGTCATCGGCGGCGTTCTCCTCGTAAGTGATTGACCAGCTATTTTGCGGCCTTGTCTTTCACCACAACGTGCTTGGCAAAATTGTTCAAAATGGCCTGCGAGCCTTGGCGTTGTTGTTCCTCCGGATGCGTCGTCTCCGCATCAAACGTGACACGCACCGTGACGCCGTTTGCTGCCGGCACGAACTCGACGACGCCGGCGCGGTCGCCGAAGGCATACTCGATCAGCTTGTTTGGCACGATCTTGGTATACGTTCCGGCAAAGTCAAAGCCGAAGCTACCGTCCTTGGCTTCCATGCGCGACGAGAATTGCCCACCCACGCGCAAATCGACCGTGGATTTCGTCGTGTGCCAATCTTCCGATGCCGTGTTCCACTGCTTGATGTCCTCTGGCGTGGTGTAAGCACTCCAGACCTTGGCAACCGGGGCATTGACGAGGGTTTCAACGGTCATTTTCATGAGTTGGCTCCTTTGAGTTTTCGGGGGTGACTGAAGAGAGTTTCCAGATACCGTTTTAGGTGCGTCAGGTTCTCGCGCACGACCTCGGGACTCTGCTTGGCCTTCGCAAACACGAAAGACCCTTGCAAGACCGATTGAATGAAATAGCCCACGCTCTCCGCGCTCCAGCGGGCTTTGGGTGCATAGAGTTTCTTGGCCGCTTCCACGTCGCGGGTTAGTTCGGCGATGTGCCGGGACATGCCGCGATCACAGGCGGCCCGGATATCCGGGTGCGTGGCATACGTTTCTTGCACCAGCGTTCCCAGTAGGCAGGTGTAATCCGGCAACTCACCGGCCAGGATGGCGCCTCGGAACTTTACGTATCCGAGCAAGCGATCGAGCGGATCAGAGGGTTCGTGGTACGGCGCAGCCGAGAAAAACCCCTCGGTCATCGCCTCCCAATGAGCGGTCGCACTGAGTGCCAGATCATCCTTGCTCTTGAAGTGATGGAAGAAGCTCCCCTTGGTCACGCCGGCCTGGCTACAGATGTCTTCCACAGTCGTGGCTGCATACCCTTTTGCACGGATCACCTGCAGAGCCGCATCCAGCAGCTTGGTCTTGGAGTCATGTTGCGCGGCGCAGGCCATAGGAGTGCCTTTCATATCGTATAATGGGAACATACCGACCAGTCGGTATGGGGTCAAGCGCACGATAGCGGCCGCGTTGGGCGACTCAGGGGTCCCAACTATTTTGAGCGTCGGCTATATGGCGACCAACTTGGAAGGGTCACCGTCTGGTCTTGGCCGGTTGGGTGCCATACGCGCTGGCATCAAGACCGATGTCCCGAATCCACACACGTATGATACGTGCATACTGCCGAGTGGATAAATGAGGAGATGAATGGAGCCGGAGGATCGGATCCATGCGGTCAGAGATTCGCGAGTCTGCTCGGTGATCTCAAACTGCACCGGCCGCTGAGTTTTCTGCTGCATCACCATCGTGCGCGCAGCGACGCCGTTTCCATGACACACGTCTCTCATACGCAACCGAACCAGGTCGCACGATCTCAGTTTACTGTCGATGGCAAGGTTGAAGAGCGCCAGCTCTCGCGTGCGACGGCCGATCTGCAGCCGTACCCGGATGGACCAGATATCCTTCAGTTTAAGTGGAGCCTTCTGCCCCCCAGCAGGCGACCGCCTCGTCCATGTCCTTGACTTCCCAGAGCCAGAAGCCGGCGACCAGGTCGGCCGCAGCCTGCTTGCCTCCCTTACCCGGATGCGCCGTTCTAAATGCATAAGGCAGAAGCTGGGGACGGACGGCTGAACGTCCGCTTCGCGTGCCGACGCCAATGTCCGCTGCTGGCCGAAAACGCTCAAACCGATACGACCACTACCGGACCCAAAGCCGACATACAAGCACCCATTCCTTATCGACAGAGTGCAGTCGGCGTTTCGGGCATACTCTGGGTTATGAACGCCGGCATTGCGAGTTTCATACTCCAGTCAATAGCTCTCGGGATCCTCTTTGCGTCCGCGGACGCGCAGGCAGTCGAACCCGCGCGAATGCATGTCAACGGCGTAGACCTGAGCTACATCGAGCAGGGAGGCGGCGCGCCGGTAATTCTTCTCCACGGGGGAATGGGAGACTACAGCTCTTGGCAGCCACAGCTCGAGCCGTTCACGCGTCGTTTTAGAGTCATCACGTACAGCCGGCGCTACAGCTTTCCGAATGACAATCCATCGGTCCCACGAGCATACTCGCCGTGGACCGATGTTGAGGACCTTGCCGCACTGATCCGCAGGCTCCGTCTGCATGATGTGCGCCTCGTTGGCCAGTCGGCGGGCGCCTTCGTCGCTTTGGCGTTCGCCTTGAAACATCCCGATGCGGTTCATAGCCTCGTTCTCTCCGAGCCTCCCGCGCATCAGCTCATTCGCAGTACGGCTAACGGCGAAGCCGCGTATCAAGACTTCATGACGACAGTCATGATCCCGGCTGCGAACTCCTTCAGGCAGAACGATGTGCAACACGCCATGAAGACTTTCGTGAACGGCATGGCTGCAACGAATCGTTTCGACGGCCTTTCGCCCGAAGCCCGCGCGGACGCAATGCGCAATGCCCGCTCGATCGAAGCCCTTTGTTTGTCGGCCGACCCGTTTCCGGTGCTTTCCAGGGTCGAGCTCGGTCGATTACGCATTCCTACGCTAGTCGTCACTGGTGAAAACACCATCCGGATTCATAAGCTCGTCAACGGGGAATTGGCCCGACTCCTTCCGAACGTAAGCAGCGTGACAATCGCGGGCGCAGGACACGGTTCGCCGCGCGAGAACTCGTCAGCGTTCAACGAAGCGGTGCTTGAATTCTTTAGGGTTGACGCAATAGCCAACTGACGAGCGGCCGCTTTTGGCCGGCTGGCGCCGGTCACGCCCAGGGGGCGAAATGGCGCTTTCGACCCAAAGGGGGCGTCAGCGAATGTCGGCCATAGGGACCGCTGGCCCGTCAGTTTGAGGTCGGGGGCCCTTTCGGAAAAGGCTGCTCCGGAAAATAATTGGTGCTCTGGAAACTCGCAATGCGCCAATCGTGGCCCTGCTTGGTCAGAACCTGGAGCTGAATACCCTCGCGAGGCGGCTGAGGCGCGCCTGGCGGTGTTTTCGCGCCGTCCATGGTCCAACGCACGTGCGCAATCGCAATCGTCGGCGACAAGATCCGGACATCGACATCAGTAATCGTCAGCCGGCTATCGCGAAACACGAATGCGAAGCCGTCGCTAAGTTTGCGTTGGATCTGGTCCCGGCCCACTGGAAAGCGCCGCCTTGTCACGGCGCACACCTGAAGCAGACATTGGCGATGCAGGGTGACAGTGTGGTACTCGCGCCGAGCCTGCCGGGCGGAGCCGTTATGGTCCAAGGTATGGGGACGCCGGAATTCTTTCAGCGTCCAGAAGGTATTGTGGTTGCTCGGTGAGTTTGGAGTTGAGTACGAACATGAACGGGTGACCGTAGTTGGCCGGGAGTCGCGCACTTGAGTCTTGGATGGACGCGAATCGAAAGCTCACGCCAGCCGAAAGCGTCACCTAATGTTGGTCCCGAGTAAGCCCGCACCGAGGTCCGATGTCCTAAGGCCGCGACAGTCTTCGCTCGCGGGGGAGCGGAGTCGCGTTTGCATCTCCGCCGCCGAAGCTCCAGCTCGACACGGCTTGGGCCTTGGACCATAGTCCCTCTCCCCGTTGCAGCGCGGGCAAAAAAGTCAGCGAAAGTTATCTTTCCGGCAAACCTGGCGTCATCGCTGGTTGGAGATCGCATTTCATTCCACCGTCAGCAGAAGGGCTAAAACTATGACTAAAGTTGCAGAGCAGACGGGCAGTGATAAGACCGCTATTCGTCCGTTTCATGTGAATGTTCCGGAAGCGGAACTCACCGAATTGCGCAGGCGCGTTAACGCGACAAAGTGGCCAGAACGAGAAACGGTTACAGATGCATCCCAAGGAGTACAGCTCGCGACGATTCAGGCGCTGGCACGCTATTGGGCGACAGATTATGACTGGCGCAAGATCGAGGCAAAAGTGAACGCCCTGCCGCAGTTTATGACCGAGATCGATGGACTGGACATTCATTTCATTCACGTCCGTTCAAAACACGAAAATGCGTTGCCGCTGATCGTTACGCACGGATGGCCCGGGTCGGTCATCGAACAGATGAAGATCATCGATCCGCTGACCAATCCCACCGCACACGGTGGAAATGCATCAGATGCTTTCCACCTGGTGATCCCGTCAATACCGGGCTATGGATACTCAGGAAAACCGACCACGACCGGGTGGGATGGTCCCCACATCGCGCGTGCCTGGGTCGTGCTGATGAAGCGCCTCGGGTACACGAAATTCGTGGCGCAAGGCGGCGATTGGGGCGCGGTCATCACCGAACAAATGGGTCTGCTTGCGCCTCCGGAGTTGCTCGGCATTCACACCAACATGCCTGGCGTGTTTCCGGACGACATTAACAACGCGGCTTTTTCGGGGGCGCCGGCGCCATCGGATCTCTCATCCGACGAGAAACTCGCTTACGAGCGTTTGCAGTTCGTATATCAAAAGGGTATCGGATACGGTTACCAGATGGGATTGCGCCCGCAGACGTTGTACGGAATCGTGGATTCCCCGGTCGGCCTGGCGGCTTATTTTCTTGATCACGACGCGCGCAGCTATGAGCTCATCGCGCGCGTCTTTGACGGACAGTCTGAGGGCCTCACGCGCGACGACATCCTCGACAACATCACGATCACCTGGTTGACGAACACGGCGCTTTCTGGCGCCCGTCTCTATTGGGAGAACAAACTCGGGTATTTCAACGCGAAAGGCGTCTCCATCCCGGTTGCCGTGAGCGTCTTCCCTGACGAACTCTATCCAGCCCCGCGGAGCTGGGCAGAGCGGGTGTATCCCAAACTGATCCATTACAACAAGCTGGAGAAAGGCGGGCACTTCGCGGCCTGGGAGCAGCCGCAACTCTTTTCAGAAGAGGTTCGCGCGGGCTTCAGACAACTTCACCACTAATTCGCGTTGTGACGCCCTCTCGCGCGCCGCGGCGTGGTACGCAGCGCGCGCGGGAGGCGGGCGCTATACGGCTGAACCGATTAGCGAGTGGGGTACTTGGGCAATGTCCGGTCATGGCCGGCTGGCGCCGATCAGCGCCCAGGCAGCGAAATGGCGCTTTCGACCCGTTGCGGACCTTAGCGAGGATCGGCTGCGCCCGTTCGACGCTGGCAAAGCCGACACGCAAGTTTCGGTGCCGTAGCCGGCGCATTTAGGGAACTCGTCGTGTGCGACGAAGGCGGCGGTACCGCGTCGACAAGCAACGCATAGAGCCCCATAGCTCTGCGGGCCGGGTGTGAAAGTCAGAAATTGTGAATTTCGAACACGTTCTAGGGAAGCGGGTCAGCGCCGCCCCTAACGCCGGTGTGACGCGGGCCGAGGCCTAGCCCGGGCTGGCTCAGACTCGTCGCATCGAGAAGGCCGCCGGGTCCGAACATAAGCGGCGGGTCCACCATGTCGTACTCGAGAAGATGCGTGCCGAAGGCGCCCTCCTGGGCCACCAGGATATCGCGCGCGAGGTTTGCGATTGTGATCGCGGCACGGGTGAGTACGCTGGTTTCCCCGACGTGCGCGCCGACGATGAGCTGTACTCCCAGGTTTCGTGCAGCGCGAACAAACTCCAGCGCACGCACCATTCCACCCATCTTTGATACGCGCAAGTTTACGATCCAGCGATGGGCATCTTCTCGCAGCGGTTCGAGGTGCGCGACGTATAACGCGCTCTCGTCGACGATGATTTTCGCGCCAAGGGCACTAGCTATCTCTCGCATGCCGTTGTGGTCGCCCGGCTCGAGCGGCTCCTCGATCGCGAAAAACGGATACTCGAGCGATGTAAGATGCGCGATGGCCTCGTGCGCGTTGCGCCACAAGTTGTTCGCGTCGGCACGCACTGAACGAGGGGCGATACGCGCCGACGCGAGGGCGTACGTCTTGGCACAATTGATCTTGCGGTCGCCAGAGAGCTTGATTTTGAAGTCTCGGAACCCGGCCTTGAGGTAGTGCGCGAGCTGCGCCTCAAACACCGCCGGCGGCGCGTCACCGAGCACTGCCGTGTAGCGGAATTGCCCTTCGACCGCGGGCACGTCAAGCAGGCGTTCAATCGAAACCCCTGTAGATTTTCCCATTAAATCCAGTAGAGCGATCTCAACTGCCGACCACGCTGCCGGATTTGCGTCTATCTCGGCGCTGTGGTTGCCGATCCAATGTTTCAGAGAATGGATGTCGTGGATCGCGGCAAGCCAATCCGCCCGATAGTGCTCCACGAAAGCCTTAGCGGTCTCGAGGCTTTCGGACGTGACGTACTCGCGCGGGCAGCCTTCCCCCATGCCGGTTTCACCGTCGGCCGCGCGCACGTTGACCCACAGCGATTGCATGGCGCTGCGCTGCGCCGAGGCGTGCTTGAACACAACCTTGAACGGAATGGACAGCACTCGTGCTTCAACTGTTACGAGCCGCATTTCAGCCTGGCGCCACGTGCGCGTCGAGGTCGAACGAGAATTTGCGTCGATAGTCGAGCGAAACCATCTTGAACTGGCCCTCGCGCTGGCCCCGACCCACGCAATGCTGCCTATACGCCTCGCCGGTGTTGGCGCGCAGCCAATGCGCCTCAATGGGCGCGAGGCGTTCACTCTCCCGCTTCGCCTGGTATTCGACGTTGAGCGCCGCGAGCCGCGCGTCTGTAGCCTGTCCCAACGCGGCGGCACCAATTGCGACGCCGGGGTCCGCCTCCACGTACAGCCGATAGCAGCGCGCATCCTCGTCGGCCAGCATCATCACGAAGCGCGCGGCGTGGCCCATCGCAGCCATCGACTCCCGCACCGCCTGCAGCACCTGCGCCTCGTAGAGCTTTTCGCCCGTGATGCTGGTCACGCCCTTTCCCTTTTGAACAAACTTTAGCAGTGGTGTTGACTGGAGGAAGCCCGTCACTCTCACAATGTCGTTGATGAAATAGCGGTACAGGCCGGAAGGTGTCGTCACGATGACGTAGTAGTCGCGACCCTTGAGCACCTGACTGATCGTAAGGTAGTGGCGCTCACCCGCATCCCACATATCGCGCTCGACGAACTCGAAGAAATGGGTGGCGAAAGTCGGGAGGCCGCTCCCCGCGCGCCGGCCGATAGTGATCGTGCCGCGAAACTCGCTTGAAATGTAGCCGAGTTCCATTATGCGGGTCCGGTCGGAAAGCTCGGTGCGCAAGGCATCGACCGCCACACCGGCGCTCGCGCAGGTCCACGTGACGATCAGCCGGATCGACGGCCAGAGGTCTGCTATGCGTAGCGCGGGACGCTCGGCACACAGGCGCTCGAGCTGTTCCGCCCGTGCTGGATCGGCGCGCAGCCTCGAACGCAACGATTTCATGACATCGCCGGGTACGCGGTCACTCAGAAAGTAAGTGCCGCGACGAAGATCGGCAATGAGCTCGGCCTGATGCTCCCGAAACAGCCTGATAAGCGTGAGCAGCGTGGTCGGATTGGCCGCGGCCAGATATGTCACATCGCGCCGCGCAATTGCGAGACGTAACGCCAGCAGATACTTCACCCGGCTTTCTGCAATGGTCATCACAGTCGCGGGAACGACAAACTTGTCCCGAACTGCCGCGGGTGTATTCGCCGCGACGATTCCCGAAGCTGACCCATAGCGTTTACCGTTCGCGAGTGCGCCTTCGAAGGCTGGGCTCACCATCGCTACAATGGCTCCTGCGAAACCCTCAGGGCAGACCCGGTACTGGAAGGAGACTGAGTCCTGATGCACTTCCCGCAGCGCCTTCAGGTGCGAAGGTGTGAGCGGCACATCCTTGGGCGCGCCGGTGGTTCCGCTAGTGCGCACGTACCGCACGGGCGTCTCCGCCGTGAGCGACTTCTCACCTTTGACTATCTCGGCATCGATGAATGGGCGCAGTTGCTCGAAGTCGCTCACAGGAACCCGTGCCGCGAAGGACTCATAGTCGCCAATGCGATCGAAGCCGTGTCGTCTGCCGAATGCCGTCTGGCGGTTTGCTCTTACAATGCGCGCCAGCACTTTGCGCTGCACGCGCATCGGATCGCCCATCGTTCGCGTGAGGCGCCAACGTGCGGTGCAGCCCGTCATCCGCAGGCGCAAAGCTACCAAAAGGTCGGCCGCCCACGCCCTGAGCGTGCGGCCCGGACGTCCGTCGCCGCCCTGGAATGGCGCCACAATCTGCGCGAGGAAGCCCTTCGGGTACACGCGGTTTATGATGCCAATTTCACCCACGGGCCCGGACAGATGCCACGTGCCGAAGACGAGATCCCAAATGATTGTCGTGTTGCTGAAGTTGCACGACGCCGTTTTCGGGTCACGAGCGTGGTGCCAGCGGTGGGTTTCCGCACTTGCAACGACGTAATTGAGCCAGCCGTAGCGTAACTTGACGTTGCTGTGCTGGAACAGACCGTTCACCGAATACAGCAGAAAGTAGCCTGCCAGCACTTCTGGTGCCACGCCCAGTAGCAAGAAGGGCAGGGTGTCAAGAGTGAAGTGCAAAACCTTCTCTATGGGGTGGAACCGGCCCACATTGAGCACGTAAATCACCTCGGGCGAATGATGCACCTCGTGAAGCCGCCACAGCGGGATGAACCGGTGGCAGGCGCGATGAAGCCAATAGCG
This sequence comes from Gammaproteobacteria bacterium, assembly GCA_028293765.1. Taxonomy (GTDB): domain Bacteria; phylum Pseudomonadota; class Gammaproteobacteria; order Steroidobacterales; family Steroidobacteraceae; genus 13-2-20CM-66-19. The sequence continues at coordinate 14,523 of JAQGOG010000107.1, forward strand.
CACGAAATCTACCGCCAACACCATCGCGAATATCTGTCCCCCAAGTGGCCACTCGTGCGGCCACCAGGTGCTCATGAAATTGGCGTGTATGTAGACCGCCAGCGAGATCACTGCGACCAACATGAGTAGTCTCGGCAAAGCGATCATGACAAGCGTCATGAAAGCTGTGTCAGCCATAACGTCCGACATTGTCGGTCGCCAAGCATCGCGTTCGATGAAATGCAACTCTAAAAGAACGATTGCGACACCGACGATGGCCACAGGAACGTACGCGGAAACAAGGGGAGATACATCGTGCTCGAGCATGGCGAAAAATGCCGCCAGCGCGAAAGCGAAGAAGAACGGATACCAGACGTATGGCAGAACTCGGGTCATTGTGACGTTGCCCGGGCCGGTTTTCGCAAGAAATGATATCCAGCAGACGCTAACAAAAAGGCTGCAAGCACTACGTGAAATGCCCCGGAAATCCACGCCCTAAACCAGGCCGGCGCAGCTTCGATGCCGATACCGATCGCGATGCGCGCAAGAGCTATGGTCATATAGATTGCACCCAACCCTGCTAGCCATTTCACCGCGCCGCGCCGCGCGATCGTGCAGCCATGCCATGCACCGTGAGAGGCGGTTGCCATCGCGCCCAAGATGACGAGCTGGATTGAGAGCAGCAGTGGATACGGCGTCGAGCTGCCTTGCCACGCCGCGAAAGGCGGAAGCCAGGGTTGGGGTAGGCAGCGTTGGACAGCCTGGCCGAGAACGCGCAACGAAAACAAGACGCTCAGAATCCACATCGCACCGGCAGCGAAGCGCCACGCGCGAGGGGGAGTACGTACCGTGGGCGAAACGTCCATTATTCTGTCTCGAGACTAACCCGAAACGGGGCAGAGCGGTTGAATGTTTTCAGCAAGTTACTGATCCTCTTCATCCTTCCGTCGGGTTCGAGTCCTTCCCGCAAGACGCGTTGCGGGACATGGCCTGACCGGCCCGCGTTCGACCCTTTGCAGACATGACCGGTCCGCCCGAAGCGGACGTACAAAGTGTTCAAGCGGACACTCAACGTTTGATCAGCGCGCCGCGTTCGACCGACGATGGAATTCGGATCTCGCGTGCGACTCGTATAGTGGCCCGCCCAGCCACGGATCCTCTTGATATACGTCTGCGCGGGTTGTAGCCTCCCGACTAGACCGAACGGTCTAATTGCTGCTGATAGTGCATCCTAGGATGAATCACTCAACAACGCGTTTCGATGAGGAGATACGAGCATGCGGATAGCGAAAGAGAACGTGGAAGTGAAGATGGAGATTCCAGGCGCCGTGATCCGTCAGCGAACGGACTTCGGCGACGCGAGCGGATTCGGCAAGATCAGCGGCGAGTATTTCACGCTGTCGGCGGGCGTCGATACGACCGCGCTCTTCCAGGGCCTTGAGGGTGATCGCTGCCAATGCCCCCACTGGGGCTTCGTCTTGCGCGGACGGGTCACCACGACCGATGCGAATGGCGCGCAGGAGACGGTCAATGCGAATGATCTGTTCTACTGGCCACCCGGACACAACGTGAGGGTCGACGCTGACGCGGAGCTCGTCATGTTCAGCCCCCAGCACGAGCACAGCCACGTCATCAACCACATGATCGAGAAGGTGAAAGCGTCAATGTAGATGGTGCATTCAACCAAGCAGCGGCTGCTCGATGCGGGCCTGGCCATGCTACTGGAGCATGGCTACAACGATCTGGGCATCCAGGCCCTGCTCGTGGCCACGGATACGCCGAAGGGCTCGTTCTACCATCACTTCAAGGACAAGGAGGCCTTCGCGCTCCAGGTCATCGACCAGTACATGCGGCACGTGCATGCGGGCCTCGACGTCTGTCTGGGAGACAGGGAGCGTCCTCCGCTCGGGCGAGTGCGCCGCTTCTTCGAGGTCACGCAGCAGACCTACCGGACACAAGGGTACATGGGCTGCATGTTGGGCGGCCTCGGACAGGAACTGTCGGGCGTCAGCGACGTGTTCCGCCACAAGATCGAGTGGTGCTTTTCCGAGATCGCCGAACGGATGGCCCTCTGCCTGGAAGAGGCCAGGCAGAGAGGTGACATCCCGGCCAGTTCCGATGTGAAACGGTTGGCAGGCGTGCTGGTGGACTGCTGGGAGGGTGCGGCGCTTCGCAGCCGGCTCCGGCGGGATCCCGCACCGTTGAACACAATGCTCGACTTCTACTTCCGTTCGGCAGTCGGTTCGTGTCAATGAGGAGGATAGGGAATTCAATCGCCCGTTTCTGTCCAGCCGGAGAGTCGCCGCGAATCGCACCGACCCGGCCCCCTGCGCGGGGCCGCGCTTGTCGAGGAGAAGGTCGCCATAGTCGAGGACGGGTCGAGTCTGTTGCCCGAACTGGGAGATCCGCGAGCGCGCGGCCGGCCGGTACCAGCCAGCGCGGGCGGGCCGCCAGCCTAGGCACGGCCGGGGTTGCTCGACACGGGCAGTCAAGCCGCTCGAACGAGCCGTGCTCACCGGCGCTGCTGCACGCGGCCCGATTTCAGCTGCCCCAGACCTCGGACCTTGCAAACGCATGCCGTGGAATCCAGTCCGACTCCCGGCGTCACGGCCACGGAAGTAGCTGCCTTGCGCGAGCGTATGAATCTCTCGCGGGCCGTGTGGACCGCGACGGAAATTGTCCTGTTCGTGGGTACCTGGGCCGCCCGAAAGCGGGAGTCGGCCAAGAGCAGACATAGCTGGACCAGCCAGTGGGTGCCCCGGGTCAAGACTTCGGGTCCGCATGAGGCGTGACGATCGGCGGCTTGATATCTTGCAATTCAGGCGGTCCGGATCCGCCATCGGTGTTCTGTCCAACCGAACCCTGGTAAGTCGATAAGTGCGTTTTGACTTTATTAACCGGCCACACGCAGTTAGGTTCGGTGACGGATGTCGATGTCAGCGGGCACTCAGTAGAAAAATGGGTCTTTGTCACAACTTCGATGCTGGGCAAAACGGTGGATCAAGTCTGTAGTCGGCGTGCCTTTGTTCGAGATGTCATCCTTCTCGGCTGTGCCTTTCAATCGCTAGCCTCTTGCACGCATCATGCCCGACCGCCGCGCGTGCATCGCATCGGATTTTTCATCGGCAGCGGGTACGCGCCACTAATCGCAGCTTTCAAGGATCAGCTGCGCGGCCTGGGCTATGTTGAAGGCGAAAATATCATCATCGAAATGCGATTGTCGGGGAGCAACACATCGGAGCTGCCCACGCAGGCGGCAGAACTTGCGCAGATGGATCTCCAGCTGATCGTGGCCGGGGCATTGTCATTCGCGCTGGAGGTGCGTAAGGCGAATCCTGCAATGCCAATGGTGATCGGGACGTGCCCCGGTATGATCAGCAACGGTTTCGCACAAAGTCTCGAACATCCTGGCGGGAACGTCACCGGCATCGACGAGCTGCCACCTGGCGTAACGACGAAGCGCCTGACGCTGTTGAAGACAGCGGCGCCCAAGGTGTCGCGTGTCGCCCTGCTCTCAACCACACCCGGGCGGGGCGGCCATGAAACGCAACTGGCGGATGCGGAACACGCGGCCACGACGCTGGGCATTAGCGTCAGCCCCTATCGCGCTGCTTCGCTCGGTGAGTTGCAGAGCGCGTTTGCGGAAATCGTCAATGACGGCATGGACGGGCTCCTGAGCTTTCAGGGCGGACTGGCGCTTAGCAATCGCCAGCTCATCGTCGATTTCGCGGCCGAACACCGCCTGCCTGCGATCTACCAAGCGACACTATTCGCCGAAGCCGGAGGCCTGATGAGCTGGGCGCCAAATCTTGAGAATCAATACCGCGAGGCCGCGCGCTATGTGGACAAGATCCTAAGGGGCGCAAATCCTGGTGACTTGCCCATCACATACCCCGCGACCTATTACCTGACGATTAATGCGGGTGCCGGCCAGAGACTGGGCCTGACCCTTCCCCCAGCATTACTTTCCCAAGCGGCGCGAGTGTTGCCGTGACGACAGGCAGGCGGCACGGGTTCGGCCTTCCGTTCGCGATGAGTACCGAGCGACCGCTATATTGGGGTCGATCTCGGTCAGACGGGCCCGATCGCCGGCCATCGGGCCCCGAAGTGGCGCTGTCGGCCAGAAGCTGTCCTTCGCCCAGAACAGATCGATTTCTCGATAGCAGACACTCAATGTCGCGGGCTAGAAAGCATTCCGACCAATGAGCCTGAATGCTGGCGCATGTCTCCACGACCGATTTTGAGTCGCCAAGTCGTGAAATGGTCCGATCAGTGTCAACCCGGTCGTTGACTACATCGATGATCTCGAAAAGGCATATGGAGATGGGTGGCTTAGGTCGTTGCATCTGCGTGGCCCCGATGATGGACTGGACCGATAGTCAAGTATTGGACTTGTTGGTCAATGACAGTTCTGTCGCAGCCAGTTCAGGCTCATTGCGGGACTTCAAGAAGCCCAGTCTCGCTTCGACAATGCGACAATGTGCGCCTCACGCGTTACCTCGTCGTCACGATCTGCTCAACCCGTCGCGACGCGAAAGACCTTGCCCGCAGTACTGCAGAATTCAGTGTGCAGTTTCGAGTGCACCGTGAGCTTCGATGCAGCAATTCCGTAGGTTTGATCTCGCGGAGCGATATACCCGCCAACCAGAAGCTTCAGGGGTGTTCTGTCGTCCTCTGGCTTGGTGGCGCCGCATGCCAGGCGCGTCCGCTCGCAGCGAGGTCGTAGGCGTACTCGTAGAGTCTCTTCATATAGGCGGGATCGAATAGCCCGGAGTGCGGCTGGTCGAAATTCCGCCCTATGTAGGCGAGGTTGAAATCGGCGCCATCCCGCTGCGCGATCTCATAGAGCTGACGTACGTCATTGATGCCCTGGGTCTGAACGAGCGCACGGATCGCCCGGTCACCGATCTCGAGTGTGGCGCGCTCCGTGTTGTTCCAGTCGGGCTCGAGCCTGCCATTACGTATGACATAGGTGTGCAGTTCGCGCTGCAGCGGTTTCCCTGTGGCCTTCGCCAACTCGGCCAGCGCAGGGGACGGGTACAAAAAGAGCTGACTGATCACGCCTCCGTCGACATGCATTTCCTGGAAAGGCTGGCCATCGACTTCGACGTCGATCATCACCGGCGAGACGACGCCCGGGATGCTCGAGGAAGCGATGATAATCTTGCGAAAAAGATCGAGCGCGCCCGGCGCACCACTGGACGCGATCTCGCCCATGTTCCAGATCACTTGACGACCCGCGTCGAGATCAGTCGTTCCGAGCTGCAACGCGCGTCCTTTCGCATATTCCCGGGCGATGGCCGCAAGAATCTCCGGCGTCACACATTTCGCAACGAGACCTGCAAGCGGCTCGCTGCTCGCCATGCCATCGCTGGCCAGTCCCATGAGAGTGCTGCGCTTGCGGAAAATGTCCTCCGCTCGGACCGAGGTCGCGACGCCGCGCACGACGTCGTCGTACTCGGGACCCAGAAAAGCAAACGGCGCGATCAAGGCGCCGACGCTGATGCCGGTGACAACGTTGAATCGCGGCCGGTCACCATGGACGGTCCACCCAGACAGAATGCCTGCGGCGAAGGCACCGGCATCGCCGCCACCGGAAATGGCAAGCGCATACACCGGCGGCAGAGGATTCGCCGGTTTGCCCTCTCTTTCGAGCGTCTCGGCTTCGCGATTGGCATCCCGGATTGCCGCCCGTATGAATGGACCGATGTCGCGATCTACCCAGATGCGGGCGTCGGGTATTCCCGGAATCCCCGCGCTTTCCGTGAGCGATGGTGGCACCGCTTTCAGGCGTGGTAGCGAGCCGCAGGCCTGCACCAGCGCGCAGACTGCCAGTGTCAAGACGAGCTTCAAAAGCATCGGCGTATTCCATTAGGATTCCCCCAGCAAAATTGTAGCCGAGCTCGCCCGTGTGCCGATCGTGCCACTTTCGTGATGGTGAACGACACCGTTGCAAGTCGCGCGCCACCGTATCTCCAGCAGCCTAGCACCTGAGCTGAGCGATGAACGCGCGGCCCGCCGGCCCCGGCGGAGTGTCCTTGCGGAAGACCACATTCATCGACATCAGCATGCTGCGCGGTGTATCTGCCACACGGATCTTGACGAGAGTTCCAGCGTCGAGATCCGCCTTCACCATGTGCAGCGGCATGTGCCCCCAGCCAAGCCCTGCCCGAAGGAATGCGAGCTTGGCACCGAGGTCGGCAAGGCGCCATGTGAGAGGGGAGAGCACGGAATAGCTGCGACCCTCAGAGAGCGTGGTCCTGTCGGTCAAGACGAGCTGCACATGCTTTCCGATTGCCGACTTCGACGCGACGCCGCGAATCCCCGCCATTGGATGGGGCGAGCCGACGACCGTCACGAACGGGATATCGCCCAAGGGCTCGGCTTGCATCTCCTCAGGAACGATCGGCAATGAGCCGATGACGCCAATGTTGCACGTGCGATCGAGCACCAGCTTGATGACTCCGCCGAGGACTTCCACGTAGATTCGCAGCGCCGTGTGTGGAAATGTTTTGCGGGAGTGGCTCGCAGCCTTGGTCAGGTCCTGCATGGGATACATCACATCCATGGCAACTGCGAGCTCAGGCTCCAGGCCCTCGCGCATCGCGCGAGCGCGCGCCTTGAACCCATCAATCGTGTCCGCCACCGAGCGCGCGTCAACGAGCAAGCTGCGTCCCTCGTCGGTGAGCTGCGGATAGCGCGCGGAGCGATCAAAGAGTTTCACGCCGAGTTGCGCTTCGAGATTGGCGAGCGTCTGACTCACTACGGATTGAGCTCGTCGCAGCTTGCGGCCCGCGGCGGAAAAGCTGCCTTCGTCCGCTGCCGCGATGAACGTCCGCAGCTGATCCAGCGTTACAGCATCAAGCATGTCCATCGCCTCCACAGATAGATCTTATCTAAAAATATAGGATTCTCGGATACCTGGCGAGGGCCTATCGTACCGCTCATCGTTCATTGTTTGCACATGCATCTCGAGAGGAAACGAAAATGGGCCAGACAGCAACCACGCTCCGCACCCGGACGCCGGCTACCGAGGCAGCCACACTGCTCGCGCCCGCCGCGATCACCAGCACCCGCCGCATCGTGTTTCGCACCGCCGGCCGACGGCACGGGCCAATTACGCGCCTCGTCAGCCCGTCCGATGTCGGCGAGCTGATCAAGCCTTTCGTCTTTCTCGATCACGCCGAAGTCCCGTTCACGGGACGCAAGCTCGCGGGCATTCATCCGCACTCGGGAATCGCAACCCTGACGATCGTTCTGCAGGGGGGATTGGCGTACGAGGACACGACCGGGAAGAAGGGCGAGGTCACGCAAGGCGGCCTCGAATGGATGAAGGCGGGAAGCGGCGTGTGGCACGACGGTGGGCCGCTCAAGGGCGATCCCTTGCGCGCTTTCCAGCTATGGGTCGCGCTACCCGCCGCGGAAGAGCTGGCGCCACCGGAGAGTCAATACATTCCGCCGGAGGCAGTCCAGGAAGACGGTCCGGTGCGTGTAGTTCTGGGGCGACATGGCCGAGCACGCAGCATCATCCGCGCTCCAGAGGGCATCAACTACTTCCACGTTCGCCTGAAAGACGGCGAGCGCTGGAGCTACTCGCCTCCGCGCGGGCACAACGTCGGTTGGCTGGCCGTCGACAAGGGGCGTCTGCACGCCTCGGAAGTGGTCGATGGCGGACGCGTCGCCGTGTTTGAGGAATCCGAGGATCCCATCGAAGTGCGCGCCGAAGGCGACACATCGTTCGTGTTCGGAAGCGCGATCAAGCATCCGCATTCTTTGGTACTCGGCTACTACTCGGTTCACACCAGCGAGGACGCCCTGGCACGGGGTGAAGCCGAGATCGACCGGATTGGAGACAGGCTTCGCGCCGAGGGCCGCCATTGAGCGATGCCCCCAGACGATTCGAATCGATCATGAACCCACAGGAGTTTTCCCGATGACGGCTCACACCGCAGTTCGCACCTCGATTCCCGAGGCTGCTTCCGATCACTGGAAGGAAGGATCTACGACTAACCGCTCGAGCCTTCCCGCGAACAGGCATAAAGCATCGAGCACGACATGACCACCATTTCCGTGATCATCGGCAGTACCCGCCAAGGCCGATTTACGGAGAAGCCCGCCAAGCGGATTCTTCGACATCTTCAGAATCGCGCGGGCATCGAGGCATCGCTGCTCGACCTGCGTGATTTCCCCATGCCGTTCTTCGACCAGCCGGCGCCACCGGCAATGGATCGGCGCCGCTTCACCCGCGCCATGCCGCGGTTTGGCCAGCGCGTGCCATCGTTTGAAACAACGCGGGTGTTGTGGGAATCCCTCGCCACCATCTTCACCGCCAGCAACGCAGCCAGACCCAGCAGCCACGGCAGGGTAAGTGTGCCGCCGCCACCGTGAGACTCACTACTGGCGGAGGCACCGGAGCCGCTCGATCCACTCGTCCCGCCCGTACTGCCCGCCGCGGCAACTGTCGCCGTGGTCGTAATGGCGTTGTTGACCGTGTTGGAATCCGGCTCATCCGCGTGCGCACTGCCCGAGATCTGAAATGCGCCTGCAGCGCTTGCTGTGGCAGTCAGAGAAATCGTCGCACTGGCCGCAACGCGCAAAGCTCCAATGGAGCACGTTGCCGTAGTGCCGCTGACAGTGCATGTACCGAGGGTTGACCTCGCGGTGATGGCCTGAGCGCTGGCGGGGAGCTGCAAACCAACCTGAACACCGCTGGCACTGTAGGGGCCATTGTTGACGACCGTATAGCTGTAAGTCGTCGCCGTACCGACCACGACGGAGGTGGCGGTAGCGGGCCCCTGCAGGGCGACGTCCGGAGCGATCGTTATTCGCTGCACGCCCACTCCATTGGTGGCAACCAGCAGGTCACTCGTACGATTGGGGTCGACGAGGAGTGCATTGATCGCGGACTGTGAGAGGCTCTGCGGCATTGGGATGGCCTCCCATGACGTGCCACCGTCAATAGAGCGCATGATGTCCGCAGCGCCGGAGACGTATAGGGTCTGCACGTGGACGGGGTCGATAGAGATCGGACCACCCCCGTAGCCGGCCAATTGCGTCCATGAGGTGCCACCATCGACGCTCTTAAAAGACGCCGTATCGGTCGAGACGTAAACGAGCTGAGAATTGGTCGGATCGACAGCGATGCCGAAGATCGGAACGGTTTGCATTCCCGCATTGGCGGGGGACCAGGTCTGACCGCCATTGGTCGAGCGATACACGCCGAAGTGGAGCGTCGAGGTATTACCTGCCACGACAGGTCCCACAGCCTGCGGGGCCCCGTACGCAATTGTCGCATCTGAATTTGCCACAACCAGGCGGCCGAAATACGACGTCGCCGGAATAGCTGCCGTAATCGCGCTCCACGAGTTTCCGCCGTCCATTGTTCTAAACAAACGTCCTTCGAATTGGGAGGCGAGGATGGTCGATGGAGCCGCGGGAGAGCTGGCGAAGAGCGAGGCGTCCGCAACGGACTGTGAGGAAGGCAGAAGGGTCCAGCTTTTGCCGCCGTCCGAAGACTCCGCAACGCCGGTATCGATCGATGCGAACAGGGAACCCGGCGAGCCCGCTTGCGCCAGGACGGCACGGACGTCCAGCGGACTAGCGACCGAGCCGACTTGTTGGAGGGCACTGTTGTTGAGCGTCGTGACCGTGTCGGCCCCATTCACAACGCAGTACAGGCCGCCGCCGCCATAATTCAAATTCAAATAGATCCGGTCGGACGTCGGGTCCGCCGACAGACCCATCACATCGGTGCCGATAACCCCGGTGCTTTGATCCGCCCAGGTGACTCCGCCCGTGACCGAGCCAAACACACTGGCGTAGCCGCCCGCCAACACCGTTGTCGGCTGGGTGGGAGATATCGCCAGAGTGAAAACTTGCCCACTGCCGTTATTGCCCGTGACATTGACCCAGGTCGCGCCACCATTCGAGCTGGAAAACACCTCGCTGCTGGGGTCGCCCGCGTAAATGACTGCCGGATTCGAAGGGCTGACCGCGACTGCGGATGCACCGAACTTGATTGTGCTGGTGCCCGAGGACGTCCAGGTGACTCCGCCGTCGGTAGAAAACCAGACTCCGTTTCCGGGGCGTGCAGCCCAAAGGGTGCTGGGGTTTCCGGGAGCCAGCGCCAGATCAGTCGCGGCACTGGTCGCGTCACTCGCGAATGTTTGCTGCCAGGTCTTGGCGCCATCGTGCGTCACAAAAATTCCGTCGTCGTTCCCGGACAGGACGACGGAAGCGTAAAAGGTGTTCGAGTTCGTAGGATCGATCAGCAGCTTCAAGATCCGGCCGTTGGCGGGCCCCGGAATGGCCGCGCGAACTCCCCAGGTGTGTCCGTGATCAGTACTGCATGCGATGCTCAACAGTGCGGACACGCACACCGTCGCGCCGTCACTGCTGACTTGGACCTGGGAGGCCAGGGAGAGCGTCGCCGGAAATGATGTTACGGTCGAGAGTGTGGCGCCGCCGTCCGTGCTGATTTGCAGATACGGGGGGTACAGACCGACCACGTAGACTCGCGTTGCGTCCGTCGGATCGACGGCGACGTCCTGTAGGTAGGTTTGCGGAGCGACCGGGATGCTCTGCCACGTCACCCCGCCGTCCTGCGAGCTGGAGAAGCCCGCAATCGAGACCATGTAGGCTTTCGAGGGCGCCGAGGCGGCGTAGACAATCCTTTGAATCTGCCCGCCGTACGGTCCGAGCGCACTCCAGGTGTTGACTCCGGCGAAAACCACTTGGCAAAGGCACAGTCCAGCCGCGAGCACGACGCGGCGCATGTTAAATCTCATATTGCTCCCTCAGAAATCGACTTCTTCTTTACTTATTCGGCGCTGCTCGGGCTGTTCGACCTTGGCGGCAGTCTAGCATCGGACACGGTAATGCCAAGCCTCCTTGAATTCGTGTGTGGTCGCGCACGCTCGATGAGGATTTCCGCGGCCCTGAAAACCGGTGCGCGGGCTCAGTTACGAAAGTCGACTTTCGGGCCACAAGCGGACATCGCAGTGACAAATGCGCAAGCATCAGTTACGGACCACGATATTCACGCTATCGCCATCAGGGACATCTCTAAGCTGCGAGTGCATGTCACCCGAGAACCCGATGTGTTCTGTAGCGCTGAGACAGAAACGATTCCCCGGCTCTTAACTTCCCCCTGCAAAGATTGGCAGAAGCGTGAAGCCGTAACCCTGGCCAGGGCTCAGCTGCTTCCCCTGCGATCGAAGCTCGTCCGCTACAGGTTCGAGAAACCAATCAGCGATAACCGCCGGATCATCGAGAGCGGCTTCGAAAAGTCTTAAACTGTCTGCCAACCTCTCGAGTTTGCCTGCGCCGGTGTCGAGCCGAGCTACTGCACCGGCTGAATTGGCTAGAAATACCTCGCCGACCGCGCTGACGAGGAGTGGAGACCAACCGTCTTCGAGTAACCATGACCACGCCGAAAGGGACTTGCTGACGTCATCCCGTTCGACGTCGGCGACCAGATGTGGTTTGTTGATCTGCATCAGCGGAATGTACACGGCTTCACCGGAGGCGGCATCGCGGCCTGGCGCCGATGTCCGCTTTGGGTCCGAAATTGGAAATTCCGCGCGGTCTAAGAGCCGCACGACCCGTTGCCAGTACCAGGCCACTGTGACTCGCCTGGCGGACGAGTTCGTCGCTGAATACAAGCGCCGCTTTCCATTCACTGTGATGTATACCGGATTGCCGCTTGAGACACAGTCCGGCATTGATATCAATTCGCCTCGCGATTTGGCACGCTGGCGCCGCCTCGTGCATTCAGTTGACGTGCAACTCGAGCGTATTCCTGAAGGGGAGTTGATAGGACGGCCGGAGTGGGTCGCACGTGCGTACCTGATCCAGGCATCGCGGAAGCCCATACCGCCGAGGTTTGTCGGTCGGAACTGTGGGACCCTTACGGATGGGTTTTCCAACTCCGGCGGATCGCCGATGCACAGCCTGTGGCGACGGCGAAGGATCGCGCGAAGCTATTGAACGTTGGAACCACGTCTCTGAATGGATCGACCAGGTTGCCGTGAACCTGGCGCACGGGCTGCGCGCCG
>JAQGOG010000109.1 GCA_028293765.1 Gammaproteobacteria bacterium
AGCAGGTAGATGCGCTGTTCGGTTTCTCCGTTTTCGCGCGCAAACACTGCATGCATATTGGTGCAGACGGCGCACCCGTTGATCTGGGAGGCACGAATCTTCACAAGCTCGCTGAGGCTCGGATCGAGGCTGGAGGAAATGGCAAGGGATATGCTGTGCCAATCCTTCATCAGTGAAGGGGCAGCGGCAACGGGATTAAGTCTGGCAGTCATGATCGGCGTCCTTCTGTTGATTCCGACATCATGACGATCCAGAATCCGCCAATGTGACATACACGCCAAAAGTTTTTTGATGCATGTCGCCGCCACAAATGGTGAGAAATTCTGGACCGGGCGGAGGGATCCAAACCCTCGGTCCCAGCCTTACCAAAGAACGCTGGCGGCCGAGCGTGAATGGCTATGTGTGCTTTGAGGACGAAGAGGTCTGTCTCCCATTCCGCTACTCGCCGCGCTCGGTACGCGTCGATGTCGGCCGAACACGCAATAATACCGGTCCAGATTTTGCCAAAGCCAAGCCAGCGAGAGGTTCTAAGGCGCTTTGCCAATCAGTCTGCGCACGCACGGAGTACTACCCCCAGTTGCCAAAGCGCGAGCAGAGGGCCGGGCTAAAAGAATCCGCCGAGGAACGCCGCCGCTTCATCCGAGATGCCGACGATCTTATTCGTTGCCTGACGATAAAATTTGAAATTGAGCTCGGTCCCGGGCTGGCCGTCATTCCAGTCGGTAAAGTGTTTGAGTTCGCTCCGCCCCAGCGGCCGCTTCGCGAGCGCGGTGCGTCTGACGGTGATGCTCACGCGCGGCGTTTGCCGGGCGATGCCGCGCTTCTTAGCGATCGCTTCGGCGGAGGTGATCATGCCGCGCGCGATGAGGCCCTGTCCGCCCTCGTTCTCGCTCGCGAACACGAAAACCTTGTCACCTTCGGCGATATGCTTGCCGCCATACATCGTCTTCTGTGCGGTGAACGCGAACGTCTTCGCCCGCGGATCGCGAACCTCGGCTTTGATCGCGAACGCCATGCTTTTCTCCCCTCGCACCCTTGATGTCATAGCCAAATACGGGCCGTCCGGATAACACGCCGTAGTGAAATGCGCAACACTGGATCAGGCGCGCGCGGCGGCGAATGCTGGGCGGTACTGTTTTGCAGTTCTCCGCGGCGATCCGCACTACGATGAGACAGTCACTAAGCAGAGGCAGTGGGTCGCCAGTCAGAGGGCGCGACATGCCGATTTGCGCAAGGCCCATGAGGTGCCGGAACGCCGGCACAAACCGGACGTTGATAGCCATGCCCCGTGAACAGTCGATCAGCTACCGGGGCACAGCGCTGCACGGGCACGCGGGGTTCGATGGCCACGCCTTCATCGGCGCGGCGGCCGTCGCAAGTCTGGCCCGTTGCGCGCAAGCCTACAGACACGAGGAGGAAAGCAACGATGGCGTTCAGCGAGGACGGACTGTCCAAATTGGAAGAGGTCCTTAAGGGGCACGTGGCCAAGGGCTCTCCGCCGGGCCTTGTGGCGCTGGTGGCAAAGGGAGTAGAGACGCATGTCTTTTCAGTTGGCACGATGACCCTGGAAGGCGAGGCGCCTGTCCAGCGCGATACGATCTTCCGGATCGCGTCGATGACAAAGCCGATCACGGCCGTCGCGGCCATGATGCTGGTCGAGGAAGGCAAGCTGACGCTTGACGAGCCGATCGACCGGCTCGCCCCCGAGTTGGCGGATCGGCGTGTCCTAATGCGGATCGATGGACCGCTCGACGACACCGTGCCGGCCAAACGCGCGATCACCCTGGAGGACGTGCTGACGTTCCGCCTGGGCTGGGGGGTGGTGTTCTCGGACACGTATCCGATCACCAAGGCAGTCGCCGGCCTGCCTGGCTTTGGCATGCCCAACCCAAAATCGCCGATCACCCCAGACCAGTTCATGCAGCGCCTGGGCGCCCTGCCTCTGATGGCTCAGCCCGGCGTGCAATGGCTCTACACCGCAGCCTCAAATATCTTGGGCGTATTGGTCTCGCGCGCCGCCGGAAAGCCTCTGGATAGGGTGTTGTCGGAGCGAATCTTCGCGCCGTTGGGCATGACAGACACCGCCTTCGACATTCCCCGCGAGAAGCTGGACCGCTTCATCACCGGCTATGCGCCGCAGGACGGCAAGCTGACGCTGTTCGATCCGCCCGACGGGATGTACGCGGGGGCCCCGCTCTTTCCCGCCGGGGATAGCGGACTGATCTCAACGGCCGACGACTTTGGCGCCTTCGCGCGGTTCATGATGAGCGGCTTGGCGCCGGACGGCCGGCGCCTCCTATCCGAGGTATCGCTGCAGGCCATGACAACCGATCATCTAACGGCCGCACAAAGGGAGGGAGGAAGAGACATCCTGGGGCCAGGTAGGGGATGGGGTTATGGCCTTGGCGTCATGGTCGAAGACAGTCCATATGGCGTCGCACGAGGCGCGTACGGCTGGGACGGAGGCTTTGGAACCTCCTGGTTCAACGATCCGGCGAATGGCCTGACGGCAATCCTGCTCACCCAGCGCGTCTTCGATAGCCCCGATCCGCCGCAGGTTCACAAGGATTTCTGGAAGGCGGCCTACGCCGCCTGACTCGATGGTCCCCACGCTTGGACTTCCTAGCTCCCGCGAGTATCGAAATAGCATCGCCATACGCGATCGCCGCGTGCACGCACAACACGGCAACGCCGTTACCGCTGAATTCGTCGGCCAGCACGGACATCTTTTCGGCATCGGCTTTGAACCTTGCCGCCTTGTCGAAGTACTTGACCGCAAGAGAGCGGTCGACAGTCGATGCGGGGTGCTTGCGAGTCATGGCCTCTCAGCTCCACGTTCACGGTGACTTCGGGCGGATGCGAGAAATGCATCCGCCTGCCGAAGCCGCCGTTCAAATCGAGACCAAAATATGAGCCTATATGCCTGCTACTTGTGTGCGACAGCGGGCGCAACGCTGGGGCAGTAGTGACCTGAAGTCATTTTTTTGGCGGAATGAATGTCTGAATCTGTTTGACGGCAAAGTTGACCTTCGTTTCAAAGGCTTCTTTGCCAATCGCAGCACTAGAGCGCCGAGCGTCGCCAACAATACCGTTCTTCGGCGAGTCCGCAGTTGGATGCGGTTTATTATCAGGGCCGACCGGAACACCTACCGCCGTCGGGAGCAATGACTTGCGCACATACGTACCATCGTGATCCAGGTACATCATGATGGAAGTGTCGTGAATGCCGGCATGCGTTGCTCTCGGGTAGCCTCGAGCAGCCAACTTCTCTTCCATTGCATGGTTTGCAGGCTCATACACCTGATCACAATAAAAGACATGCACGCCCGAAGCGCTGTACTTCGCATCCATCTCGGTCGCTACCTTGCGGTAAACATTCTTGTCTCCATCGCCCTGACCACCGCCATGGTCTCCCATCACCACAACGTTCTTGAATCCGGTGGTGATTGACTGCTCGACCATTCGCTGCAGAACTTTCTCTAACAGATCATTGGTCAAGCCAATGGTCCCGGGAAGATCCGCGCTGGCGTTGTTTGGAGTTATAGGTAACACCGGCATAGCGATGGCATTTCCCAGCCGCAATGCAATCTCCTTGACGATCGCGCGACCCATGATGTTATGCCCGCCGTTAACATTTTGAGGCCCCCTTTGTTCGACACCGCCGGTGTAGATGAGAGCCGTGGCCTTTCCCGCCGCGAGCGCGTCCCTGACCTCGGGCCAGGTCATCAACTCGAACTCAACTAAAACCTTCGAGCCCGGGTCGGCGGCGTAGGCTGGCTGCGAAGTCAGTGTGGCAGTTGCAAATAACGTAAGCGCGACGCTTGTCGCAATCAAATGACGCATAACTAATTGCACCCCCGTAGTCGAAGACAGCGAAGTCGGGACACCCGACTTCGCCTGCTTGCGATGCCTGTTCTATTTGAAGTTGAATCGAAACCCCACGCGATACTGACGGCCGATTCGCTCGTAGTCAGAATTCGCCTGATCCTGCCAGTAGGCCGAGGTGAGACTATTGCCAACATCCGGCGGCTGACGGTTGGTCAGATTTTCGATGGTTGCAAACACCTCAATGTTCTGGTTGAAGAACTTATATGCGCCAGACAGATCGATCGTCTGCTGGCCCGCGATATGATTGTTCCCGAATGTCGGATGCGCAGCCGTCGACACCGGGCAATTGGTGGTGCAGTCGACGAAGCCATTGGCGTACACGCCGGGACCGGTGTAGTGGTAGATCACGGTCGCCGTGAGCTGATTGAGTTGGTACATGGCAGAGAGGAGGCCGCGGAGCTTCGGCGTCGTCAGACCGGCGAAGGGCACAATGCCCGCCCAAGTGCCGACGACGCCATTGCCATCGTAAACCGTACCGTTGGTATCCGTGGTCTCGAGCCTCAACACGCGGGTGGCCATGGCGCGGATCGACAGGTTACCGAAGGTGGACATCGGTACGTGGTAGCTGGCTTCGAAATCGATGCCGCGGGCGGTTTGCCCGATGAGATTTTGCGGCGCCGTGATCACTTGAAAGAGCTGACCGACACTGAACGGGTCGCCAGCGGCCAGCGGGCGACGGGAAATATCCTGGCAGAGCGCCTGGTTTCCCTGGTAACAGAGGTTGACTATCGTCTGTGCGTCCGGCGCTTGTACCGATCCCTGGATGTCGATGTTGTAGTAGTCGATCGACGCCTGGAAGCCTGGCAGGAACCCTGGCGCCACCACCACACCGAACCCCGTTGTGTCCGCCACTTCAGGTTTGAGGGCTGGATTGCCCGTGGTGAGCCCGAAGGCGTTTGAAATATTCTCAGGAACGCCGTTGGTGGCACGGAATGGATCGTTCAACGATAGGCCCGAACCCGCTTGACCGCCCGCGAACAACTCGCCAAGGTTGGGCGCACGAATGTCGCGTGAGCGCGTAAAGCGGAAGCGGACATCTTCAATCGGCCGCCACGTCAAACCGGCCTTCCATGTAGTGACGTAGCCGGAGGTCGAGTAGTCGGTCGCGCGCACGGCGCCATTCAGGTCAAGCTCTCGCGCCCCTGGCAGATCGTTTGCCAGCGGCACGACCGTTTCAAGGTAGCCTTCGGTGACATGGTATTTACCGTTGGTGGGGTGGTAGTTGCCAGCGAAGAAGCCGGTCGCCATGTCAACATCGGTGGAGTAGCCCGAACCTTGCTCGATGCGGTGTTCGACGCCAGCCGCGGTCGACACCGGACCGGCCCACGAACTGAACGGCTCACCCCTCACGTTGACCGCACCGACGTCCTGCTTCAGCACTTGAACACCGTGGGCAAAACTCTCGACGTAAGCCAGCGCATTCGTATTCACACCGGTACCGAACACGTTGTACGGCACGCAGTTGGGGTCATTGTTGGTCGGATCGGCGTCGGCGTTCACGCGGCAGGTCGGAACGCCGTTGACCCGGACAGAATTGACCGCCTTCAGGTACTGCGCCGTGATCCCGTCGTTGTAGGTCCGCGAGTCAATGGAATTTTCGCTATGCTGGACATAGGCGTCCCATTTCCAGTTCGTGCCCAAGGCGTCGAACTTGCCATCGAGGCCGCCCGCGAACCGGTACAGGTCACGGTGATAATTGCCGTAGAAGCGCCCCATATCGGCGTTAGTGGTGCCCATCACGAACGACGTTTGACCGGCGTTCACCATCTGCTGCCGCAGTGAGTCCGGCAGGTAGGCGTTGTCCATGCTGATGGTGAGATTGCCCAGGCGGCGGTTCGGAGCGGCGGTATCCGCGGTATGCGTCCCCGCATACTGCCCTTCCACATAGCCCGTGACGTTGTCGGTGAAGTCGAAGCTGGTGCGCAAGTACGTCACCTTGCGATCGATCCTGCCATCGAGGTCGATGCCGTTGTCAATACGCGAGAGCTGCCAGTCGCCGCCCTGTTGCAGGCTGTTGCCGACTGGGGTGCCGAAGTTGAAGCCGTTGAGAATGGCCCCGTTCGGCCCGAAATAGGTTCCCTTGAGAACGCCGCTGGTGATGATGCCACCCGGCATACCGGCGGCAAGACCGACATTGTGGCTGACAATGTACCGCGGCACACTGGTATTCTTGCCGGCAGTCGTACCGTACGCCGGATTGAGAATGACGGCTGAGGGCGAGCTGGCCCACGGACGCCCGTTGGCGCCACGGATGCCGTCATTGTGCGAATATTCACCCGACAGAAGAAGATGGCCGCGGCCGCCCGCGAACGGGGTACCCCAGGTCAGTTGAAGATCGATGTTTTTGTCGTCGTTGTACTTGGTCTCGCCGGCTTGAACTTGGCCCTTGAAGCCGGTGTAGTCGTGGTCGAGCACAAAGTTCACGACGCCCGACAACGCGTCCGAGCCATAAGCCGCCGAGGCGCCGCCGGTCACGACGTCAACGCGCTTGACCAGCGCGCTCGGCAAGGTGTTGATGTCCGGGGCGCTGTTGCCCGCGGTGCCCGACGCGTTGATGACGCGATGGCCGTCCAGAAGGACCAGCGTGCGGCTAATACCGAGGCCGCGCAGGTTGAGCTGGTTCACGCCCGCCGAGCCGCTCGAGAGATTGCCGTTCTGGGAACGCCCGGTCACCGAGTTTGAGAAAGCCGGCAGGGTATTCACTGCATCGGCAACATTCACCGGGTTCAATGCGTTGAGTTCATCTGTGCCCAGCACCGAGACTGGTGTCGGCGCTGCGTAGCCGTTACGTATAATTCGCGAACCGGTGACGACGACCTCGCTGACCGTCGACTCGCTGGGCGTCGAAGATACGGAGTCTTGCGCTTGCGCGCTGGTGACGGCAACGGTTGCAAGTGCAGTGACACTGACCATCGACCGCGCGCAAGCTTTCGCGCGGCGACGAGCCATACTGGATAGAATCATCAGAGCCCCCCTCATTAATTCGGCGCAACGGCACAACAACGCGGCCTGCGCGCACATCAATTTTTATTGACCCCGCAAACCACGGCTTACCTTGAACGTGAGTCTCCCCACGGTCCAGCAAGCGCGTTCGTCTGTGCCCGGCTAGCGCGGTTGCAATCCCCATGCCACGCACGTGAAGCCCAGGCGCCGAAGTCGGGACCATGAGAATATTTGAATACTCACACCTTACGGGCGGGGAACGCGCAGGACGATCGGCAGAATCTTGCCGATTCGCAGAATCCCCATCGGCGGAAAGCGGCCTATGCGTTGACCCTCGACGGTGACTCGCCTCTTCAGTATCTGCCGCAAACAATTGATTACTGGTCGAACGGCGCGCAACGCCAAACGCATTGACGCGCGAGTACGCGGCAGTGCAGTGATGGTGTGCGCAGTGTGGTGGTGTCGGCATGCGATGCCACCGAGCGCTTCAAGACGTTGACTGTGAAATGACCCCTTTTGTCACAGCCGCCGCCATGGATTAGCCTCAACGCTGCTTGGCCACCCGAGCGGCATCTACTGGTGGGGCACCGTTGCCCCAGGAGCCGCGCACATAGTTCGCTACATTGGCAATCTCGGTATCACTCAAGACATCCGCATACGCCTTCATGGTTTCCCATGCGCCCAGTTTCATGCCATCGGGTGGCGTAGCACCGTATAGGATGGCATTGATGAGCGAATCGGGATCGGCAGACTGCACAATGGCACTGCCTGCCAGCGGCGGTCCAGAGAACATACCACCACGCCCAGAAGCGCCGTGGCACTTTTCGCAGCGATCATGGTAGATGGCTTGTCCCAGTGCGGCCTGTTCTGCGGTCACTGGTGTCTTCGTCTCCCCGCCTTCCGGCAAACTCTTGATATAGGTTGCCATGGCACGAGCATCCTCCAGCGTCAGCCTGGAAGTGCTGTTGCCCACCACCTCATTCATCGGCCCCCAGGCCCCCCCGCGTAGACTGAAGCCCGTATGCAAGTACTTGGTCAGATCATCCACCGGCCATGTCTTAAGGCCGTCAGCCGATGACGTCAGATTCACCGCAGCCCAATCGCGCACCTTGTCAGCAGTGACATACTCGCGCAGATTGCTGCCCCGATAGGCGTTGGCCGACACCTCCGCCATAAAGCGGTTGCGGGGGGTATGACAGGCCCCGCAATGACCCAACGCCTCCACCAGATAGGCCCCTCGATTCCATTCCGGGGTCCGTTTCGGATCGGGCTTGAAGCGTGCGGGTTCGAAAAAAAGCCCATTCCAGATGGCCATGGCCCAACGCTGTTTAAACAGGAAATCGTTGGCTGTCGGCTGATATTTATCCGCCGTCACAGTACGCAAATAAGCGTACAGTGCATCCACATCCCTGTCGGTCATCTGAGTAAACGAGGTATACGGAAACGCGGGAAACAGCCGATATCCCTCAGCTGCAATGCCCTCATGCAGGGCACGCCGCAGGTCCTCCGCCGTCCACTTGCCAATGCCATGTTCGATGCTGGAAGTGATGTTGGAGGAGTAAATAGTGCCTACCGGGGCTTCAAATGCCACACCACCCGCATAGGGAGCACCCCCTGGACGGGTATGGCAACTGGCGCAATTTCCCGCCACCGCCACATAGCGTCCACGCTCAACCAGAGCATCGGTGTCGTTGGTTACACCTGAACCCTGACTCGAGCCATCAGGTCCCGGTGCCCGGTTGGCAAAGAGCGCCGTGAGGACGACTACACCCAGTACTCCTGAGACCCAATACAGCGGCCTACGCAAACATCGCATAATTAGGGCTGGTGCACTCTTCGATGTATTTCCTCCATTCAGTTACTTTTTGGCAGCCCACGAATCACAATGCCCCTTGGGATTGACGGTACAGCTGAATATTTGGCACTGCCCACAGGCTGAACCAGCACCGCCGAACAATCCACAATTCCCACAGGTTTGATTGGGTGTGGTCGAATGTTCTGTGAAATTCAATGCCGTCGCCAATCCCTCATCCATCTTCCCATCAAGGCAGGATTTTTCGCCCTGCGCCCGTGCCACCGCGGAGGCCGACAAAACCGCTCCAGCCAAAGTAGCCTGCAACCCGGACCGCAACAGTCCACGCCGTGTCATTCGTGTTGTCATTTCAATACTCCACACACTGCTAGTAGACGACTGACAGCGTCAAATCTTCTTCTCGTCACGATAGACATCGTGACAACCCTTGCAGGGCAACGCTTCAATTACATGCAAAGCCGCTTGGTCGGCGCCCTGTTCCCGCGCAATTTTGGCCATTTCGGCAGACTTATCTGCAAAGTCTTTCATGCGCTTGGAGAACTCCGCCCAGTCCTTCCAGACTTCGGGTTTGGCCGCGCCTCCTGGCACCTTGGGCTCGAATGACTTCAGGGCGATGGATGCCGTCAATGCCAATGTCTGCATATGAGCCACGGTGTTTTCGGTAGGCCCAGCACCGGAGAGAATCTGCCCGAGGGCGGCAGTCTGCTGCTCCAAAGACTTCATGATGTGCTGGCGGTATTCCACCACATCCTTGTCATCAGTGTGGCCGACCATGGGCAACAACATCATGACGCCAAGGGCGACTGCTTTACTCACACGTACCATCGGTACTGGCCTCATTTCTTTTGTACCCGGTAATCATCATGGCAGCCCTTGCAGGACAGACCACTCAGTTTCGGCGTCACCGCCGCCACTCCACCTTGCTTGGCGGTCTTGGCCAAATCGGCAGCTGCAGCAACCATTTCGTCCAGGCGCTTGGAGAAATCGTCCCACTTGTCCCAGACCTCGGGTTTGGCTTCACCTCCCAGGACCTTGGGTGTGAAGGCAATCTTGGCCATGCCGGCGGTAATACTGAGCACTTCCGCCTGGGTGGCCACATCACCAGCAGGTGCCTTTCCTTTGGTGATCTGATTAAGAGCAGCGAACTGCTCTCCCATAGCCTTCATGACATCGGAGCGATAATCCCTGACGTCCTGGTCATCAGCAAAAGAGCTGATGGGCAACAAGGTCCCAACAAACGCAATTCCTGCCCAGGTAAGCCTGGACACCGCGTTGGATCTATTCACTACAGTCCCCCCGAAAACGACGCCGCCTTACACGGCTTAAGTCTTATCACTTGATCGTGCGATTTAGCTATCTGCCAGCAACTTTGGTCTTCGCGCTGCCACCGTGCGCACTGGAGATGGCCGGCTTGTCTTGCTCATCATGCAGGATGAAGGCCTGAGCAAACTTGATCTCCCAGGCCATGGATATCGCTGTGTTCTGCCCGGTCGTTGGGTCCGGATAGCCGTCCGCGTTCTTGAGCATAGCGCGGTATTCCGAAGCCATCGGCTCCGCGCCGTAGCTGCGATGGTGGGTCGACCAATTCTGGCCGAGCGAATTGTAATAGCGCTCGATGTCGGTGTACCCCGCCATCAGGCCTCCGGCACTTTCCGGCTTGACCTTGAGCCTCACGCGCCAACCACGCACCGACAGATAAGGTACACCACGGGCCTGGGACTCGGGGAAGGTGACATCGGACGGGTCGGTCGTCAGGACACCGTCCTTGATCTTCCCGTGCAGGTGATAGATGAAGCTCTTGCCCCAGCGGAAGTCGACATGCTGCGTGCTGCCAGAAGTGAACCCGCCGAGCGCATCCACCATCAATGGATCCTTGCCGCGATAGAGGGTGACGTCGACGTCGTCGTCATTGGTAAGGTCGTCGACGTTGGTGAGTTCCATCAGGAAGCGGTTGTAGTTGAATTTCCGCATGTAGTCTTCGATGAAGTGTCGGTAGGACCCATCGGGACCACGGTAATTGCCGACGCAGCCGAGCACCCGGTACATCTGATTGTCGATACCCTTCTCGCCGTCGGGGCTCGTGAAATCGCGGGGGCCAATTTTGCCATCCAGGTTCAGCCCGATCGCAGTCGTGCCTTGTGCTTCTTTGAAGGTCAGCTTGGACTCAGGCTCGGTCGTCGGGTTCCAGATCTGGCCCTCGCGCTCGAGCTGCGTCTCGACGAACTTGTAGTGAACGCCGGACTTCTCGGGATAGAGAGTCTTGAACTGCTCGCGCGGGCCATCGTTTAGACCATCCGGGCACTCGACCTTGCCGTCCGGCGACTGCCAGATCGCTACGTTCTTAGTGGTCAAAACATAGCCGATCGTATGGCCGCGTAACGGGCTATCCGCAGCCTGTGCAGTCGCTACGCCGAGCGCGGAGCCCAGCAGACTTGCACAGGCCAGTTTCATCGATTGATAAGACTGCATAGAGACTCCACCTTTCTCGATTGCTGATTGCCTCGTTAACCGGCATCCACTTTCACCAGGGCAACGCCGAGAACTTTGTCCGCTGCGACACTGGCGTCACAGGAAATAACCTGGGTTGTCAGTGGTCGCGCCGACGACCAGGTTCTGCCAAAGTCAGCGCGACGAGCCAGCATTTCCGCCAAAGTCATCGCGCAACCAAAATGCCTTGTAGCCGTTGCGCGCACCATTAAACTCGCCCCAGGTATCGCACTCGATGTCCCCAGGCTTTTTGTCACGCGCACAGTGATAGACTGGGCGATCGCGATAGGCCCACACATGCAACGCACCCGGCGCGTCGCGAGCTACCTTCTTGCCTGTCTGCGGATCGATGTCCATTGTGCTCCAGGTGTGGCTGTTGCTCTTCGTACCCATCGACGCGATCACGTAGGGGAAGTTTTTCAGGCACAGCTCGGGATCGCCGCGACCACAGATGGCTAACCGATACTCCTGTGGTGTGTCGGGATGGTTGCAGGCCAGCTGGTCAACGGCATCGTCATTGCAATTGTAGACGTAGATTGTCATGCCATTCGCGTCACCGAGCACTTGGCCGGAGTGCATGTCATTCACGGTGAAGCCCACGGGCGCTGGCGGTGCCATCTGGGTGTAGGCGTCGTGCCAGCCGGGCACATCACTGCCCTCAAGGCTGGCACCATGCGAATCCAGCGTGCGCGTATAGACGGGCATCTTGCGGAAAGCCCACTGCTTCACGCCGGGCGAACTCTCAACGATGGACCAGTCGCCCTGAGGACGGACGGTCTCGGGCGCAAGCACGGGCGTCCATTCCTGCAGGCACTCCAAATCGCAGTTGGACTTGCCCGGTTTATCCTGGTCCGAATAATAGACCGAGCGCCCGGTAGCACTAATGATTAGAAGCCGACCGGTCGCGACCGTATGCACCGCGAACTGCGGCGGGATGTCGGGCGGAGGCCCCACTGGCTCGCGCTGCGCACCGCCCTCGGAGGTACCCTTCCTGAGGCTGCCGCCGAAGACGTCGCCCGGCCCGCGGTCGAGGACAGAGGTGTAGAGTGCATAGCCATCGTACGCCCACTGTTTGCGGCCGTCTTTACGCTCGAGGATCGTCCACTTGCCGACGGGCTTCGCGTTGGGCGTAGCCAGTACGGGCGGCCAAACATCGGTGCAGCTGGGTCGGGTCTCGACTTCCGGCAGCTCCAGTCCGCCCGGGTACGGGCTCATCAGGCCGGCGTTGTCCGTGTACTTGTGATCCTCGCAGGTGGGCTTGCCCTTCTGCTCGCCAGCGTCGCCGTTGCGCAAACCGGCGCGTGGCCAGTCGTAGAGCGTCCTACCGTTTGCATCGGCGAAGACCGGCCCTTCAAACTCGGCCACGATTACCTTGAAGCCGGGCGGCATCGGTTCGCGCACGTAGTCCTCGGACAGCAGCTTATCCTTCGCCGGCGCCGGTAACATCACAAACATTGCCGCCAGAACGCCCATCAGACCTACAATCCGTCGCATCCGCCCCCCTTTACACAGCCGAAGCTGGTCTGATCCGCAACAGCGGATCAGACCAGCATCTCGCTGATGACCTTGCTTGTCTGGTTGCTCTTGGTCCCCCACGAGGGAATGTCCAGGCCCATGACTTTCATTGTGGTAAAGCCGAGCTGGGTTCCTTGCGCACCCTTGCAGTCAATGTGTAACCCGGTCTTGACCCTACCGCCGGCCTTGCCCGCAGTGAACGCCGGCATCTCTTCGAGCGAGTGGATGCGCGCATTGGCCACGTCGGTGTTGGCCATAATCAGACAATTGTCGAGCAGCGTACCGTCGCCCTCCTTCACGTTATTGAAGGCCTCGACGAAATAGGCCCACGATTCCATGGACCGGCGCAGAAACCACGATGCATTTGGCTGATAGCCAAGTTGGGCATCCGTCGGCTCCTCATGTGTCGTCGTATGGTGCGGCTTCTCGTAGCCGGGCTTGGTCGTGTTGGCCTGGGCGTTCGAGTAGGCCATGTTGAACACTCGTGTCTGGTCGCAGGCGACTGCCATGACCAGCAGATCGGTCATCATCTTGTGGCGCTCGGCGACAAGGCCCGCTTCGTTGCCGAGCTTCGGATCCTCCTTCGGCGCCTTTGGTATCACACAGACCGCGCGCGGCTCGGGCTTGGTCAACTGATGGTCGAACTGCTGCTCAAGATGACGCAGGCCCGTGAAGTACTGATCGAGCCGCTGCCGATCCTCGGCACCCACCTTCCGCTCAAGCCCCTTGATCTGGTCAGTGACCGCCGACAGCGCGCTCTTACGCGCCATGATGCGTGGACTCGGTGAGAAGGTGGGGGCATTCGGATCCTGAAAATCCGGGCCGAACAGTCGATTATAGAAGTTCAGCGGTGAGAACTCCGGCGAGTTCGGTGTGTTGGCATTCTCGTAGGAAACGACGCTACGCACGTCGCCGGTCGCGGTTGCAGTCAGGTTTTTGAAGCGCGTGGTGCGGCCGATCTGATTGGCTACGATCACATCAAGCGTCTCCGATGGCGCCTGGTTGACGACCGTGGGCGAGGTGCCCGAGCGTAACACCATCCAGCCCGTAAAGTGGCAGAAGAACGCGCCGTCACGATAGGCAGTGAGGTTGGTGTATAGATTGACGTGATCGCGCACGCTCTTGAGTGCGGCAAGCTCCTCGGGAAGATCGTAGCCCTGCCCCACCGTTTTGGGCACAAACACCGACTTGCTCATGCCCAAGCCCCAGAGCCAGGTGCCGTAACGAACTGGCAGCGGCGTCCCGTTAGCATAGGCGGTGCCGTTGTCGTTCAGAAAGCAGTTGAGGAGCGGCAATCCGACCGTGACGGCTCCGCCGTGTAGTAATCCGCGAAGAACACGGCGGCGTGTGAATGTCGTCATTGTGTTTTTCCCCTCATTCACTAGTTCGTGGTGTTGGCCGGTGACAGGCTGGCTGTCTTCACGGCAGGCACCTGCGACTTCGGTGCAACGATTTCGGAAAATGCATTGCTGAGCGCAATGGTGCGCAGCAGGTCCGGCACGCGATAGCCCGCTTCAGCAAAGCGCGCATTGAAGTAATCAAGCGTTTTCTTGTCCTCCGAACGAACCGCTCCGCCAGAGCCGTAGCTGTATACGCGCTGTACTAAACATGAGGTAAGCGCCGGGTAATCATGGAGCACCTGCCCGAGGCTCGTTACGCCCGAGAACGGTTTACCGTCGAGCGTGCCGCTCGCGTCAATCTTGGTGCCCTTCTCCTCCTCGCGGTAACGACCGCTGCTGTCGAAGTTCTCGAGCGCAAGGCCCATCGGATCCATGATCTTGTGGCAACCGGCGCAGACCGGGTTAGTCAGATGAAAGGCGACGCGCTCACGCTGTGTCTTGAACGGCGAGGTCGGATTATCAAGCGCCGAAAAATCGACATTGGGCGGCGGCGGCGGCACCCGCTGGCACAGCAGTAACTCACGCAGCGCCTTGCCGCGCAAAGTTGGAGAAGAGCGCGTGGGATGGGAATGCAGTGCAAGGAAGCTGATCTGGCTCAACAGCCCGGCGCGGGGGCTGTCGGGTGGTGCGGTGTAGGGCGTCCAGCCACTAGGCGCGGGCTCGCCGTAGACCACGGCGAGCGCCGGCGAAATGAACGTCTCACGGGTTGTGAAAAGATCGCGGTAATCGCCGCGCTTGGTAACGAGCTGATCAACGATGGTGCGCAGGGTCTGCTCGCGCGCATCCTGCGCCACTTGGCCCGTAAATTGCGGATAGATCGACGGATCCTTGGCAAGCGAATTGAAGTCGTCGAAGCCGAACATGTCGTCGAAGAAGGCGCGCACACCAGCGTCGAGGCGACGGCTTGAAAGCATCATGTCAACCACGCGCGCCCGGCCCTTCGGCGTCTGGATCTCGCCGCTCTCGGCAGCCTTCAGCACGCTGTCGTCCGGCACCGCATCCCACAGGAACAGCGACATGCGTGTGGCGAGCGAAAAAGCGTCGAGACGTTGGTGACCAGGACGCGCTGGATCCGGTTCCGTGCCCTCAGCGATGAACAACACGTTGGGGCTGACCAGCATGGCCTCGAGCGCAATGCTGATGCCCGCGTAGAAATCCTTGAGCTGATCGGCAGACTTGTTTGCCTCGGCGACGAACGCGTCGAGTTCGTCCCGCGTCAACGGGCGGCGGTTCAGCAGCCGTCCCTTCTCCTTCAGGAACTGGCTTGCGCACCCCTTGTCCGCCGCTTTCTCGTTCCGGGGCTTGCAGGGGATGAGAAACGCGCGATATTTGGGATCGACCACTGTGTTGGCAATCGTCACCGCAGACTTCTGATAAAGCTCGAGCTGCGTCGTGGTCACGCCTGTAATCGAAGACCCGAGCGCGACGAGACCGTCGCGACGCTGCGCAGGAGGGAAGTGAGGCTCAGGCGCTACGTCGGGCCCGAACACATAACGGATGGTGTTGAGATACTGTTCCTCGGTAAGCAACCGCAGCCGATTCAGAGACCCCGTGTCCTGCGGCTCTTGTATGGGCGCCTGTGTTTCTTGAGCCGTGGCAGATATCGCTCCGCCCTGCGCAGCAGTTGATGTTCCGGACTAACTCGCCAATGCGATGGGGACCAGCGATCCCGCTGCAGATCCAAGTAGGAGCGAGAACCGTCGTCCAACCGGCGGACGCACTTCACTCAACAACAGACGCATGTAACCCCCCCTTCTCGAACATACGAGCTTGAGCAACCCCCTGCTCTCGCTCCTCCGATGCACAAACGCACGACTGAAACTAGAAGCTACGTATCATAAGAGGTCTTTTGCCAACAGATCACGCGTGTCGCGATGCACCTGCCGTCGCTTCTGCAATCCACGTGCCACTTTCCCGTTGAAGCCGCGTGCTGCGTAACACCTTGTCGCAGGAAATTTTTTTTGGGCCGGTAGTGACCGGTCGCAGCGCGCGGCCGGCGCCGATCAGCGGAAAATCGCCTATTCATAATTTGACCATCGGCCAAAAACTGCCGATGTCAGGCGTGGCGCTGCGCGCCGGCGTCGCGCCCGGGCCTGATCAGTCCGTACTTGACCATCTTTTCGTTCAACGTGCGCCGCGGAATCCCGAGCACCTCGATAACGGAGCTGATCGAACCGCCATGGTCCTTCAGGGCGGTCTCGATCAATCGCCGCTCGTAGGCTGCGACCCGATCCGCCAGCGCCGAGCCGACGACCGTCGAGCTCTGTGCCACCTTGCCCAGGATCTCCGGCACCGTTCGACCCATCGCCTTCAACCCGAGTGCATGGCGCTCGGCGACGCTTTTCAATTCCCGCACGTTGCCGGGCCAGCTGTGCGTAAGCAATGCCTCGACGTCGCATGACGACAATGATCGATGCTGCTGTCCTGCTATCGAAGCCGCGCGCCTCGCAAAATGCTCGAACAACAGCAGAATATCTCCCTCGCGAGCCTTGAGCGGGGGCAGCGGAATTTCGGCTCCCGCCAGTCGATAGTAGAGATCGGGACGGAACCGGCCGAGCCGGACCTGTTCCTCGAGATCGTATTTCGTTGCGGCGATGATCCGCACGTTGACCGCAACGCTCTTGTTCGAACCGACGCGCTCGACCACCCTTTCCTGCAGGACGCGCAACAGCTTCGCCTGCAACGGCAGCGGCATGCTCTCGATCTCATCGAGCAGCAGCGTGCCGCCATGCGCGAATTCGAATTTGCCGATCCGCACGGTGCGCGCCCCGGTGAACGCGCCCGCTTCGTGGCCGAACAGTTCGCTTTCGAACAACTCTTCGGGCACGGCCGCGCAATTGATGGCGACGAAGGGCGACTTCGCACGCGGTCCGAAATCGTGCAAGGCGCGGGCGACCACTTCCTTGCCCGTGCCGGTCTGCCCCGTAATGATCACGTTGGGATCGTGCAGGCACAGTTCCCCCACCATGTCGCGAACCCGCGCGATCTCAGCCGAAGCGCCGACGATGTGAGCCTGCAATCCCTCGTGGGCTGCAACGCGTTCGGACAACACCTGCAGCTCCTGTTTCAATCGGCGTTGCTCGATCGCCCGCGCAACGACTGCCGACAGGTGTTCAGGCACATACGGCTTCTGCAGAAAATCGTAGGCCCCCTCGCGCATCGCGGCGACCGCGAGCGGCACGTCGCCATGTGCGGTGAGCAGAACGACAGGAATGTCGGGATCGAAACGCTGCAGTTCGCGCATCAGATCCATGCCTGATTTGCGCGGCATCTTGAAGTCCGTCAGAACGACCTCGGGAGCCCTGCGCCGGATCGCAGCCAGGGCGGCGTCCGCATCTGCAGCCGTCTCGACGGCGAGACCACCCAGTTCGAGCCATTGCGCGATCGAGTGGCGTACCTGTTCTTCATCATCGACAACGAGAACTGTGGGATTCATGTCTGGATTGCAACCGCGGTGTGAGGGGCCAGAGTGCCGGCGAGCGGCAGGACAATGCGGAACGTCGTGCCTTGATCCAGGGCGCTCTCGAGAGTTATTTCGCCGCCCATGTCCTGGATGATACCGTAGGAGATCGAAAGCCCGAGGCCGAGACCCTGGCCAACGTCCTTGGTGGTGTAGAAAGGATCGAACACGCTGCTGAGGTGTTCGCGGGCAATGCCCCGACCGGTATCGCAGACCTTGAGGCTCGCGTAGCGTTCGCCGCACTCCAGGTCGATCGTCAGCTGCCGCTGCGGCCACTCGCGCAGTGCATCAAGCGCATTGGAGATCAGGTTGACGATGACCTGTTCCAGGCGAACCGCGTTCCCGATCACGTATACCGGCTGTTCGGGAACCGAGACATGCAAAATCACGTCCTGCTCTCCGAGGCGATAGTCGACCAAGCTGAGTGCGCAGCGAATCGCAGCGGTGAGGTCCGTGGCCTGCCTGGACGCAGTGTCCTTGCGGGCGAACGTCTTGAGATGCTGGGTCAGCGCACCCATGCGGGTGACGATTGCAGAGACGAGTTTCAGATTCGACAGGGCCGAGTCC
Organism: Gammaproteobacteria bacterium; assembly: GCA_028293765.1. Taxonomy (GTDB): domain Bacteria; phylum Pseudomonadota; class Gammaproteobacteria; order Steroidobacterales; family Steroidobacteraceae; genus 13-2-20CM-66-19. Next base: position 18,074 of record JAQGOG010000109.1, read on the forward strand.
TTGTCGTTTCTGTCGAGAAGCACGCGTGCACCCGCAATGTAGGTCGTCAGCGCGGCGAGCGACTGGTTGATCTCGTGGGCTACGCCCGCCAGTGCCTGCCCTAGGCTTGCCATCTTGGTCGCATGCACCAGGTTGTCCTGCGTGCGGCGCAGGTCCCCCTCGGTCCTGATTCGTTCATTGATCTGCGCCGACAGGAGCGAATTCGTCGTAGCCAGCTCAGCCGTGCGTTCGGTCACCCGCTGTTCCAGGATGTGATGCGCGTTGAGTTTTGCGCGCACGATAAGCCGGCGCTGATGCGTGACGAGGTAGATCAGCAGGGCGGCAAGCACCGCCAGCATCACGGCAGCGGCAACCACCGCAGCCTGCTGCTGCACGGATCGCAGAGCAAACAGGACCACCAGCGTCCATCCATGCTTCGGCAGTGGCCGGCTGAAGACGACGTAATCATGGCTGGTGCCCTCCTTGGGTTCCTTGATGCGCACGACCTTCAGGCCGTGATCGGTCCGCTCCCCGTCGAACAGCGGATTCAGGTCGTCGATGTCACGGCCGTATTGACGCGTATCGCGCAGCAGCCGCAACTGGGATTCCGACAGGTGTGAGATGGGCCGGTACTGCCAGTTCGGGCGGTTCGTCAGGAAGATCACGCCGTTGGGATCGAACATGGCCACCAGATCGCCGGTGCTCTTCCATTCGGCCTGCAACCGGTGCAGATCCACTTTCACCACGGCGACGCCAACCCCCGTGCGTGCGTTCTCGTTGGCCGAATGCCAGAGAAAATAGCCGGGCTTACCCGTGGTCGCACCGACAGCGTAGTAACGGCCTTCGACGCTGTTGAGCGCTTCGGTGAAGTACGGGCGGAACGCGTAGTTCTTGCCGATGAAATTGGTGTTGTCGAGATAGTTGCTCGCCGCGAGCGCGACGCCGCTGTGATCGAGCACATAGATGTCGGACGAGCCGGCCGCATCGTTCAGCGATTTCAGGTACTGGTTGGCGGCCTGTCTTGCCTGCGGCGAATCGGGATGCTCATAGATGCCCAGGATCGGCGCCGCCTGGGCGAGCGCGGTGGGCAGGTAGCGGAATCGTTCGATCGTGGCGTCGAGCGTGAGCTGAAGCAGCGACAGCCGATCGTTCGCCACACGCTGCAAGCTGCCGAAGCCGGACTGTAGCGCAAGCTCGTAGGCAAGCCATCCGGATCCGGCGATCGCCGCGATGAGCATGGCCACCGCTGCGCGGCGAACGAAAAGGGACTGCAAAGTCTTGGCCGCGGACTTCATGAGCGAGGGTCGTGCGGGTCTTCGCGGCTAGTTGCTTGTCACAGGTAATGCTTGCGTCGGTCCCTCGACAGCGGCGCTGTCACGTCGGAAGCGGCGCTGCAGGAGGCTCAGCGTGACGGCGCGAATTCTTCAGAAGATGCATAACCCCCCCCTCCTAGGAACGTCGCAAGCCAGCCCCTTCTGACACTCGCCCGCATCCATTCCACGGGTGTCGGATTATCACGCCCTTCGTAGTGAGTCAACGCATGAGCGATGCTACGTGCATCCCTCGGATAAAAGGTTAAAACCGATTTCACAAACCACATATTTCTTGTGATTTCCTGACACTCCATGGAGACCGTCCATTCGGATTCTCGAATAAGCGCTATTTAATTCTTCACATTGCTCTGACTGAGATGGCCTTGCGATTCTGCGGCAGTAC
>JAQGOG010000123.1 GCA_028293765.1 Gammaproteobacteria bacterium
CAAATCGATTGCCAAAATCGTAATCTCGTTCATGGACTTGGCCTCCTCTATCAACTGAGTTGGTTCAACACCCTCATTTTGGTCCTCTGCACTGCAAGGCCGCAAAGAGGGGGATGGGTCCATACCATTACGAGGGATTCTCACTCGCGATCCGGCGAATCAGCGCTTGTAGCTCGAGGGGAATCGGCGGTCGGCCAGGACGGGACTTCAGCCGCCAGAGTAATTGCCATCCCGCTCGGTGCCAGCGAATCAACGTCTCGGGGCGAACGACCACCAAAGCGTCCCGCCAGTTGAAGCATCGTGACAGCAGCGTCAGCCCAATCCGCGTCACGCAGTCGATCCGGCGAGGCTTAACGCCACGCTCGACATAAAGTGCCAGCTGGCGTCGCAGAAAGAGGTTTTCGGCTTTAATCGATCGGTTCGATCGCACTGAGAGCCCAAGCCACCGAAGGGTCTCGCAGATCAACCCAATCAGGATCTCAGCCAGTCTCAGCATCGGCGCATCATGCCATACCGGCCCCAGACCTTCTCCGCGATTGACGGATCGACCGGCCTGCCGACTTATTGCGGAGCACACCTATTCCCGCCAAGCGCAGCTATTTCTGGGTCACCGGGAATAAACCACGCGCGCAGTGAGTCTTGTACTCACGAACACACTTCAGGAGAGCTCCATGTCGTCCGACGATTCGAACACTGCTTCCCGCCGCGGCGTACTGAAGTGCCTCGCGTTTGGCGGCGCAGGCACCCTTTTTGCCCTCTCGGCGGGCGTGCTCACGCCGGTCGATCTTGTACTGGCGGCGACCCAGCGCAAGACGTCAGGAGCGCTCGACATTCCCCTCTTCGTGCAAATCAGCGATACGCATATTGGCTTCAACAAAGAGGCTAATCCCGACGTCGCAGGCACCCTCCAACAGACAATCGAGCTCGTGAATGCGATGCCCGAGAAACCCGCGTTCATCCTGCACACCGGGGACATCACACATCTATCCAAGCCGGCTGAGTTCGACACGGCAGCGCAATTGCTCTCGCAGCTCAAGGCTACCGAGCTTCATACGACGCCAGGCGAGCACGATGTCGCCGATGCCTCGGTGAGCGAATATTTCAACCGATTTGGAACGGCATCTGTAAACCGCGGCTACTACAGCTTCGATCACCACGGGGTCCATTTCGTCGGGTTGATCAACGTGTTGAATTTCAAGGTAAATGGTCTCGGCGCGCTCGGACACGATCAGCTCGAGTGGCTCGAAGCGGATCTGAAGGGCCGCTCAGCGAGCACTCCTATCGTTGTCTTCGCGCACATGCCGCTTTGGACGATCTATGAACCCTGGGGTTGGGGCACGGCGGATGCGGACCAGATGACGAGCTATCTGCGACGGTTCGGCTCGGTCACGGTGTTGAACGGCCATATTCACCAGATCGTGCAAAAGGTCGAGGGCAATCTCACATTCCACACCGCGCGTTCGACTGCCTATCCTCAGCCGACCGCGGGCAATGGACCGGGACCGGGGCCGCTCAAGGTTCCGAACGAGCAGCTGCCAAAGATGCTCGGGTTGAGCAGCGTCACGTTTAAACCCCATCCGAGCGGTCTGTCCTTGGCAGACAGTACGCTTGCCTGATCCTCTTTAACTTGCTCCGAAATCGTCGCGAGGTACTTATGTCCGCCGCCGAACCCGCTTTCGCTGGATCTGAACGTACGCAGTTGCCGCGCTCGCCAGAGCCTGTCATTCGCCGTGTGAGCAGAGCGTTGCTCTTTGCATTTGCGCTCATGGTGGTAGCGGTCTGCGGCCGCTCCGCGACACCGACGCCGGCACCCGAATCCGCGCAGACCACGATTACCATTCAAAACTTCAGCTTCTCGCCGGTGTCGATGACGGTCCCTGTCGGCGCCACTGTGAGCTGGAAAAACCTCGATGGCGAGCCGCATACGGTCAGGAGCGTCGACGAGCAGTTTCGCTCGGGCGCACTGGACCAGAACGACCGCTTCACCTTCAAGTTCGTAAAGGCCGGCACGTACAAATATGCATGCTCCATCCATCCGCAGATGGTTGGAACCATCGTTGTGAAGTAGCCGACCAGGAAGTCGGGGATCGCCTGCATCCGTGATCGACCGAGATGCCTCCAACGAACACCCACACAGGAGACTGCGACAAACCGGGCGCTGACACGGGCGTCATCGCGGTCCACCAGCGTTGGAACGCCTCACGGAGTGAACCGTTCAGCGTCGCGGTGCGCACTTGGAGGAGCTGGCCGTCGTAGTCGAAGTGGATGAGGTTCGTCGCGGGATCATAGAAAAGACGGTTCGGATCAGGCGACAATCGCGAAAGCTCGCCGGAAGGCCGAGGCGCGGCGACGCGCTAAGCCCATCGCTGCCGCACCTTGGCCGAGCGAAAAGGCCTGGCCCGAGACCGTCATCGGTATGCGCGAGGTCTTGCAGGGTGACGATCTTCCGGCGCCACGCGAGGCGCTGCGGCAATTGATCGACCGCTGCCATCCCGCGAAAGATGGTCACGTCACCGTGGAACTAACCACGCGGCACGTCTTGCTGGCGACCGGGACGGCGGATTTCGCCAATCGTGGGGTGCGCCGGGTACAGTATCCGAATCCGTAGCAGGCCCCCGCACCGCTACCAAATAGTAACCCACGATCGCATAAGCCCGTCGCATAACACGGTTCGACAGTGGCCGCCCGAGTCGCTGACCCGCGAAACGCGGGATCTTCTGGTGCGGAGCAGCACGACCGCTCACTTTCGACCCGTTTCTGCCTGTCACGGACGGCTGCTTACGGGCAGCCTATCAGGTCCTCTGCTTCGCCAGCACCTCACGCGCGTCCTTGCGCTGCGTCCAATTCGGCGCGTACTTCAGCGCCTCGTCGTACTTGCCAAGCGCCTCTCCCGTCTTGCCTCGCTTCGCCGTTTGCCGAGCTAGTGGAAGAAGACACCCGGGAGCGGATCGAAGTGCATGCTTAGCGAGGTGTAATTGAATGTGACCGGTTCGTACCGGAATCGCTCGGGAAATGCCGGCCCGGTGCCCCGAGGATAGTTGTCGACCGGTGAGAGCTCCGTTTGGGAATAAATGATTGTCGATTACCGTCTACTCATTGTTCGGCGCGCGCGGGTAACCTGCACTTGCAACCAAGAAATGAGAGTCACGACCCTTCTGGTAGCTAGCACCTGGATGACTGCAGGGGCGGTGCACGCGAACCTCGTATGTGCGCAGGGTACCGCGCTGGCAACCACAATTCCGGCTGCGACGGCTGCCACATCGACCACACAGCAGACTCCAAGCGACATCATCCAATCGGCTGCGCAGCGCACAGTGAACGAGATGCAGTCCAACCGAGACGCCTATCGCAAGGATCCGTCGAAGGTGCGCCCGCTGGTGGACAAGTATCTCTTGCCGCACTTCGATACGGAGTACGCGGCGCGTCTCGTTCTCGGGCAGTATTGGCGGACGGCGAATCCCGAGCAGCGTAAGAGATTCATAGACGCTTTCTATCACTCGCTACTCAGAAATTACAGCAGCGCGTTGGTTGAGCTCACGCCCGATCGGTTGAAGGTGTTTCCGACCACCGTTGATCCGAGCGCCGACCATGCGACCGTGCGCACGGAGGTCACGGGCTACAATGCTGACCGCATCGCAATGAACTATTCGATGCACAAGACACCCGAGGGTTGGAAGGTGTACGACGTGAACGTCGAAGGCATCAGCTACATCAAGAGCTATCGCGAGGATTTTGGTGCGCAGATCCAACAGCTGGGCCTCGATTCCCTGATCGCGCATCTCGAAGAGGGAGAGAAGCCCGCCGACATCAGCAAGACCACCGACGTCAAGTGGTAATGACGCCTGTGCCGCCGATGGCCACTGGGTGTTGGCTGGCAATGAAGAGCTTCGTTTGAAATGGTGCGCGCGCTGACAGGGGACTCTCATGCTATGCGAGGTGCGGCGGTGCGCAGTGATATAGCGCGAGTCCTCCACCACGTGGTGATCGCGGCGAGATTTTTTTGGGCGGTAGTGCTCGCCGGGTCGGCTGTCGCATGTCACAGTGACCCGACGCCGGATTTGAGTAGGCTCTATGCCTCCGGTATGGAAGAGGCGCGCACGCCGCCCGTGATTTTGATTCCTGGAGCTCTCGGTTCGCGACTCTTCGACAAGCACAAGCGTAGTGAGGTATGGCCGGGATCGACGCTGCAACTGTTGGCCGGTTCGAAACAAGACCTGGTACTTCCCTTTGATGCGGTGACTCTGCAACCCATCGATGACGGCTTGGAAGCAGGCGGGCTTTTTGAAGAGATCCTGAACGCCGACTTCTACGGCGCGATCGTGCGGACACTGCGGGAATCGGGGGGGTTCGTTCCGGGGAAACTCGGTGCGCACGCCGATCCAAAAGTGCGCCACTTCTATGTTTTTGCCTATGACTGGCGACAGGACAACGTCACGACGGCGAAGCGTCTTGATGCGCTGATCGAACAGATTCGTCGCGACTATGATGATCCGACTTTGAAGGTCAATGTGATCGCCCACAGCATGGGGGGCCTCATCACTCGCTACTACCTGCGCTACGGCACGGTCGATGCGCTGGAAGGCGATGGCGATTTTCCCATCAACATGAGCGGCGCGGAGAAAGTCGGTACCGCCGTGTTACTGGGGACACCGAATTTGGGCTCGGTGAGTTCGCTGCAGAGCATGCTCCTTGGTCACAGGGTTGGACTCCGCCGAATTGAGCCGGAGGTACTGGCAACCATGCCGAGTATCTACGAGCTTCTGCCGCATCCCTTGACTGACTGGTCAGTAGACCCTAGCGGCAAGGATCTGGATCTGGACCTCTATGACGTGAGCACCTGGAAGCGCATGCAATGGTCTGTATTTGATTCCACCGTAATTGGCCGCTTGCGCGCTCGCTTCAAAGGGTCGAGCCAAGCAAACGCGTACATCTCGGCGCTGCAGGCTTACTTTGCCCGAAATCTTGAGCGCGCACGCCGCTTCATCTGGTCGGTGACTTTCGAGGAGCCAAGCTCCCCGGTCAAATTCGTGGTGTTTGGCGGTGATTGTGTACTGACGCCTGCGCGCATCGTGATAGAGCCACAAGCGGGTCGTTCTCAGGCACGGCTATTTCCAGAGGACGTACGGGATAAGGTAACTGGCGTGGACTACGGTCGGCTAATGCTGGAGCCGGGCGACGGCGAGGTCACCAAGCCGTCTCTGCTGGCGCGCCAAGCGCTCAATCCGGTCGCCCCACGTAACGACGCGCTCTTCTTCCCGCTCGCTTATGCTTTCTTTCTCTGCGAGAACCACGAACGACTTACAGGCAATATCAATTTTCAGGACAACCTTCTGAACGTGCTCCTCGACCGGGAGCGCACATGGGACGCGCCGCGAACCAAAACGTTAACGATTCCTCCGAATTTACCGTGACCGGCAGCCACCTCATTGACCTTGATCGACAAGCTGCGGGCGTGGCGAGCGCGCTCCGTACATAGACCCAGGAGGAGTGCAAGGACGCGCAACACAAGGCCCGTGATCTTCTGCAGGGCAAGTAGCGGACTGTCTCCCCTGGCGCGCGCCGGCCCCCAGCCCGCGCGCGGGTCCCGCGCAACGGGGG
>JAQGOG010000130.1 GCA_028293765.1 Gammaproteobacteria bacterium
CATCCACATACTGCCCGACCGTCGCGACGCCGGTGCCGGTGGCATTGACACCGCGGATCACGTAGGCCTTGAAGGCGGGCCCCGAGTCGACAAACGAGAGGCTGGGGACAGACCGCGCGTAGTCCTCGAAATCCTGTGCGCCCTTCGCCTCGAGGGTCGCTTGGGATTGCGCCGTAATGGCGATCGGCACGGTCTGCAGATTCTCGTTGCCGCGCTTGGTGGCCGTGACGAGCACTTCCTCCAACGCCACCGGCGAGTCCGCCGCTGCGGCTGTAGCGGCCTGTTGCGCGCGGGCGACGGTGGTCGCTGCGCCGGCCAGTGCGAAGAGCGCTGCATTGATAGCCGCCGCGCGCTGCATCGATCCCGAGTTCTTGTTTTTCATCCGAGCTCCCACGGCAGGTGGCCGTCACGATATATGAATATTCAAGCAAATAAAGCTTTAGCATTCAATAGTTCAAAATTAAAGAGAATGGGTGGGAATTTAGGCTGATCGGCCTAACTGCGCATTCGCCCGGCGGGCAACGCGCCGGAGCGGTCCATTTCAGGGTCCGCCGCGCCGATGTGGTGCGCGGTATCTGCGTCGTTCGGCGTATTTCCGCTGCAGATCCGGCCGCCCCGTGTGCCGTCAGTGCAGCAATCCGAACACGGCCACACCAGTCGTAGTGCCCACGAACACCGAAGTACACGGAACCATTGAAGTAAGCGGGTGTGGACCAGACGCCGGACGGGAGCACGCCACCGGGCGGGAACATGGCTCCCGACGCGAGAGCCGTGTTCCCGACGGTCGCTACTTGGTGCTCGCGGTAGTTTCCTTGATGTCGTACACGAGATTGATCGTGGTGAGCTGGTCGGTCGTCTTCGCACCCAGCGGCGGATTACTGTTGTATCGCAGTCCGTAACCGACGCTGAGCGCCAATCGGTTCGAGATGGACACTTGCACGGCGAAGTCGTTTTGCGCGGCGGTGTTGCTGTTTCCCGGTTGGACGAGAAATTTGTCGGTGAGCTTGGTCGTCTGCGTCAGTTGCTGCAAGTAATCGATGCCGGCGGAGCCGACGGCATCGCCCGTGGCCTCACCCTTGATGCGGCCGATAACCTGCCCGTTCGGATCCCTGAGCAGCGTCTCGGGTCGCATCCGCCGGTAACCGCCGCCGACGGTGCCCGTCAGCTTGGTGGAGGCCGAGTCGATGAATTTGTAGCCGAGACCGGTCGAGTACGTGGTCTGGTAGACGAAGCCGCTGAAACGGTCGTCTTCACCGTTGAAAGCTCCGAATACGAACATGCGCGGGGTGAAGTTGTAATTCGTCTGCCACGCCGCTTCGATGCGCTGCGCAGTCGTGAAGGTGGCGTTCTTGCCATACAGGAAGGCAACATGCGCGGCGTTCTTCCAGTCATCCGAGGTTTCCGCGACATCGAGCTTGCCATCGGCCGAAGTCGCATCGGCGTTGCCCCGTGCGAGCAGGGCGCCGAGCTCGCCCTTCCCGGTCCACACGGCGCCATGGGCGAGAGGAATTACAAGCAATCCAGCCGCGAGGAGCGCGGGACGGTAAATCGATCGGGGCATCGCAAACGTCTCCTTCAGCCATTCTTATTGATGTCGCAGGGGATCTTAGGTCCCGAGTGTGACAACTTTGAATTGGGCCGGCGTGCGCGGGCACGCGCCAACCGTTCCACGCCGCTCTTCAGCGGACCAACTGCGAGCCACGGTATTGAGCGCGACGTGAACGCCGGCTGAACGCCAGCAGTCTGCTAGGAGCGACAGTCTGCTACGACTTGTCGTTCGCCTGCTTGAGATCGGAGAGGATCTGTGTGCCGGGCAAGTCGTTTGCGGCTGTTAGCGGCCGCATTGGACGCGCGCCGCTCGCACCCTTGCTGATGAGTCGTTCGGGGACTTTAAAAGAGTCGTCGCGACGCGTCTCAGTGACCGCGGTCTGCGCGATCTTCCAGGATCGCGGCAGCAAGTGTTTGCGTGCGATCTCGATCCATGCGCTCCAGTCCGGCCGCGCGAGTTTGTCGTCCGAAGTAGTCCAAAGATGTATGAACTGCGCCTGCGCATCCAACTGGTGCCGCAGTCTGGCTGCATAGGTCTCGTCCGAGCTGCGGCTCGTGGCGGCCGCTTCGGCGGCATTCGCGACGAATTCGCTCAGGCATCCCGGCGATAGGGGAGCGGTGACCCGCAGTGCCCGTAACTGCTCCTTCAGCCATCCCAGCCCGTGACGGCGCGTGGGGAAGAGGAAGCGGGGCAATGAATCGATCAGGTACATACGAGCCATCTTTGAGCAGTCCACGGTAATCTTCGCGGCAATCCGGACCGTCGCGCGTGATTCGCGTCACATCCGAAAAAAGCACAGTCTGGCGCCAGTTCCCGCCATCGTGGTGGCTGTGCGGCTGGGTGCCTTGGTCGGTCGGCGGGGAATTGCGACTGTTGCCTTGAACAGTGTCGCCGTCACCATGCAGCACCCCCATATTGTGCGCGTTCTGCGTCCCGATTGCCGCCCGACTCATCAAGTTTGCTCTGGCGCTCGACCTTTGCGGTTCGGTGCGCCTCGCGGGCGCATGGAATCATCGGTCAATCGGCCTGGGCGCAGCCGGCGCACAGAGTGGCATCGTAACGGACGAGCCGTCGCGGAGGCGCAGCTTGCAGCCGTCGACGCTGTTGTTACCGGGGACATCTGACACGACTCTCATTCACGCTCGATGCTGTTATATTGAGTGAGCGCCGCGTTTTGGCAAGCGTTGCCCGCGCGGCTGCAAAGCCCGGTCGCGGGGATTGTTTTATTGTGGGAGTAGCCATGCCCCTTACTCTTGTTCCTTGCCGGCGCGCTCGCACGTAAGTTATCAGTGGCCCGGCGATACGGCCGGGCCACCTTGCGGCACCCTAACTCAGGGTTGGCGGCGGTCTGACGCGCGAGTGGGGGGCATGGTCAGTAAGCGATCGTCATCTGGCCGCGGGAGTGGGCGGGCGATTCCAGTTCGTTGACCAGGGCGTCCGCGTAGTCCTCGACGCTGATGCGGCTTTCGCCCTTGTCATCCGCCAGCAGCGTGGTCGTGCCGAGGTGATACTTCCCCGTGCGGGCCCCCGGTTTGATGGACATCGCCGGACTGAAAAATGTCCAGTCGACATCGCTGGCCCGCAACGACTCGAGAACGCCTCGCATGGCAAGGGCCTCACCCTGATAGGCCTTGGGCAGAGTGTCTACGACTCGCTTGCCGTCCGGCCGGTTCAGGCTTCCCGCGCCCCCAACCACCACGAGCCGTTTGTGCGTCGCGTGCGCGGTTGCTATAGCGGCATCGCCCACCGCCTTGGCTTCCTTGCCGGGATCGCCTCCGCCACGCGGACTGGTCGCGACGACAATGACGTCGGCGTGCCGGGCCAATTCCGTGAAGGCTTTCTGGTCCGTGGCGTCGAGCTCCACTGCACGAACGTTCGCGCCGGGGGCAATTTTCTCGGGATGTCTCGACGCGGCGATCACGTGGTGGCCACGCGAGACCGCTTCGGTCAGGACGCGCGAGCCGATCATGCCGCTTGCGCCGACTAGCAGAATGTTCATGGGCTTGTGATGCGCCGACGGGGTGGGTGCGGCGATGGCGGCGGTCGCGAGCAACGCAATCCCTGCGCAGCCGAGCGAACGACTGAATGTTCGAAGGATTCCGATTCTCATGATCAGGCAACTCCGGGCGAAAGAGGGCGACGGAAGCATAGAGTCAGCGGCGCCGGCGCGATAGTGCATTGCGGCTCATCACCGGTTCCATCCGGTCACGCGCCGGCGGCCCGGAAGAATACATGGCCGGGAGGGTTGATATCACGCGCTGGCGGCCGGCAGGCCCAACAGGCGTGTTGGGTTGAGCGCGCGCCGCTCATTCGCTGCGGCGCTAGATGACTGCGAGGGGGGCGATGGCGCTATGGTCTGCGGGCGGCGTAATACGTTTCCTGGCGCTTATCTGTTGGCAACACAGAGAAACGCCGCCTTTGTGGGGAGGCCGGATCGGGCAACCGATCCGGGCCTCCTTTTTAAGGTTGCCGGCCGCGGAGCGTCGCAGCCAAACCACCGCTATTTCGGCAG
>JAQGOG010000128.1 GCA_028293765.1 Gammaproteobacteria bacterium
CGAATGACGCGAGTCGGCTCATCCCTCGCGATTCCGTTGTGACCGTCGGTCAGCTTCGACCAGGTCTTGCCATAGTCATCGGTGCGATAGAGATAAGGCGCGAAATCGCCGAGCAGATACCGGTAGATGGCGACATAGGCGGTACCCGGTGAGCGCACGCCAGGCTCGATATTCTGCACGCGTCCGCCGGAGGCCAGCCCTTTAGGTGTGACGTTCTGCCAGGTCTTGCCATCGTCCTGAGTGACCCAGACCAGGCCGTCGTTGGTACCGGCCCAGATCACACCGGGCTTCAAGGCGCCTTCCCGAATGGCGTAGACGACCGAATAGACCTCTTCGCCGGTTGCATCCCGCGTAATGGGCTCGCCAGAGCCTTTCTGCGTGCCTGCAGGTTTGACGGTGAGGTCCGGGCTGATCGTCTGCCACGTTACTCCGCCATCCTGCGAGCGATGGATATACTGCGAACCGTAATAGATCGTGTTGGGATCGGTCGGGGAGATCTCCATCGGCGAGACGCGTTGGAAACGATAGCGCAGCCGGTCGGGATCGTTCCCGTAGAGAGACTCGCTCCCGATCCAGTAATTCTCCTCGTTGTTGTTGGTCCGCATGTCCATGCGTGTAAACTGGCCCTTGCATCCACCCCAGACGACGGTCGGGTCGTGCAGTTTGGGAATGATGGGCCCCGTTTCACACCCCGGCCCGATCAGGAATCCCGCCTGCCCGTGGCCGAGCGGCAGCGAAGGAACGATCACCGTCGTGTTGTCCTGCTGGGCGCCGTAAAGCCGATACGGGAACTGGTCGTCGACGGCAATCTGATAGATTTCGGCCGTGGGCTGATTGGATTGCGTGCTCCAGCTCTTGCCGCCGTCCAGCGACACATTGGCGCCGCCGTCGTTTGCCTGGATCATGTAGTTGGAATTGCGCGGATTGATCCAGGCATCATGATTGTCGCCGTGCGGCGTACGCTGGGTCTTGAGTGTCTTGCCACCGTCGGTCGACTTGAACCAGTTCTCATCGCCGAGATAAACGACATCGGCGTTGTTGGGATCGACTCCGAGCGTGTCATAGTAGAACGGCCGCGTAGTGATGCGCGACTCGCCGTTGACGAGCCTCCAGTGTGCACCCGCATCGTCGGAGCGATACAGGCCCTGGCCAGGCTTGGCCTCGATCAGCGCATAGGCCCGGTTCGGCGCCGCGGCACTGACGCCGACATTGGCGCGACCGAACTGGCCGGTCGGCAATCCACCACCCAACTTCGCCCAATGGTCGCCACCGTCGGTCGACTTGTAGATACCGCCATCCGGGCTTCCGGAAATGATCGTCCAGGGCTTGCGCAGGCCGTGCCACAAGGTGGCGTAAAGCACCTGCGGATTGCCCGGCTGATACTCGACATCGGCCGCGCCCAGGTGCTCGTTGACATACAGCACCTTCTGCCAGGTTATGCCGCCGTCGCGGGTGCGGAACACGCCACGCTCGGCATTGTCCTTGAAGGGATTGCCGAGCGCGGCGACGAACACCTCGTCGGGATTGCTGGGATTGACGCGGACGGTGGCGATCTGGCCGACATCGCGCAGTCCGATGAACGACCAGGTTTTGGCGCCGTTGACCGACTTGTACATCCCCCGCCCAATCGACACATTGCTGCGGATCTTGGACGACCCGGTGCCGGCATAGACGATGTTTTCACCGCTATCGGCGACCGCTATGGCACCCATCGATCCCACCGGAATTTGCCCGTCGGTGGTGTTGTTCCAGGTGTGGCCAGCATCGGTCGTCTTCCAGACGCCGCCACCCGTCGAACCCATGTAGTAGGTCAGAGGCTGCGACGGCACACCCGTCACGGTGGTCACTCGCCCGCCGCGCCACGGCCCCACCTCGCGATAGTGCAGACCCGACCACTGGCTCGAGTCATACCGGTCGGCCTGCTGGGCATGGCTGACAGTCGCCGCTGCAGCGCTTGCCGCCACAACCGCGAGTGTGCGAGCAATGTTCATGTCGATCCTCCCATGCTCCGCTGTGAGACTTGTTGTTGAACCAGCGTTGCGGCCTGCAATGATCCCCCCGTCGCGCCCTGGGGGTGACCCGCAACTTCGCCTATCAGGGCGATACTAGGGGCCCCGCCAGCGCAAATCATGACGTTCCGGAATAGCCTTACGCTCAGTATGCATATCGCCGCCACTCATGACGCTCCTGGAGCTTGCGATTGGCTTCGATACGCGGACAGGCTTGTTGATACAGCGGCCTCGTCCGTTTGGACAGGGGTTGCGTCTGAAGAATTGTCAACATGCCCCAGGAGCGAGCAGAAGACAGCGCAACGCTCCGCCGCCGGGCAATGGCCTATACGGTTGAGAGTGTGGCCAAGCGATTCAGTGCCGACTTACGCGCCTACCTGCGCTCAACCCTGAGCGTTTGTAAAAGGATCACGCAAAGTCCGTCATAGCCTTGCCTTCCGCCATTGGAGGTTATGGCCACTACGCCCTTTTTCATGTGCCATCGGTACGTCCGGTGATATCAAGGTGTGCCCCGAGCGAATTCAGAACGCTCACTCAGAGGGAATCGCTCGATCTCGACCGCACGACCGGCGTTCTCGACGAGCTTCGTAGTGTCCAGAAATAGCGTCGGAAAGCCACCCGGCGGCGTTCGCTGCAAAAGGTTGGGACACGTAGATGGCGAGGTGTTCAGCTGCAAACCGGCATCGGCGATTACTGGCTTGCTTCCGTATTCGCTGACATCGGTCGCTTCGACGACGCGGCGAAACTGGTGGCGTCCCTGCGGCCGCAGCGCTGCAAGCCTCGCTGGGGAGCGGCGACTGGGCTATACGCCTCGATGCGTTGCGGAAGCGAATCGAACTACGACGGAGCCCATAACGCTTGGGACGCTACGTAACCAGCCCTGGCCGTGCGCGGATCAGACCGATGACCAACTCACGGACAAAATTGGGTTGGTGAAGGCTGCCAGCGAACCAACGTTGTTCCTCTGAAGGGATGAGTTGGATCGCTCAACATTCCGCAGCGAGTCGGCTTTCGCGTACCCTTCGAAGTAGCTTTACGCGTGCTTGTCAGTCGGGACTTCCGCGCAGCCGTGCGGGGATTGATCCCGCGGGGCCTGCCGCCAAGATGACACAAAAGATATTGTCGACCCGATAATAGTGTGTCATATTGAATTTGCCGTTTTCGACCGGATGAGAAAAGGTCGAGGAAATTCAATGAGTGACCCTGGGGGAGGGGCGGCTGCATGAGTTCAACATCGGCTGCATCGCAGTTGAGTGCGTCCAGCAAGCGGACGACGCTCATTGCCAGTCTCGGCGGAGCGCTCGAGTACTACGACTTCATCATTTACGGGGTCTTTGCGGCAGAGATTGCCCGCACCATATTTCCGTCCTCCTCGCCCCTGGTTTCGCTGATGTCCGCCTTCGGCGTGTTCGCTGTCGGCTATATCGCGCGGCCGGTGGGCGGTATCGTACTGAGCCACTTTGGGGATCGGTTCGGCCGCAGGCGCGTCTTCATTCTCTCGATGCTCGGGATGTCGGGCGCGACCCTTGGCATGGGATTTGTGCCATCCTTCTCGGACTGGGGGCTCGCGGCACCCATTTTGATGGTGCTGCTGCGATTGTTGCAGGGCTTCTGCCTCGGTGGAGAGTTGCCTGGTGCGATCACCTACGTAGCTGAAGTCGCGGCGAAGCGAGCCAGCTTCGCAAGCGGGTTCGTGTTCTTCTGCGTGATGGGTGGCGTGGTCCTGGCCACCGTGCTCAGTTTGTTGATTCAGGCTTTCCTGCCTGGTGCCACGTACGGTTGGCGCATTCCGTTCTGGATCGGCGGCGTCCTGGGCCTGGTCGGATTCTGGGTGCGCTTATCGCTGGAAGAATCGCCGGAGTTTCAGCGCGTTCGCAAGCTTACGTCGTCGAGCCCCTTCCTGGAACTCATGCGCACCCATCCGCGCCAGGTACTGATCGGGGTAGGGCTCGTGGCTAGCACGGGGGCATTCAACGGTCTGCTGTTTGCCTACATGCCCGCCTACCTGAAGACGGTACTGGGCGTCGCCCCAGGTGCGGCGGTGGTTGCTCAGAACATGGCGTTGATCGTCCACACCTTTGCATTGCTGGCGACCGCCTGGATCGGCAGCTACGTCCCGCCGCGCCGCCTCATGCTGACAGGCACGTTGCTGTTCGCTTTGTTTTCCGTGGCTTGGTACAGCGCCATTGTGAGTAGCAGTGCGGACCCGCGGCTGCCGCTGATAGTGGCCGGATTGGTCGCTGGACTGTTCAATGGCACGTTTGCCTACCTGATCGCGGACCTGTTTCCCACGCGCATCCGCTTCACGGGTGTAGCACTGGTTCTCAATATTGGCATGAGCGTTTTCGGTGGCGTGGCGCCGTTGGTCGCTACTTCCCTCATTCGTGCGACGGGGCAGTTGTATGCGCCCGGTTGGTTCCTGGCATCCGCAGCAGTGCTCGGCGTCATCGCAAGCTTGTTCGTGAAACGGTATGACGGACATATCTGTGGGGATGCCCACGGCGCGGACGGCGCGATATCTCAAAGTGAACAAGCAATCGGTTCGGCCATACGCTGACTTTCCGCTCCAAGTCCATTAGGGAACACCACATGCGCAATTTTTTTGTGACGGGCTTCGCGCTCGCGTTGTTCACGACCGCGGCGCTGAGCCCAACGCCGTCCGCCGCTGCGGGCTCGGGCTCCCATAAGCAGCTCGTGGAGTTCGAGCTGATGACCTGGCCTGAAGTCAAAGACGCCCTGGCGGCCGGCAAGACGACGGCTCTCATCTATACCGGTGGCGTCGAGCAGAGAGGCCCCCAGAACGCGAACGGTGGCCACAACCTCATGGCGCGCGAAATCGTCAAAGCGATTGCGTTACGCCTGGGCAATGCCATCGCCATGCCGGTGCTGCCACTCTCTCCCAACAATGCCAGCGCAGAGTTTCCGGGGACGATCGGGTTGACCAACGATGTGCTGGAGGCGGTGTTGGAGCGCATGGTCGAGCAGTCGATCGCGACCGGTTTCAAGAATGTCGTGGTGATGGGTGACCACGGCGGCGGCCAAGGTGAGGGCGACAAGAATATTTATAGAAAGGTCGCTACCAAGCTCAACGACAACTACAGCGCCCAGGGCATTCACGTTTTCTACTGCGACCAGGTGTACATGCCGGCGAACGCTGCGTTCGAAAAGAGCCTGGCGGATAGGGGCTATCCTCCCAGCCTCCATGCCGGTGTGACGGATACATCGATCATGATGTACTTCGATCATGACGGTACTTATGTACGCAAGAACCTGATCTCGACGGCAGTTGGCATCCCTGTGGGGCCGGACGGCAAGCCGCAGCCCAACGCGCCGGGCGCCCAGAAGAACGGGATCATGGGTGATGCACGGCGCTCCAGTGCCAAGCTTGGCAAAGAGGCCGTCGATCTTAAGGTCGACTACGCCGTGAAGCAGATCGAGACGTTCGTTCCGCCGAAGAAGTAACGCATACAACAGGCATTTCTTTGCGACGCCGTCCGTACTCCGATCGGTCGCTACGGAGGTGCCTTGGCACAGGTGCGCACCGACGATCTCGGTGCGGTACCGCTGCGCGCGGCGGGGCGCGCGGGGCTCAAGTTGCCTTATTCCTGTCGTGCGGGTGTGTGCTCGACCTGTCGTGCCAGGCTGGTCAAGGGCAAGATCACGATGGAACACAACACGGCGCTGGAGGAGTGGGAAGAGAAGGCGGGTACTTCCTGTGCTGCCAGGCCTGGCCCGAGAGCGAGCAGATTGAGATCACTTACGATGAATAGCGGGCACGTGGGCTGTGCGATAGCACGGGCTAGGTCCGTGACCCTCGCAAGCGCGAGGAGCCTAAATCACCGCCAAATCGTTGCAAGGCTTCCGCGCTGACCATCGGGAGCGGACCGTCCAGGCGTGATGCTTCGTTTGAGAGGTGGATTTCCGCGGAATCAAAGACATAGCTATAGAGATTGCGGCATAGGTCGTACGCTCGGGTGCCTACCCAATCCGTGGCCAGGAGCGATGTGGGCAGTACCGGGTCCCGCAGATGGATTTTCCGATACTCGTGGATGAGGAGGGTGCGGATGATGAACGCGGTGAGGGGGGCGGGGCGCGAGCCTGAGGCTGCGGCTGACTCGATGGGCTCGAATGCGGCAACCATCTTGCGGTAGCGCGCTGCGAGCTCGCGCATGTCCCAGCTGTCACTCGCGAAGCGGTTGTCCGCCGCGGCGTCGTCGTTGCGCGCTTCGAATATCGTGGCGCGCGATGCGCCGCGAAGGCTGGAGATTTGTTCGCGCGTGTCCGCGGCAGTTCGGGTCGGGTGAATCATGATGCCGGGCATCGGCTGGCCGAATCCGAGCCAGCAGAGCTCTTTACGCAGGCCTTCTCTGGCTTGCGCATCGCTCGCGGGGAGCAGGACGAGTGTCCACAGTGCGTTCCAGCGCTCCGGACCCGCGGAATAGATGCGCCGGGTGGCATCCGCAAAACGCCGCAGCCCTCCAGGTGAGAGATGGTACTCGCTGCGTCTGCCGTGGCGTTTCGCACTGAGCCATCCGTCCTCCGCCAATCGGGCCACCGAGGTCCTGACCAGACGCTCGGTGATCCCGAACGGGCTGCAGAGTTTGATCAAGCTTCCCAGTGAGACGGCCCCGCCCTTGGGCGCGATGGCATCGCCAAAGATGGTGATGATCAGCGACCCTCCACCTATCGGTCGCTGGCGACGAAATGTCGCGACCAAAGCGCGGGTTGCTTTATCCAGTTCCGAGGACATGCCGGTTTCGCTCTCCGTATCCCGCATTGTTCGCGTGGCGGGTTTCATGTTGGGGCACTTACAGAAGTGACACAAGGACCGTTGCGAACGCCCAATTACTGTGTCATATTCGGCCGCAAGCAATGGCGAAAGAGGGCGCACATGGCTGTTCGACGCATCCAACAACCCAATCCGCGGTCGCGGACCGATGACATCTGGCTGCCCTCGCCTGTCAGGGATTGACCGGCTATTTAATCACCAAACGGATGCGCTCTTCCACCGATGAGTGATCGTCAATCCAGCGCGCAACGTGTTGCGCCGCCCACGCCGGTGGATGTCAGCTTGTTCGAAGAGAACGGCCTTTACATCCTGCGCAGCCAGGACGGTATGGCGCTCTACCGATACGACATCGATGTCGACGGCCGCTCCCACTGTATCGATGCCTGCAGCAAGCGCTGGCCGCCGCTGATCGCCTCCGTTGGTGCGACGCCTGTGGTGGGTGAGTGGCGGACGATCGAGCGAGACGCAGCCCGCCAGTGGAGTTTTCGTGGTCACCCGGTTTACACGTACGCGCTGGACAAACCTGGCGCACAGGCGGGTGACGGCATCGATGGTGTCTGGCATGTGATAGCACCCTGACAGCGGGCGCAGCGCCCGATGCGGGGTCGCAACGCGACCCCCGGCCCGCTGTTGCTTGTTTCAACATTCACCATCCAACATTAATTTCCTGACAGACAGATCACTCGTAACAAATCAGGTCTTGCCATTAATTGGCCGACCAGTCATCCTAAGAATAGATTGGAGAAGGGGGTTCTCTAACAATGTGTCTCATTAAGTACCGGTCCGGCGCAGCTCGTAGTGCGCTCACGTTGAGTGTACGCAGGGCGCTGGCCACTTTCTGCGCAACGCCGCTGCTCGTGGCGATCAATGTTGGCGGCGCCAACGTCGCTCTTGCGCAGGAGGCTCCTGCGGTTGCCGCTCAGGATGCACAGCCGGCGTCGCCGTCTCTGCAGGAGGTCGTGGTTTCCGGTTCGCGCATCCAGCGCGACGGATACAACTCTCCGACGCCCGTCTCGGTGGTCAGCGCAGCGACACTCCAGGGCAACGCCACTTCGAACGTTGCCGATGCGCTCAACACGATGCCCAATTTCGCGGGGAGCTCGACGCCGCAAACGACTGCCATCACGGTCACGAGCGGTCAACAGGCCATCAACGGCCTGAATATCGGTGGCCTGGGCACCACCCGCACCCTGGTCCTCATCAACGGGCAGCGTACGGTCGGCTCAACCCTGACCGGTGTCGTGGACGTCAGCGAGCTGCCTCAGCAGCTCATCTCGCGCGTCGACGTGGTCACCGGCGGTGCGTCCGCGGGCTACGGCTCGGACGCACTCACTGGTATCGTCAACTTTGTGCTCGATACGAAATTCCAAGGCCTCAAGGCAGAAGTGTCCGGCGGTGAGACCAGCTACCACGACGACAAGAACTGGCGGGCCAACATTACCGCCGGTACGTCGTTCTTCGGCGGTCGTGGCCACATCGAGGTCAGCGGCGAGATGTCGAACGACGACGGCGTGCTGATCGCGAAGCGGCCGTGGAACAACTACGGTATCGGCTATCTCGCCAATCAAAGCTACACGAAAGACGGTCTCCACGGACCGCAAAACATTCTCACGAACCAGATCGGTGTCGCCAATGCGAGCTATGGAGGCACGATCGCAAGCGGACCGTTCCGCGGCACGATGTTTGGTCCGGGTGGCACTCCGTTCCAGGAGACCTTCGGCAGCGGCACCCGCGTAACGGATCCGCTGCCGCTGCAGATGGCGGGCGGGAGCTGGCAGTCACAGACCATTACGAACGTCCTGGGTGCTGCGATGACACCCTCACAGCGTCGCCAGAATGCTTTCGCGCGCGGCAGCTTCGATGTTACCGACGATACACAGGTTTACTTCCAGGCCTCGTACGGTCACATGTACTCGCTCTCAGACAGCGTGCCCGTATTCTATCCGGGCAACCTGACGCTCTCGGCGAACAACGCGTTCCTGCCAAGCTCCATTGCCCAGGAAATGGCGAATGCGAATGTCACATCGTTCAAGTTTGGAACGTTCAACGGCGACCTGGGTGTGCAGCATCCCATTACGGATCGCCAGGTCAAGCGTTTCCTGATCGGCGGTGACGGCAAGTTCAGTATGTTCCATTCGGACTGGTCGTGGGACGCCTATGCGTCTTTCGGACAGAGCCTGCAACAGGTGACCTCGGGCAATACGATCAATGTGCCGCGCTACATGAACGCGATCAACGCGGTGAAGGCGCCCGATGGATCGATCGTCTGTAAATCGACTCTCACGAATCCGAACGACGGTTGCGTGCCGCTCAATCTGTTCGGCAGGGGAGTGGCGAGCCAGGCCGCGATCGATTACGTCATCGCCAACCCGTACAACCATGCGCAGCTGACCCAGAAAGTCGTCAGTGCCAACCTGCATGGCTCGCCGTTCAACGATTGGGCAGGCCCGGTCTCGTTCGCTTTCGGCGTAGAGCATCGCCGGGAGGAGACCAGCTCCTTCGCCGACGCGCAGGAAGCCCAGACGGGAACGTGGTTCCTGGCGGCAGGTCTGCCGTATTCGGGAGCCTTCGCCGTGTCGGAAGGCTATATCGAGACCAACATCCCGCTGTTGAGCAACGTCCCCGGGGCGCAGCAATGGGACTTGAACGCCGCGGTGCGCGAGACCGGGTACAACACGTTCGGCCTGACCCGGACCTGGAAAATCGGCACCACGTGGAGCCCGATCGATGATGTGAGGTTCCGGGCGACGCGCTCGCTCGACATTCGTGAGCCGACACTCGTCGACCTGTACCAGGCGGGGACTACGACCTCCAACAGCATCACGGACCCGAACAACAACCAGAACATACCGTATCGCCAGACCACGACCGGCAACCCCAATCTCGTGCCCGAGCGCGCCAACAACACGGTCTTGGGCGTGGTATACCAGCCGTCCTGGCTGCCGCGGTTCAGTGCGTCGTTTGATTACTACATCATCGACATCACAGGCGGTATCACGACCTTCACGGCCCAGCAGTTGTATAACCTGTGTATCGCAGGCGATGCGACCGCCTGCAGCAAGTACACCGGCACGCCTGCCACCGGCCTGAACTTCACGATCAATCCGCTGAACTTCGCAACGCAGCATGCTCGTCGCTTCGAAGTCGAGACCAGTTACCGGTTGCCGATGGATGAGGTCCACAGCGGCTGGAAGGGCAATCTCGCGTTCCACGGCGGGGTGACGCACTACATCAGCGACCTCCTGGACAGTGGCGCGATCGGCTCCATTCCGCAGCAGTACGCCGGCGAGAATTCCGACTCACTGGGATTGCCCCGCTGGAAATATACGGCGGCCTTCGACTACTCCCTCAATCACTACGAGCTGGGGCTCACCCTGCGCGGCCTGAGCGCCGGGGTCTACAGCCAAAGCCAGATCCAGTGCACGTCCATTTGCCCGGCGAACGACCCGAATCACCTGACGGTCTCCGATAATCACATTGCCGGGGCGTGGTATCTCGATCTTCAGGCGACCTACCACTTCAACGTCAGCAAGGCCGACGGGGAGGTCTTCTTCAACGTCCGCAATGTGCTGGACAGGGACCCGCCGATCGTGGCGCAGGCCTCAAGCGGCAGTGGCTGGGATTTCTTCCCCGCGAACCAAGCCCAATACGACATCCTGGGTCGGGTGATGCGCCTGGGTGTGCGGTTCCAATTGTGAAGAACTCTTAAGATGTACCGCTTTTGGAATGTTGTGCACCCTGTGCGCATGCAGGCACGGGGGTTTTTCTGCATTGTTTTGCGCTTAACTTGACCGATCGGTCGTGTTATTGTTTTTCAGGAACCAGGGTACTTTGATGTCGAGGGGGACGCAGGTGCAGACGGTTCGAGAATGGTTTCGAGCCCGCTCGACGGGCCTGGTAGGGGGCGCATTCTGGGCAGGTGTCGCGGGTACCGTCACCCTGGGAATCGCCGGATGCACACATCTTCTGAGTGATCACCACCCAGCGGCCGCGGCAGCGACGACTCAAGATCTCGGCCCCGCGGAGGCGGGCACACGGGCACGCGTGCGCCTGTTGACGTCTGAGCAGTATACGAACGTGATCCATGATGTCTTCGGAAGTGACATCGAGCCCGGAAATCCCATTCCTCCGCTCAGTCGCACCGACGGTCTGCTGGAATTGACGAGCGCCTCGGTCGGCGTGACCGCAGGTCAGATGATGCAGCTGCAGCGCTCGGCGTCGGCCGTTGCCACCCAGGTGATGGACAATGGCAATCTCGACAAGCAGCTCCCCGCGCATCGGGACTACCTGGTGCCCTGTAAACCGAAGAAGGCCGATGCGCCCGATGATGCCTGTGCGGCCAAGTTCCTCAAGTCCACGGGGCGGTTGCTGTTCCGCCGTCCACTCAGCGGTGCCCAGCTCGATGACCTCGTGGGCAAGGCCCATCACGCCTCGGCACAGCTGAAGGATTTCTATGCCGGATTGTCGAGTGTGCTCGAGGGCATGCTGGTCGACCCGATGGTCCTGATGATTGTCGATCAAACCGAGCCGGATCCCGCGTATCCGGGTCGGCGCCGCCTCGATGCGTTCTCGGTGGCCTCGCGCCTGTCGTTCTTCCTGTGGAATTCGGCGCCCGACGCTGAGGTTCTGAAAGCTGCGGAAAGCGGTGCGATCAATACACCGGCGGGACGTGCGCGCGTGGTGGACATGATGCTGGCCAGTCCACGCCTGGAAAACGGCATCCGTGCCTTTTTCGACGATATGTTCGCCTTTGACGACTTCGACACCCTGGCCAAGGACGCGATGGTCTATCCGAACGTCAGCGGCACGACGTTGAAAGACGCTCGTGAGCAGACCTTGCGCACCGTGTACGACCACCTGATCACCCGCAATCGGGACTACCGGGATCTGTTTACGACGCGGAACACGTTCATTTCGCCCCCCTTGGCGGCGCTGTATGCGGTGCCGTCGGTGCCGGGCTGGGTACCTTACGAATTTCCGCCGGACAGTCCACGCGTTGGCATTTTGAGCCAGGTCAGCTTTCTGGCGGTGCATTCCCACCCGGGTCGCAGCTCCGCGACCCGGCGCGGGAAAGCGTTACGCGAGTTGTTGTTGTGTCAGGTCGTCCCCTCGCCGCCGCCCAATGTTGATTTCTCCATCGTCGAGGACCCGAAGGCGAACTTCCATACCGCGCGCGAGCGTCTGACGGCGCATCGCAGCAATCCGGTGTGCGCCGGGTGTCATCGGATCACCGATCCGATCGGTCTCGCCTTGGAGAATTTCGACGGCGCCGGCCAGTATCGCCTCACGGAGCGGGGCGCTGCGATCGATGCCAGCGGCAGTCTGGATGGCAAGAATTTCAACGACCCCCCAGGGCTTGCGCACGCCTTGCACGATCATCCGGCACTGCCGACGTGCCTGGTCAAGCGCATGTACGCCTATGGCTCCGGTGGGCCGCTGTCGGATGCTGACAAGCCTGAGCTGACCTGGCTCGACAAGCGTTTTGCAGCAACGGGCTATCGCGTCCCTGATCTGCTGCGAGCGATCGCGCTCAGTCCCGCTTTTTCAGAAGTCGCAGAAATCCCAGCCGTGCCCGCGCCGCCCGCCAAGACAGCCAGTCTGACGGCTCCACGTCCTGCGGCCCAGTAAAGTCTCCGGAGGTAGCCATGAAAGATCTCACTCGTCGCCGTGTATTGCGTGGCATGTTCAATGGCGCGGCTGTTGCGGTAGGCCTGCCGCTGTTGAATGTCTTTCTCAACGAGAACGGGACGGCCCTGGCCAATGGTGCGCCGCTGCCGGTGCGCTTCGGCACCTGGGGGTGGGGCTTGGGGATGAGCAAGAGCATCTTCGTGCCGCAGAAGACCGGGCCCGATTTCGATCTCCCGGAGGAGATCCAGATGTTGGCGCCGGTGCGCGACAAGATCAATCTCTTCACGAATTTCAATGCGTTGCGGGATGCAATGCCCAACCTGTGCCACACGACGGGTTGGATCATTCTGCGCAGCGGCAGCGCGCCGGCGAATACGAGCGCGCGCCCTGGCGAGACCATCGATGTCACGGTCGCCAAGAAGATCGGTACGACCACGCGCTTTCCGAGCCTGACCGTGTCGTCGACCGGGGATCCGCGCGACACTTATAGCTACGAAAGCGCCAGCTCGATCAACTCCGCCGAAGGCTCACCGCTCGCGCTCTACAACACGATCTTCGGGTCCGATTACCAGGATCCCAATGCCAAGGAGTTCAAGCCCAGCCCGAAGATCCTGGTGCGCAAGAGTGTGCTCTCCAGCGTCGATGATGATGCCAAGAAACTGATGAATGAGGTCGGCGCGGAGGACAAGGCGCGCATCGATCAATACTTCACGAGCTTGCGCGAGCTCGAGCGCCAGTTGGACCGGCAGCTCGAGAAGCCGGAGCCGCGCGCGACCTGCCATGCGGTCAAGGCGCCACCGGAGCTCAAGACCGGCGTCGACTACGAGCTGGTCGCCGAGCGTCATCGCCTGTTTACCGATCTGCTGGTCATGGCGGTGGCGTGCGATCAGACCCGCGTATTCAACATGACTTACTCCAAGTCATTCGCCTCGACGACCAAGCCAGGCTACGAGAAGCCCCACCACACCGCCTCGCACGAGGAGCCGGTCGATCAGAAACTCGGCTATCAGCCGATGGTGTCGTGGTTCCTGCGGCGCTCGTTCGAGTCCTGGGCATATTTTGTGGATGCGTTCTCGAAGGTCAAGGAGGGCGATGGCACGCTGCTCGACAACATGCTGATCTATGCCTCGACCGATCAGTCTTTCGCCAAGATCCATTCCATCGAAGGCCTGCCGATGTTCACGGCTGGCCGTGCGGGTGGCAAGTTCAAGACGGGGTTGCATCTCGACGGCGCGGGCACGCAAGGCGCACGCCTAGGCTATACGATGATGAAGACGCTCGGCGTCGAGATTACATCCTGGGGTACCCAGTCCAACAACACAGCAAAGGAAATCCACGAGATCCTGGTGTGAAGGTGACTGTTGAGTTGCGTGCGAGGCGAGGGGCGGGCATGAGACCGGTAGTTGCAATGGCGGGCATTCTCCTGGCGCTGGGCCTGGCCAGCGTGGGTTCGGCCGCGGAGCGGGAAGCCTGGGCGCATGTGCCCATGCCACCGGGGTTCAAGGTGGTACCGACCGAGCTCGAGGGTCCGGTCTTCGCCGACTCTCATGGAAAGACGCTCTACAAATGGCCCATTGCCTCATTGCGCAATGGCTACGCGGGCGATCCCAAGGACAAGTCGGCCTGTGAGGACAAGGTCACCACCAAGACCGGGGGCTACATGAGCCCTTATCCTCCGGGGTTGGACCTGCCCGATCTCGACAAACGCAAGAGTTGTGTCGCTGAATGGGCGCCGGTGCTGGCGAGCGACAAGGCGAAGCCCATCGGAGATTGGACCGTCATCACCCGTGATGATGGTACGAAACAGTGGGCCTATGACCATCATGCGCTCTACACGTCATACCTCGATCACTCGCCGGGTGATGTCTTGGGGGGCACGCAGGCGTACAGGAGCGGTGGCGACACACCGGCGGAGCGTGTCCCGGTCGGCCCACCGCCGGATGTCCCGCCGGGCTTCGTGGTCGAAACGACGGTTCGGGGCCGAATGCTGTTGACCGAGAAGAAGCGCTCCGTCTACCTCTCGGACAATGATGGTCCCAACAAGTCCCACTGCGATGGTGATCCTTGCGCGCAGATGTGGGAGCCGGTCGTTGCGCCAGCCGCGGCGCGGCCGCAGGGAGAATGGACGATCATCAAACGTTCGGGCGGCGTCCAACAATGGGTGTTCCGCAAGAAGCCGCTCTACACCTACACGCGTGATCAGCTCGACGCGAGTCTCGACGGTAGCGAGGAGCCCGGTTGGCACAATGTGTATACGCAACGGGCGCCGACGCCGCCCAAGCCGTTCTCGATCCAACCGACGATCAACGGCGATGTGCTGGCCGATGCCAATGGCTTGACCGTCTATTTCTATACGTGCGGCGATGATTCCGCCGACCAGTTGTCCTGTGATACGTTGGATAGTCCCCAGCAGTACCGCCTGGCCATTTGCGGCGGCGGGGAGGCGGGCCGGTGTGAACGCTTGTGGCGCTACGTGCCGGCTGCGGCGGGGGCTAAGGGCGACAACCATGTCTGGACGGTCGTCACGGTCGATCCGCAGACGGGTCACGCGGCCGAGGCTCGTCAGCCCGGCGCGTTGCGCGTGTGGGCGTATCGCGGCAGACCGGTTTACACGTATGCGGGTGACAAGCAGCCGGGTGATTACACAGGTCATGCGCTGGGCGAATGGCAAGGCCGGCGCAACGGATTCCGGGCGTTCTGGATCCGCTCCGAGTTGTTCAGTCGCAGTTGATCGATGAAGACGCTTTGCCTACCGAGTGCGGACCGAGGGGAGGACTTCATGAGAAACCTTGCAAACAGGGCGCATGGGCTAACGCTCTGCGCGGCGCTGGCCGTCACGGGCTTGGGGAGCTCCAGCCTTCTCAAAGCGGACGAGATCCACACGTCTCTCCAGGATCGGGGCCACACAATCGGTTATGTCACCACGGATCTGCACTGGTCGGTCTATCAGACTCCCGACCTCAAGGCGGATTGTCCCGATGGCTTGAACGGCAATGGGCCGCGCGAGACATTCAAAGCCCTGTTTCCCCAGGGCGGATCTGTCGTGAACACGGAGCTCGCGCGTGAAGGGCTCAAGGTGTTCCCCACGGACAAGCCAGCGCAGTTTCCGTACATCATGGCCGCGGGACCCACGGCGATCGGGTTGAATCTTGACGGCAAGGTGGGGCCGAATGACTTTGTCAGTCCGAGCGGAGAGCAGGGTATCAACAATGCGCTCTTCCGCGTCATCGGCTGCAATGCGCAATACCGGGCGCCCGATGGTCAGCTGCAGTTGTTCGCGAACAAGCTCATCCGGGGGTTCAATTTCGATCGGATCATGATCGAGCTCACCCACGTCGACAGTCTGGTCAATGACGACGACGTGGAGGTGACACTCTATCGGGGGCGGGATCCGTTACTGCTCGATGCCACCGGGGAGAAGGTGGCTCCGGGTGGGACCCAGCGCATCGACGTGCATTACGGCAAGAAGCTCATCCAGCACCTGCATGGCAGGATCGCGGATGGGGTGCTGACGACTGATCCGATCGATGGGGAGTGGCCTTGGGCGATCTATTTTGATACGCCGGCGGTGTTGCACATTCGGGATATGCGGTTGAGTCTCAAGTTGAGCCCGAGCTCGGCTGATGGGTTGATCGCGGGCTACACTGATGTTGATTCCTACTATCACTGGCTTACGAGCTGGTCGACGCACCATCTGGCTTATGGGCGGTTGGATCCGTCGGAGTTTTATTGGGCCTTGCGTAAGGCTGCGGATGCGTATCCGGACAACAATGGCGCCATGACCGCGATTTCCTCGGCCATCACCGTCAATATGGTGCAAGTATTCATTGAGCATCCGGCTGGGAGCTCGGCGGAGCCGCTGCAGAGAACTGCGGATGCTGCGCACTGAGTCGCGTTATTCATGAGGGCCTACTCGGGGCTGCTCACCTACACGTGGTGTTCGCGAATGACGAGGGCTGAAGACTCGGGCATCGGCGCGCGTTCGTCCCTGGTTGACGCAATGAATTCATCAGCTGCCCGAATGGGGTGGCATTACTTCAGGACTATTCAATGATCAGATCTGCAGCGCTCGTCAAGCTGACATTGTTGGGAGCGGCATTCATCGGGACGTCAGTCCTTTCGGTGAGTGCTTTCGCCGATGACCAGGAGACTATCGATTACCGCGAGCACATCATGAAGACGATGGGCGAGCAGGTCGCGGCCATGAACCAGATGCGCCAGGGGAAGATCGCGCCGGATAATCTTGCGGTGCATGCGGAAATTCTGGCGGTGACGGCGGCAACGGCCAAGAACGCTTTCACGCCGAAGGTCGTCGGCGGGGAGGCGAAGGCTGATGTCTGGGCGAACTGGCAGGATTTCTCGAAGCGGCTGGACGAACTCGTGGCCGCAACCACGGATCTTGCCAAGACGGCCAAGCAAGGGGGGCTGACGGCGGCCTCGCCCAAGCTCCAGGGGGCGCTGCCTTGCAAGGGGTGCCACGAGACGTATCGGGAGGAGAAGAAGTGAGGGGCGTGCGAGTGCTACGAGAGATCAGAGCGGCGGCGATCGGTGCCACGGCAGTGATGTTGCTGCCGGCGGCGGTTCATGCTGATGACAACAAGAACAAGGACATCATCGATTACCGCCAGCACATCATGAAGACGCTCAACGAGCAAAGCGCAGCGTTGGGACAGATTCTTTCGACGACGGTTCCCGGCGAGAATACGTCGGCGCATCTGCAGACCATTGCGCTGGCGGCTTCGCTCGCTTTGAAGGCCTTCGAGCCCAAGGTCCCCGGCGGGGAGGCGAAACCGGAGGTCTGGGCCAACTGGCCGGACTTTTCCAAGCGCATGACTGCGTTTGCGCAAAAGACGGCCGAAATGGCGAAGATCTCGAAGGAGCGGGGCAATGATGCGGCCCTGCAGAACGTCGTCGATGCGCTGTCCTGCAAGGCGTGTCACGACGTTTACCGTGCTGAGAAGAAATGATCCCACGCTGCTGCGGCGGTGACACCTGAACGAGAGAGAGTTTGAATCATGGCGATGCTGATTTCACGGCGTGGGTTACTGCGCGCGAGTTTGCAGGTCACTCTGGCCGGGACCATGGCGACCGCGGGGATCGCGGCCGCGGCTGACCAGGCTTGCGCGGATTCCAAGATGGATACTGGGCTGGCGAGCTCGTTGCACTACACCGAGTCCGCGCCCGATCCAACCAAGTCCTGCTCGGGTTGCGGGTTCTTTACAGCCGGCAGCGGCGGTTGCGGCGCCTGCCAGATCTTTAATTCGACGGTCAACTCCAAGGGACACTGTGATTCATGGGCCATGAAGGGTTGAGAGGGGACTCGACCTCGTGAGCCATGCCACGTCCACGTAACCTGTATCGGGTGCTGGCGGCGCTCGCTGCGCTGGCGGCGATTCTCGTAAGTGTCATCTCGGTCGTTAGTGAGCCTCAGCCCACCTCCGCCTCGACCGAGACGAGCACGCCGGCGGAACGGGCGGGCGATAGCAACGCACTGGCAGAGCGCGGCCGCTACCTTGCGCTCGCCGCTAACTGCGCAAGCTGCCATAGCCGACCCGGTGGCGCGCCTTTCTCCGGTGGTGTTGCCTTCGAGACGCCAGTCGGCACGATCTATTCTTCGAACATCACTCCCGATGCCGAGCACGGCATTGGGAAATGGACGTTACAGGATCTCAGGCGTGCCTTGCACGAGGGGATTTCGGCCAAGGGATATCGGCTGTTCCCCGCGTTCCCATATACCTCGTTCACCAAGATCACGGATCAGGACGTGAGCGCGATCTACGCTTACTTGCGAACTGTGACGGCCGACACCTATAGCCCGCCTACGAACGGAATTTTGTTCGAACAGCGCTGGGCCATGGCCATCTGGAACCGGTTGTTCTTCCGACCCGGTCGCTTTGTGCCCGATCCAACTCGACCAGCCCAGTGGAATACCGGGGCGTATCTCGTTGAAGCGTTGGGACATTGCGACGCTTGCCACACCCCGCGCAACTCCTTCATGGCTGAAGTAGAGGCCAGGGCCTACCAGGGAGGCAGCATTAGCGAGCGCGTGGACGGTGAGAAGATGCGGCTCTGGTCGGCAGTCAATCTAACTTCCTCGCCGTCGGGCCTCAAGGCCTGGTCCGAGGCGGATCTCGCAAAATATTTCCACGCCGGTTTCAGTCTGCGCGGGGGCACTTTCGGCCCGATGAATGAGGTGATCGCCAACAGCACGTCCCAGCTGACGGACAGCGACGTTCATGCGATGGCGGCCTACATCAAGAGCTTGCCGCAAGGGGAGGCGGCGGGCACGCCCGTCACAGCGGAGTCCGTGGCCGCCGGCGCTGCGATCTATCACGAGCGCTGTGAGAAATGCCATGGCTCTTCCGGACGCGGTGGCATGTTCATGGGGCCACCGCTTGCCGGAAGTGCCGTTGTACAGGCGGAGGATCCCGCTTCACTCATCAACGCCGTCCTTTATGGGGCGGCGCCGCCTAAGGGCACATCCCTTGGAGCTTGGGAAACCATGCGGCCTTACGCGGATGTGCTGAGCGACTCACAGGCTGCCGATGTTGCTAACTATGTTCGTGGGACGTGGGGCAACCACGCCTCGCGGGTCGATGCCGCCATGGTCGGCAAGCAACGCTGATGATCAAAGACTCAGCACACCCTTCAGGAAGATGTTGACTGCCAGTTTGGCGATATCGTGGGCCCCGAGCGCGCCCTTGGGGTCGAACCAGGTATGCGTCCAGTTGATCATGCCGAAATAGATCATGGTCGCGGCGCGTCGCTCGCGTGGGCTCTTCGCCAGCGTCGGTGAGAGCTCGCCCAGGATTTCATCGATGGTATCCACCAGCAGCCGCTGTTCGGCGATAATGGTCTTGCGCCGGTGAGGCGGCAGCTTGTCGAGGTCGTTCAGCAGAACCTTGTGGCGGCTCGATGCGTCGACGTAGAGCTCCATGAAGCCATGTGTCAGGCGGACCAGGCTCTCCTTGGGGTCGGTTTCGTCCGCGATGCGTTTGGCGATCTCGCCGAGCGCGGTGATATGGCTGTCCATGACCTCGAACAGGATGTCTTCCTTCGAGGAGAAGTAGTGATACAGCAAAGATTTGGACATTCGGCAGGCTTCCGCCAGATCGGCGATGGAGCTGCCTAGAAAGCCGAATTGTCCGTAAAGCTCAGCCGCCTTCGCGACGATGGCATCGCGCCGATCGTCGTAGTCTGCAGCCTGGGTCCTAGCCAAAAGTTATCTCCCGCGGGCGAAGTTGGCCGAGAATCTATCACGCTCCCCCAATCTGCGGGAACCGGCTGAAGTCCAAGTCAAAGTTCCACGCCGGACCGTTCTCGAGCGATTGACCAACCGGACGGGAAAGTTGGGCACCCGTTGGACTCGAGGGTCAGCGAGGCTCATGAAGCACTCGCAGCAGCGCGCGTTCAATCGGTAAGCCATTGTCTGATATGGGGTTTTTTAGCTTTGGTGACCGAAACGGTGCGGAGCGCTGCAGTAGGGAGTTGCACGGGGGCTGCTGGGAGCTCGTGCCAGCGCTCTTTGATCATAGGGCTGACAATCGCCTAGCAGGTCAGACTCTCCCATGCTCTCATGTGCTCTCCCGAGCCCGAAGCGTGCAACGGCCGTCTCGACTGCAAATCTGTGAGTTAGCGTTCTCTCAAAAATCAGGTACTTAGAGAATGTGGATCTTCCCCGCCTATTAGAGCGTCGCCTTTACACGGCGAGTCTCGGCGGTTCGATCCCGTCAGCACCCATCAACTCAATCAGTCACTCGTTTCGTCCTGCGCTCAGCCAGTCAGGTGCCTCGAGCAGATTCCCGCCGGGCACCGAAGGTGCCGCCCGCCCGGACGACCCGCCGAACCGTGGTACGGAGATGTCGTCACTCTCCCGAAGGATTCAAACGGAATACTCGCCCGCCGATGCCCAAGTCTTTCCACTGTGGCGACTTCGCCGCCGTCTGTTGTAGGCGCAAAAGTTCGAGCAATTCGGGCCACGACGGAGTTCTGCCCAAAGACTGCTGGGGATACAGGTGCCCCACATACTTCCAGTCGACGTCTTGATGGGAATAAACGGACCCCCCGTTTACATCAAGCAAGACAAACTCATCACTGCCGTCGCCATTGAGATCGACGAAAAGACCAGCCCTTTGGTCGCTTGTCGCCCAGTTCGACGTAAAAATGCCGCCTTCTGGACCGGAAGGCTTCTTTAGCGCTTGAACGAGCGCCGCATCAAGGTTGCGTCCTGCAGGGTAGATGGGGAGCTGTTTGATAACTGCGTCCAGGTCGGCCGGTGGCGGGGGTAGCCATCGGTTTTTTTGCGCGATCGCCGCGGTTGCGGCGATGCGAATTTCCTTTGCCCGCGGATGATTCTGTAATTCGGACAGACGCTTCAGTGCGTCGCGGCCGTACTGCCCCGAATCGAATCGCAAGTATGTGAAAGGCGTCTCCGCCGCGTTCCGATTACCCGAACTCTCCGGGGGCTGGTCGAGGATTCTTCTGTACTGGCTGTTGGCCGCGATGCGATGGGGCGAGAGCAACGGTGTCAACGTGCCAGCTACGACAACGATCAATCCAATCGCGACTGCGACGTTGACGCGGGAGATTACTGCGAGCCACGGGCCTGGAATGGTACCAGCTATGGAATAACCGACTGAGTAAAGCAATGCCGCGCTAGCAACGATAAACGCCCATTCACGCTCCACGGTGATGCCGTAGTGACGTGCGCGGACCACAAGCGCATAGAAAGCAGTAAGGGTAATCAGTATCGTCATGGGAATGACGATGCGCATAAGTCTGGCAACCAACCGCGGATAGGGAGACTCGACAGAGCCATCGCGGTACGCCGCATTGATAAGGAGCACGACGACTGCCGTGAGCCAGAGCAGCCACGTGGCGCTGATCGCGCGCTTTCCAGTGAATACAAGGTCGGGAGTCCTGAGTAGCAGGGCTATAGAGAAGAATACGAGGATGGTAGAGGCGACCAAAGCCAGCCATTTGAGTACGTTGAGTATCTGCTCGAGAGCAACAGACGTCAGTCGATCGATGGTACCAATCAAGTGCAGCGCGATCCCGAATGTGAGAGCCGTAACGGGATATATGAAGATGGGCTCCTGGAACAGATCCGTGAAATAGGAAATGCCCAGCATGTCGAACAGCTTCTGCCAGAGAAACAGCAATAGCCAGAACAACACCGTGAATAGGGCTGCTTCGGCCAGCATGAGCTTGTTGCGCCATGCCGCACGAAACAGGCTTTCATATGTGACTCGCCACCGGCCTGTTTCGAGGCGATTCTCGAGAAAGGGCATGATCAGAAGCCACAAAACCGACATGATCAGGCCAACTTCGAAATACGACGGGCTGTCGGGACCCGAGTGCTCGTCCGCGATATCTCTCAGCACGTTTCGGCCGTGATGCCAACCGAAGTAGAAATATGCGACGGCGATTGTCGCGACCATCATCCATGCCGGACTGCGGCGGGCGTGACCGGCAAAAAGCTGCATAGTCAAGGGCACGAAGACTGCGACCGCGTACAGCGCAATAAGCCACGCATTGTCAGTCGCCGGCCAGTGGTGCGCCGTAATCGCGTCATGTAAGCCGTAGAGCGCCCATCCTTGCACGACAGAAGCCAGCAATATGACTGGTAAGGCAGTCTGCGTCTGCGGGCTCGGTGTTGATCGAAGCGGTTGCGCTGATTGTTGCATATCATCCTGTGACGCAGAATTCCTGACAGCCTAGACGCCGAATGTGGCATGGGCGGGCGCTCATTCGGGCAAAATGTGGCGCGAATCTTCAGCTAGTCTTCTGACGGCGACTGTGTTGCGTCGACCAGATATTGATGGCGGGGACCGGTGGCAGGCTGCCGGAATCGATTCCGATCTCGCGAATCAGTGCGTGACACTGCTGCCAGGCCGCTTCGTAGCATCGCGGCCTTCACGTCGAGGAGCAAATCCCCCGGCGGCACCCTCATTTGACCCTGATGCACAAATCCGAAGCGCGCGAGAAATCTTTCGGACGCCGGAACGCTCGA
The DNA here is from genome assembly GCA_028293765.1 of Gammaproteobacteria bacterium. GTDB lineage: Bacteria > Pseudomonadota > Gammaproteobacteria > Steroidobacterales > Steroidobacteraceae > 13-2-20CM-66-19. Next base: position 22,439 of record JAQGOG010000128.1, read on the forward strand.
GAGCGTGACTCGGACGGGTTTCAACGGACGAGGTAGCGCAGCCAGGCGCGCCAGTAGCATTGCCGTGCCTATTCCCTGCCGCTGAAATGCCGGTCGGACCATCCCGTATGTCAGCCAGACATGAAACGAGCGTAGAGCCGCGATCGGTCCGATCCCTCCGATCGCGACAGGCTCCTCTTCGACACAGGCCACCAGTTTCAGATAGCTGGGATGATCTAGGAATTCCTGAAATTGCCCGAGCAAGCGGTTCCGGTGCATTTGCGGCGTCGGGTAAGATTCCGGCCCCCTGCCGGGGTGCCCAATGACTAGACCGATTGCCCGCGACCCGATCTACCGCCGGCGGAGGTTCGAGGGCGAGACCATCGAATTGTGCGTTCGTTGGTACATTTCCTACCGGCTGAGCTATCGAGATCTCGTGGCCATGATGGCTGAGCGCGGACTGACCGTCTCCCAGACGACGATCCTGCGTTGGGTGATTCGTTACGTACCGCCATTTGAGAAGCGATGGAATCGCTGGGCACGACGCGTGAACTCCTCCTGGCGGGTCGACGAGACTTAATCAGTGTTCGAGGCAAGTGGCATTACCTCTATCGCGCCGTGGACAAGCACGGCAAGACAGTAGACTTTCTGCTTCGTCCGGACCGAGGCATCGCCGCCGCGCAGGCGTTCTTCCGGAAAGCTCTGGCCACGAGCTTGCCGCGGTGGCCGCGCAAGGTGACGCTCGATGGTCACGCGGCGAGTCATCAAGGATTGCGGCTCCTGCGACGGGAGGATCCGAAGTGGAAATATGTGTTGGTTAGGAGCTGTCGCTACCTCAACAATATTATTGAGCGGGATCATCGTGCGATCAAACGCCGCTGTGCTTGGATGACGGGCTTCAAGTCGTTTCCGAATGCGGCCATTACGCTCGCCGGAATCGAGTTGGCACATCGAATCCGAAAACGGCAATTCTCATTCGAGCTCGGCCGTCAGCGGCGGGCATGGTCGTTGAAGCAGCTCTGGAACCGGGCTTTGCCTTAGAAAGCCATCATCCGATCCCGCGGAATCGCTCGTTTGGGCTGCCGCCAATGCACCAGAACCGCAAATAGTTGCGGCAGAAATGCGTAAGGACCTTCGCGACGTCATTGCCGTGGTGGCCGCCATGGGTTCGTACGCACGCTCGCTGCTCGCTGCGGCACACCGTTGATCCATGTCTGCCTGTTGTCACGTGGAGGAGGTCACATGCACCAACGTGTCCTCGTGGCCCGTTCCGGGGAATCTTTGTAGTGCCGCGTACTCGCGCGTCAATGCGTTTGGCGTTGCGCGCCGTTCGACCAGTAGTCAATTGTTGGCGGCAGATACTGAAGAGGCGTCACCGTCGACGTCAACGCATAGGCCGTTTTCCGCCGATGAGGATTCTGCGGATCGGCAAGATTCTGCCGATCGTCCTGCGCATTCCCCCCGTAAGGTGTGAGTATTCAAATATTCTCATGGTCCCGACTTCGGCGCCTGGCCTTCATGTGCGTGGCATGGGGATTGCAACCTCGCTAGCCGGGCACAGACGAACGGCAATCAGCCCGGGAAGGTACAAAAAAGATGGGACAAGGTGAGCTGGCGGCCGATGCTGACATTGCGGCAGGGGCGAAAGGTGCGCCCCTCGACGCTGCGGACATGCGTCGGCGCATCAAGGCGATCTTCATCGGATCGATAGGCAATCTGGTCGAGTGGTACGACTTCTACGCCTATGCGGCCTTCGCACTGTACTTCGCGCACCTGTTCTTCCCGGGCGACGATATCGTGGTTCAGCAGCTGAGCGCTGCGCTGCTGTTCTCTCTCGGTTTCATCGTCCGGCCGCTCGGCGGCATGCTGTTCGGGCATCTGGCCGACCACTATGGAAGGCGCACAGCGCTCACCCTGTCGGTGCTGCTGATGTGTTTCGGCTCGTTGATGATCGCCGTGATGCCGACCTATGCCTCGATCGGCATCGCAGCGCCGGCGATGCTGCTCCTTGCACGCCTGATCCAGGGGCTGAGCCTCGGCGGCGAGTATGGCACCAGCGCGACCTACCTGAGCGAAATCGCGCACGAGAATCATCGCGGCTTCTTTTCCAGTTTCCAGTACGTGACGCTCATCGGCGGCCAGTTGCTGGCCATCCTGGTGCTGCTGCTGCTGCAGAAGGTGTTCCTGACGCATGAGCAGTTGATAGCCTGGGGCTGGCGAATTCCATTCGTGATCGGCGCTTGCCTCGCGATCGTTGCGGCCGTCATGCGCCGCGACCTGCAGGAGACCGACGCGTTCGTCGAGGCCAGGAAATCCGCTCCGCGTGAAAGTTCGACCAAGGCGCTGATGAAATATCCGCGCGAGGTGATGCTCGTCGTCGGCCTGACCATGGGCGGCACCGCGGCGTTCTACACGTACACCACCTACATGCAGAAATTCCTGAAGCTCTCGGTCGATCTCACCGACGACCAGACGACCATGGTGACTGCCGGTTCGCTGCTGTTCGCCATGCTGTTGCAACCGATCTATGGGGCGATTTCCGACAAGATCGGCCGCAAGTGGCTGCTGATCGGCTTCGGCGTTGCCGGTACCCTGTTTACCATCCCGCTGCTGACGGCATTGCAGACAGCACAGGGTCCACTTCAGGCGTTCTTCCTGATTGCCGTCGCATGGATAATCGTGTCAGGGTACACATCGATAAATGCGGTGGTGAAAGCAGAGCTATTCCCCACCCGGGTCCGTGCAACTGGCGTCGGAGTTCCCTATGCAATCACGGTGTCGATATTCGGCGGTACCGCCGAGTCCATTGCGCTGTGGTTCAAGTCAATCGGCCACGAGAACTGGTTCTACTACTACCTAACCGTCTGCATCGCAACGTCGCTCGTGGCCTGCCTGCTCATGCGGGACACCAAGAGGGCATCCGCCATGAACCGGCATGACTGACTGGCACTAATGCCGCACGGAGCATCTCACACGTCGTCTTCGTCGATTTCCCCCTTCAAGACCGTCAAGAAAGTCGAGGGGGATGTCGCAGATGCCCGAATCGATGCGTGCGCTTTCGGCATGCATGGTCTTCATGCCGCCTCCCGCGCCCCCCTTGCATCAGCGAGCCCGTTTTGTGTACTGCCGCAGAATCGCAAGGCCATCTCAGTCAGAGCAATGTGAAGAATTAAATAGCGCTTATTCGAGAATCCGAATGGACGGTCTCCATGGAGTGTCAGGAAATCACAAGAAATATGTGGTTTGT
>JAQGOG010000189.1 GCA_028293765.1 Gammaproteobacteria bacterium
CATTGTGGAAGGTGTCGTTGTTCTCTTGCCGGAGGAAGTGCGGCAGCATGTCGTCGAACGACCATTGTCCGGTCTCACCGACGGCGTTCTGCCAGCTGGCATAGTCCCGGACTTGGCCACGAGCATAGACCATGGCGTTGATCGAGCTGCCCCCGCCAAGCACCTTGCCCTGTTGGAGGCTGCGCGCGCGTCCGTCGAGTTGTGTCTGGGGCGTTGTCGTGTAAGGCCAGAGATGAAGCGCGTGTTCGAGGATCTTTGCATACCCGGCGGGAATGTGAATCAGGGGATCGTTATCCCTCTGGCCGACCTCAAGGAGGAGGACTGCCCCTCCGCTCTGGCTCTCCTGGGATAACCGGCTCGCTACGACACAACCCGCGGAACCGGCTCCAACTACAATGACGTCAAAGGCTTTCATCAAGTTGTTCGACACGTCTAGCTCCTCTCGAGTGGTTGCGCCCAGGCGGCGATCGCGTGGTCATCTTCCGGGATGAAACGCTACGCGCAGACACTGTTGGAGTCGTTCGGACAACGTTCCGTTTTTGTTCAGAAGGCGTGACGATCGCGTTGGTCGTCGACCCTGATTATTCGCTCCGAGGACGACCCGCAACGAGGACTGGCGTGTGTGTCAGTCGGCAGCCCGCTCGAAGTGGTAGGCCAACTCGGGCACGACTTTCTCCATCCGCTGCGCGTGCATCGCCTCCAGACGCTCGCCAATCTGGCGATGGAGCCGTGCTCTGCGTCCGGGCGACTGCCGGTCATAGAGAACCTGACGGTACAGCGCATGGACGAACTCGTAGCGCTCGGTCACGCTGCCGTCGGGAAGAGACTGCGTGTCCGCCCATCTTACGATGTGATGCCGGCGAGACAGCTGCTCGTAGAGCTTCTCCAAACCGGGCGCATCGATGTCAGCTGCGGAACTGATCACGCTCGGGAAGAACGACGCCCCTGCGATACTCGCCAGCTCCAAGGCGCTCTGCTCCTGTGCGGAGAGTCGCTCGAGCTGGGCTTCGATCATGTGGCGCAGATTGTCCGGCACTTCGAATTCGATTTGCTCCAAGGGCACGTGCAGCTGCCATCGCCCGTTGGCACGCGTGAGGAGGTGTCGCTTCCCCATGTGCTCGAGGGCGGCAATCATGAAGAGGGGATTGCCTTCCGCGTGTCGGTGCACAAGTGCTGAGAGGCCTTGCGGCGGGGGGCTTGCCGGCGACAGGTCACCCAGATACTCCTCCACGTCAGCTTCGCTCAATGGGGTCAAATCGATCTTGCGACATAGTCGGCGGACCAACAGATCCGGAATGAGCGCCTTCAAGGCATGGCTGGGAGGCTCCGGCGCCGGCGGGCAGCAGCAGGTGGCGAGCAGCATCAGTTTCGCGGCTGTGCGCCGGCGCGCCAGCGCGGAGATGAGATTCACCGTGGACTCATCGACCCATTGCAGGTCTTCGAGCACCAGCAGCAGCGTAGTCTCGGCGGCGATCGACTCCAACGCTTCACCGATCTCGCGCAGCATGCGCTCACGGGTTGCTCCCAGGATTTCCCGCTGCAGCATCTCGCGGTGCTCGCGCGTGAGAAGCCCTGGAAGTTGCGCAAGCCACGTGGGAGCTTCTGTCGAGAGGACCTGAACGATCGCCTCGGCCTGCGGGCCGTGGGACAATCGTCCCAGTGCATCGAGCATTGGACCGTAGGCTTCCTTGGTTCCGTAGCCCTCTGCGCACTGTCCGTGCGCGATGCGAATGCACTTCTCGGCAACTGCGACCTGCCGGCGGAATTCCTCGACCAAGGCAGTCTTGCCGATACCCGGCTCTCCGGTGATAAACACGATCTGGCGCTCGCCGCTCGAGGCGCGCTGCCATCCCTGGTGCAGTTCCTCGAGCGCTCCCTCCCGCCCGACCAATGTGCCATGGGCCCCTCTTCCGGATACGACAGGGTTTGGAGTGATAGGTTTGGAGACCGGAGCGATAAACCGGTATCCGCGCTTGGCCACCGTCTCGATAAAGCGGGATTTCTTCGGGCAGTCCCCGAGCGCGCTGCGCGCGCACAGGACGTATTTCCTCACCGCCTGAGGCTCCACTACACATCCGGCCCACACCGCTTCGAGCAGCTCATCGTGCATGACCAGCCGCCCGGCGTGCTCCACCAGATAGGCGAGGACCGCAAAGGCCTTCGGTGTCAGCATGACGCGTTCCTCCTCCCCTGTATCGCCCAACCGCCACAGACACTGATTCACAGTATCCAGCCGGAATGGAGGAAACACTTTCATTGCCTGCCACGCTCGTTAGTTGCAAAGGCAGCCTATGTGTGACGACTACCCAACCGAAATCCTATCTCGGCGCAGAGCCGGCGGTCGATTCTACGGAAGTTGATTGTCTAGCAAACTTTTAGCGGGCGAAATCGATACGTTGGTATCGAAGCCCGCGTCCGGTGATTCGCTCGTACGATGAGCGGAAAGTGTTCCGAAGGTCATCGGACCTGAGAAGCGTGCGCCACTACCTCACCCGCTGGTGGCGTCTGGACCCTTCCTCAGAGCGGTTTCGACGCAGCTCATCAGCGTGGGCCCGTCGAAAGGTTTTGTCAGAAAGCACGTTGCTCCGGATTTCATCGCCCGTAGGCGAACAGACTTTTCGGGAAACGCCGTGATGAAAATGAATGGAACGCTGCGCCCGCTGGCGCGCACGCGGGTTTGCAGTTCGATACCGCTCATAGTTGGCATTCGGACGTCCGTGATCACACACGCCGTCTCGTGCAACTGCGGTGATCGCAGGAACTCTTCGGCAGACTCAAATGCATAGACCGTGTAGCCACGCGACCTCAGGAAGCTGTCCGTCGCCACCCGAATCGACACATCGTCGTCAATGACTGCAATTACTGCAAATTCGCGCAAAGCGGCTTGGTCTCTTCAGGGAAGTCCATATTAGCGCCGACCTATGCCAGCGAGAGCCCTCCAGCCGTATCGGGAAGGCTATACTTAAGTTTAGATGCGCTGCGGCGGGTTGGGGCAGATCCCAAGAGTAACGGCGATTTTCACCAGATCGGCCGGCGACCGTGCCTGCATTTTTCGCATCACATTGACCCGGTGAACCTTTACCGTGATCTCGCTGACACCCAGTTCGATTCCGATACGCTTATTCCCCATGCCAGTACTAACGAGAGCAATGACCTCCTTTTCACGGGGGGTCAGGGATTCGTACAATTGACGCAGATCCGAAACCGTCTTCTGCTCTGCCCGCCGCTGTCGATCCGCCGCAAGCGCTCGATTCACTGCATCG
>JAQGOG010000015.1 GCA_028293765.1 Gammaproteobacteria bacterium
CGCCACCGATCCCACATCATCGCCTTCTGCGCTTCGCTGTAATAGATCCTCGGTCGCTGCTTCATTTTCAACGTCCTCCTCTCTATAGTCAGAGATTAGGCGTTGCATCGACCGGTTGAATCCGCAACCCTTCTCGGACATTGGCGCTTCCCTGGAACAGGCGGTCTACTTGGCCAAAGCGGGATCGGCGGTGTCGGGTATATTGGGCGTTGTACTCCGCGACAGCACAGGGCTTGGCCGGCACTAACGGAGGCCGGTTCAAGTAAGAGGAAGCCGATGGCGACATCCCTATACGACCTCAGCGTGCCGACCTTCCTGCAGACCCTGAAGGCCGTCGGGGCCTTCCTCGACCGGGCGGCCAGGCACTGCGCCGAGACCCGCGTAGACCCGAACGACTTCGTACACGCCCGGCTGTTTGACGATATGGCGCCCTTCCATTTCCAGATCGAAGCAGCGTGGCATCATTCCGTGTGGGGGCTTGAGGCCGTGAAGACCGGCGCGTTCGCCCCGCCCGCACTAGTCGGACCGGTTCCTTTCGCCGGCTTGCAGGCCATGATCGGCAAGGCGGAAACGACGCTGGAGGCGTTAACCCCCGACGAGGTCAACAGCTGGGCGGGCAAGGTCCTGGACCTTCAGATCGGCCCGCGGAGGCTAGCCTTCACGTCGGAGACCCTCATCCTTTCGTTTTCGTTGCCCAACTTCTATTTCCACGCCGTCACCGCATACGACATCCTGCGCACGCGGGGTGTGCCGCTCGGAAAGCGCGATTACGAGGGCCGGCTGCGCACTCGGACTGCCTAGAAAAGTGGAGCGTCCATCGACATGCGTTGGGTCGATGCACTGCTGGTACATCGACCCAATACCTAACGATTACCTCACGCGAACTCGGACAGGAATTGCAGGAACAGCGTGTAGGGCTTCGGCGCCTTGCCCTGTTCGTACGTTCCCTATTTCGAGAAGCCGTGCGGGAGCGAGTAACAGCGCGACGCCAACAGATCACGCTCTGCGACTGATACGATAAACTATGCCGGCGTGAGCCCCCGGGGGAAACAAGAACGCGAGCACTCCTGACATGGACGCCGACGACGTATGCAGGCCTTTCGAGACCGATACTGGCGATACAGCGGAATTGGACCGCGTCCGCGCCGTTGAATCGCATGCACTCGCCGAGGTCGCAGCAGACTTCCCCTTGCCGCACAGCGCCGGTACGGTCCTGCCGTGGGGTGCTCTCGAAGCGGCGACCCGCGATTTCGTCGTGCGGTGGCTCTATCGGTTCCCTGCGTCGCGACAGACAGAGAATATCGCACGCATTCGGGTGCCTGTCGGGGAGTACGAGCGTCTCGACGGTGAGGATCGCATGCGCTACCTCCTGGGCATAGCGCCAGCAGTCGATGACGAGATCCGCCGAGACCTTTACGAACTCGCAGCAATTCGTCACGCAATCGTCCATCGCGCGAACCTTGTAGACTTCAGGCTCCTATCCTTGTGCCCTTGGTTACCATACAAGGACGGAGACGCGCTTGACGTGTCCAGAGACCAGTTTAGACGTTACTCAAGCGCCGCTTGCTTATTTGCGGCTTCAACTATCGAAGCCGCGGAAAGATCGCGCCCACGAGACTAGGAGGTAAGACCATGGAGTACCACGCTCGCTGCCATTGCGGACGCGTGCGCTTTTCCTTCCGCAGCCCCGAGATCACGGCCGGCAAACGCTGTAACTGCTCGCTGTGTGTCCGTAGGGGTGCCGTGCTGTCGTCAACCTACATTCCGGACGCGGACTTCACGCCACATGCCGATGAGCGCGACCTGAGCGTGTACCTCTGGAACGATAAAGTCATGCGCCACTATTTCTGCAAGACCTGCGGCATTTCTACGTACGGTGCCGTCGCTGGCGAGGACGGCAAGGACCGTTACCGCGTCAACCTCGGTTGCGTGGAAGGCCTCGACGCGCTCGCGCTCGACATCACGATCATCGACGGCAAGGCGCTGCCGCTCGCCGATGCGCCTCGAGTGACCTGACCCCGGGTAATGCCAGGTCAACGGCATCGGCGGACGCGGCGTCATTGGGATGCAGGTGATCGCCGCTGTCGTAGGCCGCTTGAGTCTAGCCTACGAGGAGTCGGCCAAATCATCTTACTCGGACGCGGACGGGGAGCGCAGGAACAAGACAAATCGCCTCTCCAAGATTTCTTGTGGAGCAGCCTACTCTCGACCAGCGCTTTATCGAGCGAGGACTCTTGTCGCCGATAGCACTTGATGACCGCCATTTCGAACGGCAGTTTTCGCGGTTCAGGCTTTCAATGTTGAATCTTCAACGCCAGATCTCCGTCCAGGAAGCTGGCCAAGCGTTCGGCTTCCGCCGCAATGTGCGTACGGGTCCAGCGCGGGAGCTTCGCGAACGGTTCGATCTCGACAGATACCCTCCGCCCGTTGTGCTCGTGTTTCCAGACGCCCGCCATGCGGCCATTCACGAGCAGTACTGGGGAGACCCAGCCCTGCGACGCCCACAAGCGCGACGGCACCGATTTCCGGCAGTTTCAAGACGTTCGCAGTAGGCGAGTTCTCGGCGATGGCGCTGCGCGATGGCGCGCTGGAGTTCGCCAACGACAACCAAACATTCGGAGTCGGCCGTACTCACGAAGAGATGACCGCGCTGCTCACGGCCGCCGG
>JAQGOG010000018.1 GCA_028293765.1 Gammaproteobacteria bacterium
TCCCGCATTGCGGACTCACTTTGATGTTGCAGAAGAATCCGGAAGGCTAGCCCATGTGTGATCAGCAGTAGCGGCACGACGAGAGTCGGAATGAAGTAGGTGGCGCCCAACTGGCCCGCCATGAGCCCGGCATCATTGGCCTGGTAGAATGCGTTTAAGAGATCGGCTGAGCCCCACAGATTGAAGATCCAGGCGCTGACAACGCCAGCCCCACGTGGCAGCAATAGCAGCGAAAATAACGCGAGTGTTGCCGCAGCGATGTCCCCGTAGGCAGCGGAATGCGCGAAGGCAGACGGCAGATCGGGCGACACGACGCCTGGGACCAGGAATGCCAATCCGATGAAGCGGAAGCTGTGCAGGATGAGAAGAGGCCGCAACGCTTCGGCCCGTTGCCGGAGGCGGAGTTTCGGCCAGATGTATCGTGCTGTGATGATCCCCCACGCGATAAAGCCGAATGCGATGCTCACGAAAAAGCAGAGTTGGGGGAGCATGAGTCTTTCCTTTGGTTCGAATTCCAGCCATCCATCGTGAACTCAGGCGCGCAGCGTGCGCACCTCTGCGATCGATGCGTTTCGCTTCGCGTCGCCGTGCTCGCGCCGCCAGGTCTTGGAGTCAGGCGCAAATTGCGGCCCTGACGGGAAAGGGCGGCGCAGTTCGCGGTCGTAGCGGTCTAGATTGAAGCCCGGGCTGAGCGGAGCGATCAGGAACTGCGCGAACTGGCGAAGCCGGCTGCCGAGTGTCCGCCGGTTGCGCGGCAGCGCTGCGTAGCGACGGGCGATCGTCTCGAAATCCTCAGCGGGCTGACCGGTCACATCAAGCACGTCGGTAGTGGGTGCGCCCAGCTCAAAAGCCCCGCGTTTGTGATCGTCGATGTAGTAGCGAACGCCGCTGACCAGATCGATCGGGAGGCCGCCCATCCGGGCGGTCTTCATGAATAGCCAGGTCGGGATCGGCACGACCCTGACCGATCGGCCGAGGGCCCGGCCGATCGCCTCGGCCATGTCTTTCGCGCCAAGGAGCTCAGGCCCAGTCGGGCGGTAGCTCTTCCCGGCGTGCCGCGCGGGATCCATCAGGGCGGCGGCGGCGACTCGCGCGATATCCTCGTTGGAAGGTGGCGCGTTACGGCTATCGCCATAGATCCAAGGAAATACTCCGAGGTTCGCAGCAAACCCAGTCAGCGCGAGGTAGGCGTCAGCGAAGAAGCCCGGCCTCACGATCGTATGCGCGACTCCGGGTGTCATCGAAAACAGCCGATCGACGAGCCAGAGCTGGCGGGTCATGAGGGCGGGATGCGAGGGGCTCGACAGCCATTGGGTCAGGCCAACAATGTGTTCGAGCCGGGATTCCTTGGCGGCGACGGCGAAGGCGACCGCGCCCTGAATCATGTAGGGATCGAAGGGCGGACAATAGTAGGCGCGCTGAACGTCCTGCAGCGCGTCGGCCACGCGCTCGACATCACTCATGTCGGCGACCGCGATCTCGGCCCCCTGCGCCTTCAGCCGCTCGCTGCGGCCATCTTCCCGGTGCACCATAGCGCGCACGGGATAGCCGGCCTTCAGCAGTTCGGCAACGACGACGCTGCCTGTCTTCCCGGTCGCGCCGGTCACGAGGACCCTTTGCTTGAGCATGATTGTCTCCTGGCAGTGCGGTACCTAGTGGTACCAGCAGGTCGCGCCAGTGTGGTACTATGCGGTACCGACTGTCAAGAGAGACGATGATGACCACGGTATCGCTGTCAAAGGAGCGTCAGGAAGGCCGCGACGAAACTGAGGTGCGCGCGCGCATCCTCGATGCAGCCTTCGCAGCGTTTATGAAGAGTGGCTACGCGGCGAGCAGCACGCTTGAGATCGCCACGCGCGCGCGCGTTTCGAAACGAGAACTGTACGCACTGGTGGGCAACAAGCAGGAAATGCTAGTCGCATGCATCAGCGCGCGCGCCAGGCGACTGCAGGTACCCGCTGACTTGCCCGTGCCGCGCGATCGCGAGACCCTCGCGCACGTACTGGCTTCCTTCGGGACGCAGCTCGTCCGCGAGATAACCGATCCAACGGTGATTGCGGTATTCCGACTGGCGATCGCCGAGGCGGTCCACGCGCCCGAGGTGGCGCAAGCGCTCGACTCCATAGGGCGCGAGACGAGTCGTGCCGCCTTGCGCCAAATCATGGCTCGGGCTCAGGCGTCCGGACTTCTCAATGGCCGTCCTGCCGAACTTGCCGAACAGTTCGGCGGGTTGCTGTGGGGTATTTTGATGGTCAGCCTGCTGCTCGGTGTCGCCGAGCGACCGAACTCACGCGAAGTCGCGGCACGTGCCCGCGACGCCACAGCTGCGTTTCTGCAACTTCATCCGCTACCGAGTAACGCGACGATGCCCGGCGAGCACCTCTAGTGCATGAATGATCCGTCCGACGCCACGCCCACCTGGCGGTTCCGCCGCATGGTTCCCGGGTGGACGCTATTGAGAACCCTGCGCGCTGTCGCCGGGGTCGCCGTAGCGGTGATATTGCATTCGCTTCATCAAAGCCTCTGCGTCGGTGTCGTCGCGGTGTGGCATCTCACGCCGCTTTCAGGGTGGCTACTTCGGCCAGAGCAGATTCGAGCGCGCGCGCTCGCTGTTCGGCGCCGAGGTTGACTCCTTCTGCGCGAATGAATGCGATGTCGCTCACACCCATGAAGCCGAAGAAGCCGGTGAGATAGCTTTCCTGATGGTCGAGCGCAGCCATGGGAGACGGCGCAATGTAGAAGCCGCCGCGAGACGAGCCGACGATGATTCGCTTGCCACCGCAGAGACCCTCGACGCCCGTTGCAGTGTAGCGGAATGTCTGTCCAGGCGAGGCGAGGCAGTCGATCCAGGTCTTCAGCTGGCCTGGGATGCCGAAGTTGTACATCGGGGCGCCGAGCACAACGATGTCGGCCGCGAGGAACTCATTGAGCACCGCGTTGATGGTCGCGAAGTCATGCTGCAGCTGGGCGTCCGCAGCATCGTTGCCCGGCGCGTCGGTTACCGGCACGTGTATGGCCCCGGGCTTGAGTGCCCCGCGCTCAGAAAGCGCTTTGAATTTGAGGTTCAGCAGTGCCTCCGAGTGATGGGGTACGGGCATAGCGGCAAGATCCCGATAGGTGATTTCGACACTGGGGGTCGTCTGCCTCAGGCGGGCGACGATGCTGGCGGTAAGCTGTCGGCTGACGGATCGACTGCCTGAGATACTGGAATCGATGTGCAAGAGCTTCATGCTTGATCCTAATGAGGTTTTTGCGGCGTGCCAGCGCCACGCCGGTCTTAAGCCCCGAAGCGGATACCCAGGAACATTTTGTTCCTTGCACTATGTTAGGCTGAACGGAAGATCCCACAAGGAGGCACATTTTTGAACGATACGAACACTTCTGTTCGCGCTTGCGAAGCGGGGCACAAACCCGCGGTGACCGAGACGCTCGCTCGCATCGGCGACAAATGGACAGTGATGGTGGTCGGCGCCCTGCATCAGGGGCCGATGCGCTACAACCAGATTCGTCGCGCGGTCGAAGGGATTTCACAACGCATGCTCACTCTGACCTTGAAGGGTCTGGAGGAGGACGGGCTCGTCAACCGCACGATGTATCCGACCATTCCGCCGCGCGTGGATTACGAGCTGACCGACCTCGGACGGAAGTTGATCGTGCCGCTTCAATCACTCTATGACTGGGCAGTGGAGCATCGGCCGGCGATGCTGGCCGCGCGCGAGAAATTTGCAAAGAAGCAGCGCAAGGCCGCGTTACGGCAGACGAGCTTCACCGCTGCGAAGTAGCCTCGGATAGTGGTTGTTCAGCGTGCTCACTCCGTCTGAGCGCGCCTCGCGTAAGCGCCCGGAGCGCATCAGAGCCTCGCCCCAGCGCAGGTCGCTTTTTTCCCCACTGCGGCGCGTCCCTGTCGGCCTCGCGGAACTTGCCTAGAGGCGGCTGTTGACCTCAGTTAAGGCAAGTGGCGCCGCTCAGCCAGGTTAGTGTTTCACGGCGATAGGCCCGTGATCATCACAGTGGTTCCCATGTGGATGATGCAGGTGGTCGTCAACCAGGTAGTCACGGTGATCACCGTGGGGAACGGGCTCATGTCCACAGGCGGGGCCGTGTACATGAGCCTTGTCATGTCCACCGCAGTCATGGCTGAGCGTACATTGATCGGGATTTGTCGCGCTGACTTCAAGCACGTGTTCGTCAACGTGATCGGCGTGCATATGATGCAAGTGACCATCATGCAGATAATCGGTGTGGCCGGCATGTGTGACAGCCACATGGCCGCAGGCGGCTTCGTGCTGATGGTTGTGCCCTTGATGCTTGGTGCAGGTACCCATCGCGATCCTCCAAGAAGGGATGCTACTTGATGAAGCGTACTCCCGTAGCGGCGTCCATGCAGTGTCGGCAGCGCCAAATCTTTCCCCGGAGCTTCATCTGCGGCCACGCGGGTGAGTAATGAGAATTTCAGAAATCAATGTCGTCGCCCGCCAAACTGGGGCTATACAGTTTGCTGTATGAAGAATACCCTCAGTCACTCGGATCGTCCGGCACGTCCGAACGGCGCGACCGACTCTGAATCTCACTCGTGAGCGGCTTGTCACTGCGGGACCGCTTGGTCAAGGCAACTGTGGAAATTACGCGCGCACCAACTTGACATCGCGCCCCTGATCAGTCCTGTACTCGGGATCTCCATTCGCAAATGCCACGTTGTTGATATGCCGAAAGCGGCCGGTCGCGAACGGCAGAAACGGGCACTGACAATTCGACCCTGGTGCTTCTGATGCTCGTCTATGGTGCCGCCAGCTTGGTGCACTTTGTGCACAACGGGATATATCTTCACGAGTATCCGAATCTTCCTGCTTGGCTCACGGCGACGGGCGTTTACGCTTCATGGAGCGCCATCACGGCCGTCGGCGCGCTCGGCTATTGGCTCTACCGGCAAGTTTCACCAGTGATGGGTCTTGTGACCATCGCTATTTACGCTGCGCTGGGTTTTGGCGGTTTGGATCACTATGTCGTTGCGCCCATAGGCGCGCACTCAATGGTTATGAACCTGACCATTTTCGGGGAAGTTGTGGCCGCCGCCGCGCTGCTGATCTTTGTCGTGTTCCATACTCTGTTGACACGGCAACAAGGTAGCTGAGATGAAGCGCGGCAGGCATCTCGATGCATAGCAAGCGGTTTGAACCCCACGAGCTCGACAAGATCGCCACCGAGACGCTCGCGTACTACGAGCAGCGCGCTGATGTCTTTCGCGCTGGCACGCGAGATCACGACGTCAGCCAGAACATCGCCGCGCTTTTGCGGCATATCAACGGCGCGTCGCCTTTAGTGATTCTCGATTTTGGCTGTGGGCCGGGGCGCGACCTCAAAGCTTTTGCGGGATTAGGCCACACGGCGATCGGGCTGGAGGGTGCAGCCCGCTTTGCTGCCATGGCGCGTGCCGACACCGGGTGCGAGGTATGGCAGCAGGATTTCCACAGGCTCGAGCTGCCAGGTAATTGCTTTGACGGCATCTTCGCGAACGCTTCGCTCTTTCATGTGCCGTCCCAAGAATTGCCGCGCGTGTTGCGACAATTGCACGCTGCACTGAAGCAGGGGGGTGTGCTGTTTAGCTCCAATCCGCACGGCCAGAACGAGGAAGGTTGGAACCGCGGGAGGTACGGTGTTTACCACGATCTTGAAACGTGGCGTCGCTACGTGTCGGATGCGGGGTTCATAGAGCTCGAGTATTACTATCGGCCGACGGGATTACCCCGCGAACAGCAGCCTTGGCTGGCCAGCGTGTGGCGCAGGCCGGGTCCGCATAACATCCAGGCGTTAGCATGAGTTCTACGGAAGTTTCCCCGCAGGAAATGGCCCGAGCATGTTTGGGGGTGGCGCACAACCCGAATGGGACCTTCACCGATTGGAACACGGTCGTTTCCTGCGATAAACAACCTGGCGGTTGAGCTGACGCCAATTACCGGTGGCATTGGCAGCCGTTTCAGCCAACACTAGCAGAGGGCACTTGGCGAAAACCCGGCTGCAACGTTGGCCCGGACGCGGCGGTGTGTCCGTCCGACGTCCCTAAACAGCTTAACCACGCATGATGTACAAAGGCTCGGGCACACCGTGGCAGCGTTCGGCTGCCTACCTTCGCAGGCGCACAGCGTGAAAGGTTGGCCTTAACCGGCTGCGGACAGAGCTCTCTCTTTCAGCTAATCCATTAGCTGAAGCACGTCCCGGCATCGCTGCAGGCGACGCACGAGAGCAGCACCTGTGATGTGGACGTGTGGCGCGCGCAGGCTTAACATCCGTGGCTTCCGCGAACCCGAAGAGATCTCCACCATCATCCCGAACCAACACAACGGAGCTGTCTGCAGCCACTCGCCCCACCACGGAGATTGAGCACAGCTCCTACCCCAGGCGAACGCCACGACTGATCTGGCTACCGTCATAGGCTTTCAAGTAGAAGAGGACGGACTATCATGAGAAAAGCATTTGCCCTGCTACTCCTGCTTCCCCTCTTTCTGACGACCGCAGCATTTGCGGCGGACGTCGATGCGACTACTGTACGTTGGAGGACAATTGTTGGGAATATAAATGACCCGGGAACTTCAAATCCAGTGGCCGGGATTCCCAGCGGCGGATTGCCGTGGACAACCACTGGAGGTAGAGCCAGCGTGAACCTTACGACAGGCCAAACTGCATTCAACGTCTCGGGACTCGTCTTAAATGGCGGGAATGCGAGCGGCACGCCCGACGGGGTAGCAAACGTGAAAGGTACGCTAGTGTGTAACGCCGGCACACCTGCTCAGTCGGTCCACGACACGGCAACGGTTCCGCTCACCGCCGAAGGTGATGCTGAGTTTATCGGGACTCTTGGAAGTCTCCCTGCGTGTGCCAACCCACTGTTCCTCGTGCGCGTGCCCGCAAACAACAGTTGGATTGCGACAGGCGCAGTACGCGACCTCTTCTAGCTCTGGTAGACATCGAAACGCATGACGGTAAGCGGCGACGCAGAGGCGCAGCATGACTGCGGGCGATCCGTCCAGCTCGCCGGATGACCCGCCCAGGCGCTCGTCGATCGGCAAACGGAGGCTGTGGCGACGCCGCGCTGCGTGGGGAGGCAAGCTCGACGCGCAGGACTATGCGCTTGCGTGACCACCGTCTTGGATCACAGTCGCGGATACGTGCCGAGCGTGACTGCCGCAGCTGCCATGTTCTGGATTTCGATGGCGAGCGACTCTGGCAAGCCCACACGCCGCACCAGATCGCCCCAACTGCTATAGGCGCCACGTGCGTCGCGCTCAGCCACGATCCTTACGCTCCACTCAGCCAAGGAGCCGTCAAGCGCCCCCAACTGGTCCGTCTCCGCGGTGTTGAGATTCAGGACTAGCGGCTGGATTGTCGCGATCCACAATGCCGGCCCAAGCGCGGTAGTCAGCGCGGTGGGCTGTTGGGTAATCCTTTCAACCAGTGCGGCCAGCTCCGCCCGAGCCGGTTGCAGATGTTCTACGAAGGCCTGTTGTTTACCGATCCGTCCGAGCCGCGCCAGTACCGCGGTGGCCTGAGGCAACGCACTATCGATCGTCGCGCCATAGGTTGTTTCCACGAAGGTCTTTGCGAGCCGCGCGCCCTCCGGCGGATCGGTCGACATCCAACTTTCCGTTAACAGTGCCATCAGAGGCGAATCTGGGCGCAGCGCTTGCTTGTCCAGATGCTGCAGCGCTCGGAATAGCGAAGCGTACCGTGCCACCGACGGGTCAGGCGCCATCGCGCGATAAAACAAGGTGGCGACCACGCCTTCTGAGGCCATCATCTGGTTGCCGTTCTTCAGCGCCGCCACATCAAATGCGCTGCTGTTCGCGAGCAGCGCAACGGCGTCATCGTGACCAGGGGGCAGAAGCTGCCGGTGAATGAACCAGTTCCGCCGCACTCCATCAATTCGCAGCGTACCGTCGACATTGCTTTGCCACAGCGGTGTGAAGGGCTTTTCGGCCAACCCGACGTCATGCTCCTTGAGGGTGAGATTGACCGTCATGAGGCGGGTTAACGCCTGGAAATGGGTGGCGAACCCCTCGTCAAACGCTGTCGGATCGTCGGTAATGGTCAGGCTCCCATGCGGGATCCGCGACATGCCGGCAGGCAGTTTGGGAAGCAATCGGCGCAGCAGTACATGGCCGGTCTCGTGGGCAAAGATCTCTTCGAAACTGCCATCAGTGACCGATCCGGTATCGACTACGAGGGCGACGTAAGGCTGATCGACAAATCGATCGTTGCGATGCTCGCGCAACCAGAATCCGCGCTTGGCGAAGCCGCCTTCCTCGTCCGTGAGCAGCAGCCAAGTCGGCTGGGCCTTCTGACCGCTGATGCGCTGCGCCTGCTCGTCGAGCTTCAGCACAAATGCAACGGTGCCGCGCTGCGATTCTTTGATCAGCTTTCGATAGAGCGCGCCGTCGGGTGCGCGCTCGAGAATCGGCATCGCCCCGCCGCCGGGACCGGGCTTCGTCCTGATCGCGTCGCCCTGCTGCACCGGAACCAGGACGCCCAAGCTGGCGGAGCATGCAGAACTGGTCCAAGCGACCAGCGCAACTGCGATCAGTGCAACCAAAGTCTTGTCCAAGAGCGATATTCACTCGGCCGCTGATTTCGAACAGCATACATCTTAGCCAAAGGTCTTAGGATGCTTGTTGGAGTGCTTCGAGCGGCTGCCGCCGTTGGCGGCCGGCGGCCTCGCCGGCGACTATTGATTTCCCTGAACCGTCTCTCGTATAAGCGCAGGGGGGCGGCTGCCTTGCAGGTGGTCGGGTATCGATTAACAGGGAGCGGGATTGCAAATGCGAGTATTCAGCAGTAAGCCGAAGAGCTATGTCGAGCGAAACCCGGCGGCGGCCGGCGCCTATGCATCACTAACGCCGGCACAGAAGAAGGTGCTCGATGAGTTCTCGTACCGCGAGCACAAGAATCTCAAGACAACCGACAAGAAGGCGATGCAGCGCATCGCGGACGAATACATCATTCCCAAGGGACTCGGCAGACCGGAGAGCCAGATCAAGGAACTGGTGAGAAGCGCGTACCAGTCCGCCATCCGATGCCTGCAAGAGGCAGAAATAACCACCAATATTTCGTCGAGATTGTTCGCGCTGGACGAATTCTTCAACAGTAAGGACGTGAAGACCGTCTGGACGCATAACACCGGAAAGGGTTCCGCTTACCATAACAACCGGGAGCAAGTGGAGGAGCGGGCATTCGGATTTACGATAGATTGGAATGTGCCCATCAAGGAGGCCGCGATGACGCGCCCCGTCTATGCCGGCCTGAATTTTACCGGGCATCCCTACGGTGCCGCCACACCGTACGGTTCCGTGGCGCTGGTCTATAAGACTGACGTGGCGCAGCGTTCCACGTTCATCAACGCAGATACTTTCGACAATCAATTCGAGTTCGCCACGGCCGAAGGAAGTGAGCTGGAAGCGCAGCGATCCAAGATCTGCACGTTCGCCCAGATGGGGACCCTCGTAGCGAATATGTCGAAGAATCAGCTCAAGGCGCTGCTACAGATGACTGAGAGTACCTACGTGTTCACGGATTACCCGCCCAATTACCTCGAGGCGCACGTCCTCGGCGGTATTCACTGGGACCGCGATTTGACGGAAATCCGGGTGGCCACCACGGGTCAGGAAACCTTGGACAAGGAGGCCGCGGTGGCGAAGCGATCGGTAGCCACCATGAAGTACCTCATCGCAGATTTCGCGAAGAAGCACGGTGTTCCCGCACGGACCTACAGTGTCCGGTCCGTTGTTGAAGTGCTCAATTAGCGCCTGATGCAGGGCTGCGTGTCATTTCCCCCGGCCAATCTACGCTTCTTCCCTTCTTCCTGACTGCGCCCATCAGTGACCCGCAGCCTGAGGTTGTGCGGTAAGCGTCCAAATCTGAGAAGACCGGACGCTTACACACACTGCGGCCAGCAGGTCCGCCTCAATGCGAAGCTTTAGCGCCCTCTCGCGTGTCGTTTCTTGCGTGGGTCGATCCCAACCGGGAACAGTTCAAAGATCGAACGCACGTGACCTTAGCGGAATGATTCTTGCCGCTTCCCATCGATCCCTCGTGACACTCCTATGCAGCCTAGAGACGATAACGGCAAGCTGCCACCAGCCCAGCGACCCTTCCGGGTACTTTTGATCGCTGGTTCCGGGCGACGCCAGTACAACTGTCCTGGTGTCGACTCCAAAGCGCGAGCGCTCATGCTGCGTATGGCGGACCGTTTGCCCCCAAGCTGGGAGATCGACGTCGAAGATCTCGGAAACGTCTACGGACGCGCGCGCATCCAGAGCTGCAACGCGTGTGTATCGACCTCCATGGCGCTGTGCTGCTGGCCTTGCAACTGTTACGAGCGAGGTGACAAGACCGAACCGGATCTGCTTTGGGATCTGGATCTTTATGCGCGGCTCGACCTCGCGGATGCGTGGGCAATTGTCGGTCCCATCAACTGGTTCGGCCCGCCGAGCAACCTGAAGCTCATGTTCGACCGGTTGGTCTGCATGAACGGCGGCAATCCGCGGGAAGCGCTCATCGATCACAAAGATCCGGAGAAGGCGATGGCGCTCGAGAGGTCCGCTCAATGGGAGGCATTGAGTCGCAACCATCTCGAGGGCCGCACGGCGGCGTTCTTCTGTTATGGCGACGAGGGAGCGAATGAGGTGGCCGCGGACGGCCGGCCCAAAGTCTTGAGTCATAAGCAATGGTTCGATCCGAATGACTGGCCGGCGGATCGGGATCGTGATGCCTTTCTGCCGCTGGTTCTGCAGTGTCGCTATAGCGGCATCGAGGTTCCCGAGGAGCTGTGGACCGCCGCGCACGCCGGAGTCGGCAAACCCTATGCGGACGACCAGGCGGAAGACATGGTACGTGACAGCGAATTCATGGCCGTGTTCGACGCGTGGGGTGATCGCTTCGCCGCGTTTGTACACAGCAAGGGAAAAGTCGAGCCTGGTCGCTATCGCGCTTTCGGGTATGAACCGCCAGGCCATCGGATTGCCGACCTGAAGCTCGCCTGGCGCGAGGTACGGATGCGTCTCGGGCACCCCGCTCGAGGCTCATCGCCCGCCGTTCAGGCCGCGGAGGGCCTCAATCGCGACGCGACTCTTCGCCCCAAGCAGAGCGCGGCGAAGCATCCAAGGCGCTAACGTTCCTCTTTCGGTCGGCGCGGACGAAGGGCATCGCGAGCACTTTGCCGAGTGTGACCTCTTTTGGTGAGCGATGCGTGGCGATGCCGATTTCGATCGCCTCCTGTGGTACATCGAATTGCAATGTTCCATGGAGGATATCCCACCAGGTGAGACCGCTCGACCAGTTCGAATTTCTTTCCGCTTCGATCGTCGAATGATGGATGCCGTGCAGGCGGGGCGTCATCAACACACGTGCGAGCCGCTGTTCGAGCGGCTTCGGCAAACGTAGATTCGAGTGATGGAACAGGATCGACGCGA
The DNA here is from genome assembly GCA_028293765.1 of Gammaproteobacteria bacterium. Taxonomy (GTDB): domain Bacteria; phylum Pseudomonadota; class Gammaproteobacteria; order Steroidobacterales; family Steroidobacteraceae; genus 13-2-20CM-66-19. The sequence continues at coordinate 11,460 of JAQGOG010000018.1, forward strand.
TGAGCAACCTCTGCCACGCGGCATACGTACGCGAATCGATTCCGAGCAGCGCAACCTGTACCGCGCGGAACGGTACCGACAGGGCCATCTCGCCGAAATGGAAGCGCAAGGCCGTGGACGCATCGAGATCGAGGTCGGCATGGTGTGCCTGGTGGAAGCGCCACAGGAGCGGGACCTTATGCGTCATCACGTGCCAGACATAGAGGGTGTAGTCCAACAGCGCGATGCCGAGCGCGATTCGCAATCCGCGCGGAATCGGAACTCGCTGCAGCACGCCCCAGCGCTTGAGCGCTACGGTCCGGCACAGGCGCGCGATCAGCGGCTGCTCCAGGGCGAGGACAGTCAGCCCGCTAAGCGCTCCCACACCCGCGTTTCGCGCAACGCGCCGAAGTTTTGGCTCACGCTGGGGGCGCAGCGGGCGCCGCAGTTCCATCAGGGTGAGAGCGGCGACGGCGACAACAGCCATGCTCCTGGCAAATGGCGACATTCGGGATCAACGCAGGAGCGCGCCGGGCCGTTCCGCTGGAAAGCGCCTTTGTGTGGGCGGCAATGAGCAGTTTCTCGATCACGGCGATTGTCCCAGTTCTCAACGAAGCCGCAAACCTGCAGACGATGCTGGCCACGCTGAGGCAGGACGCGTTTGACGCCATCATCGTTGTGGACGGAGAAAGCAGCGATGAGAGCGCGGCGGTGGCGAGGCGTGCAGGAACAGTCGTCATTCGAAGCGCACGCGGACGTGGACGACAGATGAACGTCGGTGCGGCGCACGCGAGCACGCCCGTACTGCTGTTTCTTCACGCCGATACGCGCTTGCCGGCTGGGGCCGTCGCGCTCATAGAACGTGCGCTTCGTGACCCTGACGTCGTAGGAGGGTGCTTTCGACTTTCGTTCGAGACGCGCAGCGCGCTTCTGAGATTCTACGGGACGATGAGCCAGTTCGAGACTGCGCTGACGACGTTTGGCGATCAGGCTTACTTCGTCAGGACCGCCGTATTCAAGGCGATCGGCGGGTTTCCCGATTGGCCCTTCCTCGAGGATGTGCAGCTGCGGCGCGATCTACGGCAACGCGGCAGCTTCGTGAAACTACCGAGTCCCGTAGTCACCTCCGCGCGCCGGTTCAGCGGCGAAGGTACTGTACGTCGGCAACTGCTCAATGCACTCATTCTGTTACTTTTTCACTGCGGCATCTCCGCGCAACGGCTGGCGCGCTGGTATCGAGCAGAGCGTTGAGGTGATCTGCGGCCCACAACTTGCAGCACATGAGGCAATTCAGGCTTCTTGGGCGCTGATGCCAAGTCCGCCTGCGCCTCAGGTGTTCGACCGACGTATGAAATGATCAACGTGCAGCGGAGCGCGCCCCCAAGCTTTGGCGAGACGCTTGCCGCCCATGGGGCTGGTCTATCTCGTGCCGAGCTCGGAATTCTGCAGGTCAACGTCGGCAAGCGCTGCAACCAGGCGTGTCATCACTGCCACGTTGAAGCCGGCCCGCGCCGCACGGAAATGATGAGTGCAGCAACTGCCGAGCGGGCGCTCGAGCTCCTTCGGCGCGCCGCGAGCGTTCACACCCTCGACATTACGGGCGGCGCCCCCGAGCTCAACCCTCAGTTCCGCCGTCTCGTGCGCCAGGGTCGGGCGCTGGGTCGAAAGGTTATCGATCGATGCAATCTGACCGTGCTGCTCGAACCGGGGCAGGAGAACACGGCCGAGTTTCTCGCACAGCATTCGGTGACGGTGGTGGCCTCACTCCCGTGCTACAGCAAAGCGAATGTCGAGCGGCAAAGAGGCCTGGGAGTGTTCGAGAAGAGCATCGAGGCACTGCACCGGTTGAATGCGCTGGGTTACGGAGTGCCAGCATCCGGACTGGAGCTGAACCTCGTTTACAACCCCGTGGGAGCATCACTACCGCCTCCTCAGGGACTTCTCGAATCGGACTACCGCCGCGCGCTCGGCGAGGAGTTCGGCATCGTCTTCAATCATCTATACACGCTGACCAACATGCCGATCAGTCGATTCCTCCATCAGCTCATTCGAAACGGACAACTGCAGCGGTACATGGACATGCTCGTCCAGGCCTTCAATCCGGCCGCTACTACAGCGCTCATGTGCCGCGAGCTCGTCTCGGTAAGCTGGGACGGGGTCTGCCACGACTGCGACTTCAATCAGATGCTGGGGATCCCACTCGGCGGCAGGCAACGCACGCTGTGGGATGTTGAGAATCTTGCCGAGCTGGCGAGCGGGCCGATTGCGATCGCGGATCACTGTTACGGCTGCACAGCAGGCGCGGGAAGCTCCTGCAGCGGCGCGCTCACGGCCAATATCGGCCGTCAGGCCTCGCGATGAGCGTTGGCGCCGCAATCTTCGTCAAGACTCCGGGCCTTTCCCCGATCAAGACGCGTCTGGCGTCCGATATTGGCCGGGAGCTCGCGGAGGAGTTTCATCTGCGCGCATGCCGTGCATCGGCGCAGGTCTTGAGCGCGGTCGCCCCGAGTGTAGTGCCGTATTGGGCAGTCGCCGAGGAGAGCGCAGTTGAGGCTAAGTGGAAAGGGTTCCCTGGAATTTGGCAGGGGGAGGGCGGGCTCGCCGAGCGGCTTGCCTTCATATACACGTCGCTTCAAAAACGTCACGGAGCTGCACTTCTGCTCGGGGCGGATACGCCGCAGATCACTCCGTACGCGTTAAAGAGGGTGCTCGATCTGATCGAGCAGGCGGAAAGCCGGTTCGTAATCGGCCCGGCAGCGGATGGAGGATTCTGGGTGTTTGCCGGCCGTAGACCGGTGGCGAAAGAAATTTGGGCTTCGGTGACCTACTCGCAAGCACGCACGTGCGCGCAGCTGGCCGCCGCACTTGCTGTCGGCGGCGCATCTCATATCTACACGGAGCCGCTGCGCGATGTGGACTGCCTTGAAGATATGCGAGCGTTGCACGGTGCGCTTCAGAGGCTGATGGAGCCGCTTACCGAGCAACTCGCGCTCGCGAACTGGATCGGCTATTCGGGATTTCAAGCGCATGAAGTGATAAGACGCGCACGCGTTACTGCATCGGAGGAGCACTGAACCTGCGCGCGCGTCATACCTCCGGCGCATGCTGGAATCGGGAGGAGATCGGATGACCGGACTTATTGCCCAGCCTTGGTGGGTGAACCTGCTCGTTCTCGTGCCACCCGTCGCCTACTTCTCGTGGCGCCGTAACCGCGTTCCTCTCACTTTGAGGCAGTTGATCGGCAGCGGTGTGTTTGCTGCGGCCTTTGGGTTTCTCGAAGCTGTAGTTGTCGTCTATTTCCGAGCAGCCGCTGGATTGCTGCCCGGATACCAGGGAACTCTCTCTGATGTCATCCGCCTGTCTGGAGATTTCTATCAGCAGTCGCCAGGGATAACCCAATTTCCCCAGAGCCTGCTTACGCTTGAAGTGTTCCGCGAAACCGCCACGATCCTCATGCTGCTTAGCGTGGCGTTCCTTTCCTCTGTGCAATCGAGTGTTAGAGCGGCGGTTTTCCTGTGGGCTTTTGCCATCTGGGACGTCACCTACTACGCAGCTCTTTGGGCCACGGTCCGATGGCCCCTCTCGCTCAAAGACCCCGATGTGCTCTTCCTGATTCCGGTACCCTGGTTTTCTCCGGTCTGGTTTCCCCTCCTGGTCAGCTGCCTCGCCGTGGCCGCTGTCCTGCTCACAAGAGCCACTCCGGCAAAGCCCCAATGAGCCCTGCGGAGTTCGCTCAGAGTCAGGCGGGCGCTCGAATATCAGCCGCAGCACACGGTGTCACCCAGGTGGCAGCACTGCGCTGGCTCACGCGGCAGTTCTTGAAGAATCCTGGAGGCGCTTTCAGTCTTCATCGCTTCCACCAGGATCTGCGCGCACAAGGTCAGGGGATTGCCAAGGATGAGGGCGGCCTCACCGCTAGATATACGCTGCTCCAGAGCTGCGCTGCATTCGACTCGTCGGCATCCGCGCCGCTGGCTCCGAACGGCGCGATACGGTAGCGGCCGCCCTCGAAACGCCAAGTCCACAATTCCGAACTCCGTACCGATTGCGTGGCCCGGATTGCTCGCCAGAGTGTTTGTCGCGCGATCAGCAGATGCTGCTTCACGGGCGTCGGCAAGTCGGTGCGCTCGAGTTGCCGTTCGAGGCCGTTGGCGAACAGGGCTTGTTGCCACGACCAGACTACCGTGCCGTGATAGGCGTGATTGGAAAAGTGCGCCTTGAGAGCGTCGTCCGCGAAGACGGGATTGGCAACGAGCATGCCAGCGTCGGTCAACAGTCCGAGTGGGAAGGGCCGAATCACGGTCTCTACGTCGTGATCGAGAGTCGTCGGCTCGGGCGTTGCGAACAGAAGCTGGAGTGTTTCATCGGAATTGACGATCGGCACCGGCTTGCCGGAGGCATCGAGCGAAACAGCGTGGAAGCGGACCGAATTTCCATCCAACGAAGCCAGCGCGTCCGCGGCAGGCACTCCGATTTGTCTGGCGTACGAATCGACGGCGGCGCGGGCTCTGCCGTTGTCGATTGTCGTGTCGAACAGGCCCTGCGCGCGCTCGTGCCAGATTTTCGCATCGGCGCTGGTGCGACTGAGGCGCTCGCGATCGCCAGCGGCGAGAAAGGGATCCAGCAATCCGCTCGTGAGAAGACGGCTCGTGGCTTCGAGCGCGGCCGGCACCAAGACAGCGTTGACGTCATAGGGGTAACGTCCGCCACCTATCCCGTCATCACTGTCGCGCCATTGCCCGGTTGACCGTCCCGGTTTGAGCGCAATCAGATTCTCGTAGCGGGGATTCGCGGCGAAGTGGGCCGCGTTCGCGGCGACCAGGCGCAGATTGCGCATCAACGCCTGACCGGCCGAAGTGCTCGTGTCACCATAGGCCCCAACACCATCGTGCAGATAGCCGGAGGCACGTTTTTTCCCCTCGGGGTCGTCGAGGAGATAGGCTGCGATGACGGGCGCCAGCAGATAGTTTCCGTCAATCATCCCATAGTCGAAAATCGGTGTGTCGCTGAGGGTCCCATCCTGCCTCTTGTGGCTGAGCACGGCGAATTCTCCAATGCCTTCCTCATGCGCCACCTGGCCGTCGGAGGCGAGCCGCGCCAGCACGGCGCGCAGTCCCGCCTCGGTTGCCTCGGGCGCAAGGACCGGCATCAAGAGCCGGACTGACATCAAAGTGTCGCGGCCGAAATAGGTGTTGAAGCGCCACGAGCCAGCCAGGAACTTTTCCTTGTAGCTGAGAAAGGTGAGGGTATCTCTAGCCCTCTTGTCCTGACTTTCCTTGCCGTTGAAGAGTGCTGTGCCCGAAAGTGGTGTCAAGGGCACGTCCCCGCTCAGCGCGGTGACGCGTAGGCCGATCCGTCCGTCGACGCCGGCGGAAATCCGCCCGTCCGCCAGCAACATCCCGTCAGTGACTTCGAGCGTGAGGCGGTAGCCTGCCGCGCCGTCGAGCCGGTTGCGCGACCAGGCGAGCCTATTTCCCGACGCCTCGGGGCGAACAACCACCTCCTCAGGCACGGTTCCGGCCGATTCATAATCCCGCAGAACCCGGACACTCGAGAGAACAACCTGCTTGGGCACCAGGCTCTTGATCGCGATCGAGGTCTCGAAGGTGATTCCATAAAGGGGGCGCCCCCCGGAATCCCGGGCAGCGCTCGCCTTGGGGCGAGAGTCGACACCCCACTCCGCGTGGCTCCCCTGCCGCTGAAACCAGAGTCCGACACCGCTGTTTCCCGCGGGAAAGGCGACCAGTATGCGAGGAGCCGGACCTGAGCGCAGCACCAGATGCGCCGCGGTCTTGCCGTCACGGAGGAAGCCGTTTAGGTTCTGCCCCTCCGCGACCTCGAAGTGAAAGGGAGCCTCTCGGGTCGCGCCCGAGGTGGACAAACCGAACAACAGGACAACCAGGAGCGCCGCTGCGCGGCATGACGTCGGCATGGAAGGTCAGGGCTGTCTCAATTGTTTGCGGATGTAGTCTTCATGCCGTGTCATCGCCCCGAGCGCCGTGGCGATCTGCTGCTGGATGCGTGAGAGATGTGCCCGATTTTCCTCAGGAGAAATGCCGTCCACGAGCGGATTATAGTCGGTCGGCTCCAGCCCTTGCCCCATCATGACAGCGAACCAACTGGCCTCCTTGAAGAGCTCGTCCGTCGTCAGCACGATCCGGCCGGTGCGGGTGAAGTGCGCCATCCTGTAAGCCACGGCTTCGGGCAGGGCCATGTGTTGACAATATTGCCACAGCGGCTCCGATCTTCCCGCCGAGCGGTGATAGTGCAGGACCAGGAAGTCGCGAACTGATTCGACATCAGCGCCAAAAACGCGGTTGAACTGCTCGGCTGTCTCCGGGTAGCAGTCTCGCGTGGGAAAGAGCGACAGCAGCTTGGCGATCCCACTTTGGATCAAGTGAATGCTCGTTGATTCCAACGGCTCGAGAAAACCGCTCGACAAGCCGATGGCGACCACATTCTTATTCCACGACTTGCGACGCCGGCCCGCCAGAAAACGAATCAGCCGGGGCTCGGCAAGCGGTGGAGCCTCGAGATGAGAGCGCAAAGTCTCGGCGGCTTGTTCGTCACTCCAGAGCCGGCTGCTGTAGACGATGCCGTTGCCCGTGCGGTGTTGCAGGGGAATGCGCCATTGCCATCCGGCGGCGTGCGCGGTTGAGCGCGTGTAGGGAATCGGGTCCTGGACCCGTTCGCTCGGTACCGCGAGGGCGCGATCGCAAGGCAGCCAATGCGACCAGTCATCGAACCCGGTGTGGAGAGTGCCTTCTATCAGGAGTGCGCGCAGCCCCGAGCAATCGATGAAGAGATCGCCCTCGATCAGCTCATCCCGATGGGTTCTCAACGAAGTGATGAAGCCCGATTCCGGGTCCTGCTCGATACCGGTGACCTTGCCCTCGACGCGCCGCACCCCTTTCGACTCGCAGCGCCGGCGTAAAAAGGCAGCGTAGAGGTTGGCATCAAAATGGTAGGCATAGCCGAGCGTTGCGAGGATGGAGTTTGGATCGCTTGCCGGGGCAGCGAATTTCCCCGCCCGCGCCGCTTGCGTCGTCAGAGAATATTCCTGGTGATTCTCCGCGGTGCCGGCCAGCTTCGCCCTGATCCAACGGTGGTAGAACATCGAGGCGTCATGCGGGCCGCCGTAACGTCCAAACGGGTGGAAGTACCGCCTGCCAGCGCCATTCCAGTTGACGAACTCGATGCCGAGCTTGTACGTCGCCTGGGTCTCACGGATGAGCTCGACTTCGTTGAGGTCGATCAGCCTGTTGAACCAATGGATGGTGGGAATGGTCGCCTCACCGACCCCGATGGTCCCGATCTCGTCCGATTCGATGAGGCTGATGGTGAATTGCGGCGGTGAATTGACCTTGGCGAGGGCAGCCGCCGTCATCCAGCCGGCGGTGCCCCCTCCCAGAATGACGATCTTGCGGATACGCCGGTCAGGCATGTGCGCGCGGGCGCCGCTCCTTTAATCAAACCGGTAAGTCAGAGAGACGAGGGCGGTAGGCCCCACGATACCACGGCCGTAGAAATAGCCATTCACGATCGACTGCGTGAAGCCCTGGCGCGGATTGCCTTCGGTCAGCCCCAGGGCGTTGGTTACATTGTCCACGCTGACATTCAGCGTGGCCTTTTCGGTGAGGTTGCAGATGGCGCCGACGGAAAGTACTCCATAGCCGGGCAGGGCCACCTGGTTGCCGTTATCCGCGAAGATGCGGCCAATGTATTTGTAGCGCAGATAGAGCTGGCCGCGACGCTCGGGCAAGTCATATTGCGGCGTGATGGTGTACATCACATTGGGCGTGCGTCCCGGGGTTTTGCCGTTGTAGAACGCATCCGCCTGGGAGGAGATGTCCACATTGTTGATGGTGATGGTACCCGTCGAGACGTTGCTGAATTTCGAGTCCTGATAGGTCCCCTGCGCATGCAGGGAGAAGGCATGCAGCGGCTCGAACTCGGGGCGATAGGTGGCATCGAGGTCGACGCCGTTGGTGTCCGAGTTGGCGAAAAAGCCGAGATTGAGGTTGGGGTTCGCCGGATCGACCCCGCCACCCCAGGTCTGGTTGTCGAACTGGGTGCGGAATCCCCGGATGGTGCCAATGAGGCCATAGTTGGCGAAGGTCACACCGGCCTCATACAACACGACGGCCGTGGCGTGGGAATTGAGTCCCTGGGTCTGAAAGCCGTGCTCATAGCGACCGTAGGCCGACAGGTTGGGAGAGACGGTGTAGTTGAGGCCGACGGTGTAATTGAGGGGGTGTTCGGATCCGGACGTATAGGAGTAGGTGCCATTGAAGGCGTTGGGGTTGGTTTGCACCACGCCCCCGATCCCCGGCGGAATCGGCAGGCTCGAGCTGTTGCCGCTGGCGGCGTCCTCTTGCTCGTGCTCGTAGCGCACGCCAAAATCGAGGTGCAACCGTTGATTCCAGGTGAACTCATTGTTCACGTACACCGATTGCGAATTCTGGTTGTAGGAGCTGATCCCGGCGCCCCAGTCTCCATAGCTGATCAAGCCGTTGTTGCTGAGCGTGCCGAGCGCGGTACCTGCGCCGTTCAGCGCGACTATGTCGTAGATGTTGGACTGATTGGTGACGTCGTTGACGACCGTGGAGACGCCGGACTGATCATTAGTCTGGTGAGTGGAGTAGATCATCGCGCCCACGGTGAGACTGTTGGTCCAATCGCTGGCGGCCATGTCCCACTTGGCCCCGAAGTCGCTGCCCCAGTCCCGTTGCTTGATGAGCTGCCGGTTGAGGACTGTCTCCTGCAGCAGCCCGTTGCCGTTGAGCGCGTTCAACGCCGCGGCATTCGCGGCCGGGATGACCTGGCCGGTCGCCACGTTGCGGATGCCGAACTGGGTGGCGGCCGGAAAGGCGGCCTGGCCCAGGGTTAGCAGGCTGTTGATTGGCGAGGCGGCGCCCGGCGTCAGATAGGTTTCCGCCGCAGCGAGCCCGCTGTTGCCGGTCCCGCTGCCGGCGAATACGCCATTGAAGTTCCAGTCGGTCTGGGTGTAGCGCGCCCTGGCGAACACGCTGACCGAATCATTGATGGGCGCGTTGAGATCGATGCGATAGAGGCTCCCGGTCGCGTGAATGCCTTCAGCGGCGCTGAAGGTGCGGAAGCATTCGTTGACGCAGGAGTCCGGGACCGTGATATTGGCGAAATCCTTCCCGACAATGTTGCCGAATTGCGAGTCCAAGGACGGAACGCTGCTGATTCTGCCATTGTTGTAGGCGTAAGGTTGGTCGGCATAGTAGGGGTCGTGCTCGTCCCACCTCTTCCAGGTCAGACGTACCGAGGCCCCGTTGTCGAAATGCTTTTCGAGCTGGAGTTTCGTGTGCCAGGTATCGTAGCGGAACGATGAATCGCGCGTCCCTGGATTGGAGTCGTAGTATGCGCTGGCGGCGTACGCGAGGCCCTCGGTGATCGGCGCCGAAAACCAGGCATCGACGCGCCGCTCGCCGTACGTCGTGCCGGCTATCCTGGCGAGCCCGCCACCCTGGTCGAAATTCAGCTTCCGCGAGATGAAGTTGATGGAGGCGCCCGCCGCGTTGGGAGTGAGAATGCCCGAGCTGCCGCCCTCGAGGGCCTCCACGTGATCGATGGAAATATCGTTCTGAAACACCTCGTCGTCGTTCAAGCCGCCGTAGATCGCCGGCATGCCGTCCTCGATCAGGCGGATGAATGCCTGTCCGCCGCCCGGCAGGCCGCGCACTGAATAGTTGTTGGAAACCGGTCCGGCGGTCCCCTCGACGAAGATGCCCGGAACCATCTCCAGCACATCCGCCGTACTGCGCGGCGCTTTTTGTTCCAGATCGGCGGAGTTGATGGAGGTGACGGCCACCGAGGCGTCCAGCAAAGTCCGCTTGGAGGTCGAGCCCGTGACAACGACGGTGCTCAGTTCGTCGGCCCCGGTGGACTTGTCGGCCGGCTGCGCGCTGGTGGAGGGCCGTGGCGCATCCTGGGCCGCCGCAGCCACTGTCTGGTACGAGGTACGCTGAATCGGTGGAGCGTCCTTGCCCGGCGCCTCGGTGCTGGTGCTGGCGGCGTTCTTCGCTCTGATCATCAACACCCCGGAGGAGTTGATATCGACTCTCAGGTCGGTGCCCGCCAGGAGCGTACTGAGCGCTTCTGCCGCGGTATAGCTTCCGTGCAATCCCGGAGTGGTGCGGCCTTCGACCACACTTTCCGAGTAGATGATCTGCTGCGCGGCCGCCTGGCTGAAATCAGTGAGCGCCGTGCTCAAAGGCTCGCGCGGAATATCGAAGCGATAGGTTGGGTCCGCGGCATGCGCCGTATCGCCAAGCCTGAAGAAAACGCCTCCCACCAGAGTCGACACCAGCAAGGTGCCGCGGCGCTGTTTCACAACCATCATCTGCCCCCTTCGTCAAGATCCTGTTCCGCCGTGGAACGAGCGCTCCCTACTGGGAATAACGAGTTCCCAGGGCGTGTCCTCACAAAAACATAAAAAATCTGCGGGTGATACCGTGAGACACCGCGACGGCTGAGCTCGAGGCTCAGGCGGGTGCATCATCAGGCGCGGCGCCCCGATCTACGAGCGGGGCTGCAAGAGGATGCTGTTGCTTTCGGTCGTCGAAGCTTGTACCGGGAAATAGCTGGTGACCCCGCTCACGAATGAGCCGATGTCGCCGGCGTTGAAGACGCCGCTGATACGAATGGAGGCGATGGATGGGTCGATCTGGATGGGGTGAGCGGTATAGCGGTTCACGCGTGCCACGGCATCACCGAGAGGCTCATCCCTGAACAACAGCAGACCTGCCTCCCAGGCCCTGGCCGCTTGCAGGTCCGCCGCCACGATGGCGGCCCGCACATTCCGCGATACGACGAGCTGCTCGCCCGCTTTCAGCGCAATGGAGTCTTGCGCCTGGCGGGTCGTTGCCGTCGGCGCCGCCGTCCCGGCGCCCTTGATGACGACCTGCCCCTGAATGAGCGTGATCAGGACCCTCGATTGCAGCCGCTCCACATCGAACGACGTCCCGACCGCCACCACGGTCTGTGGGCCTACCGTCACTGTGAACGGCCGGCTGGAGTCGTGTGCCACGTCAAAACGCGACCGCCCACGGTCCAGTGTGATCGAGCGTGCCATCTTCTGGTACGTGAGATGAACTCTTGTATCCGAATCCATGGAGATCCGAGACCCATCAGGCAGCGCCACGATCCGACGCTCACCGATGTCGGTTTTGTAATAGGTGGGCAGATGCAGATTCAGGTAAAGCGCAGCCGCGCCGATCACGCCGATGACCAGAGCCGCCGCGGCAGCGCCGGCCCTCATTTTGCGCATACCCCAGCGGCTGGCACCGACTCGGCGCAGGCGCGCCAGCGCCTGTCGCCGTAATTCCAACATTTCAGGTGCGGCGTCCACAGCGCCGACCGAGGACCACGCTTTACCCACGGCCTCGCGGGCGCCGGCGTTGCGGGGATCGGAGCGCCAACGCAGATACTCGGCTGAGCTTGCCAAAGAAGGATCACGCGTGAGCCTCAACCGCCAACCGGCCGCCTCCTCGAGCGCTTTCCGCTGATCGGGTGAGAGGTCGCGGAACGCAGTCATGGCAGGAGAAACCGGGCGCCCAGGTGCGCCATGGCCTTCATCATGATTTTTTCCACCGCGCTCACCGAAATCCCATACATCGCCGCAATGTCGCGGTGTTGCACGTTCTCCAGGCGCGCCAGAATGAATATGTCGCGGGTCCGTTCTCCCAGCTCCGCGAGTGCATCGAGAACATCCTGAATGGCCTGCCTACCTACTAGAACGCGTTCCGGGTTTCGGTCCTCAACCAAATTCGCGGAAAAGGCGTCCTTTTCGTCCAGCAGATCGAGGCTTTGGATGTGCCTCTGGTGTGCCGTCGCCACCGACTTCGCCCGATCGCGCAACAGATTGGCCGCAATCGTAAAGACGTATCCTTCAATGGTCCTGCCATCGTTCTTGTCGGGATGATTCAGCAGCCGCACGAAGACTTCCTGGGTCAAGTCCTCCGCCTCGTTACGGCTCTTGACTCGCTTGAGGAAGTACGCGACGAGCGGCCCCCGAAAGGCGCGATCCAGCTCGAGCGCGGCGGTAGGACCTTCGGTGATCTTGTGCCGCTCCTTCGAGCTGGTGCGCATGCTGTCTCCCATCCGCCGTAAGGATACGCGCGCGGCACCCGTTGTCGATACCTGTCTCGGAGCGACACCTCGCTCGCGAATGCCGAACGGCCGCTATCTTAGGCTCCGACAAACCTGGATCGGACTTCTGGAGCGAGCCAGTAAAGGTTTGCCTGCCTCCCGATGCATGCCGGTTCATCGCCGCGATGTTGCTCCCGAGTTGGGGGCTATGCGTTGTTTGCAGCCGAGTCGGTCCCGCAGCCGTGGAATCGAAAAGCCCAGGAAGGCGCGCAATTTAAGCGGTACCTGACGCTCGCTGGGGTAGATCAGACTGACCGGCAGGGGCGGGGGCTCATACGCCTGCAGCAGCGTCACCAGCCAGCGCGATTTCATCAGATCATCGATCTGCTAGGACGAAGCTCGCCTGTCCCGCGGAGGGCACCATGGCACGTGTCAGAAGGGTCAATAGATCTGGCACAGATTCGCGTCACCCGCATCACGGGTTGAGGCAAGGTCCAGACCCTGGGAGAATAACTGATGCGAGCTCCAGAACCGCAGGCGCCGCCACAAGGATTTGCTGTGAATATCGATACCGAAAAGCTCGACCGGGCCGCCCTGGCCCTGTTGTATCTGGACCTGCACGAAGGCTCCCGAACCTGCAAGGGCCTCGATTGGGAGGTCATGAGGCGAGTGCGCGAGAAGGGCTACATCACAGACCCCGTGACCAAGGCGAAATCGGTCCTGTTCACTGAAGAGGGTCTGCGCGAGTCGCAGCGACTCTTTCAAGCTTTGTTTGCCCGCTAGCACCGGAGAGCCGAGCGTGGGCAATACCTGGGTCATCGATCTTCAGCATTTCCTCGCGCCAACAGGTGCGTTGGCCGACATGCCCAGTCAAGCGCGGCTCCTGGCAGAATACTTCGCGAGCATCGTGGTCGATGCCACCACGAATATCGACGATCTCCCGACAGTCCGATGTCGTCGGCGTCCGGGTCATCGCCGCTGCAATGGTGTCGTGATGTCCTATCCGACATGTGATGAACAGGACAGCATTTATTGGTGCTGCCCCGTGTGCAACGACAACGGCGTCATCCGAGGGTGGCAAAATACACTGTGGGACGGCTTCGCCGATGAGGAGATGAATGCCTCATGATCGCCAACATCCCGTCCCCCGGTCATCAGGCTCCACCCCATCCGTGGGCGCGGGCGGCCTTTCCGAAGTCTTGTAGTCAGGAGGATCCAGTATGGAGCGGGTGGGCGTCGTCGGGGCAGGGCTCATGGGTTCGGAGATCGCTCTCGTCTTCGCACTCGCCGGTCACGAAGTGTTGCTGGCCGACCGTGGCACGGCCGAAGTGGCTGCGGGACTCGAGCGACTGCGAAAGGTGCTCGAGAAGGGCGTCAGTCGAGGCTTCTACAACGGGGCGGATGCGGACCACATGCTCTCATTCAAAAGAAAGGCTACCCGACGCGGGTGCAACCTGTTGCTGAAGCATGCGACTTGAACCTCGCCGAACGGCTGTGGCAGCGCTCGGTCGAACTCACGGGCATGAGCCCCGACTTCTCGATGAGGGAAGGCAGACCGCATGCGACGACTTGCCGCGGTGACTAACCGACGAACCATCGCATCCTCTTCGGGCGCGGCGTGACGGGCTTGCAGACGATTCGGTTCGGTGATGCGCCCTCAGCTTGTGCCTGGACCGCGCGCCAGCAACGGATTACCTCTTCCAACAGGAGCGCGCCCTGGACAAAAAATATCGGCACGAGCACCACAATCACATATCTGACCGGAATGGGGTGCTCCTTCAAGCGCAGGGCAAAGCCCGGAACTGCGTCTCCCGCACCGAGGAGCGCTGCGAACTCGCGCCAGTAAAGCAACACCGTCAACGACACTGCCATTATCGGGATGTACTCAAGATGACTGTGTATATGTTGTTCGAGTGCCGAGATATAGCGGCGCGGCGTCGTGTACAGCCCATCCCAAAGTGCGGTAGCCGTGTGGGCGAGGACGAAGGCGATCATCACGGCGAGCACGAGTGCATCGATCTCGAGAAACAGGCCGGCAAGGAGTGGGATGCCCACCTCAATCGCCTCCAGGACATGCAACGCGGACTCACGAAGACCCGAGGTCCTCTCGATCTCGGTGCGCCGGTGACACAGGTAGTCGCCGACACCCGCGACGAGCCACAACGGAAACAGCACATAGAACAGGAAACCCAGTATCAGGTCACGCAGTTGCATAGCTCACCTGTATCTTCGAGTCTCAGGCCGGTTTCGCAACCATCAGAAAGAATACGACGACGAGCGCGACGAAAGCGATGACCCCAAGAGCGATCCACACATGCAGGAATTTCCAGTAGTTCTGCGGGAGCGGATTCCCGGCGCTCGCGGCTTCCTGCGCCATCCCGCGCATCCGGATTTGCATCCACACCACGGGCAGCCATGCCGCACCGGCGAGCAGGTAGAGAAGGATGGACCACAGCAACCATGGGCTGCTGAGCGGGAAGCCGGCCTCGTGGACCATATAGAAGCCGGTCGCAGGCTGCAGGATGATCGTAGGTGTCGTGAACAGCCAGTCAGCTACCACGACATACTTCACAACCACCGCGATCACCCGCGCGTCACCGGTACGGCTCGCGAAAAACATGTAAAAGGCCGAGCCGAGACCTGTTCCGAACAGCAGCGTGGACGAAACGATGTGGATCCATTTCACGACCAGGTAATTCATCGGCGCTTCTCGAGCGAATACAGCAGCGCTATCACTGCCAGCAGCGGCACGTTCTTCAGGAGGGGGCCGTACGGATGCAGCCAGAACTCGGGCATGCGAATGCTGATCACGATCGTATAGAACAGAATGAGCGCGGCTTGGACGAGCCACAGTGCCTGGCGATGTCGCATGAGCAGCGTCGCGGCGCCGAGCGCCAGATCGAGCCCCGCAGCGCCATACAAGAAGAGCGGCGCAAGCGCCGCCGGAACGCCCACTCGGTACAGGAGCTGATAGCTGGAATCAGTGGGATACAGGCCCAGCGAAACAACGCCTGTCACGATCCACACGACCGCCACACTCCAGCGCAGGAGAGGGAGCAACCAGGAAAGCTGCGCTGTCGTGCGCACCCACGGGGCCTCCGCTGCGGTTATGAACTGATGAGGCCGGCGCGCACGGCGACCGAGGAGCGATTCAAGCAGGCCGGGATCCCCTACACTGCCGCGGAGGAGCATGTTGAGTGTCTCTGCATCCAAAAGACTGCGAGGAGCGAGTTCCCCGAGTCGCGCGACGGTTCCCACGAGCCACAGCGGGATGGGCAAAAAGCGCGCGGGGGGCAACTGCATCGATGCGCGCAACTGTGCGAGAAAGTCGCGTAGTGTGAGCGCGAGAGGACCGGCGAAAGGCACGACAGATCCAATCGCGGCATCGCTTGTGAGCAGCGCCACGACGCCGGCAGTGAGGTCATCAATGTGTACCGGCTGCACCTTCTGAGTCCCGTCACCGGGAAGGGGGATTAAGGGAAAGCTTGCCAGCGTTGTGAAAAGCCGGGCGCTTTGGCCGCCGGTCCCATAGACCAAGGAGGGCTGCACGACCGTCCACGAAAGCGGGAGGCCGGCGAGATAGCGGTCGGCTCGACGTTTGCTCAGATGATACCCGCTACGCGCTTCCTCATCGGCCCCCAGGGCGGAGATGTTGATCACCCGGCCTACACCAGCGATGATACAGGCGTCGAACAGGGCACAAGGGGCTTCAACGTGCAACGACGCAAACGTCTGAGTACCGTGCTCGCGAAGAATTCCGACCGCGTTGATGACCGCCTCTATGCCGTTAAGCCTAGGCAGCCAGGCCGCGGCCTCCTTGTCGCGCGTGAAATCCGCATCGAGGAGCTTTTCACAATGGGTGTAGCGACTCACCTCAGAGCGGCGTCCAGCGCAAACGACAGCGTGGCCGCTAACGGCCAGCGCTGCCGCGAGATGTTGTCCAATGAATCCGGACGCTCCCGTCAGAAGCACGCGCATGCGGGGAGTGCCAGCTGATGGCCACATGGAGAACGGCGTGGTACTCGGCACTTCGCAGCGGATCGGCTGCCGCTGTCCTCTCGGGAATCATGCTGATAGTGTGCGGCCAGGTGGAGAGAGGTGCGCCCGCCGGCCCGCTCAATGGACCCAGTCAGTGGATATGGGGAGAGGGCGCAGCATATCGTCGCCGACCAACATGGCGGCACACGGCAGTCGGCTATTCCATTCACCATGCGGTCTCCGTGGGCTGGGCGCTCCTCCATGAGAAGCACGTTGCGGGCCTAGTGAAAGGGCGGTCGGCAGCAATCCGTCTGGCTGCAGGAGCGGTTACCTCGGCACTCGCCTGCGCCGGTGACTACAAGGTTGCGCAGGGGCGCCTGCAGCCGGGCTTCGATAAACAGCTCAGCCAGACATCACTACTGCTGGTGTATTTGGCGTTCGCAGTGGGACTGGGCGCCGGCGGGACCACGGCCGCGAGAAGCCGGTAACCCGCCCGAGGCAGGGCGCTTGCTAAGTTAGTCGTGGCTGAAGCAGGGCTGTGGAGGGCAGCCCCACGCCGGGCGGTGAGTGCTCCGCAATCTCCCCGTCACGGGTTTGCCTCTACCTACCGGTGGTTCGGTCGGTAGTCTGGCAACAGTAAAAGAGCAATCGATGAGGGTGCGATGCGCGCGCGGTTCAATCCTGCATCAGGAGCGATTGGCGCCTTTTGGAGCGTAGTCCTGCTCGTGGTTTCATCAGGTCCCATGGCGCAGGAGCATGCCGAATGGCCGGCGCCTGCTGGCGACTTCGCCAATACCCGATTCAGCGCTCTGCAGGACATCACTACAAGCAACGTCTCCCGCCTGAAGCGCAGCTTCACGTTCTCCACCGGACTGCTGCGCGGCCACGAAGCCGCCCCGATCGTGACGAACGACACCCCAAATTCCGGGGTCTTTCCGGCAAGCCATCGATCCCGCAGGATGGCTCCGGGCGGCACAATCGAAGTGCTATCTCGGGATGCGATACGCCTCTGCAGCGCAGGCGCCTATCGCAGAGCGATGTGGGACGCGGCGGTTGTGCTTTCGGCCGAGCGCCGACTAACAAATACCACTTGCTCCCGCGGTGCCGTCTTTCAGTTCCTACCGTTCAGTTATGCCCACTCACATTCACGCGCTCGGCTCTCAGTTCTAGCGCCGGGACGATTGATGTGGCTACTGGTTACGGGGTGCTGACCCGCGCAACAACTCCCGATACTGTCGCGGCGACGTACCCAGGCTTTCTCTGCAAAATCGGCGCAGGCTGCGATCATCAGACAAGCCTAATTTGGCCGCGATGTCGTGAATTCCCATGTCGGTGGCGAGAAGATGCTGCAGTTCGTCCCGGCGGCTTTCCGCGGACAGCTGGCGAAAGCTCAACCCCTCGTTCGCGAGATGGCGCCGCAGCGTGGCAGTGCTGCAATTGAGTGCCTGTGCGACGTTGCTTTGCGTACGCAGCCCTGTTCGCAAAGCCTTGCGTACGGCCCGGTCCGTCGGGTGCGATTCCTGCGGTTCGCCGAGATCGTCTTCCTGGAGAAGCCCCATGAAGCTCTCGAATTCCCGGTCGCCCCAGGTCTTGTATTTTTTTGACAGAATGGGCGCATCGATATCGTCGCGTCGGTAAACGATGGTCGCGCCACGGCCGCGACGGATCACGGCAGAATTGAGCGAAGACAGCAGCGTGCCCTGACTGACATGGAGCATGGCGCTGCCTCGCACCAGCACGGGATCCAGACGCCGGCCGGTCATCCATCGCAGGGCGCAGTGTGTGACGACCAAAAAGCATTCAGCGTAAATCTCGGCGCGCAGGCTCATTCGAGCGACCGGGCGCACGGTAAGATGCATCGCGTCGCGACTCCTGCCGATGGTGATCTGGCACTCCTTGCGAATCAGACGGGCGGCGGCCGAGAAGCGCTCGAGGGCTTCGACCAGCGAATCGGCTTCCTTTGCGGCCGTGAACAGCACCGACAGGCTGCCTCGGGGAACGGGGACCGCGGCGATGCCATGACTCTCGTCGTCTTGGGCCTGAATGTTCTCGGCGCAGAGCCGCCAGAAGGTCGGCAAATCCAGTCGCTGAGGCACAGCGGCGCCGCTCGATGTGAGGCCCGAACGGTGGATCAATTTTGCCGCGGGCCCCCGCCCAACCAGCGTCGAAAAATAGTCAAAATCTACGCTTTTTTCGGCTCGTCCCACGAACGAACTCCTTCGGTATTTTGGTAAATCCGCGCCACTCATGAGGCTCGCCTCAGTTTACGCGTCTTCCCACCGTGAGCGAAATTGTCCGCTTTTGATTTCGCAGTTGCGTCCTGATTCTGGCCCCGCGGAGCGCCTACTATCGCAAAAAGAAGACCGTTGCAGCTAAATTGAGGGGGGACGAACATGACATCATGTCGAGTGATAATCGGTGTGCTCGGAACATTCCTCGTGCCTGCTGGCAGCGTGATGGCCGAGGATCTCGCAGGCACGCCGGACAATCAGCTCGAATCTGTCGTCGTCACCGCGCAGCGCCGTGCGACGACCATTCAGGATACCCCCGCTGCCGTGTCCAGTTACGACGGCACCCTGCTGAAGCAGCTGCAAATCAATGATCTCGCGGACCTCGCCGCAATCACGCCGGGCGTGCAGTTCGGCAATGTATTGACCAACGCCAAGATCACGATCCGCGGCATCGGCAACGGCAATTCCAGTGCAGGCGCCGACCCGGGCGTCGCGGTCCACTACGAGGGCGTCTACCTGTCGCAAACCGCCTTAGCCACGACCACGTTTCTGGATCTGGATCACGTAGAAGTGTTGCGCGGCCCACAAGGCACTCTCTTTGGACGTAATGCCACCGGCGGCGCCATCAATCTCATCCCCAAACAGCCCACCGGGGCCTTCGAGGCTGAAATGGGCGCAGCGGCAGGCTTCGACCCGTCTGAGTTTCGGGTCGATGGTTTCGTCAGCGGCAAGCTCGACGACAGCGGCGTTTGGCTCGGACGCCTGAGCGTCGAGGACACCTACAATGAGGGATTCACTACGAATACGGACCGCGCTGGTCCGTCGCGACTGGATGATGCCAATAACTACGCCGTTCGCGCGCAACTGAAGTGGCAGCCCAGCGACGTCTTCTCTGCGCGCCTGTTGTTCGACAACGCGAAATCCGTCACGAACGGCCCCGCGTACTTCTTTCTCGGCACGCCCGACGCGTCAGCCCCGCTGCCGGCGCCTATCCAGGGCGCGTACTTCGGTTCGGTCAACGAGCGTTCGTTGGCGGTGACGCACGGCACCAGCGATCTATCCTTTACGGGCGAAACGCTGATCACAGACTGGCAGATCGGGGCGGGCGATCTCAAAACCACCGTGGCGGTCGACCGAACCAAGCAGTATCTGGATATCGACGGTGACGGTTCACCAGTGGATTTCACCAACACCAGTTATACCCAGAGCGCCACGCAACGGTTCGTCGAATCGATTTACGCCTCGGACGCGCACAGTAAATTCGTATACGTGATCGGCGCCAATTTTTTCAACGAGGATATGAGTCAAAACGTCACCGTTCCCATCAGCTACTTTCCGCTGCCGGTGATTCTAACGGGGACGCTGCAGACCAATTCGTACGCGGCGTTTGCGCACGGCGATTACACAATCGTAGATCCGCTCACGTTGTTCGCCGGGCTTCGCTACTCGCATGACCGGAAACATCTCGACGAGGGCAACAACTACGTCGGAACCTTGACGCAAGAGCATTCCTGGAGCAGGGTCACTTACCAAGCCGGAGCTCGGTACAAGCCGAGTGCGCAGCAAACGGTCTATCTCCAATACGCTACCGGCTACAAGAGCGGCGGCTACCAGTCCGGCAACCTGCAGCCGGCGTTCAATCCGGAGACCAGCGGCAGCATCGAGGCGGGAATAAAGGGCACTTATTTGCAGGATCGCGTCGCGACCAACCTCGCCGCGTTTCACATGACCTACAATAATTTGCAGGTCAACCAGGTGATCGGGGTCAGCGCTCGGGTGACCAATGCGGCGCGCGCGAAGGTCGATGGCCTGGAAGCTGAAATCGAAGCGCGGGTCACGCAGGACCTGAGACTGAGCTTGGCGGCCGCGCTACTCGACGCACGTTTTGATCAATTCATGACGGCTGATTCGGCGCGACCGAGCTTGGGCACGCTCAACCTCGCCGGAAACAGGCTTCCCAACGCGCCGCGATTGACACTGAGCCCGAGCTTTCGATATCGCGTACCGCTGCGACTCCCAGGCGATTTGAATCTCGACGGCTCCTATGATTGGAAATCGCGGGTCTACTTCAGCGAATTCAATCTACCCGTGTCCTCGCAGCGAGCCGCGGGGACCTTCAACTTGAATGTCAACTACAGCGATGCGGGTGGCCATTGGCAGGCGGGACTGTATGCACGGAATATCACCGATGAAAAAATCATAGGTAATGTGCTCGTGGTTTCGGCACTGCTGGGCTCGCAGGCCCTTGGCGAGTTGAATCCGGGACGAGAACTCGGTTTCACCTTTCGTTATAGCTATTAGCGTGGGCGCCTCATCCCCCTCGACCGCAAGACCGGCGCGCCGCGACGTCGAGCTCGTGTTCGGCCATCTCGATGCGCTCGTGGATCGAATCGGCGCGGCGACCGATCCACTGGCTGCTTTGCGCCGTGAGTTGCATGACTACGGCCGCGGCAACGTCGGCGAGGGTCTGCGGCTGTGCCGTTGCGTGCCCGCGCAAGCCGGCGAGCCACGCGGACAGTGGTTCATTCCACCCGACGCCGATGCGGACCATCGACTCCTGTTTCTGCATGGCGGTGGCTGGGCGGGCGGCTCGGTTGAGGCTTATCGGCCGTTGATTGCCGAAATTGCGCTCCTCACCCGACAAGCTGTGTTCGGGCTGGAGTATCGGTTGACACCGGAATTTCCATTCCCGGCCGGCTTTGACGATGCGCTGGAGGCATTCGATTGGATCCGGGCCCATGGCCCCGAACGACACGAAGGCGCCGCGGAAATTGGCCTGATCGGCGATTCGGCCGGTGCCAATCTTGCCGCTGCCGCGACCGCCGACCTTATCGCACGACATCGATCGACGCCCGCACGACTCATCTTGATCTCACCCATGCTCGATCTGAGACGTCCCGAACGAGTCATCTCCGGTATACGCGATCGAGTCGTCAGCGGGCACGTGCTCGCGGGATCCTTTGCGGCTTACCGCGGGTATGACCTCGACCCCTCCGATCCTCGCGTCTCCCCCGCTGCTGCGTCCGCCGCGGTACTACAGCAGTTTCCGCCAACGCTGGTTCAGGTCAGCGCCATCGAGTACCTGCGTGACCAATCGGTGCAGTTTGCCGCCGAGTTGTGGCGCAACGGGGTGTCCGCACGACTCAGCGTCTGGCCGCAGATGCCGCACGTCTGGCACTGTTTTATGCAGGATTTGCCCGAGGCACGCCAGGCACTTCATGAGGTGGCTGATTTCATGGCCACCGACGGCGCCTGAGGTCAAGCCAATGCGTCTCGCGGGCGAAACGTCAAAGCATCCCCTGCAGGCCGACAGTCGCCGGTGTCAGGACGGCCACCCGTGCAACTCCCATGGCTGTGGCGTCGAGCCCGCGTAGGCGAGGCACGGCCGAGCGCTGGGGCGGGACCCGCGGGGTAGAGGGGTACAAACTCGGACGGACCAATCGGCCTCTCACGGCGGTAGCGCCCATGTTCGGTAGCCGCTTTGATGTGCCGGCAAGTATAATTGCCCGCCAGACGCGCGATGACGGCATGCCTTGCATCGTGTGTCAGTGCTATTTGAACTCCTGCCGCGGGAAGAGTGCATCAACAAAAATGGGGGTCCATCGTGAATTTTGATTCAAGCATGCGTGCGAGAGGCTCTGCGTTCGCGGTGGTGGTGGGCTTGGTTATGCTTGGGTGCAGTGGAACGACTCCTACCAGGAGAGCAGGGTCCGTGGGGCACCCGCCCGTCGCACAGGGCAATGACCTATCCAAGGCGGCCAAAATCATCGAATTGGTGAAGCTGCAGGGTCTTGAGAAGATGATGGAGCAGTCGAAAGTCTCCAGCCGCGAGGCGGCGAGCAAGCTCGTCGGACAGATGACGGACAAGATGTTCGCAAGTTTCCCTCAGATTCCGACGGACACGCGTGCGGCCATCGAGGCGGCAGCGCAGCGGTTTTTGCAAGACGTAGAAGCCAGCTCTGATCAGAATGATGCCGTCCAGGCATGGAGCCGATTCTATTCCGACGGCCTGACGGAGCACGAAATCGACGCGATACTCGCCTATTATCGCTCCAAGATTGGGCAAAAGGACGTGCTCGCGCAGCAAGCGGCGCTCCCTCAGTTCCAAAAATACCTGCAGGAGAAGCACAGTGCCGCAATGAGCCTGGCCGTTTCAAACTATACCCAGACGCTGAAAACCTTGATGGAGTCCGCGAAGGCAAAGGCGGGCTCGAGTGCAGAGCACGCACCGCCTTCCTCTGCTCCGACTCAAAAGTCGCTGGTGCCGTCTCAGACCTGATCGAGGGAAGTCGTCAGGGACAACTGCTAACGGAGACTAGCGTGGCACGGGGATCGATTCTCATTGTCGGGATTCTGGTACAGCCGGGGCGGCCTGTTAGTTCTGGTGAATTGCCTGCTCCGAAGCGGACGCTGACAGATTCCGGTAGTAGTGTACGAATGCGGTATGAAACTCCGACTTGCCCCATTTCCCATCCATCACGTGAAGGTGCTCGAGGCAGGCTGAGATGCAGTTAGGGAAATCGCCATCTTCTATTGCACTCCTTTGCGCGCTGGCGCTCACCGGATGTGCGCACGCGAGAGGAGACGGAACGGACGCAGAGTCATTTCGGGCCGAACGCAATCGAGCGGTGGAAGCCCTCATTGCACAAGCAACTCCGAGCAATCTGGCGGCGGCTGCGCTGCTGGCGCCGCCGGGTGACCTAAGCGCCCGGGAGCCTCTTGGTTTGATCGAACGGGCCGAGGCCCTGGCACCGCAGCGTACGGAGCTTGTCTGGCTTCATCTCGCGATTTGCGAACGACTCAAGTGTGATGCCAAAGCGCAAATAGAGGCCCGTCTTCAGGCTCTTGATCCAGATAACGGATTCGTATGGACCTCAGATCTCGAGCGTGCGAAATCATCGGGGTCCGACGCCGCGGTCACGGCCGCAATTGCGCAGATCGGTGCTCGCCCGAGAATGACCTTCTATTGGAATCAGCTCGAGGTCATGATGGTGGACGCGTTGGCCGTGTCGAATCCATCCCAGAGTCTCGCCACGCGAGGCACTGCTGCCATCGGCATGCTTGCGGCGCAGGCCATTCCAGCGCTTCAGCCGATGTCCAAAGCCTGCCGGCTTGAGCAACTTGATCTGTCGGGCCGTCGCGCGGCATGTGCGGCTATGGTGGCGCGCCTGGAGCAGTCGAGCACGGTACTCACCCAGAGTCTGGCCCTCAGTTTGCAGGAACGCTGGTGGCCGGCCGGTAGCCCACAACGTGACATTGTGCGCGCGAAGCGGCGGCGACTCGATTACCTCATGACGACGTCCAGTCGCATTCGGTGGTGGCGGATGAACCGAGACATGGCCGTACGCATTAACGCGGCCCGATGGAGCGACCGGGAAGAGGACGTCGAGCTCGCGATGGTCAAGTCGTTCGGCTTACCTCTGGAACCTGCGCTGGACTGGAAGGACACTTTGCATTCTGATTAGTGATTCTCCAAAGCTCCTCGTAACACTCCAGCGGCCGCTTGCGCCGGATCGCCCTGGCGTACCGGGCACCAATAGGGGAATGAGCCGGCGCCCCTTTGCGGTTGAAGTGACCAGAGCCCATCAAGGGTACAGCGTCGTTGGGCACGCGCCGGAGGCTTCTAACGTATTCTCATGAACTCATCGGAGTGACCGACTCTTGGGCTCGTAAAGCGATTTCACCTCCAAGGCGCCGCTCTCTCGATAAAATCTCCAATGTGACCAGAATACTTGCGGCTCTCATGCTTGCTCTCGTCGTGGTACCTGCGGTGTCGGGCGGTGTCACGCCCGAATTACAGCGCGCCATCAGAGCCTCGACCTTCGAAGTCGTTTTGAAAAAGCCGACGCACGATCCGGTCAGCTACGAAAAGCCGCTGCCACTTGAATTACTGCCCTTCGTCGAGCGCACCGACCCATACCAGTCGGTCGGTACGGCCTTCGCGCTGGGGCAAAACACTTACGTCACGGCAGCACATGTGCTGACGGCAGCAGTGGACAGCCAGTATGGCGCGCCGGCGCTGCGGGCCAGTGATGGCAAAGTGCATGCGATTGCAACCGTGCTGAAGTTCTCAGCTCACGAGGACTTTGTGGTGTTCTCTTTGGCGGACGATCCGAATCCTCCGGGATTTCCGACCAGCCGTACGCCGCACGTCGATGATCCCGTACTCGCCGTCGGCAATGCCCTTGGTGATGGGATTGTGATACGCGACGGATTGTTTACGTCCGAGACCGCCGAAGAGCAGGATGGCCGCTGGAAGTGGATCCGGTTCTCGGCCGCGGCTTCGCCCGGGAATAGTGGCGGACCGTTGCTCGATGCCGGCGGAAGCGTCATCGGCGTCGTCATCGCCAAGTCGCCCAATGAGAATCTGAACTACGCCCTCCCGATTGCCAACGTCCTGGACGCCACGCAATCGAAAGCTCAATTCGACCAACGCTACCTGACCAAACTGCCCTTCATACAAGGCTCGAAGACCTATACCCTCAAAGATGAGTTTTCACTACCGCTGAACTGGGCACAGTTCGTTCGTGCTCTTCAGGCCCTCATGGAGCGCAACAACGACAAGGCTCGTGCCGAGTTGTTGTCGGCCTATGCGGATTCGATGTTTCCGCGAGGAAGCGGCACCGAGTCGATTCTTTATGGGGTTGATACCACCACGCGCGAAATAGGCGTGGCGATACAGCAGGCCAATGGCACCTGGACCGTCGATGCACCGGAGTTTCAATTCACGGATCTCCCCGGCGATGGCAGGGTCGGCGTCGCCTGGGCCGCCGGCGCCACCTTGGTGTCCCTGCACCGTGGGAATGAATCCGGCGATGACGCGTTCTTCTCGGACTCCAAGGCGTTCATGGATGTCGCCCTGAAGGCCTTGAACGTTCGCCGCCCCGTTGGCACCGACCACGTGCGGGCAGTGTCTCTGGGAGCGGCGCTGTCCGATATGGCGGCGACAGACGCCTACGGCAGAAAATGGCAGCTGCGCGTTTGGCCCCTCCCGTTCATGGACTCTTATCTGGTCGCACAGCTCCTGCCCACGCCGGACGGCTACGCGGGCCTCGTTGAATACGCGCCTTCAGCAGCAGTACGGGAGGCCAAGATCCGTCTATCACTGCTGGCCAACCAAGTCACTCTTCCATACGCCGGCACTATCGGTCAGTGGCGGACGTTCTTGGCACGGCGTGCCTTTCTGCCCGAGACCCTGAGCGATGTGAGGCTCGAGTCCGTTTCGGGCTGGAAGCTGCACACCCGGCGGTTCGAGACGAGCATTCCTCCCGCCCTCATGAAGATAGACGTCCATAGCAAGCTCCTGCTCACGATGGGCTACATGTACGGTGGCTCAAGGGTCGTCTGGGACGTTGGTGGCGTGTGGTGGTACCGGGATGCGCAGGAGAAGGCGTATGTTGGGCTATGGCGTCAGCTGCGCCCGCCAACAGCGGCCAAACTCGAGTTGCGTAACCTCTTCAAGGACCTCGAGGAGCGACACAGCCCTTACGATGGCGTTCCCGTCCGGGACACCGCTGATACCCTCGAGGTGTCCACGGTGATTCAGGCGCCTGGTACAAAGGAGGGCACGGCTTCATCAGATGTCGCCTATGGCCTGACCCTGCGCCTGGATGGTCATCCTTCACCGCAAGAAGTCGGCATGGATCAGGTTTCCGCCTTGCAAGCTACGCGCATCCTGGAGCGCGGTATTGGTGGAGACATTGTGGCTTCCGCGCCGCCGACTTTGTCGTCGGACCTGGACGCGCAGATGAAGAACGTGCAGCAGATGGCGCAGCGGTATGACGAGGAGTTCGGCAAAGACGTCCGCGGGCGCCTATTCAGCCAGGACGTTCAGGAATACGTGGTAGCCCCTGCTCAAGCGGCCTTTCAGATTCCGCTTAGCTCAGCCGGGACGACGGATCACCCGTCGGAAGTGGATGCGGAGAAGTTACAGGCGACCTTCGCCGAACGTGGACAGGCACTGGAGGCTTACTGGCATGTTGCATCGGCCGTCGTCCACGACCGGGATTTGTGGCGCCCGTTTTTAATCCGCAACCACTTGCCGGAGGACACTCCTCACGAGCCTGCCGTGCTTGCTGCCGAATCAGGCCTGAGTGATTTGATGAGTAAGGAGTCTCCCAGCTCGGATTGGGTTCAGCGCGCGCGAGTATTGGACGACGCTTATGTTGCCGAGCGTCGGCGGATTGCTCGTAAAATAGCGTCCGCCGGGTCCGCTGAGTATCACCAGAGGAAATCCGCCTGTCCCGCACCGGTAGTCAACACTTCCGGTACGGAGAAACCCCGGCCCGGCCCAGTGTCACACTCGCTGGAGGAGTTCTATCCGCCCCGCCTCAAGCGACAGGGCGTCCAGGGATTGGTGGTCCTGTCAGTTCGGGTCAATGCTTCCGGCTGCCCGACGGAAGCTGCAGTCGTCGCGTCGTCCGGGTCCGACGAGCTCGATGCCGCAGCGCTCCAATGGGTTGACACCGCAGCCTTTCTACCTGCGGAGCGCGACGGCAAGCCTATTGAAGCCGCAGGCCCTGTGGCCATCGACTTCAAGCTTCAATAATCGTGGTGGATTCCAAAGCTCACGGTAAGCGCCATTTTAAGGCCGTCTAGCGGGCGGATTAGGAGTGCCGGCGCGGCAGCCCGCCAGATTGGCAGACGACAAGCCGGTCACGCTGCTGCTGGCAGACCAGCGTGCGCTCTAGGGGCGAGCCGGTCCGCGTCGTGCTGCTTCGATCGTGGCGATGTCGATCTTTTTCATTTTCATCATCGCCTCGAACGCGCGCTTCGCGGCCGCACGATCAGAATCGGTCGTTGCTTCCAGCAGTACGCGTGGGGTGATCTGCCACGACAAGCCCCATTTGTCCTTGCACCACCCGCATGCGCTCTCGACGCCGCCATTGCCGACGATGGCATTCCAGTAGCGATCGGTCTCGGCCTGGTTCTCGGTGACGATCTGAAACGAAAAGGCTTCACTGTGCTTGAAAGCCGGGCCGCCATTCAGGCCGAGGCAGGCCACGCCCACCACCGTAAACTCGACCGTGAGCACCTGCCCCTGTTTGCCATCCGGGTAATCGCCGGGGGCATGGTGAACCGCTGTCACGGCACTGTCCGGAAAAGTCTGGGCGTAGAACCTGGCAGCTTCTTCTGCTGTGCCGTCATACCAAAGACAAATCACGTTCTTGGCCAACGTCTGTCTCCATTTATTCGCCAGTTGAGTGAGTCTACCATGTGGCCTTCCGCCGAGATACTCGCAATCGGCAATCAGCCGGCCATCGGGATCCCGAACTTCCTTTAACTCTCGATGTTGGGTCATGGCAGAGGGTCGTTAGGCTGCGATCCCTAATGAGGGAAAGCTCGACGCGACAGCTCACGCCGCCTCAACGGCGGTGTGATGGTGCGTGTACCAGTCCAGGAACGGTATGCCATACACGGCGTTATCTCGCCGACGTTGACCATGCCGTAGGCTCGTGCGCCAACAGATGGAGGAACGCCAGCGGCGCGAGCGCGAATATTACGAACGGCAGAGAGAGAGAGAGAGGGAGCGATTCAGCCGATCGATCGTAGTGGCACTGACGCTGAGCAACTTCGTACGCGACAACGGTTCGAGTATCAAGTGGCCATGGCGCTCGAGCGCCGGAACCAGCAACGGGAACAGCGCGCGGAGGCGCTTGCCGCAAATGCGATCAGACGCTTCGCGCAGCACCAGCAGCGTCCGACAGAATGCCTCGCCGACTTACGGTGATACCCGGTGAGGGCCGCGAACTCGCGCAGAATGAGTCTCGGTCTCTTGGCCATCAGCTCGTTGATTCGATATCGGGCTCGAACGGCACCGATCAGTTGGCGTCGTGCCGGGCCACTAGGTGTCCTCGCGATAATCCCCGCGCGTTGCTACCCCCTTTTTGGTAACAATTTCTGTAAGGCAACGGCCCCTGTTCGGTAACCGTTTGATGAGGCAATGCGTCAGCCAGTTCGACGCCATGATAGCCGCCATGGCTCGTTCGCGAGGGGCGAGCCTCGCCACGCGAAATGTAAGGGATTTTGAGAACTGCGGTATCGATGTCGTCAATCCTTGGGCCGCGTAAGCGGCAAGAGTGGTCACGATCGGTCGCTCCAAGGAGAGCTAGAGTCGTTGGCCTAAGCTTTCCGAGACCGAGCAGACGCAAACCACCGCGTGCTTTTGACCACGTGGAATTTTCTTGGGGATACGGAGCAATGACCGGAATTAAGGTCACTTCCTCGTAAGCGTCCGGGCAAGTCATCTTGACGGTCATGGCGAGGTGATGTTGCCCGCACAACTGCGCCTTCCGCCGCAAATTGCAGTCTTTATCGTCCGCGTTAGGCGTGGAGCGTTCCGTTGACGAAGACTTTCGGTATTTTAAAGCCCATCGCGACCCACGCACTGAGAAGCTTGGCAAAGAACGAGAACGCGTAGCGTTTGTGATTGGGGACATCATCGGAAAGGATCGTTCCTTCCAGAGCATCACTGGTCATGGTGCGCATTCGAATCGGGGGCAGCGTATGGGAGGACCATAGGCAGCTATAGAGACTGAGCCAGTGCCCTTTTGTGAAGTCGAGTCCAATGGGTGTCTTACAGCAGATGGCGACGATACGCCGCGTGGGTGACTCGGGTGTGAGTCGGTATTCTTTCAGCAGCTCGGTGCCCTTTGTAAAGTGGATGCGATCCTTGCGATAGAGAACCAAATGGGTGGCGCCGTTTCGTCCTACAATTTTCGGAGTGCCGGGCAACTTTTCCAGCACGCCGCCGGCGGTGCGGCAACTTGTACAACAGCATTCTACGCTGAGCATTGGCTCGCGATCCACCGTGAAACAGACTTGGCCGCAAGCGCACTGGAGTTCAGTGATTTGTGTCATGTCATTTGTCTCCACTTGATGCTACGGCAATAGAGTAGACGAAAGGCCGCTTCGCGGCTGTCATCTCGGGACAGTCACTGGCCGAAGTTGGCCGTAAGGTTAAATTGGTTCTCATTCTTCAGGAACACGTTGATGATCCAGATGCTGCTGGGCCCAGCCGTACTGGCAGGGGCGGCTCACGCCCCCGAGATTACGCTACGCTGACCCCGCTGATTTGGGGTAAGCCTCCGGGCATGACGCCTTGACTTGGCGTTTTCTGCCAGCAATGCGGAAGCAGCTCTTCAAGTCGGCTGGCAGGCTGGGTCGGCAGGCGCTCGAGGACGTCCTTGAGGTAGCGGTACGGATCGTGCCCGTTGAGTTTCGCGGATTGGATCAGGCTCATGACCACGGCGGCGCGGCGGCCCGCGCGCAGCGAGCCGGCAAAGAGCCAGTTGCGGCGCTTATGCATGCCTGTCCATAAGCGCCGCAATTATCTCTTTGCAGGCTCGGATGCAGGTGGGGATACCGCAGCACGGCTGTACCGCCTGGTCGGCACATGCCGCTTGAATGGGGTCGACCCGCACCTGTACGTTCGGCATGTCCTGGCGTGTATCGCAACGCATTCTATCAACCACATCGACGAACTGGTGCCATGGCGAGTCGGCCCTCTCTTACCCCTCGCGCTATCGCGCGCCGCGTAAAGCAGCTCACGACTCTGCAATACCAACTGCGGATCGAACTAAAGGAAGTCCAACCGCTCGTGTGGCGTCGCTTGTTGGTGCCGGAGAACGTCACCCTCGTCAACCTCAGTGTCATCCTGCAAACAGCCATGGGCTGGCACCGCGGTCACCTGCACGAGTATGTCGTCGGCCGGCTGCACTACGGCATCCCCGACGAAGACTGGCCCGATTCGGAACCAGTCGTGGATGAACATCGGGTTCGCTTGAACACGTTAATTGACTCTGGTGCGCGCCGCTTCAAGTTCCTCTACGACTGCACGTGTGCGACTGGGCGCCATCCGAAACTTTGAGGCAGTAGCAACCTTCCTGCGGTCCCTGCCACCCGCTCCTGCGCCCGACGCGTATCGAGCGGAGATCGTCCGGCTAGAACACAAAGCTGAGA
>JAQGOG010000042.1 GCA_028293765.1 Gammaproteobacteria bacterium
GAGATTGTCTGGCAGACGGTTCAACGAGATCTGCCTGTGTTACGCGAGCAGATCTTCACTCTGCTCGAGAGCGTCTCCAAGGCGTAGTGGGCAACCATCGGCGTGGCTCCTCGAACTCGGAGCGCTCGATCACTCAATCCCAGATCTCAACCTTACACCAGGCATTTTCCTCCGAATTCCTTCCCGGTAGATTTCCAGTAGACGTCTCGACTGTCCCGTCTACCGAAACTCTCATCATCCCGCCGGTAGGCCTTCTAAACCCTCGCGGAATACGCCACTCCACATCCTCCAATCCCGCAATACCCCTGCGGATTCTTAGCAAGATATTGCTGGTGATAATCCTCCGCATAAAAAAACTGCGGCGCATCCACTATCTCCGTCGTAATCGTCCCCCGCCCAGCCGCGGTCAGCCGCGCCTGGTACACGCGCTTCGACTCCTCAGCAGCCTCCCGCTGCTCCCGATCCAACACATAGACCCCCGACCGATACTGCGTCCCAACATCATTCCCCTGCCGCATCCCCTGGGTCGGGTCATGCGACTCCCAGAACGCCTGCAGCAGGTCCTCGTAATCGATCTTTTCGGGGTCGTAGATGACACGCACGACTTCGGCATGACCCGTCTGGCCGGAGCAGACTTCTTCATACGTCGCATTGGGAGTGAGACCGCCCAAATAACCCACGGCTGTCGAGCAGACGCCGGGGAGCTCCCAGAACAGGCGCTCGGCGCCCCAGAAACAGCCCAGACCGAAGAGGGCCTCGCACATGCCGGCGGGAAATGGCGGGACGATGCGCTGGCCGTTCACGAAATGCGTCTCGGGCACCTTCAGGGGCGCGCTGCGTCCTGGGAGGGCTTCTTCTTTGGTGGGTATTACCGCTTTCTTGCGGAACAGGGCCATGGGGAGCACTCCTGTATGGGGGGACAGGGAGTGTGGGGACCGGCCTCGGGCAACTCAAGCCGCGAACTCGGCCGGTGTCCCCCGGGCAGCGAGCTGGTTCCAAAAGGCGAGGCGAATCAAAGATGTCCGCCGCAGGTGCAGCTGGTATCACCAGGCCGCGCGGCTGAGCCCCCGCGTGGGACCACCATCCGCTTGCGACGCCGCCACCCCACACCGTAAGCTTTCGCGGCTATGGGTATCAGTCAACCGCAAAACCTCCGCATTCCGCCAATCGAGAAGCTGCGTCCCTATGGGGTCCGCGTGAGCCTTCCTGCCGGCGATCCCTTCCGTAAGCTTCTTGGGCCTGAGTGGCACCGGCTGCACTGGTTTCCATCTCCGGAAGAGCGGGACGCCGCGCTTGCCGAGATGAGCCGGAGGCATCAGTACTCCCGGGCAACCGACAAGCCGTCGCTGGTTTTCGAGAAAGTCGAAAAGCTCTCCGAGAGCCGCGGCCTGTAGACGAGATTCGGGCTGCTCCCTCACGCGCAGCTCGTCTTTAGGCTGCTCGCTCGAGCTGACGAGGCGCGCGCGATCGCGATCGAACGCGCGTCTTCGGGCGTGCCCGTCGGCGAGCTCCCGCGTCACTAGAACGTCCGCCCAAGGAACAGGTAGAACGCCTGCTGCCCGTGCTGATCGAACCCGGTCGCCACGTACACCGGACCGAGAAAGGTGTCCATCCCAAGGAAGACACTCGCATCCTTGTGCGTGTCACCGAGCGACACATCCCTGCGGTTCTGCCAGACATTCCCCATCTCGAAGGACATCCCAAGGTACGTCGGCACATCGAGATAACCAGGACCTCCCCGCCCGATCTGCCGATAGAGCAGCAGGCGCGCGATCCCGAAATACGGCCCCGTGAGCGAGTCGGCCTTGAGGCCGGAGAGATTGAAAAAGCCGCCGAGTGGGAACAGCAGCCGCACGTCGGTGACATTGCCCTCCAGGGTCTCCCCCGCGGAAGTCGAAAATACCGCGCTGTCACGGCCGAATGAATGGGCCGCGACGTAGTTGAACGTGATCTGGTCGGTCACCCGGTTGGGACCCCTGACATTGCGCTCGCCGCTCCATTGGAGCGTCGCCTGCTGCCCGTGGTGCGGGAAGTTCACATCATCCAGGCGGTCGTATGAGAACCGCACGAAATAGTCACGCACCTTGAAATCCTGGGCCGCCAGCGCCGGGTTGTTCGGATCGCCGATCGTCACGCGGGAATGCCCTTGCAAGCGCTGGACCCCGGCGCGGATCTCACCCCAGTTGCCGAACTGGCGCCCGAAATCGAGGCCGTAGCTGTACGTGTGTAGCCGGTATTCCCCGATCTCGCTCTGGCCGTTGAGCACCGGGACGTTGCGCACCTGCGCCTCCGCGTGCGGGTCGAGGAACCAGCCGGAAAACTGCGACAGCGGCAGAAACACGTCCGTCGCGGCGAGGGATGTCTGGCCGATCTGGAAGTCCCACACCCACTCGCCGCCGGGCTTCGTGATCTCCGACATGACGAAGCGCGTCGCGGCGTTGAAAGTCGAATTACCCTGGAAGTCGTCCTGCAGGCTGAGCCCGAAGCGTACGTAGTTAGGGCCTATCGAGTTGCCCCGTGCGTCGAGGGAAAGGCCGTAGCGATCGTTCTCATTCACGACACGATAGTCGAGCGTGTCGAGGCTTCCCTGACCGTAGAGCGTCGTCATCCGGCGTGCGATGGCATCGGGATCGAGCGGCTTGCCGGTAAGATCCTTGAAGAGATCGTTGAGCCGCTCGGAGTAGCGCTCCGAGCCGGAGTCGACCTTCACGAAGTCGATGCGCGGCGGGATTTGGCGTGCCGCTTCGCGACGCTGGGCGTAGCGCTGCACCTCCTGCGGATCCATCGCAAGCGAGGCCAGGCGGCCCGCTGCCTCACGCGCCGCTGTTTCGCCGACGCTGACCACGCGTTTCACGACACCGAAATCGAACGACGAGGTATCGCCCAACGCCGGCGCGATCAGAATGTCGTCCGGTCGGAGCTTCTCGCGCTGCAGCTTCGAATTCTGCTGGATCAGAATCGCCAGCATCTGGTTCGAGATCACCGGGACGCTGGACAGCTTGTCGCGCTTCAAAAGCGGCGCACCGACATCCACCACGATGAGAATGTCGACGCCCATGGCGCGCGCGACATCGACCGGGAGGTTCTCGGCGATACCGCCGTCCACGAGCAGGCGCCCTTCCCGCTCGACAGGCGCAAAAACTCCCGGTGCCGACATGCTCGCGCGCATCGCGCTAGTCAGGTCGCCCGAGTCGATGGTGACGCCCTCGCCGGTCTCCAGGTCCGTCGCCAGGGCCCGAAATGGGGTCGGCAGGTCGTCGAACTTCGTGATGTACGCCACGGGCAGCGTGAGCCGCCGCAGCGTCTGGTTCAGCCGCTGCCCCTGGATCAGGCCTTTGGGCAGCAGCACCTTGCCGCCGCGGATTCCGAGCGGAAACTTGACCAGAAAATTCTGATCTTCCTGCTTGCGGCGGAAAGTGAGGTCCTCGCGTGGCGGGCGGTCACGGAAGGCGTCCTGCCAGTTGAGGGAGGTCATGATGGCCTCGATCTCATGCGCGTCCAGACCGCTCGCGTAGAGGCCGCCGACCACGGCGCCCATGCTCGTGCCGGCGATCGCGTCGATCGGCACATGGAGATCTTCCAGGACCTTCAATACCCCGATGTGTGCGGCGCCACGCGCGCCGCCGCCCGATAGAACCAGGCCAATACGCGGACGATGGGGAGCCGCCGGCACAGCAGCGGCCGGAGCGGGCGTGTCTTGCGCAGTCGTGGTAGTCGAGGCCGCGAGCCAGAGGGCCGCGAAAAGAAAACCGAATACCCCGAGACGGGGCCTGACCGCCCGTGGTGAAATCACCGCGCAAGAATACCAGCATGCCGCGTCGGAAACTTGACCTTGCCTCAGGCGCCTGTCTGGCCAATGTTCGCTTGCCGCGCCCGCGCGACGACGTCGATCACCAGACAAGCTCCCGGTCCTGCGGGTCGGTTCTCGCCGCAGGCACGGCCCGTCATCGATAATTCGCGCCCATGAACCACCAGCCCAGCCGCACCACCCGGCGTGCGGTCGCCATCGCGAGCCGCCTCTTCCGAGCCGCAATCGCATTGGCCGCAGCGGCGGGCGTGGCAGCTGGGGCGGGCAGCGCGCTGGCGCAATCGCCGGACGCGAGCGACTGGGGCTATTACGGCGGCGACATGTTCGGCCAGCGCTTCTCGAGCCTCGATGAGATCAACCGCAAGAACGTCTCGCATCTCACCGTCGCATGGACTTACCGCACTGGCGAGGCCGGGGCAGGCTTCGCCCGCGCGAACAAGCTGTCATTCGAGGCGACTCCCGTACTGGCGTTCGGCCTGCTCTACCTCGAGACGCCCACGAACATACTGATCGCTCTCGATCCGGAGAGTGGCACCCAGCGCTGGCGGTTCGACCCCCACGTCGATCGCTCGCGCCAATACTCCGAAGCGAGCTCACGCGGTGTGAGTATTTGGGAAGACGCGGACGCCAAGCACGAAGGTCCGTGTACACGGCGCGTGCTAACCGGTACGTTGGATGCCAGGCTGCTCGCGGTCGATGCCGGAACCGGCGCGCCCTGCATGGACTTCGGTGCGGCGGGCCAGATCGATCTTACAAACGGTCTACGCATCCGCGATCGGGCCGATTACCTCGTCACCTCCCCTCCCGCCATTTATGGGAACATCGTGGTAGTCGGTTCGGCCATCGGTGACAACCGGGCCACCGATGTCGAGCGGGGTGTGATTCGTGCGTTTGATGTCCACACGGGCGCATTGTTGTGGGCTTTCGATCCGCTTCCCGATTCGGCTTCTCACCCTGCCGCTGCCGAGTGGAACCTGGCGCAGGCCGCGGGCACGGGCGCAGGGAATTCCTGGGGCGTGATGTCCGTAGACGAGGAACACGGCCTCGTTCTCGTCCCGACAGGCTCGGCGAGTCCGGATTTCTTCGGCGGCAAACGACTTGGCAGCAATCGCTTCGCGAACTCGCTGCTGGCGTTGGATGCGAAAAGCGGCAA
Source organism: Gammaproteobacteria bacterium (assembly GCA_028293765.1). Classification (GTDB taxonomy): domain Bacteria; phylum Pseudomonadota; class Gammaproteobacteria; order Steroidobacterales; family Steroidobacteraceae; genus 13-2-20CM-66-19. Next base: position 4,962 of record JAQGOG010000042.1, read on the forward strand.
ACTCATATGGCAGCAGCAGTTGGTACACCACGATCTGTGGGACTTCGATGTCGCCGCGCAGCCCGCGCTGGGCGATATCGAGGTACAAGGTGTTCCCGTGCCCGCGGTGATTCAGGCGACGAAGACGGGCATGCTGTACATCTTCGAGCGCACGAAGGGCCAACCGCTCTTCCCGATCACGGAAAAGCCCGTACCGCGCAGCCTGACCCCAGGTGAGCAGGCGTGGCCGACTCAACCCTTCTCCTCCATCCCGTCGGTCGTATCCCAGCGGCCGGTCGATCCGCAGGACGCCTGGGGCGTTACGTTCTGGGATCGCGGCAAGTGCCGTGACCTCATCGCCTCCCATCGCAACGAAGGCATCTTCACGCCCCCGGACACCCGCGGAACCATCCTTTCGCCGGGCTACATGGGCGGTGTCAACTGGGGCGGCGTAGCGTTCGATGAACAAAGGCAACGTATAATTGCCGCGGTGAACCACCTCCCGATGGTCGTAACGCTCGTCCCGCAGGCGAACCTCGAGAGCGAAGCGCGCTCCGGCGATTTTCCGAATTCCGAGTTTGCGAAGCAGGCCGGCACGCCCTATGGCATGCGCCGCGAGCCGCTGCTATCGCCTTGGGGACTGCCTTGTACTGCCCCGCCGTGGGGTACGCTTGTCAGCGTCGACCTGCGCCGCAATCGTATCGTCTGGCAGGTGCCGCTCGGCTCGACCGAGGGCATCGGGCCGTGGTTCGCCCCGGCGCGCAATTTCGGCATGCCCAATATGGGCGGCCCCATAGGCACGGCGGGCGATCTGGTGTTTGTCGGAGCGGCAATGGACAGCTATTTCCGCGCATTCGACATCGAAACGGGCCGCGAGCTCTGGAAATACCATCTGCCGGCAGGCGGCCAGGCGACACCGATGACGTACCGGGCGGGCCGTAAGCAACGCCAGTTCATCGTCATCGCGGCCGGTGGACACGGCGGCCTGCAGACACCGCGCGGCGACTATGTGATCGCCTTCGCGCTGCCGGCTACGCCGCGGTCCGGGAGTTAGGTTCAATGCACAGCAGGCACGATTTACGTTCGCGGAGATTCGAATGTCCGGTTTTCTGATTCTGTCCATCGCCATCCAGGCGGGCCTCATCATCCACGTCATCAAGACCGGCCGGAACCAGATCTGGATCTGGGTGCTCGCGCTGCTGTCGATTCCGGGAGCCATCGCCTACATTGCCGTGGAGATCCTGCCCGACCTGTTCCGCAGCCGCACGGCTCAACGCACCGCGCGAGGTTTCAAGAAGGCGATGGATCCTCAAGCGAATCTGCGGCGCTATGAGAACGAAGCTCGCGTGACCGGCAACGTTGCGGGCCGCCAGCGTTATGCGGAAGAGCTCGAACGCCACGGCAAACACGACGAAGCGATCACTCAATATCGCTCGGCGCTCACGGGCCTGTACGAACATGACCCTAATCTCATGCTCGGCGTAGCCCGGTCGCAATTCGCCAAAGGCGACTCGCTCGCCGCCCGCACGACGCTCGACGAGCTCATCCGGATGAACCCGGATTTCAAGTCACCCGAGGGACACCTGCTCTACGCCCGCGCGCTGGAGGGCGAAGGTAACTTCGAGAAGGCACTCGAAGAATATAGGGCGCTGGCGCCGTCTTATCCTGGGGCCGAGGCAGCCGTGCGTTATGCGCAGCTGCTGCAGTCACAGGGACGCCGTGAGGAAGCGCAGAAAGTGGCGCGAGAACTGCTCGAGCAAGCGCGCATAGCACCGGCACACTACCGGAAGGCGCAGAGATCCTGGTTGGATGCGGCTGAGCGGCTCGTATAGCACGGCCAGACCGCCGCGCCCTCGCGCTCAGTGATGCTGCCGCCGCTCGTCGACATCGACCGAACGGACGCGCGCATCCTGCCGCAGGCGTTCGAGCGTCGGACGGCAATCTACATCGCCGCTGGAGCCGGACAGCGTAAACAGGTAGAGGTTGCGGGCAATGACGCTCACCAAAGTGAGCTGCACGTCGGCAGCCCGCCCCAAGTCCGCCAGGAAGCGATCATCCGGCGCATGCTGCATTTCGGCGGCAAACGCCACGATCACTCGGGTCTCGCACCCCCCCGAGCGTGCGGTCGCCGGGTCGGCCGCGGAAGTTCGCGCCGCGCAGGCAACCAATGCAAGCGGGACAAGCACGACGGCCCAGCGCGGAACCAGTTGAAAGGAGCGCAATTTCGGTCTCCACCGGTGTGGTTCCGGTTCGGCCTCCGACGATACGGCAAGTTCCTCCGCAGCGCGCGCCGGCCAATTGAAAGCGGTGCTCCGCTTTGCGTCGACGATAAGCATCCGCCAGCAGAAGAGCTCCGACAAGCAGGGTGAGCACGTCCATCGCGCCACCACCCCCACCGCCACCGGACATGTTGGTCGATCCGGCGGACGTGGTGCTCGTGCCAGGCCCTGTACCGTACGCACCATACCCTGCCGCGCAAGCGCTATACCGTGTCGGCGTGGAGCTACGGCTCCTAACGCCGACATTTAACAATTGATAACACCGAATACCGCTTACGGCGACGCCAGTCTCTTGACACCGGCCGCCGGCACCTGCTGTGTGATGCAGTGGATATTGCCGCCGCCGAGGAGCACTTCCCGCGCAGGCACTCCGACAACACGTCGGTCGGGAAACAGACGTTTCAGGCGAGACGCCGCCGCCCGGTCGGTGTGCGGATCCAGTAACGGCATGACCACCCCGCCGTTGGCAATGTAGAAGTTCACGTAGCTCGCCGCCAACCTCTCGCCGCCGGCGCGCGGTTTGGTACCCTCGCGCGCGATGATCCCACTCGCCTCTTTTGCGGCCAGCGTGAGCGGGCCGGGCATCGTCAGCTTGGTGACCTTCAACCGTCGTCCCCGCGCATCCAACGCGTCCTTCAGACGCTCCCACGCATCGAGGGAGATCCGGTACTGCGGATCCCGCTTGTTATCGGTCCAGGTGAGGCAGACCTCTCCCGGGCGCACGAAACACGCAAGATTGTCGATATGCCCATCCGTCTCGTCGTTGAAAACTCCCTTGCCGAGCCAGATGACCGTGGTTACGCCCAAATAGTCGCGCAGGGTCGCTTCGACCCGCTCACGGCTCAACAGCGGATTGCGATTGACGTTGAGCAGACACTCCTCGGTGACCAGCGCGGTGCCTTCGCCATCGACGTGGATGGCGCCGCCCTCGTTGACGATCGGGGCGCGATAACGATCGCGGCTCTCGATCTCCAACACCTTGCGTGCCACGAGATCGTCCTGATCCCACGGAAAATACAGTCCGCCTTGCAAACCGCCCCAAGCATTGAAGTGCCAGTCCACGCCTCGAACTGCGCCGCGCCGGTCCACGACAAAGGTGGGTCCGACGTCGCGCATCCAACAGTCATCGTGCGATATTTCGACCACGCGAATGCGCGGATCCAGCAATGCACGGGCGACCTGGAATTCAGACGAAGAGACACCCACCGTGACCGGCTCGAACGCCGCAATGGCCGCGGCAACGGCCGCAAACGCGTGCTGTGCAGGCCGCCCCGCTTCGCGCCAGTTGTCCGGTCGCTCCGGCCAAAGCATCCAGCAGCCGGCGTGCGCCTCGAACTCGCCCGGCATCCAGAACCCATCGGCCGCCGGCGTGGTTGTCAGGGTCAGTGTCATTTCCGCAGGCGGCTGTGGCGGAAGCCATAGAACGCATAGATCGCCATGCCGATAGCGGTCCAGATCACCAGGCGGACCCACGTAGCGTTGGACAGCGCAAGCGTCATGGAGAGGCAGACGAGGGTCCCAAGGATGCAAGTGAAGGGAGCCCACGGCACGCGGAATGGCCGGGGAGCGTCCGGACGCTTTTTTCGCATCACGAGAACTCCGAGGCAGACCACCGCGAAGGCTAGCAGGATGCCGATCGAGATGAGGTCTGCAAGCACATCCAGGGGAAACACGCCGGCAATCAATGCCGCGACGACGCCTGTAACCGCCGTGGCAACGTGCGGAGTCTTGAACCTTGGATGACACTTGCTCATCGAGGGAGGCAGCAGCCCGTCGTCAGCCATTGCCAGCAGGATGCGCGGCTGACCTAGGAGCGATGTCAGAATGACCGATGTCATGCCGATGATGGCTCCCGTCTTGACTAATATGCCCAGCCAGGCCAGCTGCGGGTGGGCGTCGAGAGCAACGGCTACTGGTGCGTCAACATTGAGCTTGGTGAACGGCACCATACCCGTCATCACGGCAGACATCGCGACATACAGGATGGAGGAAATCAGCAGCGCGCACAGGATTCCGATTGGCAGGTCGCGTTGCGGATTACGGGCTTCGAGCGCCGTGGTCGAAGCCGTGTCGAAACCGACGTACGAGAAGAAAATGATAGCGGCACCCTGCAACACCCCGCTCCAGCCGAAGTGTCCGAAACTGCCCGTATTGGGGGGCACGTACGGATGCCAGTTGGAAGAGTCGACGTACTTCAGCCCCGCGAGAATGAAGATCACGATGATCCCGACCTTCAGCGATACCATGAAGGTGTTCGCTCCGGCCGATTGCGACACGCCGATGTAGCAAACCGTGCTCATCGCCGCGACGATCAGAACCGCCGGCAGATTGACAATGGCGCCTGTTGAAACGAAGTGTCCCTTCGCATCCTGCTCGAAGGGCGCATTGACCAGGAGCGCTGGCAGGTGGATGTGCGCGTCCCCGAGCAGATTCACCACGTAACCGGACCAGCTCACCGCCACCGCCGAGGCGGAGATCCCGTACTCGAGCAGCAGGTTCCAGCCGATGAACCAGGCCAGTCCTTCGCCCAGGGTCGCGTACGTATAGCTGTAGGCGCTGCCAGGCACCGGGAGAAACGCAGCGAACTCCGCATAACACAGCGCCGCCAGCCCGCTGCCGAACGCGGCTATGAGCAAGGACAGCGTGACCGCGGGGCCGGCCTGGGCGGCCGCCACGGTGCCCGTGAGCACGAATATGCCCGTCCCGATGGTCGCACCCAGACCGATTGCGGTGAGCGACCAGGCAGTGAGCACCTGGTTGAGGCGCTTGGCGCCGGACCTGTCCGCCGGGTCGATAGGCCGCACGGCGAGCATTTGACGCAGGATTGGCCCCATCAAGACCCCTTCAGTCGACACTGTTGTTGGTAGGCCCAAGGGCCAAAATGCGGTGCTCCACGGGCAAGGCGCGCAAGTCTCTCATACGGCGTGCGGCTTGTGCGACGCAGCGGCACCGCTCCTTCACCCGCAGGCGGAGCGTCCAGCGCGAAGGCGCGGAGCGAGAATAATCACAATACCCTTAAGCGAACCTGAATCCCGCGGCGCATTGGCGGCGCTGTGCTAGCATTTCCGGCCCCGGCGGCGCGTACCCGCTCGAAGAATTTTCGGAGAAATCGTCAATGTCCACGGCTACACCAATGAAGGTCACGCCGCCCCCGCAGGGCGCCAAGATCACGATCCGCGACGGCAAGCTCATCGTCCCCGAGAACCCCATCATTCCGTTCATCGAGGGCGACGGCACCGGACGGGACATCTGGCGGGCCAGCGTGCGCGTCATGGACGCCGCGGTTCAGAAAGCCTATGGCGGGAAACGCAAGATCCATTGGATGGAAGTCTTCGCGGGCGAGAAGGCGAACAAGCTGTTCAATTCCTGGCTGCCGGACGAAACCGTCACGGCCTGCCGCGACTATCTGGTCTCGATCAAGGGACCGCTCACCACGCCAGTCGGTGGCGGCATCCGCTCGCTGAATGTCGCTCTGCGCCAGCTGCTGGACCTGTACGTCTGCCTGCGCCCGGTGCGCTGGTTCAAGGGAGTGCCTTCCCCTGTGAAGCATCCCGAGAAAGTAGACATGGTGATCTTCCGTGAAAACACGGAGGACATTTACGTCGGCATCGAGTTCGAGGCGGGCACCGAGGACAACAAGAAATTCCTCGAGATGTTCAAGCAGGCCTTCCCGAAACAGTACGCGAAGATCCGCTTCCCCGACTCTTCCGGCATCGGCATCAAGCCGGTGTCCAAGGAAGGCTCGGAGCGCCTCATCCGCTCCGCCATCGAGTACGCGGTGGCAAACAAGCGTAAGAGCCTGACGCTGGTCCACAAGGGCAACATTCAGAAGTTCACGGAAGGTGCATTCCGGAATTGGGGTTATCAGCTCGCGGAGCGCGAATTCGCCTCCGCCACCTACACGTGGGAGCAGTGGGAGCGCACCAAGGCCGCGAAGGGCGAAAAAGATGCCAATGCCGAGATGGATGCGGCGAAGAAGGCCGGCATGGTCATCGTCAAGGACGCGATCGCTGACATCGCGCTTCAGCAGGTGCTGACACGTTCGGACGAGTTCGACGTCATCGCGACGCTCAACCTCAACGGCGACTACATTTCCGATGCGCTCGCCGCGCAGGTAGGCGGCATCGGTATCGCGCCGGGCGGCAACATCAACTACAAGACGGGCCATGCGGTGTTCGAAGCCACCCACGGCACGGCGCCGAAGTATGCGGACCTCGACAAGGTGAATCCGGGCTCGGTCATTCTCTCCGGCGAGATGATGTTCCGTTACATGGGATGGCTAGAGGCCGCCGACGCGCTCATCAGCGCGATGGACAAGACGATTGGACAGAAGATCGTGACATACGACTTCGCGCGTCTCATGGACGGCGCGAAGGAAGTATCGACGAGCGCATTTGGCGATGCGCTGATAAGCAATCTGTAACGAACGCCATTGGGCTCGGCGCATCGCGCCGAGCGCCCGCCTTGCGTGAGGCGCGCAGCGCCGAACGCCCGCCAGGGAAGGCCGGCGGGATGTAGGCCCCAGGGACGGGTACTCGTTACTCACTCCGGAGACCTCTCTGCATGCCCTCCACCCCAGACAACACCACCGTCCTCGCATGGGCGCGCAAAGTGCAGGCGATCGCGCAGAACGGGCTGATGTTCACGAAAGACGAGTTCGACCGCGAGCGCTATACCCAACTTCAGGACCTCGTTGCCTCCATCATCTCATCGGAGCTCGACATCCCGCTCGGCAGGGCAAAGGCGTTCTGGGACAAGGAAGACGGCTACGCGACGCCCAAAGTGGATGTGCGCGGCGGCGTGTTCGACGGCGACAAGGTTCTACTCGTGCGGGAGCGGTCCGATGGGAAATGGACGCTGCCGGGCGGATGGGTCGACGTAAACGACGCGCCGTCCGAGGCGGTGGTCCGCGAGATCTACGAGGAGTCCGGCTACCGCGCCAAGGCGATCAAGCTGGCAGCCCTCGTCGACAAGAACAGGCACCCTCACCCGCCGTCCGTTCATCACATTTATAAGCTTTTCTTCCTGTGCGAGCTCACAGGCGGTACTGCAACGATCAGCAATGAAACCGACGCGGTTGAGTTCTATCCGGTCCACTCTCTTCCCGATCTCTCCCTGGGTCGTGCCCTGAGCTCACAGATCGAGCGCCTGTACGTGCACCAGCTCAACACAGACCTGCCCACCGACTTCGACTGAAGTGTGTCTCGCGCGCTCAGCGCTGCTACCATTCGAATATTAATCCGCTTCTCATTACAGCTACACTTCGTCGTTACGCAAGTGCGGACAGGCATGCCGGCATGGATGGCACAGGCTAGAGGGCGTGGCGTCGCCACGCCGACTGGAAAAAGTTGCGTCTTTGTGCAGAAATGCACTCATGGCCGCTGACTCCGACATCCCGACGCCTAACCTCGCACGCGAGTGCGCGCGTCAGATTGCCGAGGCTTTCGCCAGCTACAACGCCGAGTTCCGCTCTATCACACGGCGCGCGCCGGTGCGGTTTGACAGCCGCGACTCAAAGGCAAGCCAGCGAGATGCCGTCGAACGTATCGATCTTTACGATCGCTTCGTGAATCGGACGGTCGCCGCGTTGCGCGCACAACTGGGTGAGCACGCGCTGGATCGGGACCTGTGGGTACGGATCCGGAACACTTTCCCAGCGGAGATCGAACGCCTCCCGGACCCCGAATTCGCCAAGACCTTCTTCAGCTCCATTACCCGGCGCTTGGTCGGAACCGTCGGCGTCGCACCCGATATAGAATTCGTCGCGACTGACCTGGACCCCCTTGCCAACATCACTTCCGCGGTTGGCACGAACACCTACGTCAACCACGGCTCATTGGCGCTGTTATTCGAAGACGTGCTCGGCGATGTACGATTCCGCTCCTCCTGGAGGGACCTCGACAAAAGCATCCTGCACGTCACGACCGAGGTAACGACATACCTCCGCGAGCGCAACGAGCGGCGGCCCGTGCTGCGCGTCGAGATCATTCGCCCCGTGTTTTATCAAGTGAGCCGTGCCTACATCGTAGGCCGCATCGTCGGTCGCGGATTCCTCGTACCCCTGGTGATCGCACTGAAAAACACCGATGGCGGCATTCTGGTCGACGCGGTCATGCTCTCCGAGGGCGACGTGAGCATCGTGTTCAGCTTCACACGCTCCTACTTCCACGTCGACCTCGAGCGCGTGGGCGAAGCGGTGGTGTTCTTGAAATCGATCCTGCCGGTGAAACCGGTCAGCGAGCTGTTCACCGTTCTCGGCCGCGCGAAGCAGGGAAAGGCGGAACGCTATCGCGAGCTCATGCACCATCTCGAAGAGACGCATGACCAATTCGTGCACGCCGCCGGCGAGCGCGGGCTCGTGATGGTCTGTTTCACACTGCCTTCCTTCGACGTGGTCTTCAAGATCATCCGCGACCGCTTCCCCTATCCGAAAAGCGTGCTGCGCGAGGAAGTGATGGCGAAGTACCAGCTCGTATTCAAGCACGATCGCGCCGGCCGGCTCGTCGATGCGCAGGAGTTCAGGCGCCTGCGATTCCCGCGAGCACTGTTCGCACCCGAGTTACTCGAGGAGTTGCTCAGCGAGACGGCGCTGACGGTTCACGAGGACGGCAACAACCTCGTGTTCGATCACATGTACATCGAGCGACGCATGACTCCGCTCAATCTATACCTGCGCTCCGCATCGGAAGCGGCCGCCGAACGTGCCGTACTCGACTACGGACAATGCATTCGCGACCTCGCCTATACGAACATCTTCGCCGGCGATCTGTTACTGAAGAATTTTGGAGTCACGCGGCACGGACGCGTGATCTTCTACGATTACGACGAGCTATGCGCCGTCACGGACTGCCATTTTCGCGACCTCCCGCAGGCCACGAACCTCGAGGACGAGATGCGCGGCGAAGCCTGGTTCTACGTCGCGGACAACGATGTATTCCCAGAGACCTTCATCCGCTTCCTCGCCTTCAGCGACTCGCAACGCGAAGCACTCTTGCGTATGCACGGAGAGGTGCTGACGGCGGAATTCTGGCGCAACGTGCAGGAACGCCTGACGGAGGGAGAAGTGTTGGAAGTACTCCCCTACCATCCGCACCGCGTCCGGGTCGCGAGCAGCGCCTGACACAGCGGCACCGTAGCAGCGTCCCTGATGCCGTGCAGCCCTGGTGACATTCCTCGCCGCCAATCTCGACCAATGAGCCGCCGCCGGAGGACTCTGGCGACGGAAGGTTCTTATTCTTGGGTGTGCCGCTATTCTAGCCGTTCGCGGCACGAACGGCCAAGACAGGGATCAGGCTCCCGGAAGAAGAACGACTACTGCGCGACCTCGAGCGCCTGTTTGACATCTTCCACGAGGTCGTCGATATCCTCGAGACCGATCGACAGGCGCACCGTACCCTCGGTGACACCGGATAGCTTGTGCTGATCCGCCGTCAGGTCCCGTCCGCCCATCATCTGCGGAGCCACCACGAGCGATTCCGTGGAGCCGAGGCTCGCGGCCAGGGCAAACAACTTCAGCGCGTCGGCAAACTTTCCGCCGGCATCCGCCCCAGCCTTCATATCGAAGCTCACGATGGTGCCGAAGTCGCGCATCTGCGCCCGCGCGAGTGCGTGTTGAGGGTGCGTCGGCAAACCCGGGTAATGCACGCGGGCCACAGCCGGATGTGCCGCCAACAGCTCCGCGATCTTCATGGCGCTCGCGGACTGCGCCTGGTAGCGGACGAAATACGTCTTCAGACCGCGAAGAATGAGGAAGGCGGCATGCGGATCGAGCATCCCGCCGAGGGCTCCGAAGTCGTTCCGCAGGTTCCGAATGAGATCGCTGCGGCCGATGACGGCCCCCCCCATCACGTCGCCCGCGCCCGACGCATACTTCGTGAGGCTATGCACGAACACGTCGACATCGTACTCGCCGTGCTGGTGGAACCCGGCGAACGTATTATCCATCACGGTAAGAGCGCCCGCCGCCTTGGCGAGCCGCGTCAGCGCCGTGATGTCGGCGATCTTGGTCACTGGATTCGTGGGACTTTCAAAGATCACCAGCCTCGTCGGATGCGCGGCAAGCGCGCGCTCCGCACCGGCAAGGTCTTCGATCGAGAGCATCGTGTGCGTCACGCCAAACCTGCCAAGCAGGCGGCGGATGAGATAACGCGTCGGGTTATAAGTCTCGACGAAACACAGGATGTGATCCCCCTGCTTCGTGAGCGCGAGCAGGGTCTGCGAGATAGCGCCAACGCCAGAGGAGGTCACCAGACATTCCTCCCGCCCCTGCAGCTCCGCGAGCAGCAGCTCGAGCTGACGGGTGGTGGGATTCGAAGCGCGCGTATAGAAAAACCCGGGCCGCTCGCCGCGAAAAAAGCGCTCGGTCTCCGCGAGCGTATCGAACTCGAACTTCACGGTCTGATAGATCGGTGACACCACAGCCCGGTTGTCAGGTGGCAGGTCGACCGGCGGCGGATGATTGACGCGTGTGGGTTTTTTCATGGCTTCGCTGCGATGTTCGTTGATGCGATGAGCGCTGGCGAATGATGCGCCTGCTTTACCTCAGGCGCGTGGCGAAGCCGTTGATCCGGAACACCGCCTCATCGAGCGTCGCGTCGCGCTTGGCAATGCAAAGCCGCACGACCGACAGCGCGGGCGGTCTGGCATAGAACGGCGATAACGGAATCGTCGCCACGCCCGCTTCCGTCAGTAAACGCTCCGCAAACCCCACGTCATCGGGAGGGAAGAACTCACTGAAATCCAGCAATTGGAAAAACGTGCCCTGCGCAGGCGGCAGCCGGAAACCGGAAGCCTCGAGAGCGGCACGGACCCGATCGCGCTTCGCCTGGAAGAAAGCGGGCAGCGCGCGCCAGGCGTCTGGCTTTTCCGTCATGTAAGCTGCAATCGCGTGTTGCAGGGCATGCGCGATACTGAAGGTGTTGAACTGATGCACTTTGCGCAGCTCACGCGTGAGCACGGCCGGCGCTATGCAGTAACCGACGCGCAATCCCGTCGAATGCAGGGTCTTGCCGAACGAGAACACGGTGAAGCTCTTCTCGGCGAGCTCCGGCTGCATGAGCGCGGACGCATGCCTGCGCCCATCGTACAACACATGCTCGTAGACTTCGTCCGACAGCACCAGGATGTCCCGCCCGCGGATCGCCTCCGCGAGCGCATTGAAATCCTCGGTCGTCGCGGCCGTACAAGCCGGGTTGTGCGGAGTATTGAACAGCACGAGTCGCGTGCGGTCGTTGATAGCCGCCCGCACCTCGTCCCAGTCATACCGGAATCCGGGCGGCATCAGTCGCAGGCGAATGCAGCGCCCGCCCGCGAGCCGTACCGCGGGCTCGTAGGAGTCATAGGCAGGATCGAACGCGATAACCTCGTCGCCCGGCCCGACCACTGCCTGAATCGCCGAATAGATCGCCTCCGTCGCTCCGACGGTGACGGTGACCTGTGAGTCCGGATCCACCGTGAGTCCGTAGCTCGAGGCGAGCTTGTGCGCGATCCGCTCACGCAGGGACATCAGGCCTTCCATCGGCGCGTACTGGTTGTGGCCCTGCGTCATCGCGGCCGCAACCAACTCCGTCAGCCGGGGGTCGATTTCGTAGTCGGGAAATCCCTGCCCTAGGTTGAGCGCGCCCAGCTCGCGGGCCCGCCGCGACATGACAGTGAAAATCGTGGTGCCGACGTCTGGCAGTTTGCTGCGGTGGAAAGTGTCCATGGTTACCGCGGTCCGAAACTAACTTGGACTTGCTTCGGCCGCGGCAAGCGCCGCGCCGATGACGCCAGACTGCACGGTAAAATGCGCCGGCCGGATCTCAGCCTCGGAACGCAGCAGTGGCGCGAACTCTTTGAAGTCTGCGCTCACCGCGCCGCCGAGTATGAAGAGGTCGGGCCACAGGAAGCCGTGCAACAGTTCGAGATAGTCGTTCACTCGCGCGATCCAGGCGGGCCAGTCGAGATTGAGAGCCGTTTTGACGTGCGCCGACGCCCACTTCTCGGCGTCCATGCCATGCAGATGCAGGTGCCCGAGCTCGGTGTTGGGAAGCAGTCTGCCTTCTATGAACAAGGCGGTGCCGATCCCGGTCCCAAACGTGAGCATGGCGACGGTACCCTGCTCGCCTCGACCGGCGCCCCAGCGCATTTCGGCAATTCCGGCAGCGTCCGCATCATTCAGGAATTCCGCGCGTCGGCCGAGTGCGCTCGCAACCAGCGCGGCGCCGTCAGCACCCAGCCAGGATTGATCGATGTTGGCCGCCGTCCTGACTATGCCACGCTTCACGACACTCGGAAACGCGACTCCGGCTCCCTCGCCCGCCTCCGGCAGCCGACGCGAGAGCCCCGCTATGACCTGCATCACGCCAGCCGGCGTCGCCGGCCGAGGCGTAGAGGCGGATATCAGCTCACCGATGAGCTGCCCACCGTCCACGTCGACGAGCCCGGCCTTCACCGAGGAGCCCCCGACATCGAATCCCTGTATTTTGCGCGTCATGAAAATTCAGCTCAAAGGTTGGCGGCGGCGGCGAGCTGCTCGTCGCGCTCACGGCGTCGGTTCTGATAACGCATCCATATCGCGGACGCTACGATGCCAAGCGCGACCACCGTTACCATGATCGTGGCGAGGGCATTCACATCCGGGCTCACACCGAGCCGCACTTTCGAGAAGATGACCATCGGCAGAGTGCTCGATCCCGGACCGGCGACGAACTGCGTGATGACGAGATCGTCCCATGACAACGTGAACGCAAGCAACCAGCCGGACAGGATCCCCGGAACGATCAGGGGCAGCGTGATGCGGAAGAAAACCTTCACGGGACGCGCGCCGAGGTCCATCGCAGCCTCTTCCAGCGATTCATCGAAGCCGGCCAGGCGGGACTGTACCACCACGGTCACGTAAGCCATGCAGAAGGTGATGTGCGAGAGCGTGATGGTCAACGCGCCGGAGCCTTTCGGCCAGCCAATGAGCTGCTCCAGGGAAACGAACATCAGCAGCAGCGAAAGTCCCGTAATGACTTCCGGCATCACGATGGGCGCCGTCGTCATTCCGGTCAGCAGCGTGCGCCCGCGGAACGGGCCGAAGCGCGCGAGCGCTACACCCGTGAGGGTCCCGAGGATCACCGCTCCGGTTGCCGAGATCAGGGCGATTCTTATCGAGAGCCACGCGGCACCCATGATCTGCCCGTTCGACATGAGCGCCGCATACCACTTGAGCGTAGGCGAGTGCGCGGCATCCCAGACTGTCACCAGCCGCGAATTGTTGAACGAGAAAATGACCATCGACAGGATGGGCACATACAGAAACACCAGCCCGAACACGAGTGCGGTACGCGAGAACACGCCTCGTGACGACCTCACTTCTGCGCCTCGAGCTCGCGCCGCTGATAATGCTGGAACAGCATGATCGGGATCACGAGCGCCAGCAGGATGAGAATCGCGACCGCGCTCGCCACGGGCCAGTCGCGGTTCTCGAAGAACTCATCGGACAAAACGCGGCCGATCATGAGCTGGTCGCTACGACCCAGGAGTGAGGGCACCACGTACTCACCGACCGCGGGAATGAAGACCAGCAGCGAGCCGGCGACTATTCCGGCTGCCGACTGCGGCAGGGTGATGCGCAGGAACGCCGTGACCGGGTGCGCGCCCAGATCGGCGGCCGCTTCGAGCAGGGTGTTGTCGTGCTTCTCGAGATTCGCGTACAGCGGCAGGATCATGAACGGCAGGTAGGAATACACGATGCCGATGTACACCGCGAAATCCGTCTGCAGCAGCGGCAGCGGCTCGTGGATGAGACCGAGATACATGAGGATGTTGTTGATCACGCCGTTGTTCTTGAGGAGCCCGATCCACGCGTACACGCGTAGCAGGAACGAAGTCCAGAACGGCAACACGATCATCATCAGCAGCACATTGCGCCAGGTCGGTCCGGCGTGCGCGATCGCGTAGGCCATCGGGTAGCCGATCAGGAGACAGCAGAACGTCGAGACCGCCGCCACCTTGAGGGAGTACAGGTACGAGCTGATGTACAGCCGGTCGGTGAACAGAAAGGCGTAGTTGCCGAAATTCAGCTTCGGATGCGGCAGACCGTGGAGCCACTGCAACAGCGGCGCGTACGGCGGCATGGCGAGCCGGACTTCCGAGAAGGAAATCTTGAAGACGATGATGAAAGGAACGAGGAAGAACAGGAGCAGCCACAGGAGAGGAATTCCTGCAACGAGCCGCCTGCCCGCATGATTGTCCAAGCGCTCCACCTATTCCGTCAGCACGACCGGGCTCGACCCGTGCCAGGAGAGATACACCGTCTCGTTCCGAGTAATCCGATGCTCCGCATCCCGCATGATGTTGGGAAGCGTCACACGCACTATCTTTCTCGAATCAATTTGCACGTGGTAGATCGAGACGTCGCCCATGTAGGCAATTTCCTTCACTGTGCCCCGCACCACATTTTCCGGCGAGCCTTGCTCTTGATCCCGGCTGATGTTGATCTTTTCCGGTCTTAGTGCCGTCCACACCGTCGCACCGCGAGCGCAATTGACGCTGCGCTCTACGGCAACGACACAACCGAGCTCCTCGGACTGGATTCGTAGAGAGCCCGATGCCTCATCCAGCACACGGCCCTCGAACATGTTGACTGATCCGATGAAATCGGCGACGAACTTTGTCGCGGGGGATTCATAGATTGCGGCGGGCGTGCCCACCTGCGCGATCTTCCCGTGGTTCATCACACCCATGCGTGAGGAGAGCGTCATTGCCTCCTCCTGGTCATGCGTGACCACGATGAACGTCACGCCGAGACGCTTTTGGATATTGATGAGCTCGAACTGCGTATTCTCGCGCAGCTTCCTGTCGAGGGCCGCGAGCGGTTCATCGAGCAGCAGCAGTTTTGGCCGCTTCACCAGCGCACGCGCAAGTGCTACGCGCTGCCGCTGGCCGCCCGAGAGTTGATGCGGCCTGCGCGCCAGGAACGAGCTCATCTTGACGATCTCGAGAATCTCGCCCACCCGCCTCTTGATCTCCTGCCGGCCGAGCTTCTCCTGCTCGAGCCCGAAGGCGACGTTCTTCTCGACGGTCATGTGCGGAAAGAGCGCGTACGACTGGAACATCATGTTGACGCGCCGGTCGTACGGCGGGATGGTGCTCATGTCCTGGCCGTCGATGTGGATCTTCCCGGCCGTGGGCGTTTCGAAGCCCGCGAGCATTCTCAACAGGGTCGTTTTGCCGGAGCCGGACCCGCCCAGGAGGCAGAAGATCTCGCCGCGATAAACGTCGAGCGATACGCTGTCCACAGCGGCGAAATCACCGAACTTCTTGGTGACGTTCTCGATGCGAACGTAGGCCTCGCCCTGCTCGCGGCTAGTGGGTACCGGGGTGTCCACCTGAAATTGCGCGCTCACTTGCCGGTCTTGAACCGGGTCCAGGTCCGCGTGAGCAGACGAGTGTATTCCGGCGACCTCGTAGGTTCGGGGTGCAGCTTCGCCTGCACTTGCGGAGGAGGATAGATGCCGGGATCGTTCTTCACGGCATCGCTGAGCTGCGCCGAGGGCAGATCGCCGTTCGCGTATTTGATGAAGTTCGAGTTTCTGGCGGCGACTTCCGGTCGCAACAGGTAGTCGATGAACAAGTGGCCGTTCTTCGGATGCGGCGCATCCGCAGGTATGGCAAGCGTGTCGAAGTTGCTTACCCCGCCTTCCCGCGGAATGTTGTAGGCGACATCGATCCCCTTGCCGGCATCCCTGGCGCGATCGTGCGCCTGCTTCACGTCGCCGGACCAGCCCAGCGCGAGACAGATCTCGCCATTCGCGAGGTCGTCTATGTAGCGCGAGGAGTGCACGTAGCGTACGTACGGACGGATCGCCATGAGCACCTTCTCGGCCGCCTGCAGGTCGGTGGGGGAGTCGCTGTTGGGATCCTTGCCCAGAAAGACCATGACGGTCGCTATGACTTCGGAGGGCGCATCGAGCAGCGACACGCCGCAATCGGCAAACTTCGCGATCACGGTCGGGTCGTAGAACATCCGCCAGCTGTCGACCGGCGCGTCCGGCATGCGCTGCTTGATTTTCGCGGTGTCGTAGCCGGGACCGGATGTGATCCACATGTAGGTCACGCTGTAGGCGTTGCCCGGATCGTACTGCGCCTCGTTCCGGGCGATCTGCGGGTCGAGATTCCTGAGGTTAGGCAGCAGTGCCTTGTCGAGCTTCTGGTAGACCCCGGCCTGTATCTGGCGCGCGAGGAAGGGGCCCGACGGCGCTACGACGTCGTAGTTCGTGTGCCCGGTGAGGAGCTTCGTCTCGAGCACCTCGTTCGAGTCGAAGACGTCGTAGTTGACCTTGATGCCGTATTCCTTCTGGAAATCGGCGATCACGGCCGGCTCGATGTAGTCCGACCAGTTGTAGACGTTGACGACTTTTTCGCTATCAGTCGGCGCGCCCGAGGCCGTAGCGCCGGCCGTCGGCGTCTCGGTGTCATCGGTTGGGGATTTCGAACTGCCGGAACATCCGGCGAACAGGGCGGCGAGTGCCGCGCCTATGCAAAAGGAGCGCAGAGCAATACTCATGAAGCCTCTTTGACGAACCGCGCAGACCGGCGAAGGTACAAGCGATGCGAGCCGCACCGGCCGGCAGGCTTAATATAACAGCCTGCGTGACCGCGGCTAGACGTTCAAAAGCAGATGCTCCCGCTCCCAGGAGCTGATCACCTGCAGGAATACCTCGTACTCGGCCTCTTTGACGATCGTGAACGCCGAGACGAACTGGTCGCCCAGCAGCTTCACCAGAGGCTCGCTTTCCTTGAGCTTGCGCAGCGCTTCGTCCAGCGAGCGCGGCAGGCCGAACGGAAGATCGTGCGCACTGCCGGTGATCGGGTCGCTCGGCTGCAAGCCCTCGACCATGCCCAGGTAGCCGCAGGCAAGGGAGGCGGCAATGGCAATGTACGGATTGGCGTCCGCCCCGCCGACGCGATTCTCCACGCGGCGCGCTTCCGGGTCCGACATCGGCACGCGCAGACCCGCGGTGCGGTTGTCGTAACCCCAATGGACATTGATCGGCGCGGACAGATACCGGGTGAGCCGGCGATAAGAATTCACGTTCGCGCAGAACAGCGCCATCGCGGCGGGCATGTACTTCTGCAGTCCACCGATATGGGAAAAGAACAGCTGTGAAGGCGTCCCATCCGAATTGCTGAAGATGTTCTTGCGCGTCTTGATGTCGACGACACTCTGGTGGATGTGCATGGCGCTGCCCGGCTCCTTGGCATGGGGCTTCGCCATGAACGTCGCATAGATCTTGTGGCGCAGCGCCGCTTCGCGGGCCGTGCGCTTGAAGAGGAAGGCCTGGTCCGCGAGATCGAGGGGATAGCCGTGGATCAGATTGATCTCCATCTGCGCCGGGCCGTCCTCATGGATCAGCGTGTCGATCTCGATCTCCTGGTCCTCGCAGAACTGGTAGATGTCGTCGAACAGGGGATCGAACTCGTTGACCGCGGCAATGCTGTAAGACTGCCGCCCGGGCTCGGCGCGGCCTGAACGGCCTACCGGGGGCTTGAGAGGGTAATCGGCGTCCTTGTTCTGCTCGATGAGGTAGAACTCGAGCTCGGGGGCGACCACGGGCTCCCAGCCTCGCTGCGCGTACAGCTCGAGAACATTGCGCAGTACGTGCCGCGGGGCCATCGCGACCCGGCGGCCGTCCGAATAGAAGCAGTCATGGATGACCTGTGCCGTGGGCTCGGCCGCCCAGGGCACACGGCGGACCGTTTTCGGATCCGCCTTGAGGACGATGTCGATTTCGGCCGGGCTCATGGCATCGCCAGGCTCCGGTGGATAGTCGCCGGTGACGGTCTGCAGGAAGACACTCTCTGGCAGCCGCATACCGCCGTCTTCCGCGAATTTCTCGGCGGGCATGATCTTGCCGCGAGCAATGCCGGCCATGTCGGGAATGATGGCCTCCACCTCGGAGATGCCGTGGTCGCGGAAAAACTGCCGGATCTCACTCACCATACCAATACCCTTTTCATATTGTCCGATTCTCGAAAGTCGCCCGGGCGCCTCGCCTGCGGCGCTTGCGACCCGTTCACGAAAGGCATCGCTCTCGCTCACTTCGCCTGCGCGCGCTCGCGGCTCGCTGCCCCGAAGGCCGCGAACAGCGCTCGGGAGAACGGATTACTCATTACTTTCCACTCGGGATGCCATTGCACGGCGACCGCAAAGCGCGCCGCATCCTTGACCCGGAACCCTTCGACGAGCCCGTCGGGGGCCCGCGCTTCGATCGCGAGCGCCGGGCCCAGTCGCGCCACTCCCTGCCAGTGAAGGGAATTGACGTGAATCCGATCCGTAGCAGCCAGCGACCGTAACAGGCCGCCGGGCTCCAGAATCACCTCGTGCGCCGGGCCGTATTGCACGTCCAAAGGCAGAGATTCGTCATCACGATGGTCCAGATGGCCGGCCACTTCATGCACCCGCTGGTGCAATGTCCCGCCGAAGGCGACGTTCAGTTCCTGGAATCCGCGGCAGACCCCCAGCACGGGGATGCCCGCTTGCACCGCCTTTCGAATCAGAGGCAGGGTCGTGGCGTCGCGGGCGGCATCATGAAGGGTCCCCGCTACGCTCGGGGTACCGTCATAGTGATGCGGCTCGACGTTCGACGGGCTGCCAGGGAAAAGGATGCCGTCCACCCGCAAAAGAAGGTCGTCGAGGCACAGCTCCTCCGCCAGGGACGGGATGAGCAGCGGAAGGGCATCGGCAGCCTCCAGCACGGCGCGGGCGTACTTCTCGCCGACCATGTGAAAAGGGTGCGGGCCGACCATGCGGCGATCGGCGGGAATTCCAATGACTGGGCGGGCGGATGCCATGACGAGCTACCGGACGGTGTTTAGTATTTTAAACAACGCCGCCGGCGAATTCTCCAAAGATGCCGCTATTAGACCACAGCTCGGGGGTCGGAATCTGCCCGTTGCGCACCGGATCGCCCCGCATAGAATGGCTGCTGCAAGGCCTCCAGCGGCCTCCCCAAAAGGAGGAATTGCCGATCTTGTGAGCCGGTCGCTATTCTTCGCGTGGCACCGGCCGGCCTGGCGGCGTCAAAATATCCTAAACACCTAGATCCCAGGACTCAAGGCCATGGGACGCCTCCCGCATATCGATTCTTACTACGCTGCGTCCGCTCACGCGGCCCCGCATCGCCCGGCGCTCGACACCTCGGTCGACTGCGACGTCTGCGTTGTCGGCGGAGGCATTGCCGGCTGCTCGGCGGCGCTACATCTTGCCGAGCGTGGCTACAGCGTCGTGCTTCTCGAAGAGCACAGCATCGGCTGGGGAGCCTCGGGACGCAGCGGGGCCCAGGCAATCCATGGCGTCGCTTCCGGTCAGACCAAACTCGAGCGCCTCATTGGGGCGGAAGCGGCACGCGCGGTTTGGGACGTCTCGGTCGAAGGCCTTGCGCTCATCAAAGAGCTCATCGCCCGACATCACATCGATTGCGACTGGGTCGACGGCTATATGCTAGCGGCCATCAAGAAACGCCACGAGCGCGAATTGCATGCCGAGCTGGATGAGTTGCAGCAAAAGCTGGGCTACGCGAGTGCGCGTTATGTGCCGTGCCCGGAAGTGCGCTCGCTGCTGGCCACGCAGCGTTACATTGGCGCGCTTTACGATTCCAACAGCGGCCACCTTCACCCGCTCAACTACACACTGGGACTGGCGGCGGCGGCTGAACGTGCCGGTGTGCGGATCTTCGAGGGGACCCGCGCAGCTGGGTTCAGGCAATCCGCCGGCTCAATGACCCTTCCGGCTTCCGTGCGCGGCACGGGCTCCGTTCGGATCCGCACTCGCCGCGGCGAGGTACGCGCCCGCCAGCTCGTTCTGTGCGGCAACGTGTATCTCGGCGACGCTGCTCCGTCTCTGGCTGCCAAAATCATGGCAGTGGCCACCTACATCGTCGCCACGGAGCCTCTCGGCCAGGAGCGGGCGCGGCAGCTGATCGCCAACAACGCCGCTGTCAGCGACATGAACTGGGTGTTGGATTATTTCAGGCTGTCGGCCGATCGCCGGCTGCTCTTCGGAGGGCGGGTCAACTACTCCGGCCTCGCCTCATTCGATGTGCCGGCCGCGACGCGCGCCCGCATGCTCCAGGTCTTTCCGCAACTCGCGGGCGTGCGCATCGAGTACTCCTGGGGCGGCCACGTCGACCTCACTATGAACCGGGCGCCGCACTTCGGCCGCCTCGCGTCCAACATCTACTTCCTGCAAGGCTTCTCCGGCCACGGCATCGCCCTGACCGGCATCGCCGGCAAACTCGTGGCCCTCGCCATCGCCGGTACCGCCGAACGCTTCGACGTGTTCGCGAAAATTCCTCACCGCGAATTCCCCGGCGGCGCAGCACTGCGCCGCCCCGCCCTCGTACTCGCGATGCTGTACTACCGACTGCAGGACATGTTGTAGAGGCATCCGGTCGGCGGGAACCCCCGACCGGATTTGGTCAACATTCAAAAAAGAACGCGCTTACTTCAGCAGCAGTTCCGCGATCTGCACGGCGTTGAGGGCCGCGCCCTTGAGGAGTTGGTCGCCTGCGACGAACAGGGCGATGGAGCGGCCGCTCGGGTCGCTGATGTCCTGGCGGACGCGGCCGACGAGGATGGGGTCCTGACCGGAGGCGTCCTTGGGCATGGGGAAGTAGTTGCGCTCCGGGTCGTCGACGAGCTTTACGCCGGCGGCGGTCTTGAGCATCTCAGTGACTTGTGCCGGAGTGATGGGCCGCTCGCATTCGAAGTTGATGGCGATGCTGTGTGCCCGCAGCACCGGCACACGGACGCAGGTCGCGGTCACGCGGATCGATGCATCGCCGAAGATCTTGTGCGTCTCGCGGATGACCTTGATCTCTTCCTCGTTGTAGCCGTTCGTCGGATCGACCTTCGAATTGTGGCTGAACAGATTGAACGCGTAGGGGTGCGGTAGAACCGTGTTCTCGTACGGCCGGCCTTCGAGGTGTGCGCGCGTGGACTCGCGCAGTTCCTCCATGGCGGCGGCACCGGCGCCGGAGGCGGCCTGGTAGGTCGCCACGATCATCCGCTGTATGCGGTTCACCTGATGAATCGGCCAGAGCGGCGTGATGGAAATGATCGTCGAGCAGTTGGGGTTGGCGATGATTCCCTTGTGCTCCCGAACGGCTTGCGGATTGATCTCCGGCACCACGAGCGGAACGTCGGCGTCCATGCGGAACGCGGACGAGTTGTCGACCACGACGGCACCCTGCCGGACCGCGATGGGAGCAAAGCGCTTCGACTGGCTGCCGCCCGCCGAGAACAGTGCTATGTCGACACCCGTGAAACTGTCCTCCGTCAATTCCTCGACCGCCACGGGCTTCCCGCGGAAGAGCAGCGTCCTGCCGGCCGAGCGCGCGGAAGCGAACAGCTTCAACGTGGAGAGCGGGAAACGCCGCTGCTCCAGACAGTGCAGCAACTCGACGCCAACCGCGCCGGTGGCCCCAACGACCGCCACCACGGGCGCCGACGAGGAAGGACGACCAGATTGCATGCTCTATCTCCCCAAAATACCGCTCTAAACAAACCGCCCTATCGCCCAACCGGCCCGCTTTTCGCCGGCAAAAACCACGCTTTTTGCCCGGGGCGCGCAGCCGGCGGGCCACATCAATTCCCAGGCGCGCTCGCTGCAAGCGCCAGCGGCGCTTTCAGCCAATGAAAAAAGGCCCCGCCGGTTACCGGCGGGGCCTTTTGGATTCGCTGCTACTCGACGGACGATCAGCGCGCGAAGTCCTCCAGAGCCCCACCGCTGGGCTTCTTGAGGATGATCGTGCGCGTTTTCATCGAGCGGGACATGGGCCAAACGTACCTTACGCCGGGTAGCGTGTAAAGCTCAGTTACAGCCTCTTTGCGCTCGAAATCACAAAAATCGCCGGCAACGCCTCCGTGGAATCCACGTCGGAGTCGGCTTGTGGTCTACGCCGGCCCTCAAACTCCCGTAGCGCCGAGGCGCACCTCGAAGCAGCGGTGAATCCGCGGATTACGCTCGAAGTCGCGCGGTAGCGTCTTTGCCGAGATGTCGCGAATGTCGTACCGAGATGACAGTGACTCATCCAGCCTGAAACGCTGCGAGTTGGTGGAGAAAACGATGAGTCCACCCGGAGCGAGCACCCGTGCGCACCCATCGATGAGCTCGGGGTGATCGCGCTCGATGTCGAGCACTCCCTCCATGCGCTTCGAGTTCGAAAAAGTCGGCGGATCGACAAAGATGAGGTCGTAACGTTCCCGGCCGTGCGCACGATCGTGCAGCCAAACCCGGCAGTCCGCGGGCACGAGGGCGTGCTGGCGCGAAGACATCCCGTTCAACTCGAAGTTGCGCTGCGCCCAGTTGAGATACGTATTCGACAGATCGACGGAGGTGGTCGACACCGCCCCACCGGCGGCGGCATGCACCGTAGCAGTACACGTGTAGGCGAAGAGATTCAGAAAGCGCTTTCCGGCGGCGGCGGCCCGAAGCCGCGCGCGCGTGGTGCGGTGGTCGAGAAACAGGCCGGTGTCGAGGTAGTCCTCAAAGTTCACCAGGAACTTCAGACCATCCTCCAGGACGACATGATACTCCTCTTGATTCTGCACCTTGTCGTACTGCTCACCTCGTTTGGTTTTGCGGCGGGTTCGAACACGCACACGCTCCTCAGGGACCCCTGTCACGTCGGAAAGCGTGGACAACGCCTCCCCGCGCCGCTTGCGAACCGAGTCGAGCTCGATTTCCGCCGGCGCCGCATACTCCTGCACATAAAGCCACGACTGGTCGGGCTCGATCGTCCGATACACGTCGATGGCGAAAGCGTATTCCGGCATATCGGCGTCGTAGAGCCGGTAGCACGAAACCCCCGCCCGCTCGGCCCATGTCTGCTGTTTCTTGAGATTTTTCGCGAGACGGTTCGCAAACATCTGCGCGCCGGGCGTCTCGCGCAGGTTGGTATCGCCTTTACCCAGCCTGCCAGGTTGGCGCTCACTTCCCGGATCTACTTTCATTCGCAGCAGACGGCACTCGATCGCTCCGTTCCACACGGTGTGCGTGCGATGAGCGCGGATGCCCAATTCCAACCCCAGCTCCGGCGCCCCCGTCAACACGGCGGCATTCCAGCCGTGGAAACGCTCCCGAAGTACCGCACCCAGCTCGCGATGGACGGCGCGCGCCGTCTCGCGGTCTTCCATGCGGACACCGTACGGTGGATTCGTACACAAAAGGCCGGGAACGGGCGCGCCTGCATCGCGACCGCTGTCGGCTCCAGTGTCTGTCTTCTCGTCAGCGCCGCCGCCTTTGCCGGGCCACGTGGTCGAGCGGGATGGCCACGGGGACCTGACATTCGCAACCGCCGTGGCCGCGGCATCGGTGTCATCGTCAGGCTGGCGGCTCTGCGCCCGCTCCGGCGCCGCCTCAGACAGGCCCTTCACCTCAAACTTCACGAGCCCCTGAATACCGGCGCGCTCCGCGTTGGCACGAGCGTTACGTATGGCCCCTGCATCCCGATCGTGCCCCC
The DNA here is from genome assembly GCA_028293765.1 of Gammaproteobacteria bacterium. Classification (GTDB taxonomy): domain Bacteria; phylum Pseudomonadota; class Gammaproteobacteria; order Steroidobacterales; family Steroidobacteraceae; genus 13-2-20CM-66-19. The sequence continues at coordinate 28,711 of JAQGOG010000042.1, forward strand.
GCATGACGAGTTTGGTTGCATCGCCGGCACGGCTTCTGGCCCGCGCTTCCTCGAGCAACTGGTTCCAAACGCCGGCGTCATGACCGGCCCACCCCAGAAATCCAAAGTAGTCGCGACTGAGGCCAGGCGCGCGATCGGCCGCTATGAGCGCTGCTTCGATGACGAACGTGCCCGACCCACACATCGGATCGAGAAACTCCGCGCCCTGTTTCGCGAACTCTGGCCATCCCGAACGAACGAGCACGCCGGCGGCGACATTCTCTTTCAGCGGCGCCTCGCCCGCGGCACCCCGATAACCGCGGCGATGCAGGCTCTCCCCCGACAGATCGAGCGAAATCGTGAAGTTGGTTCCGTGCGCATGGGCATGCACGCGGATACTGGGCCGCTCGAGCTCAATATTGGGACGCCAGGCCCGCTCGGCACGCAGCGAGTCGACGATCGCATCCTTCAACTTGAGCGCGCCGAAATGCGTGTGGGTGATGGCGGGGTGTTGCCCGGTGAAGTCGCAGGCAAGCGTGGCCCCGGGGCCGATATGCGCTGCCCAGTCGATCTGACGGACCGCCGTGTAGAACCCCTCGGTATCGGGCACGTTGAACCGCGCCACCTCGAGAAAGACCCGATTGGCGAGGCGCGACCAAAGACAAGCACGATATGCAGTCGCCAGGGTTCCTGAGAAGGTAACCCCAGTCGACCGCTCGCGCGCGTCGTCCGCGCCCAGCGCAATCAGCTCGCGCGCGAGGAGATCGGACAGTCCCCGCGGGGAACTGACCAGAAACTGCAGGGAATGTTCACTCACAATAATCGCGGGTCAGCACCCGCCACGGTTGGCGGCGAGTCTCACGTGAGGTCGATCCAGGTCGTCTTGAGCTCAGTGTATTTTTCCAGGGCATGCAGCGATTTGTCGCGGCCGATGCCCGATTGCTTGAACCCGCCAAACGGCACCGTGATGTCGTCGGCGTCATAACAGTTGATGAACACCGTACCGGCGCGCAGCGCGCGCGAAACCCGGTGGGCGGTGGTGATGTCCCGCGTCCAGACGGCCGCGACGAGACCGTAGATCACGTCGTTGGCGATTTCGATAGCTTCGTCCACGGTCTTGAACGTGATGGCCGACAGTACGGGCCCGAAAATCTCTTCGCGCGCGATCGTCATGTTCGGGCGCACTCCATCGAACACGGTCGGCTCGACGAAGTAGCCGCCGCTCTCCTGACGGACACGCTGACCGCCGAAACGCAGCTTCGCTCCATCGCGATGACCCGCATCCACAAAGCTCAACACGCGCTTCATCTGTATCTCATCGACGATCGCACCGAGCTTCGTCGCGGGGTCGAGAGGGTCGCCGGGCTGCATCGTGCGGCTGATCGCCTGCACTTTCTCCAGCACCGCGTCCTTGATGCTCTCCTGCACGAGCAGGCGTGAGCCCGCGGAACACACCTCGCCCTGATTGAAGAAGATGGCGGAAGCGGCGGCGCTGGCGGCTCTATCGAGATCGGGGTAGTCCGCCAGCACGATGTTGGGCGACTTGCCGCCGCACTCGACGGAGACACGCTTCATATTCGACTGTCCGGCGTACTGCATGATCGAGCGGCCGGTCGCCGTCGAGCCGGTGAACGTGATGCAATCGACGTCCATGTGCAGCGCGAGCGCCTTGCCGGCCGTAGCGCCAAGACCGGGCACCACGTTCAGCACGCCTTCCGGCAGTCCCGCCTCGACCGCCAGCTCGGCAACCCGGATGGCCGTCAGCGGTGATTTTTCCGAGGGCTTGAGGACCAGGGAATTACCGGCCGCGAGCACCGGCCCGATCTTCCAGGCGGCCATCAGCAGCGGGAAATTCCACGGCACGATGGCGCCGACAACACCCATCGGCTCGCGTGTAATCAACGCAAGTGTGCCCGGACCGGTCGGTGCAACCTCGTCATAGACCTTGTCGATGGCTTCCGCGTACCACTGAATGCAATTCACCGACGCGGGAATATCCACGCCGAGGCTGTCCCGAATGGGTTTCCCCATGTCGAGCGTCTCGAGCAGCGCGAGCTCATCGCCGTGCTTTTCGATCAGTTCCGCAAAGCGTTGCAGGGTTTTCTTCCGCTTGGCCGGGGCGAGATTCGCCCAGGTGCCTTTACGAAACACCGCGCGGGCGGATGCGACCGCGCGGTTCACGTCCTCCTCATCGCACGCCGCCACGCGAGCGAGCAACGCACCGGTGGCAGGATTAGAGCAGTCGAATGTCGCTCCCGAGGCGGCATCGACGTAACGTCCGCCGATGAAGGCCCGATTAGGGATACGAAGCGCGGCGGCGCGCTCATGCCATGAAGAAGTCGTGTCGAGTTTTGCGTTCATAACGAGTACCCGAGGTTCAGAACGTCGGTGGAGTGCTGGCACTGATGATCTCACACACCTCGCGTCCGACATTGCGGAAACGGTGCGGGAGTTGACTGGAGAAATAGAAAGCCTCGCCGGGCCCAAGCACACGCGTGGTGCCGCCGACCATGAGCTCGATTCGTCCCCGGACTACGACGCCGCCTTCCTCTCCGCGATGGGCGAGCATTTCCTCGCCGGTCGCCGCGCCGACGGCATAGCGCTCGTGCAGGACAGTGAGCTGCCGGCCTGGGCGCTTGGCGGCAACGAGACGCAACGAGACCTCTTCATTCCCCAGTTCGACGAGCTCTGCGGTTCCGAAAAACGCCTGGGGCGCGGTGCTGAGATCGAGCGTGAAGAACTCGGCCAGCGACATGGGCACCCCGTCGAGCACCTTTTTCAGGGAGCTTACCGAAGGGCTCACACGGTTCTGCTCAATGAGGGAAATGAGGCCGTTGGTGACGCCCGCCCGGCGCGCGAGCTCTCGCTGGGAGAGGCCAAAACTGGTTCGGACGCTGCGCAGGCGCGCCCCCACGTCGATGCTCATAGCGTTTAATATCTTAGACAAGAACGGCCGAAATATCCGCCGGGATGGCCCTGACTGTCCACTTTATTTATCATCGCCAGCTCTTCCCCAAATCACTTACTGAGCGCGAACCATGCCCACCGCCACGCCCGAGTCGTTCACCCGCAGCGAGCTCGAAGCCTATTGGATGCCGTTCACGGCCAACCGCCAGTTCAAGTCGAAGCCGCGCATCCTGGCCAAAGCCAGCGGCATGTACTATTGGACGCAGGACGGACGCCAGATCCTGGACGCGGTCGCGGGCCTCTGGTGCGTGAACGCCGGCCATGGGCGCAAGGAAATCGCGCAAGCGGTCGCGGCACAGCTGGAAACGATGGACTACGCCCCCCCGTTCCAGATGGGCCATCCGCCCGCTTTCGAGCTCGCCAATGCGGTCGTGAAGATCGCCCCGGCGGGACTCGACCACGTGTTCTTCACGAATTCCGGCTCCGAATCGGTCGAAACCGCGCTCAAGATCGCGCTCGCGTATCAGCGGGTGCGGGGCGAAGCCACGCGCACGAAACTCATTGGCCGCGAGCGTGGTTACCACGGCGTAGGCTTCGGCGGCATCTCGGTCGGCGGTATCTCACCGAACCGCAAGATGTGGTCGGCAACGATGATCCCGGGAGTGGATCATCTCTCGCATACCCACGATCTCGCGAAGAACGCGTTCTCGCGTGGCGAGCCGGCCCATGGGGCGAATCTCGCGGAGGAGCTCGAGCGGCTGGTGACCTTGCACGATGCCTCGACCATTGCGGCGGTCATCGTCGAGCCGATCGCTGGCTCGACCGGCGTGCTGATCCCGCCGCAGGGATACCTGAAGCGCATCCGCGAGATCTGCGACAAGCATGGCATCGTTCTCATTTTCGATGAAGTGATTACCGGCTTCGGGCGCACCGGCTCGGCGTTCGCCGCGCAGGAATTCGGCGTCACGCCGGACATCATCACCGCGGCAAAGGGCCTCACGAACGGCTGCGTGCCCATGGGTGCCGTGCTCGTCAAGAAGGCGATCTACGAAGCCTTCATGCAGGGTCCCGAGGGCGCGATCGAGCTGTTCCACGGCTATACCTACTCCGCACATCCCACGGCTTGCGCGGCAGGACTTGCGACATTGGCCATCTACGAGCGTGAGGGACTGCTGACACGCGCGAAGACGTTGGCGCGTTATTGGGAAGACGCGGCGCACTCGCTGCAGGGCTTCCCGCATGTGATCGACATCCGCAACTACGGCCTGATTCTCGGCCTCGAGTTGGAATCGATCCCGGGTAAAGTGGGCTCGCGGGCCTTCGAGGTCTACAGCAAGTGCTTCGAGCGTGGCTTGCTGACACGGCAGACGGGAGACATTCTGGCGTTGTCGCCGCCGCTCATCATCGAGCGGCCGCAGATCGACCAGATCTTCACGACGCTGGCCGAAGTGCTGAAGGGACTGTAAGGGACGGGTTGCCGAAGAGTCGAGCCGAGGTGCCCCGGGCGCCTCGGCTCCATATCTCTTTATTGTTCAATCAGACTCGCGGCATTTGACGGCTGCGAAAATGTCTCACGCTCGAGAACACCGTCCACGCCAGCACGGCGATGACGATGGCGCCTCCAACGAGAATTTCCATCTCCGACAGCGTAAATCCCCGTGTCGACGCAACAGTTACAGTCTCCATGACAAACCTCTGTGAGCAGCACAAAAGGGGATTGCGGTCAGCTCCCGTAGGCTTGCACGCTTCGCCTGCCCGGAGAAGCCCAGCGTCGCGGATCTGCGACGCGCATCACCCGCGGGCGATGTTATGTTGGACGGGAAAGCTCGAGCCTCAACGCAAGGCCGGCGTATGGGCTGCGCAGCGGGAGAGCAGGAACGTGCGAAAGGTCGATGACACGGCGTGATTGCACATAATGCGAAAGCGCCTTTCCGTTACTCGCGTGGCTCGAAGATCGCGTAGATCTTCGAGCAATCCTCCAGCACTTCCCAGGTACCCGCGAAGCCCGCCGGGATGACGAAAGCATCGCCCGCCCCAAACGTGCCACTCTCGCCAGACTCACTCGTGATGACGACACGGCCCGCTGTCATCACACACAACTCGTTCTCGGTATAACGCACGCGCCACTTGCCGCGCGTTCCCGACCAACGGCCGGCGAAAAAAGTCTGTGTCGAGTCGGCGAAGTGATTCCACACGCGATGCTCGGGATTTCCCGCGAGCAGGCGGTCGGGTGCCGGCACGGAGACGTCCGGCTCGAGAGGACTATCCAAGCGTACGATTGAAGCGTTCATGGCCGCGAATATAGCGCGGAATCCTTCGGTTCCGGCCCACCCCAGGCCCATTTGCCGGATCGGACGCACCTGCGGCGGGCATCCCTGCCCGCCGCACCTGGCCGCAGCCGCCGGGTTGTAGTGATCTATTCACGACTCGCCACTTCCTGAGTGCCGGGACGTTCGAGCCGAACCGTGACCTTGCGGTCGAACGCGTACCCGTCGAGGTCGCCATCCATGCTGGTCGATTCAGACGCGCCATGCCCCTCGACGATCATCCGGTCCTTCGTCACACCTGCGTTCGCCAGGACGGCCGCTACCGCTTCGGCACGACGCCGTGACAACGCATCGTTCACTTCTTCCGGTCCCCGAGGGTCGGCAAAACCCGCGACACGTACCTTCACATCCGGCATCGAAGCAACCAGCGCGCCGAGCTTCAGCAGAGGCGGCATCGCCTGCGCGTTGATCGAGTCGTCGTTCGTCCGGAAGGTCACCTCCGTCTGCAGTTCCTCCGTGTTTTTCAGTGCCTGATCGAGCTTCTCGCCGCGGGCCTGGGCTTCGGCCAGTGAGCCATGCAACTGCGCCACGTTCTGTGCAAGTAGCGCGCGGTCGGCCTCACTCTTGTTCAAGTCCGTTGCGAGCCCTTTGCTGGCGGTCGCCTGCTTGTGATAACGGTCGCCCAGCCAGGCTCCCGCGGCCGCACCGACAATCGCGCCGATCGGGCCTCCCGCCACGGCGCCGACCGTAAATCCGGTGGCGACGCCGATGTTCTCCTGCTTGGATGCGCTCTGCTGTTTCACCGCGCTGTCCTGGGCGTAGGCTGGAAGGGCCACGACGCAGATCGACACCAGGGTGATTCCGAGCGCACCGAAGCGCAGCTTGTTGGTCAGAGTGTTCATGGGTTACGTCCTCTCGCTTGCCTGTTTGAGCGGAACGTTTCGTTCCGGCCTGTGTACGAGTTCATCGCGAGCGCGGGCGCGGGCTGTGACGCAAACACGTCAGCCTGGTGATGATTCGTGGCAAATAGTGGCAGCCCGGACGAGCCGCTCGCAGCTGCCCGTCCCGCAAAAAACCCGCTATTTGGGGTAGGTGAGCCGGTCCTGAATGGCCAGCAGCACGTCGCTTCTGGCTACCTCTCCGAGCAGCGTGTTGCGCCACTGACCCGGAGTGACGGGTAGCACCGCCGCCTGCTCGCGCAGGAACCCCTCGAGGGCCGCCGTGAGCGACATATCCGGAGAGAGCGCGAACTCCACGGGCTTCGCCACCGATCCAACCGGATGGCTGCCGTCGAGTTGCGCTGTCTGAAGTTGCTCAAGCACCTCCCGCGGGTTGAGCCAGGCGATGAGCTCGTCGCCTTGCACGACGAAAACACGCACGAGCGGCCGCTTCGGCAACTGCTCGAACATTTGCGCCAGGGTCGCCGTGTCGGATACGACCGCCGCCGCCGGCTTCACCAGCGTCTCCACGGTCCGGAGGCGCCAGTCGTCACCGCCTTCGGCCGCGACGGAGCTGTGCAGCGAGGCGTCGTAAACCGACTTGCCGCGCCGATAGACTTTCGCGGTGTAGTGGGCGGTAACACAGGCCAACATGAGTGGCAGCACGATCTCGTAATCGGCCGTCATCTCGAAAATCATCAGGATCGAGGTCAGCGGGGCAAGCGTCGTGGCAGACAGAAAGCCACCCATGCCAATGAGCGCATACGCCGCCGGCACGGACACGATAGTCGGCATGAGGTCGTGCAGAACGCCGCCGAGCAGGGCACCAACGGCAGAGCCGATGAACAGAGTGGGTGTCAGGACACCGCCGACCGCTCCGGACCCTACGGTAGCCGAAGTCGCCAATATCTTCGCAACCAGTACTGCCAACAGGGCGAGGCCCACCAGCTCGCCCTGCAGAATACCCGTAATGACGCTGTAGCCATTTCCCCAGACCTGCGGCACGAGGATCGAGATGATGCCGACGATCAGCCCACCGAGACCGAGCTGCCAATAAAGCGGCAGGTCGAGGCGCACGAAGCGGGATTTCGTGAAATCGAGCAAGGCCAGAAACGGCGGTGCGAGGTGGCCCAGCAAGATCCCGAGCACGATGTAGAAGCCGAGCTCCCAGTTCGAAGCGAACTGCACATGCGGTACGTTAAATACCGGGCCGTAGCCGAGAAAGCGATGGATCGTCGCATTCGACATGACGGAGGCCACGACGAGCGGCCCGAACGTGTCCATGGCGAGCGACCCCAATACGATCTCGGACACGAACAGGGCTCCTGAGATCGGGGCGTTGTAAGCTGCCGCGATGCCCGCCGCTCCCCCGCAAGCAACCATGAGCCGTAGGCGCGGCACCGGCGCACGGGCAAACAGTCCGAGCTTCGAGCCGAGCATGGCGGCGAGTTGCACCAGCGGTCCTTCGCGACCGATCGAGCCCCCGGAAGCGATCGAAAGCAGCGATGAGAAGCTTCGCAGCAGCGTAACTCGAAAGCTGATGCGGCCGTCGCCGACGAGCGTCGCCTCCATGTAGTCGACGGCCTTTGCGGAAACCAGCCGGCGCCCGACGATATGCAGCACCCAGCCGGCCAGGACCCCGCCCACCATCGGCACCAGCGCGCGATGCCACCACACGAGCCGGGAGGCACCATTGACGAGCCCCGCAGCTTGGCCGGTGAACATCAGCTCCAGGAGTCGGATGCCCTCGCGAAAGGCAACGCTGGAGAGCGCACCGCCGATGCCGATCAGGGCGGCCCAGAAAATAATCCCCGCGAGATCCTCGTGTCCAAAGAGGACCAGTCGCAGTCGCGTGAGCAGGGACAACGGTACGCGCGCGATTTCTCGTGCCTGGTGCATCGTGCGGGAGCCATCGCTAGGTTGCGACGGATCCTCGCACGGGAGCGCCGGCTTCAGTCAGCAAAGAAGCGAGCAATTGGGTCAGTGCGGTGGGATCGACGGGCTTGATCAGGTGGTGATCGAACCCGGCTGCGGCGGTCTGCTGCCGGTGCTCGGGGCCTCCCCAGCCGGTCACCGCGATCAGCAAAACGTCGCGGCCCCAGGGCTGGTCGCGGATTCGTCGGGCGATTTCATAACCGTTGAGCATCGGCATGCCGATGTCCAGCAGTGCGATGTCAGGGCGAAACTCCGCTGCCGTCTGCAGCGCCTGGGCGCCATCGCCGGCCGTGCGGATTTCGTAACCCGCATCGTTCAGCAGGATGCTCAGGCTCGTCGCCGAGTCATAGTTGTCGTCTGCCACCAGAACGCGACGCCGTGCGCGGGCGGGCGTCGGACGATGGCTCTCCTGTGGAATGGATTGCGGGACGCCCTGTTCCGCGGACACAGGAAGCCGAACGGCAAACCTGCTTCCTTTCCCCGGCCCATCGCTGTGTGCCTCGATCGTACCGCCATGCATCTGCACGAGTCGCTTCGCGAGCGCGAGCCCAATGCCAAGGCCGCCCTGAGCTCGCTCCAGGGAGCGGTCCAGTTGCGTAAACGGCTCGAAGATTCGTGCGAGCATCGGAGGCGGGATACCCATCCCGCTGTCCTCGATCGCCACGAGGACAGTGTCTGCTCTCGCGTCGCGCTCGGCGACCACCGCGATGCGACCGCCACTCGCCGTGTATTTGGCCGCATTGTTCAGCAGGTTGGAAAACACCTGCGCCAACCGGACGACATCCGCATCCAGATAAACCGTCTCGGAGGGCAATCTCACGGTGAGTTCGTGCCGGGAGGAATCGATGAGCGGCCGGCTGGTCTCGACCGCACTACGTATGATCTCATCGAGCTCGGCGCGATCCTTGCGAAGCTCGAAAGTACCCCGCGTGATTCGCGCGACGTCCATCAGATCGTCGATGAGCCGCGTCATCTGTGTGACCTGACGGTCGATCACGTCCCGCGCCCAATGCAGCTCCGGGGACGGCGGCATTCTCGCGCGCAGAATATGGATGGCATTGCGCACGGGTGCCAGCGGGTTGCGCAGCTCGTGCGCGAGCGTCGCAAGGAACTCGTCCTTGCGACGGTCCGATTCGGTCAAGGCGTCCTGCATCTTCCGCTGCAATTCCACGCTGCACCGCAGATTCTCCTGCTCGGCTTCGAGACGCCGGCGGGTCTTGTGCAGTGACTCACACAAAAGGCTGATCAATATTCCCGCAAACACGAACACGCCCAGGGAAACGCCATTGCTCACGCTTGCGACGTACAGCGAATGGCGGGTGGGCACTAACAGATAGTCCGCGGCAATGACGCTCAGCGCGGTGGCGAGGAGTCCGGGCCGCAGTCCCCCGTACCAGGCGGCGATGACGACGGCGATGGTGAACGAGACGACTGGAGCGAAATCGCCCAGAGTGTCGGAGACGGTCTCCCGGACGATCGCGACCAACGCCGTCGCGCCTATCGCGATCAGATATCCTTGCACGGATTGTTGGAATTGTTTGCGGATCGTCGTGGCTTCCCGGCCAGCAGGTGCAGGTGCGACACGCCGGTGGCTAACCGTTCGGCGTGCAACGCCTGCCGCGAATGGTATCAGAGAGCTAGCGCGCCGGGCGTGGACTTGGCTTCGACAGCGGCGCCACTCTTCAGTTCCGGCGTCGCGGCACGTTCACGCCCTGACAACAGCGCACCCGGCTCGATAATCATCCGCGCGCACAGACCTGGATAATTATCAGTAAGCTCCAGCGTACCCCCGTGCAGCTTCGCGACCGCCTGCACCAGGCTCAGACCCAGGCCGACGCCCGGCGTGCCGCGGCTCGCATCGCCGCGGTAGAAGCGCTGCGCGACCTTGGGCTTTTCATCATCGGGAATACCGGGACCATCGTCGCAGACGCAGATCTCGACCGCACCGTCCGTACGGTGCTGAACGTCGACCTGCACGGAACCCTTGTCGCCGACGTATTTGAGGGCATTGTCGATGAGGTTGCCGACGGCCTGGGCAAGCAGTACAGGATCTCCGGACACCAGCACCGGGCCCGGGGACCCGAACGACAGCGCGACATCCTTCAGCTCCGCGGCTGGGAGATAGAACTCGACCGCCTCCGACGCCAACTCGTTGGCATTGACCTGCACGAAACCCGAGCGCCGCATGCCGGTATCGATTTCCGCGAGACGCAACAGGGCGTTGAATATGCGGATCACGCGGTCGACATCGGCAACTGCCCCATCGATCTCGGCGAATGTCTCCTCGTCCGTGGGGCGAGTCAGTGAAAGCTCCTCGAGCCGCGAGCGCAGCTCTGCGAGCGGCGTGCGCAAGTCGTGCGCGATGGCGTTCGAGACGTCACGGATACCGTGAATCAGTTGCTCGATCTGGTCGAGCATGCCGTTGATCGTTCGCGACAGAGTGTCGAGCTCATCGCCACCGCGCAGCGTCGGCAGGCGATGACTCAGGTCCCCCTGCACGATCGCAAGGACGGTCTGCCGGATACTGTCAATTCGCGCCAGCAGCGCCCGTCGTATAAACACGCCACCCAGCACGCCCACGATCGACAGAACCGCGATGGCCCCGGCGAGGCCGGACCAGAAATGTCTGGTGAGAGGAGCAAACCGCGCCACATCGCGGCCGACCAGGAGGTTGTAGCCGCCGGGAAGCGCGGTGCGCACGAACACACACTCGGCCCGACGGCCGCCGAGATTCGCGGTAACGGTGTACATACCGGGTTTCGCGGGAATGTCTTGGGGCCATTGCGCGAGATTGCCGGCCAACCGGTGCAACGACGCATCCGTCAGCAACAAGATCCGGTCGCCCGCGATCTGCATGCCGACACGCGTGTCGATGAACGTCTTCAGGCCCGGCGCTCCCTCGCGCTGAAAGACATCCGTGAGCCTTACCGTGTCGGCGTGCAGGATCTCGGATCGGCCGGCCTCGACTGTGACCTGCCACGCATGCCATAGGGGCGCGGCGAACAGAATGAGCGCAGCGATACCGAAGGCTATGTAGCCGAACGACAGAGCGAACGCCGATGAGCGTATGACCTTACTCATCTGCGCTCAGCATGTAGCCGGCGTTGCGGACCGTTCGCAACAGCGGGCGCTCGAAGTCGGCGTCTATTTTCTGCCGCAGCTTGCTGATGTGCACGTCAACGACGTTGGTCTGCGGATCGAAGTGATAGTCCCATACGTTCTCGAGCAGCATGGTGCGGGTCACCACCTGGCCGGCATGCCGCATGAGATATTCGAGGAGCTTGAACTCACGCGGCTGCAGAGCGATGCCACGCTCGCCGCGCACCGCTTTGCGCGATAGGAGGTCGACGCGCAGATCGCCGACTTCGAGACTCGTTTGCGTGCCGGTGCCTTGCGAGCGGCGCGACAGCGCGTCGAGCCGTGCCAGTAGCTCACCAAAGGCGAATGGCTTGGTGAGGTAGTCATCACCACCGCTCTTCAAGCCCTTGATGCGCTCGTCGACGTCGGACAGCGCGCTCAGGATGAGAATCGGTGTGCGGTTGCCCGCCTTGCGCAGCGCCTCGATGAGGCTCAGGCCGTCTATCTGGCCGGGCAACATGCGATCCATGATGATCACGTCGTACGGCTCGCTCGCGGCGAGAAACATACCGTCGCGACCGTTGTCGGCGTTATCGACCGTGTGACCGGCTTCCTGCAGCCCCTTGACCACGAAGCGCGTCACTCGCTCGTTGTCCTCGACCAGCAGAAGTTTCATGGTGCAGTTCCCCCTCTTTCGTCCTTCAGCCAGTCACCACGGGCGTAGTGGGCTCGTTGTGGCTATCCGACCCGTCGCGCGCCTCCACCTCACGTTGTTTGTGCTGGGCACGGGCGTGGCGGCGTCCACGCATCCTCATGCTGAAGCGATCCAGATACAGATAGACGACCGGGGTCGTGAACAAAGTGAGCATCTGACTGAGAACGAGGCCGCCCACCATCGTGTAACCGAGCGGCTGGCGCAGCTCGGAGCCGGTTCCCCGACCCAACATGAGGGGCAGCGCGGCCAGCAGGGCCGCCATCGTCGTCATCATGATCGGCCGGAAACGCAGCAGGCAGGCCTGGCGAATGGACTCTTCGGGCGACAGATGCTGCTCGCGCTCTGCCTGGATGGCGAAGTCCACCATCATGATGCCGTTCTTCTTCACGATGCCGATCAGCAGAATGATACCCACCAGCGCGATGATAGACAGGTCGAAATGGAACCCCCAGAGCATGAGCAGCGCGCCGACGCCGGCGGAGGGCAGCGTCGACAGGATCGTCAGCGGGTGGATATAACTCTCGTATAACATGCCGAGAATGATGTAGACGACCACCAGTGCCGCCAGGATGAGCATGGGCTCGCTCTTGAGGGAATCCTGGAACGCCTGGGCCGTGCCCTGGAAGCTGCCCGTGACGGATCCCGGCAGGCGCATCGCCAGCGCCGCCTTGTCGATCGCATCGACGGCGTCGCCCAGAGCCGCACCCGGCGCGAGATTGAACGACAGCGTCACCGCGGGGAACTGGCCTTGGTGGCTCACCGACAGGTAGCCGACCTGGTGCGTGTCATAGTGCACGAAGGTCGACAACGGCACCTGTTGCCCGGTGATGGGCGACTTGATGTAGAGCTTGTTCAGCGTGTTCGGATCGGCCTGCAGCCCGGGTGTGACCTCCAGGACCACGTGGTAACTGTTGAGCTGCGTGAAGTACTGCGTCACCTGCCGCTGTCCGAAGGCGTCGTAGAGCGTCTGGTCGATCAGCGACGGCTGTATGCCGAAGCGCGCGGCCTGGTCGCGGTCGATGACCAGCGCCAGCGTCGTGCCGCTGTTCTGCTGGTCGGAAGCGGCGTCGCGCAACAGTGGCAGCTTCTTCATCTCCTCGAGAAGCTTCGGCGCCCACTCGTTGAGCTCCTCGAGGCTGGGGTCCTGGAGGGTGTACTGATACTGTGTGCGAGTCTGTCGCCCGCCCACGCTGATGTCCTGCCCCGCCTGCATAAACAGCGTGCCGCCGCCGACCTGCGCAAGCTTCGAGCGCAGCCGCGTAATGATCTGATCGGCGCTCGATGACCGTTGGTCGCGCGGTTTGAGGCCGATGACCGCGAAGCCGTTGTTGACGGGCCGTTGCCCGCCCAACGCCGTTCCATATGCGGCGACATCCGGGTCCTGCCCGACGATGTCCATCAAGCGGTGCTGCAACTTCAACATCTTGTCGAATGAGATGTCCTGCGGACCGTCGGACAGGCCGTTGAGGATGCCGATATCCTGCTGGGGGAAGAATCCCTTCGGAACGAACACGTAGAGAGTGCCGGCCGCCGCCACGGTAGCCAGGAATACGAACAGGGTCGGGCGCTGGTGTCGCAGCACGAAATCGAGGCCGCGCGTATACCCGGCGAGCAGCTTGTCGAAGGCGCGCTCGACGAGCATGTAGGCGCGTCCATGCCTGGCATGCTTCTCGTCCCGCAAAAACAAGGCGCACATCATGGGCGACAGCGTCAATGACACGAAGGCCGATACCGCGATGGTCATCGTGACCGTAACCGCGAACTCCCGGAACAGCCGGCCGACGATGCCGCCCATCAGCAGCAGGGGGATGAACACTGCCACCAGCGACAGGCTGATGGAGATGATCGTGAAGCCGATCTCGGAGGCGCCCTTCAGAGCGGCCTCGCGCGGTGCCATCCCGGCCTCGATGTGACGATAGATGTTCTCGAGCATGACGATCGCGTCGTCGACCACGAAGCCTACTGCGATCGTGAGACCCATCAGCGAGAGGTTGTCGAGGCTGTAACCCAGCACGTACATCAGTGCCGCGGTCCCGAAGAGGGCCAGTGGCACCGTCACACCGGGGATCAACGTCGCCCAGAGGTTGCGCAGGAACAGGAAGATCACCATTACGACCAGCGCAATCGTGAGGAGAAGTGTGAATTCGACGTCATGCACCGACGCAGCGATCGTGGTCGTGCGATCCACAATCTCATCGATTTTGATCGAGGCAGGAATCTGCGCCGTCAGCCGCGGAAGCAGTTCCTTGATGCGGTTCACGGTCTCGATGACGTTCGCGCCGGGCTGCTTGTTGATGAGCAGCAGGTTACCGTTGTGTCCGTTTTGCCATGCTGAGAGGTAGGCGTTCTCGGCTCCATCGACCGCCACCCCGATGTCGCGAATACGTACCGCCGCACCGTTCTTATAGGCGATGACGACGTCGTTCCAAGGGGCGGCCTTGAGCAGTTGGTCGTTGTCGTAGATAGCGAAGCTATGGTCCCGGCCGTTGATCGCGCCCTTGGGGGCGTCGACCGTTGCCGTGGTAATCACGTTCGCCACGTCCTCGAGTTGTATACCGAGAGCCGCGATCTTCGCGGGATCGATCTGCACGCGTACGGCCGGCTTCTGTTGACCGCCGACCGTCACCTGCCCAACACCTTGGATGCGCGAAATCTGCTGCGCAATCACTGTCTCCGCGGCGTCGTCGACCTCCGTGAGCGGCAGAACGTCCGAGTGAACGGACATGACGAGGATAGGAGAATCCGCCGGATTCACCTTGCGGTACGACGGCGCGTTGGGCAGATTCTTGGGCAACTGGCCGGCGGCGGCGGAAATCGCCGCCTGGATGTCCTGAGCGGCGGCATCGATGTTGCGATCGAGGTCGAACTGCACGACGATCTGCGTGTTGTTCAGGACACTCGTCGAAGTCATCTGGGCGACGCCCGGGATCTGACCGAACTGGTATTCGAGCGGCTGTGCCACCGACGAGGCCATCGTTTCCGGGCTTGCGCCCGGCAGCGTGGCGCTGACCTGAATCGTGGGAAAATCGACCTGCGGCAGCGGCGCGACGGGCAAGAGCGGGAAGGCCACGAGCCCGATCAGAAAGATGCCCGCCATCAACAGGGAGGTCGCGATCGGACGCTGGATGAAAGGTGCCGAAATGTTCATGAGTGACCGCGTTGCATAGTCACGAGTCCGCCTTCGGTGTCACCACTGTCGCCTCCGCGGCGGCCGCCGGCGCGGTGCTGCGAATTCGCGCGCCGGGCTGCAGACGGTATTGATTGCTGATCACGACCTCCTCTCCGTCCTTGAGCCCGTCAGTGATGACCGTCAACGCGGCGCTCTCGTCACCCACCTTCAGCGCCCGCGCTTCCACTGTGGAGTCGGGCTTCACGACATAGGTGAACATGCCGTTCGGACCACGCTGAATGGCGCTCGAAGGCACTGTGAGGACATTGCGATCGGTCCGCAGCAGCACGCGGGCATTGATGAACTCTCCGGGCCACAGTGAGTTGCGCGGGTTCGGAAAGGTCGCCTTTATCCGGATGGTTCCGGTGCTCTGGTCGATCTGATTGTCGATGAGAGCGATCGTGCCGCGATCCAACTCGGCCTTGCCGTCGCGCGACATTGCCGTGACGCCGACCGATCCGGCCTGCATCGCGCCGTTCACGGCCGGCAACGCCTCTTCCGGTAGAGTAAAGATGCAGGCGATAGGTTGCACCTGCGTCACCGTCACGATGCCGCCTGTATCCGCCGCATGCACGTTGTTGCCCGGATCCACGCGACGTATTCCGGTCAGACCCTGGATGGGAGACGTGATCGTCGTATAGCCGAGTTGGGTACGAGCGTTGTCGATGCTTGCCTGGTCCCCCTGGATCTGGGCCTGCAGCTGCGCGACCAGCGCGTGCTGCGCGTCCAATGTCTGCTTGCTGGCCAGGTTCTGCGGCGCCAGGACCTCGTAGCGATCCAGGTCGGCCTTGGCGCTCGCGAGCTGCGCTACGTCCTTGGCATGTACTGCGATCGCCTGATCCAAGGCAGCCTGGAAAGGGCGCGGATCGATCTGCCCGATGAGATCGCCTTTGTTGACCTTCTGGCCTTCGACGAAGCCGACCTTCTGCAGCTCGCCGTCGACCCGTGCGGTGATGGTGACCGTATAAAACGCCTGCACGGTCCCCAGGCCCTCGAGGTAGACCGGCATATCGCTGCGTCCGGCGGTGGCCGTCTCGACCGCGATGCCCGGGTGGCCGGCGGCCTTCTTTTCCTTGTCCGCCGCATTCGCAGCGTCGGGATGCCCATGCCAGAGAAAGGCCAGCATGATTGCCGCCGCCGCGGCCAGCAGCACGATCCGGGTCCTGCTCAAGTGAAATCTCTTCATACTCGTTGCCAACCACCGCCGAGCGCACTGAAGAGTGCGATCAGCGCCTTGAGATGGGAATACTTCACCTGGACCAGCGTGTCCTGGGCGGTAAACAGCGCCGTCTCGGTGCTGAGAACGGTCAGGATGTTGATCGTTCCCGCGTGAAACTGCGCCTGTGTCAAGTCATACGCGCGCCGCGCCTTCGCGACCGCTTCTGCCTGGCGCTGCTGCTGATCCGCCGTCTGCTGGACTTCGATCAACGCGTCCTCGACGTTGCCGAACGCCGCGATCACCGCCTTGTGATAGTCCGCCAGCAACTCGGAGTAGCGTGCCTTGTTGAGTTGGTACTGCCCTGTCAGGGCGCCGCCCTCGAAAATCGGCTGCGTCAGTCCGGCGCTGATCGCGAAGACCCGGCTCACCGGGTTGAACAGCGTGCTGAGCGCCGTACTGGCATAGCCGCCAGCAGCGGTTAGATTGATGCTCGGAAAGAAGGCTGCGCGGGCAGCCGCGATATTCGCATTCGCCGCCACGAGCTGCGCTTCGGCTTGCGCGACATCCGGGCGCCGCGCCAGCAGCTCCGAAGGCATCCCGGGCCGCACCAGCGGCTCCGACAGATCACCGAGGGTGCCGCTGGAAATATCGACCGTTTCCGGCTGCTTGCCGACGAGGATGGCCAGCGCGTCGAGTGTCTCGCCGAATTGCTGCTTGAGGGGCGGCACCGCGGCCGCCAGCGTAGCGACAGTCGTTTCCTGCTGAGCCGCGTCGAGTGCGGTCAGGACGCCGACCTGCGCTTCGAGCTGCAATCCCTTGAGAGTCGTTTGCGCGCTCTCCAGATTGTCCTGCGCTACTTTGAGCCGGTCACGCAGCTCCAGGGCCAGAAAATAGGTGCTCGCCACGCCGGTCATTACCGTGAGCTCGATGGTCGCGCGGTCATAGCGGCTGGCAGCCGCCGCCATGCGGGCCGCATCTCTAAGCGCGCGATTCTTGCCCCAGAAGTCGACTTCGTAGCTCGAATTGAGCTGGGCGCTGAACGAGTTGAATGTACGCGGATTGGCAGCGGACGCACTCGCCGGGCTGAAGCTCGTCGTCTGCTGTCGTTGGCGAGTAGCGTCACCACTGAGCCCGAGCGAAGGCAGCAACGCGGCCCCGGCTATGCGCGCCTGCGCGTCCGCCTCCCGAATGCGGGCGATGGCCGCGCCGATATCGTCGTTTGCGCTCCGAGCCTGCCCCATCAGGTCGTCGAGCGCCGCGGAGTTGAACCCTCGCCACCAGTCGGATGAAGGCCACGCCGCGGAGGTCTCTTCCGGCGTCTCGCGCCAGGCCGTCGGCGGCGCGATATCGGGGCGCTGGTAGCGCGGTCCCACGCCGCAGGCCACGAGGCCGCACGTCAGGAAACCCAGAGCACCTGCTGCCGGGAACCGGCGCAAGCGTCGCAGGAATAGGGAATTACGGGATGTCACAGCGAATGCAGCAGCAGGCCTCGGGCTGGGGTGAGCCTGGACATGACGATACGGAGGTACGGATTTACCCGAGATGGGCGAATCATTAAAGTCCGTTAATTGACATCCTGTCGATTAGCCGCAAGGCTCTCCCGGACATCATGCATCTAAACAAATCGGCCCACCGGGCCCTGCGCGCCGCTGCGCTTCTCGGCGCCCTCAGCCTCCCATTTACCGGGACTGCCCAGCCAGGGCAAGCCCGCTCGGTCCTGGCGCGGCCGGAGTCGATTCAGCCCGTGCTGGCCCAGGCGGGTCCGTCCCAGCCTTCCGTGCCCGCCGGTGCCGAGACGTCCGGAACGCTTCGCGCGACTCTGACGAATGGCCTGCGCGTCGTCATCGTGCGCAATCCGCTGGCACCGGTGGTCGCGACTTCGGTCAATTATCTCGTCGGCTCCAATGAGAGCCCGGTCGGATTCCCGGGCACGGCGCACGCCCAGGAACACATGATGTTCCGGGGCAGTCCGGGCCTGACCGCCGATCAACTGGCCAACATCGGCAGCGTTATAGGCGGTAACTTCAACGCCAATACGCGGGAAGGCCTCACACAATACCTCTACACCGTGCCGGCTGAGGATCTCGATGTCGCCCTGCATATCGAGGCCACCCGCATGCGCGGGGTGTTGGATTCGAAAGAGGAATGGGATCATGAGCGCGGCGCCATCGAACAGGAGGTTGCGCAGGATCTCTCCGAGCCGTCTTACGTCCTGTATTCGAAGGTCCGCGCGGCAATGTTTGCGGGGACGCCGTACATGCACGATGCGCTGGGAACGCGGCCGTCGTTCGAGAAAACCACGGCGCAGATGCTGAAGAGCTTTCACGACGCCTGGTACGCCCCGAACAATGCCATTCTGGTGATCGCCGGCAATGTCGACCCCCAGGCCACGCTGACGGAGGTCAAACAGCTCTTCGGCGACATCAAGGCGAAACAACTTCCCCCCCGGCCGCAAGTGAAACTGCAGCCCGTGCAGCCGAAGTCGTTCAGCGTGGACACCGATCGGCCGAGTGGCACCCTGATGATCGCGACGCGCACGCCGGGACCCCAGAGCGCGGACTTCCCGGCGCTCGAGTTGCTTTCGGATGTGTTGAGCAGCCGTCGCTTCGACTTGTACGGCCTCGTGCCGCAGGGGAAAGCCATCGATGCGGGCTTTTCGCTCGATCCGCTGCCCGACGCAGGCATTGCCTATGCGACCGTCGCATTCACCGCCGGGGATGATCCGCAGCAGCTGGAAAGTGCCGTGCGGGCCATCCTCCTCAAGGTGGCGCAGGACGGCGTGCCGCCCGAACTGCTCGAGGCCGCCAAGACGCAGGAACGCAGCGCCGCGCAGTTTCAACGCAACTCGATCGCGGAGCTCGCCTCCGTCTGGTCGGAAGCGCTCACCCTCTATGGATTGCAGTCGCCGGACGAAGACCTCGCGCGCATCGAGAAGGTAAGCGTCGCTGACGTAAATCGCGTAGCCCGCCAGTACCTGAACCTCGATCACGCCATTTCGGCGGTCATGCTCCCGAAGGGCTCGGGTCAGCCGGTCGCCTCCCGCGGCGGCGGCTTTGGCGGCAAGGAATCCATTTCCCTCGGCGAAGCCAAACCCACGAAGCTGCCACAATGGGCGGACGCCGCGGTGCGGCGCCTGGTGGTACCGCCTTCGACGCTGCACCCGGTAGTCACCACGCTCCCCAATGGGCTCACGCTGATCGTGCAGACCGAGGACGTCAGCGACACCGTAAGCGTGTTGGGTCACATCCGCAACCGTCCCGAAACGCAAGAGCCCCAGGGGAAGGAAGGCATCACGCAGGTGCTCGGTCAGCTGCTTACGTACGGCAGCGAGCGGCTGGACAGAGTGGCGTTTCAACAGCAACTCGACGCGATCGGCGCCCGGGAAGCGGCGGGAACGGATTTCGCCGTCGAAGCCCTGGCCGAGCACTTCGATCGCGGCGTGGAGCTCCTGGCCGACAACGAGCTGCATCCGGCTCTGCCCGAGCAGGCGCTGAACATCATCAAGAGCCAGCTCGCCCACGGCGTGGCCGCTAGGAACAAGAGCCCGGGCTTTCTCACTCAACACTCGCTGCGCGCGGCCCTGTACCCTCAGAACGACCCCAGTTTGCGCATCGCCACCCCCGAGAGCGTGAGCACGCTCACACTGGATGCCGTACGTTCGTACTATCGCAACGTCTTCCGGCCCGATCTCACCACCATCGTCGTGATTGGCAAGGTCACTCCCGCCCAGGCCCGGGCGACAGTCGAGAAGTACTTCAGCGCGTGGACAGGGACGGGGCCGAAGCCGGACACCGATTTACCGGTAGCGCCTCCCAACCGGGCCGGTGTCATCGCGGTACCGAACGCCAGCCGCGTTCAGGACGTCGTGATCCTGGCTCAAAACCTCGCCCTCACGCGTTCGGACCCCGACTACTATCCCCTTCAGTTGGGGAACGCGGTGCTGGGCGGAAGTTTCTACTCGACGCGGCTCAGCATCGATCTGCGGAAGAACTCCGGATTGGTGTACTCGGTAGGCTCGACGCTGCAGGCGGGCAGGACCCGAGGCGCCTATCTGATCGAATACGCGAGCGACCCGCAGAACGTCGCCAAGGCCGCCAGCATCGTCATCGGCGAGATCAAGGCGATGCAGGCGACGCCCCCCACGCAGGACGAGCTCGTGCGGGTCAAGGCCCTCCTGCTGCGGCAGATTCCCTTGAGTGAGTCCAGCGTCGACGACATCGCACATGGGCTTCTCGGACGCGTCGATCTGGGCCTGCCGCTCGACGAACCGAGCAACGCCGCCCGCCGCTATATCGCGCTTGGCCCCACGGACGTGCAGGCTGCGTTTCGCAAGTGGCTGCGCCCCGATGACCTGGTCCGCGTCAGCGAGGGTCCAACGCCGCAGTAAGCTGCTGAAATATCGAGGCGGCGGTGCGAGCAACACACCGTGTTGCCCGAATCAAACAGGTGTACGCCGCGCCACCGACTCAACTTCCGGGCGGCACTGGAAAGCGGTGCGCCGTTGCGGGTTTGATATCCACCCTGTTAGTTGGTAGAACTTCCGTCTCGATCCCTGGGTGACGACCGCCGGTCGCGACCCCAGGGCGTGGCGTCCCTACAACTTGACCCTCGAGATCAAAGGGGTGAACCGTGGCCATCAATGAGGCGAAGCTCAATGCGTTTCTAGGCAAGGCGGTGGTGGATCTCGGCGCCGCAATGAGCGCCGTTCTACTCTCGCTCGGCGATGAGCTCGGGCTGTACCGTGAGATGGCCAAGGGCCCCCTCACATCGGCAGAGCTCGCGAAACGCACGGGAACCAACGAGCGCTACATCCGCGAATGGCTCGCGAACCAGGCGGCAGGCGGTTACGCCGAGTACGACGCCGCGAGCGACAAGTATTCGTTGAGCGACGAGCAGGCACTGTGCCTCGCCGACCCAAACGGGCCGGTCGATCTGCCGGGCGCCTATGCGATCGTACAGGATCTGTTTCACATCAAGGCCCGGGCCCTCGAAAACTTCCGCACCGGCGAAGGAATGGAATGGGGCGAGCATCACCCGTGTCTGTTCCACGGCACGGAACGTTTCTTCCGCGCGGGGTACAACGCGAACCTGCTCTCCTCATGGATCCCTTCCCTGGATGGAGTCACCGCAAAGCTCGCAGAGGGCGCACGAGGAGCGGATGTCGGTTGCGGACATGGCGCGAGCACGATATTGATGGCGAAAGCCTTTCCGAAGTCTGAGTTTATCGGCATCGACTATCACGAAGCCTCAATTCAAACCGCGCGTGGTCGCGCCGCGGAGGCCGGCGTGCGCAATGCCACATTCGAAACGGCCGACGCGACGTCCTACCGACAGCGGGATCTGGATTTCATCGCGTTCTTCGATTGCCTGCATGATATGGCCGATCCGGCGGGCGCCGCCCGCCACGCGCGTCAGGCACTCAAGCCGGATGGCAACTGCATGGTCGTCGAGCCATTTGCCGGAGATCACGTTGCGGAGAATCTCAACCCCGTGGGCCGCGTCTACTACGCAGCATCGTCGCTTGTCTGCGTACCGGTCTCGCTTGCCAAGCGCGGTCCCGCACTCGGTGCGCAGGCGGGCCAGGAGCGGCTGCGCAAAGTGATCGTGGATGAAGGCGGGTTCACTCGCTTCCGTCGAGCGACCGAGACCCCCTTCAACATCGTGCTGGAGGCGCGTCCCTAGCACTCAGCGTGAGGCGCGGCGCCTGACCAGCCGCGCCTCGCCTCGCCGGCCGCCCCAGAATTCGCGACCTGCCGTCCCAGAATCAGATCCGCCGCCTTTTCCGCGAGCATAATGGCCGGTACGTTGGTGTTACCGCCGGGGATCGTCGGCATCGAGGAGCAGTCGACCACCCGCAATCCAGACAGCCCACGAACTTTAAGCTCTGAGTCGAGGACGGCGTCCGCCCCAGTTCCCATTGCACACGTGCTGGTCGGATGCATCGCAGTGCCAATGCGGGAGCGCACGAACGCGTCGAGCTCGGCGTCGGTTTGAACCGCCGAGCCGGGCACGACCTCGCGACTAACGAGCCCGGCCGCGGGTTGCATCGCGAAGAAGCTGCGGGTGAGCCGTACGTACCGACGAAACGCGGCTTGATCTTCTACGCTCTGCAGAAGGTTGAACTGGATGAGAGGCTTGTCCTTCGGATCGGCAGAGCGCAGCTTTACCCAACCACGACTCTGCGGATGCAACAGCACGTTTGCCACCGAGAATGCGTGTCCTCGGGGCGGGCGCCAGCCGGGGAACCAGACCTTGGAATCCATGGCGACCGGACTGATCAGCAGTTGCACGTCCGGGCGATCCAGGCTTTCGAGTGTGCGGATGAAGCCCTGCGCGCCAACCGGCAGATCGCCGATGACACCGCTGCCGAACAGATGCCAGCGCACGACCGAAACAATCATGCGGTCGAGCCGCAGCTGGGTGTCGAAGGTGAAGGGTCCGCTGGCGTCGTAGCCCATGCCAATCGAGGCATGATCCTGAAGGTTGCGGCCAACGCCCGGCAGGTCATGGACCGGATCGATATCCACAGCGCGCAACTCGTCCGCCGGACCGATACCGGACAACAGCAGCACTTGCGGGGAGTTGAATGCACCGCCCGACAGAATGACTTCACGCTCCGCCTGCGAGGTGTGAGTTTGCCCCTGCCGCACGTACTCGACACCGACTGCTCTGCCGTTCTCCATGAGAACACGCGTCACCAGCGCGTCGGTCTCAACTGTCAGGTTCGGACGGGAAAGCGCCGGCCGCAGGTATCTCTGGGAAGTGCTGGCACGCCGTCCCTTGTGCACGTTGAAGTCAGGCGTGCTGAACCCCTCCTGATCCGCGCCATGGAAGTCATCGAGATATTTGTAGCCGAGCTTCTGCGCCGTCTCTATGAGACGTGGATAAACATACTCATCGGTTTCATGCCTCGAGACCGTCAGCGGCCCCGATCCGCCGTGAAATTCGCTATCACCCCGCCAGCTGCCTTCCGATTTACGGAAGTAAGGCAGCACGTCCGCAAAGCTCCAGCCCGGCAGCCCCATCCGCGCCCACTCATCGTAGTCCGCACGGTTCCCTCGCGAATACATCATGCCGTTGATTGAGGAGCACCCGCCGAGGACCTTGCCCCGCGGCGCCGGAATGCGGCGATTGTCGGCAAACGGTTCGGGCTCGGAGCTGAAGCCCCAGCCTATGCGCGGCGTGAGCATCGCCTCGAACCAGCGCAACGGCATTTCGAGCAACGCGCCCTTGTCCGGGCCGCCCGCCTCGAGCAGCAGAACCCGGTTGCTCCTGTCTTCCGAGAGACGCGCCGCCAGCACGCAGCCCGCAGAGCCGGCGCCTACGATGATGAAATCGAATGTCGCCATGGTCCGTCTCGTTGAGCCGCTGCCGCAAACTCGAGTATCTGCTTCCCGAGGACGTCGCCGGGCGCATCGATCCCCAGAACGGTGTTCGCCTCGATCGTCTCAGGGGTTACCGTAATACCCAGCCAGCGGATCTTTGCGGCGAGATCGCGCATGGCGGCGGGGATGGGTGTGTCAAGGCAGGGACGGATGGACGTATTCATCGCCCGGAGGGTACGCGACGGAAACCGGCCCTGCCACTTGGGCTGCCCGCGAGTCTGCTGTGCGAACACCCCGATCCCTCTGCCCGTGAGAGGGGCCGGATTGCCTTTCCGAAAGGCACCACCTCCCGGTCGGGTTCGCGAGCCTGTCGCGGCAGCACTAAAAGGATCTGACGCAAGTCCGTGGCGCGCAGGACGACGGGACTGGAGATGTTGGAGCGAGCGAGGATACGCCAATTGCTGGTGTTGATTCTGACGCTCGCAAATCGCGCTTCGATACCCGGAATGGCCATTGCATAACTCCCGATAGGCCGTGATTGCACTGAATTAGTGTCTAGTGACCGAAAAGAGGGCAGAAATCGTTTCGTCGTGATGCGAGGCGTGTCTGAGTGTCATGGGAGGTTGCGAGTTACTATCGGCCCTACCAATATTCTCGAAGAAAAGCCTCGCAAGGACTCTCCATGTCTCCCGATCGACTCCATACTTCCCTGGCAGTGGCGGCCCTCGTTGCCACGATCGGCGCGGCGCCGCTGCATTGCGAGCCCGCGCTCGCCGCAATCACTTCCTCCACCGCTTGTACGACGATGACACGGCACGACCCGACACCCGAGTCGAAGTGCTATTCAATCGAACATGGCGGCTTGAAGCGCACTTTCCGCTTGTACATTCCCGCAAAGACGACCGAAGGCGCGCTCCCGCTCATTTTCGTCCTGCACGGCGGTGGGGGCACCGGTGCCAACATGGAGTGGCTGACGCGACAAGGATTCAATCGTATCGCGGACCGCGAAGGCGCCATAATCGCCTACCCGGATGGAGTTGGACGTAGTTGGAATGACGGCCGCGCGGACCTCCAATCGAGATCGTCCAACGAGAAGGTCGATGATCTCGGCTATCTTCGCGAGTTGCCGCGTGAGATTTCCGGCACATTTCCGGTCGATGTTGCGCGCGTGTATGCGACGGGCATTTCCAACGGCGGCTTCATGGCTTACAGGTTGGCGTGCGACGCCGCCGATGTCTTCGCTGCGGTAGCTCCCGTTGCCGCAAGCCTGCCCGTCGATCTCGGACAGCGTTGCGCTCCGGCCCGAGCCGTGTCGCTAACCATCATCAACGGCACCGAAGACCCGATCGTGCCCTGGAACGGAGGCGCCATAAGAGTGCTTTGGGTGGCGCGCGGCAGCGTTCTGTCGGCCCAGGCGACGGCCGCACGTTGGATGGAGTTGGATAAGTGCGATTCTCTGCACGATGTCGGCGGACTCAAGGACGCCGTCGCCGACGATGGCACCGCCCTGCTGCAGCGAACAGCGGAGTGCGCCGGCAAAAGCGAAATCACTCTCTACGAGGTCCGCGGGGGCGGCCACACCTGGCCGGGCGGCGAAGCCTACCTGGGCCAGACGATCGTGGGCCGCGTGAGCCACGAGCTCAACGCGAACGAGACGGTCTGGCGATTTTTCAGCGGACGCAGCCTGCAGTAGCCCCGTCGCGCACGCGTCAGGTCATCGGGCACGCCCTCACAGCGTGCCCGACACGGTCTTTATCCCGGGCTCGTCTGCGGCGTGGCGGGCAGAGATTCAGCCGCGGCGCGCTTCGCTCTGTCGTACGCGTGGTCGGCGCCCAGCAGGATGTACACCGCCGGCACGATGAACAGCGTGAATAACGTGCCAATCGAGAGTCCCGTGAAGAGCACGATTCCCATGGCACGGCGTCCCGCGGCACCGGCACCGGAAGCGATGACCAGTGGCAGTACGCCCAGCACCATCGCAGCGGTCGTCATGAGAATCGGCCTCAGACGCACTGCTGCCGCTTCCTCGATCGCCTCCAGCTTGGCCTTACCCGCGCGCTGCAACTCGTTCGCGAACTGCACGATGAGAATGCCGTGCTTGCTGATGAGTCCGAGCAGGGTCACCAGGCCGACCTGGGTGTAGATGTTGAGCGTTGCAAGGCCGATGTTGATGAACAGCAGCGCTCCGAACAACGCCATGGGCACCGACACCAGGATGACCGCCGGATCGCGGAAGCTCTCGAACTGTGCCGCCAACGCGAGATACACGATGATGAGCGCGAAGAGGAGCGTGACGACAAAACTTCCGGAGCCGAGGATGTATTGCCGCGACTCGCCGGAGTAATCGACCGTATACCCGGACGGCGCCACCTCGTGGAGTGCGTTGCGCAGAAACGCGAGGGCGGTATCCTGCGAGACGCCGGGAGCTCCGGCGATGGTGGCCGAATTCAACTGCTGAAAGTGATTGATCGTCTCCGGTACCGTGCTAGTGGAAATGCTCGCCACCGTACGCGCCGGAATGAGGCTGCCGTCGCCGGAGCGCAGGTAATAGTCGAGCACCTGCGCCGGGTTGAGGCGATTTTTCTGCAGCACCTGCGGAATGACCTTGTACGAGCGGCCGGCGATGGAGAAGTAGTTGACGTAGCCGCCGCCCAGCGCCGCCCCGAGGGACGAGCCGACATCCTGCTGCGAGAGTCCCATGTCGGCCACGATGTCGCGATCGACATTCAACGTGGCCTGCGGCTTGTCCAGTTTCAGGTCGTTGTCGACGAAAAAGAACATGCCGCTGGCTTTCGCCTTGTCGAGCACCTGGGTCGCGACCTCATTCAGGTTTGCGACCGGCTCCGTCGTCGTGATGACGAATTGCAGCGGCAGACCCTGCGAGCCCGGCAGGGACGGAAACTGAAACGCCGCGATCCGCGCCCCGGCGATGTGATTCCACTTGTCCTGCAGGTACTTCTGCAGCTCATCCGCGGAACGCTTACGCTCGCTCCACGGCTTGAGTAGAACGCCGCCGAATCCCTGGTTCACCGACGGCTGGCCGACGATCTGGAATACCGCGTCGTACTCAGGCAGCTCCTTGACGTACGCGAACATCTGGTCCGCGTAGGTTTGCATTTGCTCGAGGGTGGCATTCGGCGGCCCGATCGTCTGGGCCAGCACCACGCCCTGATCTTCCTGCGGAGCGAGCTCGGAGCTCGACGTGAGAAACAGATAGACGGTGCCGCACAACATCAGTGCGCCCAGGGCAACCAGCACCTGCCACGTTTCCAGCCAGCGCGCCAGGACGCGTTGATAGGCGGAGCGCAGACGGCCGAACTGCGTGTCGACATAGTGCTGGAACCGGCCTTCGTGCTGGTCCGGATTGAAGATCTTCGAGCACATCATCGGCGAGAGCGTGAGCGCGATGACTCCGGAGATCGTGACGGCGCCCGCCAGGGTGAAGGCGAACTGCGTGAACAGGGCGCCGGTCAGACCGCCTTGAAAGCCGATCGGAACGTACGCGGCGACGAGCACGATCGTCATGGCGATGATCGGGCCGCCCAGCTCGCGAGCGGCTTGTATCGAGGCCGCGAAAGGACGCATGCCCTCCTTCATGTGCCGATCGACGTTCTCGACGACGATAATGGCGTCATCGACGACCAGCCCGATCGCCAGCACGAGGGCCAGCAGCGTGAGCAGGTTGATCGAATAACCCAGCGCGAGCATCAGGAAAAACGAGCCCACGAGCGACAGAGGCATCGCCACCACGGGCACGATGACGGCACGCGGGCTGCCGAGGAACAGGAAGATGACGACGGTGACGATGATCAGCGCCTCGACGAGCGTCTTGATGACCTCTGTGATCGCGGTGTTGATGAACTTGGTCGTGTCGTAAACGACCTTTTGCGTGACGCCCCTGGGTAACTGCTGCTCGATTGCCGGCAGCGCGGCGTTGACGCGCTTGACGACGTCGAGCACGTTCGCCCGGGGCGCGGTCTGGATACCTATGAATACCGAACGCTGGCCACTGAAGGCTACGCTGAAATCGTAGTTCTCCGCACCCAGCACGACGGTCGCGACGTCATCGAGCCGCACGATGGCACCGTTCTGGTGCCGGATGACGAGGTGCTTGAACTCGTCGAGAGAATGCACGTCCGTGGAGGCGTTAAGATCGAAGCTCACCGACTGGCCTTTCGTAGTGCCGACCGCGGCGAGGTAATTGTTGGCAGCGAGCGCCGCGTTGACGTCCGCGGCAGTGACTCCTTGCGCCGCCATGCGGTCCGGGTCCAGCCATGCCCGTAAGGCATATTGCCGCGCGCCGATGACCTCCGCCGTCTGCACGCCCTCGACCGAATCGAGTTTCGGCTTGACGACCCGCGCCAGGTAATCCGTGACCCCGTTGGCCGGCAACGTGTCGCTGAAATACCCGATGTACATCGTATCGGTCGTCTGTCCGATCTGTACCGTGAGCACCGGCTGCTGGGCCTGCGGCGGCAGCTGGTTGCGGACCGACTGGACCTTGGTGTTGATTTCGGTCAACGCCCGGTTCGAGTCGTAGTTCAGCCGCAGCGTGGCCGTGATGATGGACACACCGGTGCTGCTCGAAGAGGACAGATAGTCGATGCCCTGAGCCTGCGCGATGGCCTGCTCGAGCGGCTGCGTGATGAAGCCGGCGATCGTGTTGGCGTCCGCGCCGTAATACGTCGTGGAGATCGTGACGGTCGCGTTCTCCGTCTCCGGATACTGGCTGATCGGCAACTGAAAAATGGCGCGCAGGCCCAGAACCAGAATCAGCAGGCTCAGAACCGCTGACAGAACCGGGCGTTCGACGAACAGGTCGGTGAACTTCATCGCTCCCGCCTCATTGTTCCTGTGGAGCCGGGTTGGGATCGTTGCTGGGCAGCACCTTGTTGTCCACCAGCAGCGGTGTGCCATTCTTGAGCTTGAGCGAACCGCTCGTCACGACCAGGTCGCCCTCTTTGACGCCGCTCACGACCGCGGCCTGGTCGCCGCGCGTCACGCTCACGGTGACGAAAGTCTGCTGCGCCACCAACGAGCCGTCCGCCGCCTTCTGCGCCAGGAAGACGGTCGCGCCGTAAGGGTTGTACGTGATCGCGGTCTGCGGCAAGGTCAGATGGCGTTGCACGTCGCCTGCCTGAACGGCGACACGGCCGAACATTCCGGGCAACAGCTTGCGCGCGGAGTTGTTCACCGACGCTTCCACCTGGACGTTGCGGGTGGCGGAGTCGACTCGGGGATCGATCGCCGTGATCTTGCCCTCGAAGGTCTGCCCCGGAAAGGCGTCGGTCGTCACATGGAGGATCTGCCCCACGGAGATGCGCGAGAGTTGCTGCTGCGGCAGTCTGAAGTCGACGAAGATCGGATCGATCGACTGCAGCGTCACGACCTTGTCGCCGGGATTGAGATACTGCCCCGGATTCACGGTGGTGATGCCGAGACGACCGGCAAACGGCGCGCGCAACGTCTTCTTGGCGACGAGCGCGGCCTGCGCCTCCACCTGCGCGCGGCGGTTCTTGAGATCGGCGGCATCGGAATCGAGCTGCGCCTGGCTGATCGCCTGCGCTTCGAACTGCACTTTGTCGCGTGTGTACGCGGTCTGGGAGAGCTCCGCGGCCGCCTCCAGAGCGTGCAGCTGCGCGATGTCGGAATCCGCATTCAGCTCGACCAGGACCACGCCGCTTTTGACTTCCTCGCCGGACTGAAACTTCAGGTTACGCACCAGGCCCGCGAGCTCGGTGGTGACATCCACGCCGTGCACGGCCCGCAGGCTTCCTACGGATGCAATCTCGGGCTGCCAGTCGGTGAACCCCACCTTCATGGCGGTCACCGTCTGCGGCGGTGCCGCGTTCTGCGACATGAACTTCTGCATCATGTGCGCCTTGAAGAGATTGAAGCCGACCAGCGCGGCCAGCAGCAAACCCGCCGAGACCAACACGATGATCAGACGCCGGCGCATCAAGTTCTTCTTTGGCTCTGGCATCACGCTGCTCACTGCTTGTTCACCTTGACTTCTTGATCCTTGCGATTCCACCAGCCACCGCCGAGCGCCTGAAACAGCGCCGCGGAATCGGCGTACCGCGCGGCCTCGGCCTGCACGCGGAGCTGGCGAGCCTGAGCATACTGTCGTTGCGCAATCAACAACTGGACGTAGCTGACACCGCCCGCCGCAAACTGCTTCTTCGTGATCTCCAGCGAAGCGGAAGACAGAGACTCCGCAGCAGCCTCGGCGCGCAGACTCCGTGCATCCGCCTCCAAAGCACGTAGCGTGTCCGCCACGTCCTGCATTGCCGTCAACACCGTCTGACGGTATTGCGCAGCAGAGTTGTCCAGATCCGCCAGGGCAGCGCGACGCTTCGCGCGCAACTCGCCGCCGTGAAATAGTGGCTGCAGAAGTGAAGCGCCGGCGTTCCACGTCCCCGTGCCGGAGCCGAACAAGGTGCCCGCGGTAAGGGCATCCGAGCCGATCGATCCCGACAGATTCAGCTGTGGGAACATATTGGCCGTGGCCACGCCCACTTGCGCGCTTGCCTGGTGCAACATCGCTTCCGCGGCCTGCACGTCCGGCCGTTGCCGGAGGAGCTTCGCGGGAACACTGACCGGCAGCTCCGCGGGCAGGGCGAAGTGCTCGAGCTCGAATGTCGGCGTTGTGGTGTCCGGTGTCTGGCCGGAGAGTACCGCGAGCCTGTGTTGGGCCTGCGCGAGAGCCTTTTCCAGCGCAGGCAGAGTCGCCTGCGTCTGCGCCAGCTGCGAGCTCTGCGCCAGAACGTCGGCGCGGGAAGCGCCTCCCGCATTGAATTGCCGCTGCACGACGTTAAGCTGGTCCTGCTCACTGCGCACGACGTCAGTCACCGCCTCAATCTGAGCACGCAGCGATGCGACGTTGATGGCGGTCGTAACAACGTTGCCGGTCAACGACAGGTTGGCTGCCTCGAGCTCCCACCGTTGGAAAGACGTCTGGGCGCGCAATGCCTCGAGCTGCCGGCGCGACGCGCCGAACAGATCGAGTCGATAGGAGACATTCACGGACGCGCTGTACAGCGTGAATTCGCTCGCTCCAATCGACGGCGCACCGAAGGCGGCGCCCGTAGCCTTCTGACGCGTGACGCCCAGGTTCCCGTCAAGCGCGGGCACGAGCAGAGCTCCGCGCTGTGCCTCGTAACTCGCCTGCGCGGATCGCAGCACAGCCTTGGCGGACTCAATGGTCGGGCTGTCGCGCAACGATGCCCGCACGAGTCCATCCAAAGCCTCGGACTGGAACAACGTCCACCAGTCCGCCGGAATGTCCCGATCGGACACGAACGTCTGTGCCTTTCCGGCCAGCCCGGGAGCATCCACCGTAACCTGGGGCTGCTCACCGGGGGTGTAATGCTCCGTCGACGGAGGCGCCGGTGCGTGGAAGTCGGGGCCAACGGCACAGGCCGTAAGCGCTACCGAAATCACTACGCAAAACAGGCTGTTGCGCGTCCCAGAGACGCGTCTCGAATCGCTACATTGCATATGGAGACCGTAAACCGCGGGCGTAGCCGCTGCATCGTCGCAGCGCGTCATACAAAAAACACAATCGGTAACGAGCCCGCAAGGCGCGAGACTTTAACAGAGTCTGCGCTGCTTTCAGATCATCGCGCCGTGCTTTTCTGTGTAATTTCGTCGCGCGATAGTCCGAATTCCGCAACAGCCGCGTGGGCGGGACTGCGGTGCCGCACAGCGACCCACGGTAGTGCAACACCGACACGCAACGCGAGCGCTGCCGTCAGCGCCCGGATATTTCGAGAGAGCCCGTTCATCTCTAAAGAGGTAGGCGGTAAACACTGCGACTAGAGTCGGATCCACGCCCCTTGCCCGCGGCCGGGCAGTCCGCCTTGACGTAAGGCACCGCAAAACCATGCAACAGGCGTTAGTTCGCGCGATCCGCTCTGCCGGACTACGGTTTGGGGGCGTTTGACGGGTGCGCGGCCGACGGCAACACCACTGGCCGCGACACTGGCTTGTCCTTGTCTTTCACGATGAACGCCAGGAATTTCGCGGGCTCCGTCGCGCTGGCATTCGCGGATTGGAGATGGATGTCGTCCGGGCTTTCTGTGAACGTCTGGCCCGGTCCGAGCGTGATCGGATCGTGACCTGAGACCTGCACTATGAGATGGCCGGCAAGGATGTACCCGAAGACGTCCGCGTCGTGGCGGTGGGGAAGCGATGCGCCGCCCGGCAGATACTCGACCGTGAGTGCGACAACTTCCTTGTTGGGAAGTCCGCTCAGATCCTTGCGCAGGAGCGGCGTAGCGCTGGCGCCGTCTTTCGGTGGTTGCGCGTAGGCGCAAATTCCTGCAGTGAGTCCGAGAGCGACGAGGGCAATTCCCGTGATCAGTCGCGCACCCGGTACCCGATCGAAATTCTTATTCATGACGCCTCACTATAATCGCGCGGTATAACCGCGCGGCTAGGATAGGCCGCTTGGTGCCCCACCCAGGGAGCCACTTTCGACCCATGTCATGGAACCAGTTTTTTCCGCTGACCACTAGTCTTCGAGCAGGTCGAGATCACCTGAAAAGTGGTCAGCGCAGAATTGGCCTCTCGCGGGATCGCCCAGAAGCTGCGCGACCGCGCATAATCTCGTAACGTTTGGGTGATCTGCTGGAGGGGGTGTCGCTCATGAAGATTTCCGATCTGTTCAACGTGACGGGCTACGGAGCCATCGTGACCGGCGGCGCAAGCGGGATCGGCTTGGGCCTCACGGAAGCGCTCGCTTCCAACGGCGCGCGAGTAACGATGCTCGACGTCCATGCCCAGCGGATCGAGACCGAGACGAAGCGACTGCGTGACGCGGGGCTCGACGTCCGTGGTCAAACCCTGGATGTCACCGATCACAAGGCGCTCGACGCAGCTTTCGACGAAGCCGTCCGGGTGTACGGCCGGCTCGATGTGGTCTGCGCGAATGCCGGAATCGATCCGGGCGCGGGATTCGTCGGCTCCTGGGTGGGAACACAGCGGCCCCGGGTTCCCGAAGGCGCGCTGGAAAACTACACCGACGAGCGCTGGAACCGCGTGATCGAGATCAATCTGAACGGCGTGTTCGCCACGGTACGCGCCGCCGCGCGTCACATGAAGCCCCGCAAATCGGGCCGGATCATCATCACGACCTCCATGGCCGCGACGCATGTCGAACCCGCAATCGGCGCGGCTTACATGAGTGCCAAGGCGGGAGCCGCTCACTTCATGAGAAGCGTGGCGTTGGAACTCGCGGCGTACAACATTACCGTCAACGCGATTGCGCCGGGCTTTTTCGTGACGAACATCGGCGGCGGCCATGCACAGGATCCGGCGAAACAAAAAGCCGTAGCCAAGGCGATCCCCATGCACCGTGTGGGTTTTCCCGAGGACATCCAGGGCCTGGCGCTGTTCCTGGCCTCGCCGGGATCCGGCTACGTGACGGGGCGCGAAATCATCATCGACGGAGGATTGAGCCTGGGAACGGCCGACTGAGCCGTCGCGGCTACGGTCATCTGTGCGCGTTCACAGCGATCCCCAGACCTCGGTGGCCACCTCCACCACCAACGCCAGCTTGCGCCACTGGTCGTCTTCGGAGAGCTTGTTCCCGTGATGGGTGCTGGCAAAGCCGCACTGAGGCGACAGGCACAGGTTGTCCAGTGGCACGAACTTCGCGGCAAGATCGATGCTACGCCTGAGGGCATCCTTGCTTTCGATCTGCCCGACCTTGGTGGTCACGAGACCGAGCACCACCTTCTTGTTCTTGGGCAACAGGCGCAGCGGCTCGAAGCTGCCCGAACGCTCCGTGTCGAACTCCATGAAAAAACCATCGACGTCACAGGAGAACATTGCTTCGGCAATCTCCTCATAGCCGCCCTGGGTCGCCGACGAGCTCTTGAAGTTGCCATGGCAGGTGTGGATCGTAATTGCGAGATCCGTCGGCCGATTCTTCAAAGCCGCGTTGATGGTATCGGCATAGCGGCGCGGTAAGGTCCGGGGATCGTCGCCATTGCCACGGCAGCTCTCCCGGAACGTCTCGTCGCCGAGATACGCGAACGCAACATCGTCGAGCTGCAGGTATTTGCAGCCAGCGGCGCTGAAAGACGCCAGCGCCTTGCGATAAGTCGCCGCGGCATCCGCCCAGAACACGTCGATGTCGGGATAGACCTCTTTGGAAATGCCCTTGCGCCCCGCTCGCATGTGCAGCATCGACGGCGACGGAATGGTCTGCTTCGGCGCCCGTCTGGTCTGCGACTTGAGGAACGTGAAATCGTCGACCATCACCGGCCTGGCATAGTCCAACTTGCCGACGACCGTCGCGATCGGCGGCTGCTCCTCGGTGCCCACGAATCTGGGGCCGGCGATCGTGGCAATCTCGACACCCTGCAACTGGCGCATGAAGTCGATATGCCAGTAGTCACGGCGGAATTCGCCATCGGTCACGCCCTGCAGGCCGATGGATTCCTGCCGCGCGACGGCGTCGCGAATGGCGTCGTCCTCGTGCTTCCGGAGCTGCTCTGGGGTGATTTCCTTACGCTTGAAGCGGGCGCGCGCATCGGCGAGCGCGGCGGGCCGCAAGAGGCTGCCGACCTGGTCTGCTCGGAAGGGGGGACGCATCGTTCGTTCTCCTCTCATCTATTGGCTGAAAGTCGCCCGGGGCAGGCGGCTACAGGTTCATGACCGCGACCGTGCAGCCGACCGCGAAGATCGGAATCGGCGCGTAGAACCACAACTCGCCCGTATGACCTTCCGCCGCGCCGGCTACTGCGATGAAGGTGCGTATTTCCAGACCACCCTGCCCCGCCTCGCGCCAGGTTTCGGCGTCGTCGTAGGCGAGCAGCTCCTCGCGCCGGTTACCGAGAAACTTGTCGAGGAACTCCCGATCCCAGGGCTCGTTGATCCGACCCGAGTCCGGCGTCGCCGGCCAATGCGAAATGCCGCCGGTGCCGATCACCGCGATACGCTCGGGCCGGGCGTCGCACGCGCGCTTGAGCGCGCGGCCGAAGTCATAACAGCGCTTCAACGGAATCAGCGGCGGTCCCTGGCAGTTGATGTTGACGGGGATGATAGGAAGATCGGCCCGCGGCGTGAGGAAATGCAGCGGCACCATGA
This sequence comes from Gammaproteobacteria bacterium, assembly GCA_028293765.1. Lineage (GTDB taxonomy): Bacteria > Pseudomonadota > Gammaproteobacteria > Steroidobacterales > Steroidobacteraceae > 13-2-20CM-66-19. The sequence goes on from JAQGOG010000042.1 coordinate 63,280, forward strand.
TGCCGTGATCGAACTTCCATTCCTGCGCGTACGCCAGATCGACGTCGTTCATCATGTCCTGGATGAGCTGCATAGACAGCTCCGGGGCCCCGGGGAAGCGGGCGTGCTTGATCCCGAGCCAGGCCTCGTCCTCGATCGGCCCCTCGTAGTGATCCCCCATGCCGACACAGAGGGCCGGCATGTTGTTCATGAAGAAGTTCGCGAAGTGTTCCGCGCCGACGACTACGAGCACGTCAGGCCGCGCGGCCTCCAGAGCTTGCCGCATGCGATCGTATGCCGAGTAGAACGCATCGCGGACGACCGGGTCGGCGCGGTCCCTCCGTCCCGTAATTCCCGGGGCATGGCTGCAAACACCCGCGAAGACGAGACTCATGAGTCACGCTCCACGCAGGCAAACACCCTGTACAGCGTCATCGCCCCTGCGCCCGCGTGTACAAGCCCGTCCTGACCGGACCATATTTGCGCTCCCCTTCGCGCATGGCCTCCATGTAGGCGTTCCACTCAAAGCCGCGCAACGCCGCGTAGTGCATGAGGATCTGCCCGTTGACTCCCATTACATAGAGTAAGCCGATGTCAGGATCGCGCAGAGCGTGCTGCTCTTCTTCGGTGAGTTCGTAGTCCGCAAGCAGCGTCTCGAATGCATCGTCAAAACGGCGGCGCACGGCCGGGTCGCGATTCAATTGAAAGAGCAGCTTCTGTACGTTGTAGAGGCTCATGGCAGGGTTTCCAAAAGTCGCATCTCAGCGGCTGCCGCCGGGACGCGCCCGCGCCCGCGCCGGCGGCTTGCGGCTCGTTCGTTGGGAGGACTTTGCGTGCTGGCGCGAGATTTCCTCGAGCGAGTCCTGCAACTCGTGCAGCAGGGTGAACAGCTGCGTCACCTGCTCCACGCCGAAGCGCTTGGCGATCTGCGCATAGATCTGTTCGGAATCCGGCGCGTGCAGGGCGATCAGCCGCAGCCCTTTCGGCTCCAGGCTCACCATGCTCCGGCGCAGATCCGAATCCACCTGCCGGCGGCTCACGAGCTGCCGCTTTTCCATGTCGGGCAGAATCCGCGACAGACTGGGGCCCAGGAGGAAAGTAGCCTCAGCCAGAGCGGTAACCTCCATAGAGCCCGAATGAGCAAGCGCGCGCAGAATGCGCCATTGCTGCTCCGTGACTCCGCGGCTCCGCAGTCCGGGCCGAAACAGGCACATGACAGCCTCCCGGGTGCGCAGCAGCGCCATCGGCAGCGATTCGGAGAAGGCGCGCATCGGCAACGCCTTGCGGGCCAGTTTCGCGTCCGTGTCCTCAGCCGACATCGTCTACCACCGTGTTGCTTAGAACGCCCACTCGCGACACCTCGACCTCGACGATATCTCCGGCGACGAGATAGCGAGGCGGATCAAAGCGCGCCCCGGCGCCAGTGGGCGTGCCGCTCAAAATCACATCGCCAGGCTCCAGCGAGCAGAACGTCGACAGATAGCTGATCAGGTACGGAATCTGGAACAGCATGCGGTCGCTGGTGTCGTTCTGCCGCTCTTCGCCGTTGACGCGCGTGGTCACTCGCAATGGAGCCGGCCCTACTTCATCCGCCGTAACGATATGAGGACCGATGGCACCGGAGCGGTCGAAGTTCTTGCCCTGAGTGACGTTGAATTTCGAGTGCCGCAACCAATCGCGCACCGACCCTTCATTGGCGCACGTGTATCCAAACACGTGCGCCAGCGCAGACTCCTGCTTGATCCGGCGGCCGCCGGTGCCAATTACGACGACGATCTCGCCTTCGTAGTCGAGCTGTTCCGACTCGCGCGGACGCAGGATCGACTCGCCATGTGCCGAAAAGGAGGTATGCGAACGCATGAACAGGCTCGGATACTTCGGACGCTCGGCGCCGTCTTTGTACTCTTCGTTGCGCTCGGGATAGTTGACACCGATGCAGAAGTAGCGCGCATCGCGTCCGATTGGCTTCAGGATCTGCACGTCTTCGAGCGCGTAGTCGCTCTGATTCAGCGCTGCAATGCTTCGCGCGGGCGCAGTGAGACCGTCCCGGACCAGAGTCACAGCATCCGTAACGTCGTGGCCCAACCGCGCGCCGAGGTCGACAATTCCGCGCGAGCCCAGCGCGCCGACTGATTCACGGCCCTCCGCGCGAAAATTGAGTAGCTTCAAGCAGCTCGCTCCCCGAGCAGCCCGACCCGCTCGAGTACCGCATCGAGTCGCCGCTCGAGCTCGGGAGTGGCGGGCACCATCGGCAAACGATGCTCGTTGCCGGCAAGCAGTCCCAACCGTTTCATCATGTACTTCATCGGAATCGGGTTCGTGTCGAAGAACACAGCCTGGTTGATCTCGAACAGCTCGTGATGCAATGCCTGCGCCTGCGACAGATCGTTGCGCCACACCGCCTCGCATAGGTCGGAGAGGATCTTCGGCTGCAGGTTACCGACAGCGTTCATCAAACCGCAGGCGCCGACCGCCATCATCGGAAAGCTCAGCTCCTCGAGCCCGACGAACACCTTGAACTCCGGGCCCAGCGCGGCATGACATTCGGAGACCAGCGCCAGGTCGTTCACAGCATGCTTCATGCCAACGAAGTTCTGCGACTTCGCGCGCAGCTCCTTCAGGGTATCGATGGTCACGTTGACCGCCGCTCGTCCGGGGATGTGGTAGACCATCCACGGAAGATCGGTCATGGAAGCGAGCTCCAGGTAGTAGGCAATGAGCCCACGCTGCGGCGGACGAATGTAGTACGGCGTGACGATCAACAGCGAATCCGCGCCGGCTTTCGCAGCATATTCCGTCAGTTCGCGGGTTTCGCGCAGGGACTGCGACCCGGTGGCGGCGACGACGGGTACTCTTGTGGCCGCCACCCGTACCGCGATGTCGACGAGGCGGTTGCGCTCTTCCACGGTCAGCGTGGACGGCTCCGCGGTCGTCCCGTTCACGAGAATGCCGTGCGAGCCGTTCTTGATCTGGAACGCGACGAGCCTGGCATAGGCGTCGTAATCTACTTCGCCATTGTGAAACGGCGTCACGAGCGGCGGGATTGATCCTTTCAGTCTGTCGAGCTGAGCGCTCACGGGTCGTCTCCTGTCAGGTGTTCGAGGATCGGGCGGTGGCGATCACGCGCCGAGCTTCGGCACCCGGTGTGTACCGAAAGCCATGCAGATGTTCTTCGTCTCCATGTAGAAGTCGAAGCTATAGTCCCCGCCATCGCGCCCGATACCGCTGGCCTTCATGCCGCCAAACGGCGTGGGCAGATACCGGTTGTTCTCGGAGTTGACCCAGACCATGCCCGCATCGACCTTGTGCGCCATACGCAGTGCCCGGCCGGAGTCAGCGGTCCAGATGTAAGCGGTGAGGCCATAGGGGGTGTCGTTGGCGATCCTGGCGGCTTCCGCCTCATCCGAGAATGGAATGGCCGTCAACACCGGTCCGAAGATCTCCTCGCGCGCCACCCGCATGGTGCTCTGCGCATTCGCGAACAGCGTCGGCTGTACGTAAAAGCCGGGCTTCAGGCCCTCGGCGCGCGCGCCGCCCACTTTGATCTGTGCACCGTCGTCGCGGGCGATCTTGAAATAACTCAGCACCTTGTCGAGATGACGCTGATGGATCAGCGGTCCCACCTCGGTGGCCGGATCGAGCGGATGCCCGACTTTGAGGCGCGCGACACGCTCGGCGACACGGTCGATGAAGCGCTCGTACAGCGAGCTTTGTACGAGGAGCCGGCTCGAGGAAGTGCAGCGCTCGCCATTGAGGCTGTAGATCATGAACACGACCGCATCCACGGCGCGGTCGATGTCCGCATCTTCGAACACGATGACCGGATTCTTGCCGCCGAGCTCGAGGTGCACGCGTTTGAGCGTCGGCGCGCCCTGACTCATGATGAGGCTTCCGGTTCTCGACTCGCCGATGAAGGCGGTGGCCCGGATCGCCGGGTGCTCCGTAAGAAGCCTGCCGGTGCGCTCGCCAATACCATTGACGAGATTGACCACACCCGCGGGTACCCCGGCTTCGGTCATGATCTCCGCGAGCAGTGTCGCCGTCAGCGGGCTCCATTCAGCAGGCTTGTGCACGACGGTGCAGCCAGCAGCCAATGCCGGAGCAATTTTCCACGTCGACAGCATGAACGGCGTGTTCCACGGCGTAATGATGGCCACGGGCCCGATCGGCTGCCGCGTGGTGTAGTTCATGTGTTGGGCAGCGGGCAAAGCCAACCCGTCCGCGGCTCCGGGCGCACGGTCCGCGAAGAAGCGGAAATTCTCTGCGGCGCGCAGCGCCGCCCCGCTCATGAAGCGCAGTGCCTGCCCGGTGTCCATGCACTCCACGAGCGCGATTTCCTCGCGACGCGCTTCGATCGCGTTGGCGACACGGTGCAGAATCGCGCGACGCTCGTCACCGGTCTGCGCACGCCAGGCGGGGAAGGCCGCTTCGGCTGCCGTCGCGGCCGCATGCACATCCTGCTCGTCGCCGGAGATCACGTGATTGATTACGCGCGCGTCGACGGGCGAGACGTTATCGAATATCTCCCGACTCGCGCCGCTCGCGGCCCTACCGGCAATGAAATGTCCCAGCGGCGCGCCACGGAAACGCTCGAGAAAGCCTTTGGCCTTCGCGAGGTTGGTTTCGAGATTACCGGCCGGAGCGCTCATGGGGTCACCACTTGCCTGGCTGCACGCCGCTTCACGTAGTCATGCAGGTTGTTTTTCTTGAAGCTCAGCACAGGATCGATCTCCTGCATCTCGAGCGCGATCCCGAGCGGGAGCTCCGCATAGAGAGGGCCCAGCTGCTGGCAGGCGACGGCGAATATGGCTTCGCAGGCGCGTTTACGCGTGTCGACATCCCGCCCGTGGCCCACTCTCAGGCTGATGTGCACGAATGCGTTATCGGGGTGGCCATCCGCGACGACATAATGCTCCGCCGCGTACGCCCGGGTACGGATGCCGCCGATGGGAAAAACGCCGGTCGCCAGGGCGGCGCTGTGGACCGCCTGCAAAAAACCGGGCAGGTCGAGCCGCTCCCGCAGGTTCGCGGAGTATTCGATCACGATATGCGCCATGCCGCCCCCTCGACAAAACCCTACGAAGACGCGACCAGCGCGTCTCCTGGCACGGCCCACTCTTGCGGGCCTAGATACTTAACATCATAATCATCTGCTCCGCGCGGGGTGTCAAGTCGCTCGTGGAGAGGCGCAGAATGGTCAGATCAAAGACGCGAGCGGGGCCGGAAGATATGCAGTTCAAGCTCGGTACGTTTTCCGCTGTCGACGGCACGCCGTTCCCCGGCCTGGTCCTCGACGCACCGGCTGCCGCACGACGCGTCGTACCCCTATCCCTGCTGGAACCGTTACTGCGGCATTTGAATCTGAACCTGCGAGAGGCGGGCTCGATACTGTCTTTGCTGGCGCATTGGGACGAGAATCTCGCCGCGTTGATCAGACTCTGTCAGGCCGCCCCCACCGAGTTGATGCAGGGCTCTGTCGTCCTGGATGACTTGCGGACACATGCTCCCATCGATCCACCGCGCCAGATCTTCTGTACGATCGCCAACTATAGAAGCCACATCATCGAGAACGTTCTCGATGCCGGTGTGGCGCCTCATACTGACGGCATGGACGCAGATGGGCGGCGCGCATACGCGGCGAAAATCCTGGACGAGCGTCTGCGTGGCGCACCGTATGCGTGTTGCAAGCTTCCCACCACGGTCATCGGCCCGAGAGATCCACTGGAAATCCCACGCCACTCGCAGCGAGTCGATTGGGAACTCGAGCTCGGAGTCGTAATAGGCCGGCCCGCGCGGCGAGTCGCACGCTGCGACGCGATGAGTTACGTCGCGGGTTATGTCCTGGTCAACGACATCACGGCACGCGACCTGGTGCGACGCACCGACGTCGCCAACATGGGCACGGACTGGCTGCAGTCCAAGAACGCGCCCGGTTTTCTACCGATGGGACCCTACCTGGTTCCCGCTGCGTTCGTGCCAAATCCGTACGAGCTGCGCCTGAGCCTCTCTCTCAACGACCAGCCGATGCAGAACGGCCTCGTCTCGGACATGCTCTTCGACATCGCCACCCAGATCGAATACATCTCGCAGCAGGCACAGCTGCTACCCGGCGACGTCATCTGCACGGGCACTCCCGCCGGCTGCGGCACCCACTCTCGGCGCTACCTCCAACCCGGCGACGTCATCCATGCAACCGCCCCCGGCCTCGGCACCCAACACACCCCCTGCATCGCACAAGGAGCTTGAACGAACGTCAGTCCAGGCGCTGCTTCAAGTTGACGATCGCGTTCACCAGCGCGTCGGGGCTGATCGGCTTCGGCAGGTGCGCCTGGTAGCCGCTCGAGCGCGCTCGAGCGGCATCCTCGAGACCGGCAAAAGCCGTCACGGCGAGCGCCGCGACCGCGCCGCCTCGCTCAGGCGGCCGGGCGCGCAGAAGTCTGATGAATTCGTAGCCGTCCATGCCCGGCATGCCGATATCGGAGACCACGACATCGGGCAACCAGATCTCGAGCAACTCGAGGGCTTTCACGGCACCACTGACCACATGGACCGCGAAACCCGCTTTTGTCAGGCCGGCAGCGGTCACCTCCCGCGCGTCCGGGTCGTCCTCGACCAGCAGCACTTTGATAGGTGGGTGCGGCAGGGATGCACCGCTCGCCGCAACCACATCGCTCTGTTGTTTGAGGGTGGCCTGTGCCTGCGTCGCTCTCGGCAGCGTAACCGTGAATGTGGCGCCACAATCCTCGCCGGCGCTGTCGGCACCCACGCAGCCGCCATGCAACTCGATGACGTGACGCACGATCGCAAGCCCAAGCCCCATGCCGGAATGCTGCCGTGTGCTGGTACTGTCCGCCTGCCTGAAGCGCTCGAAGACGAAAGGCAGGAATTCGGGTTGGATGCCAATACCCGTGTCGGTTACCGTGATGCTGACGTTGTCGCCCACCGTCTGCATGCGTACGTCGACGCGCCCTCCCGCGGGAGTGAACTTGACCGCGTTGGAAAGCAGGTTCCAGAAAACCTGCTGCAAACGGTCGGGATCGCCGCTGACGCGCGCATCGCAAGCATCCTGTGTGAGTGTGATCGCAAGCTGCTTGCCTTGCGCAACGAGCCGCAGGCTGTCGATGGCGACCTGCAGAATTCTGCCGACCTCCACATCCTGTAGCACCAGGCGGAACTTCCCTGTCACGATGCGCGAGACATCGAGCAGATCTTCGATGAGCTGCGCCTGCGAGCGCGCCGCGCGTTCGATAGCTTCGGTGGCGCGCTGCTTTTGCGAGTCGTCCAGCGGGCCGGTGCGCAGCAGATGGGCCCAGCCGATGATGATGTTCATGGGCGTGCGCAGTTCATGCGACAGGGTCGCGAGAAACTCATCCTTCAGCTGCGTCGCTTCCTCTGCCTGTGCGCGCGCAGCTCGTTCACGAGCAAGCGCTTCCCGCAAGCCCGCTTCGGTGCGCGCCAGGCGCAGCAACACGCTGACCACGGTCTCGAGCTCTTTCGGTTCGAGCGGCTCGGTGAGATAGATGTCGGCGCCGTACTTCAGCGCCTCCTTCTGATGATCCTTGGTGACGAAGGTCGCCGAGATCTGAATGACCGGGATGGTGCCGGTCACCGCGTCTTCCTTGATGCGGCGGCAGACATCCAGGCCGCTCATGTCGGGAAGTTGCACGTCGCACAGCACCAGATGGGGCATGAGCTCGCGCACCATCCGCAGCGCTTCGGCACCGGTGCCGCACTCGACGACGTCATAGCCCGCTTGCCGCAGGACGCGCGTCTTGCCGTAACGCATCTCGACAGTGTCGTCGCAGTTCAGAATCAAAACACAATTGGCGGTCATCGACTAGACGCCGTTGGACGCGAGGAGCGCGCGCGTTCGTTCGGAACTGAGGTCGCTCTTCTGTATGACGGCCTGCGCCCGGCGCCCGAGCCGAGCGCGCTCATCGCTCGTCAGCACGCTGGCGGTGACGATTGCAACGGGGACGTCTTGAAGCTCGGCATCGTTCTTCAGCACTTCGAGGATTTCCTCACCGCTGAAGTCCGGCAGCCCCAGGTCCAGGAATATCATCGCCGGCCTCGAGCGGCGGGCGGCGATGAGGCCGCTTCTGCCGTCGGCAGCCTCGAGCACACAGGTATTCGCGTCGGACAGCAGCTTGTGCATGAGGTAGCGCGCGGCCGGATCATCGTCTATCACGAGAATGCGCCGGCCAATCAGCGCATCCAATTTCTCGAGCAGCGTGACGCGCTCCAGCGGTTTGAGACAGTAAGCGTCGGCGCCCAATGCCAGTCCCTTGCGCTCGTCCTCGATACTCGTGGCGACGAGAATCGGGATGGAGGCGGTCGCGGGCTGGCTTTTCAGCTCGCTGAGCCACCGCCAAGTGTCCTCACCGCGCAATTTGATGTCGAGCAGGATCGCCTGCGGCCGAACCTTCCGCATGAGTTCCCGCGCTTCGCGCAGATTGCGGGCGCTCAACGGCTGGTAACGCGAGTCGCGCAGCTGCTTTTCGTAAATAAAACGTGTTTCGGGATCGTCGTCCAGGACCAGTATGGGTGAGCGGCCGAGCTCAACTGTCGAATCCACCGCGGCGGATGCCGTGAAGTCTCGTTCCTCGAAGTGCGCCGATATCGTGGCTGTAAATACCGAGCCAACTCCGCGCTCGCTCTGGACGCTGACATCGCCTCCCAACAGGTGCGCCAGTCTGCGGCAGAGAGGGAGCCCGAGACCAGTGCCTTTGACGCGTCCCTGGATCGGGCTCGGCAGCTGCGTGAACTCATCGAAGATGCGCATCAGGTCTTCGGCCGCGATACCGATCCCCGTATCGGCTACGCAGAAGCGAGCCGTCTGCCGGTCCTCGCTCAACTGCGCCGAGACGCGCACCTCGCCAGCCTCGGTAAACTTGATCGCGTTGGAAATGAAATTGCGCAGGATCTGCGAGACCTTGCCTTCGTCGTTGTACAAGGTCAGCGCGCTCGGCGGCTCGTCAAACACCAGCTTGACGGCGTCCCCGACCAACAGGGGCCGCAACATGCCGCGCAGGGCGCTGAACAGGTTCGCGACGGAGAACTCGATCGGGCGCACTTCAATCTTGCCGGCCTCGATCTTCGCCAGGTCGAGTAGATCGTCCACCAGCGCCGCGAGATCGTCGGAAGCCTTGGCGATGAACCCCACCTGTTTTTCCTGCTCCCCGCTCAGATCGCCGTCGATCCGGTCGAGCAGCAGCCGGCTCAGCGCGCGGATCGAATTGAGCGGCGTGCGGAACTCATGGCTCATGTTGGAGAGGAACCGCGACTTCATCTCGTCCACACGCCGCAGGTGATCCGCCTTTTCGTCGAGCTCCGCATACAGGGCGACGACACCGCGGTTGGTGTCTTCGAGCTCGCGGTTCAGGCTCATGAGCTCGTCCTGACGCTCGCGCAGCTCTCCCAACACCCGCACGAGCTCGCGGTTCTGCTCCTGCAGTTCCTCGAGCGCCCCTCCGGGCATGCTGGTCGCGAGCTGCGCTGTGATTCGCGCAAACTGTGCCTGCGTGACGAGCGGCGCGCGCGCCGGCAGAATCTTCTTCAGCAACACATCCGTGCCGACGCCCGGAGTGCTCTGGATTTCCACCTGGTCCATGAGGCGGTGTGCCCCGATGAGCCCGACGCCCATGCCGGTGGTCGACTGGTACTGGCCGCTCATCACGTGCGGCAGGTTGGCGATGCCAGGCCCCTCGTCCCGCACCTGCACGAGCAACAGTTGCGGGGTGCTGACACCTTCCACCGCAAACTCGACCTTGCCGCCTTTGGCGTAGCGAAATGCATTGCGAACGATTTCGGACACCGCGGTGGCGATGCGGGTCTGGTCCTGCCCATCGAAGCCCAGAAGCTTGGCGATCTCGCGGGCGCGCTGGCGCGCCACCACGACGTCCTGCTCGTGGCGAATCGCTATGGTCAGAAGGGCTTTGGCCATCTCAGGGGCTCGGTCTTTGCTTCAGGACAACCACCGTCACGTCGTCTCGGCCGCGGTCGTGGTCACGGTACAGAACAGCCGCGATCAGGCCGGCGTGTTTTGCCATGAGACCGGGATAATCCGCAATAGCCCAGTGGGTCGCCAGACCGTCGCTGTGCAGAATGAGGAGCGCCCCGGGTGGGAAAGCGAATTCGAACTCCTGCACCCGGCGCATCACATGACCCAGCGTCCCACTATGCGAAACGAGCTGCCGGCGCTCTCCGGCCGTCTCCACGCGGCACGCTATATTGCCAACGCCCGCAAACGTGCCGCGCCCTTCCGCAAGTATCACCCTCGCTGCACCACCCGCGGCGCCACGGGTACCGGCCAGTGCGGCGTGAGATATTTGCATGAGCATGGCGGGTGAAGCCGATGGGTTGCCGGCGAAGGCCTCAGTAGCGGCCCGCGCAGAACGCGCTGCGTCCGGGCCGTGGCCCAGCCCATCTGCCACGAGGATGGTTCGATAATCGCCCGAACCCTCCATCGCCCAGGCGTCACCGGGGACGACTTCTCCACTTTTGGGAAGACAGACCGAGCCCCATTCGAAGACGTCCGGCGGCGCGCACGCCGCAGCGGCCCACACTTCCAGCCGCAATGCCGTGCCGCGCCCGGGCTGCGAATACAGATCGAACGACTCAGCGGCCCGCGCTAACGCGCCAAGGCCGGTACCCATGCTGCCGGCAGTCGAATATCCGTCGCGCAGGCTCGCCCCGACATTGGCGATTCCCGGTCCGCGATCGAGCGCGAGAATCTCGAGGCCCGCGACACCGGCGCGCGCCAGCGGCAGCAACAGGATTTTTCCGGTGCCGGCGTGCTTAACTATGTTAGTCGCCGCTTCCGTGACCGCGAGAGCGGCTTTGCCGGCCTGGGTCGCATTGAATGCGAGGGCTTCGGTTATCCGTGCGGCAGCCCGGCGGGCTTCACCCACCTGAGTGCGGTCGTCGACTTTGATCAGAACCTGGGATGCCAAGGTCGCATGCTCAATCAAATCATCGCCAACGGGCGATGGTCACCTGCGTTCCCTCCCCGACCTTGGATTGGAGCGAAAATTCGTTCGACAGGCGCTTGGCGCCGCTCAGTCCCAGTCCCAAGCCACTGCCGCTCGTAAAGCCATCCTTGAGCGCCTGCTCGATGTCCGCAATGCCGGGACCCTTGTCGCTGAAGACCAGCCGCACGCCACGTCGGGGAGGCTCGCTGAAGAGTGTGACTTCGACCTCGCCGCCACCGCCATAATCCAGCGTATTGCGTGCAATCTCACTTGCAGCGGTGACTATTTTTGTCTGCTCGACGAGCGAAAAGCCCTGGACGACAGCGCTCTCGCGCGTGGCCTTGCGTACCCGCACGATGTCCTCCTGCGAGCGGATCGGCAGGACGGAACGATGCACGACTGCCATGAGTGAGGCGAACGGTCCTTAAGTGCTCTGCAGGGGCTTACCCCTGCTCGGCGGCGAGCTGCTGCTGCAGCATCGCCATGCCGCGATCGACATTGAGCGCCGTGCGCACGCCTTCGAGCGACAGGCCCAGCTCGACCAGAGTGATCGCAACGGCAGGTTGAATACCGACGACGACGGTTTCAGCGTCGAGGACGCGCGCCATGGCGGCGATGTTGCTGATCATTCGCCCGATGAAGGAGTCGACGACTTCCAGCGACGAGATGTCGATGAGCACTCCGCGAGCGCGCACGGCCACGATGCGATCGGTCAGGTCTTCCTGCAGCTGCATTGCGAGCTGGTCGTGCATGTCCACCTGGATGGTGACCAGGAGGAAACGCCCCATCTTGAGAATAGGAATCTTCTCCATTGCCGCTCCGTCAGGTCGCCGCGCCGCTGTATCGGGACAAGTTGGCGTCCGTGCGCTTCAGTGCGATGGAGAAAGCATCCGCGAGAGAAGCCTTGGTCGTGACATCGGACAGGTTCACACCCAGATGCACGATGGTCTGTGCGATCTGCGGGCGAATGCCGCTGATGATGCAATCGGCGCCCATGAGGCGCGCGGCGGCTACGGTCTTCAGAAGATGCTGGGCCACCAGGGTATCGACAGTCGGCACGCCGGTAATGTCGATGATGGCGATGGAAGCGCCCGTTTCCACGATCTTCTGCAACAGGCTTTCCATCACCACCTGGGTGCGCTCGCTGTCGAGCGTCCCGATGAGCGGCAGCGCGAGAATGTTTTCCCACAACTGCACGACTGGTGTCGAAAGCTCCATCATCTCGCGCTGCTGGCGCGAGATGACTTCCTCACGACCCTTCACGTACATTTCCGTCGTGTAGAGGCCCAGGCGGTCCAACAGATAGCCGGTGGCCCAGAGCTCGTCGGCGAGTGCCTGCGCATCGTTGCCGAGATCCGCCCGCAGGCGCGCGAAGAGCGGCTCCTTCAACGAGAAGACGAAAGTCGCGGTGTCCGAAGAGCTGAAACCCTGCTGGGCGCGCGAGCGCGACACACGGGCGAGGAATTCGCGCACCGCCGTCCAGTCCGTTCCGTCGATCCGTTCGAGGCTACCGTTCTGTGTTGCTGTCTGGAGCAGAGCGAGCAGCTCCCGTGACTGCTCCCGCAGCTCGTTCTCTTTCATGAGATCGGAGCGCAGCGTGCTCGCCGCCAACTGGCCCTGCAGCCAATCCCCCAGCAACTCCTTCTGGGATTGCGCAAGGACCTTGCGAAGCGTTTGACCGGCGGCCGAAGGCATGGAGCGGCTCCTGTCGAAATCTTTGTAGTGGGCCGAAGGCGGGCAAGGTTAGCAGAATGCCAACCGCGGGGCGCGAGCGCCGCAGACCTTCGTCGCAGTGGACCCCGGCGCTACTGTCTATAGCGGGTGGGAAACCCGGTAGCGCGGACTTCCCGAATGGCCGACGCGTCACTGCAAGGCTTACGGTACCGGTGCCCGCGGGGGCCTTGGGTGCGCTCCACCGGAACAGCTGACTTTGCCGGCTGTCGCGCGATGGGCTGCCAATGTAAATCCGGTACGTGACCGGAGTATTGGTCCAGTTCCCGCGAACTATGTCGTTTATCGGGCGTGGCCGGTGAAGGTGCGCAGCGCGGGGTTGGTTCGATCGGGCATGACGAGTGCTGCTTTGACTCCGGGCCGCTCCCGCATGCGTTGCGCCCAGTCGAGCAGCCGTGGAGCACGCGTTTCGACCCCGATGTCCGGAAAGAGCCGCTGCACCATCATGCCGCAATGAGAGAAGAAGTTGATGTCCGCCAGTGTGAACATATCGCCTGCGAGCCACCGTGTCAGGCGTAGCTGTTGCTCCACTTTGTCCACGGCGACTTCGACTTTACGCGTCGCGTTTGCAAGATCGCTGTCATTGAAGCCCGAGCGCGCGGTCCGCCACTTCTCACGCTGCTCATGAAGCGGTATGCGCTCGAGGAGCTTGTCGAACTCGCCGCTTTCGATCGAGCGCGCGATGACACTCACCATCCGATGCCAGCCATGCATGGAGACGTAATTCATCACGTGCTCGTCGACGAATTTGTTCCAGTAGCGCATACGCGCTTTGCCGACCGGATCCGCCGGTCTCAACGGCGGCGCATCGGGGAAAGCGTCTTCGAGGTATTCGCTGATGACCGTCGTATGGGTGACGATGACGCCATCGTGATCGAGCACTGGCACCTGTCCTTCCGGGTTGATCGCGACAAACCACGGTGAGTGCTGCTCGAATTTGTGGAGGTCGACGTACACGCTCTCGAACTCGAGCCCTTTCTCCTTCAGCGGAATCAGGGATTTGAGGGAGTTGGCGATCGGTTCGGCGTGATACAGCTTGAGCATGAAGTTCCTGTCGGCCGCGGCGATGGATTGTACCCACCGCAGGCTCGGGGGTCACTTCATGCAGTCCACCACGCGAACCGAGCGGCAGGTTTAGGACGCCCCCGGCCGGAGGCCCGGCAATTGGGCTATATTCCCGATGACATAGCGTCCCCGGCCGCTGCTTTCCCGCAGCACTTCTGCTGCGGTACCGTATCGCCGCGCGCGGGAAGAGTCGACTTCACTTGCCGTCACGGCGAACCATACTTCGTTTCGAAACAGGGGAATTAAGGATCATGATTCGACATTCGGCCATCGTGCTGGCCGCGCTGGTGTGTGCGACGCCTGCTCTTGGAGCCGACGCCAACGCAGGTAAGAATACGTTCCGCCAACAATGCGCGCTCTGCCACAGTGCGCAGCCAGGCGACAATGGCGGCGCACAGGGACCCAACCTCGACGGCGTCTTCGGCCGTAAAGCGGGGAGCAGCTCTGCATTCAGCTACACAAAGGCGCTGCAGGATTCGAACCTGACCTGGGACGCCGCGACACTCGATCGCTTTCTGGCTTCGCCCACCACGGTGGTGCCGGGCTCGGCGATGGTCGTTGCGATCCCGAAGGACGAAGACCGGGCGAACGTCATAGCGTATTTTCAGGGCGTCAAGGACGGGACATTCAAGGCCGCTCCGGCACGCGCCGGTGGGCCGCCTCCGGGAATGCGCCCGTCGGCGGACGCGGGTGCGCCGAAAGGCACAGCCGACTGGAAGAAAGACGTGCCGGGCCGCGTGCATCGGCTCGACGTAGCGCATCTGCCCGCCCCCTTCGATAGCTCGTCCGCCACGAATTTCCCGAAGTTCATCGAGAAGCCGGTCGATGCGAAGCTAGCGGTTCCCCCGGGCTTCAAGGTCGATGTCTTCGCCACAAACCTGGAAGGCGCGCGCGCGATGAAGGTTGCGCCCAATGGAGACATCTTCCTCACACTGACACGCGGCGGCTTCGTGAAAGTGCTGCGGCCGTCGTCTGACGGTGCCACGGCAGCGTCAATGGAAACCTTCGCGCAGGGACTCAACCTCCCCTTTGGGATGGCCTTCTATCCGAACGGCGCGCAGCCGAAGTGGTTGTATGTTGCTGAGAGCAACCGCGTCGTACGTTACGCCTACAAAGTAGGGGACCAGAAAGCGAGCGCCGTACCGGAAGTCGTCGTACCGGAGCTCGCGCCAGTCGGCGGCGGCGGCCACTTCACCCGCGACATCGCGTTCTCCCTCGACGGTAAGCGCATGTTCGTCTCGGTGGGATCGGGATCCAACGTCGCGGAAGACATGCCGAAGAAAGACGCGGCGGAGGTGAAGTCCTGGGAGACGCAGCACGGCCTGGGTGCCACTTGGGGCACCGAGGAAAATCGCGCCGACGTGCTCGTGTTCGAGGTAGGCTCGGACAAACCCGGCAAGGTTTTCGCGAGCGGCATCCGCAATTGCGTTGGCCTCACGATGCAGCCGGCAACGGGCGCTCTGTGGTGCACTACGAACGAGCGCGACATGCTCGGAGATGACCTGGTGCCCGACTACTCCACGCGGGTGAAGGAAGGTCATTTCTACGGCTGGCCCTGGTATTACATGGGCAAGTACGAAGACCCGCGCCTCAAAGGCGAGCGGCCGGATCTGGCCGGTAAGGCCACCGTGCCCGATGTGCCGTACCAGGCCCATTCAGCCCCCTTGAACCTCGTCTTCTACACGGCCACCAATGGCACCGCCGTCTTCCCGAAAGAGTATGTCGGCGACGGGTTCGCAATGATGCACGGATCATGGAATCGCGCATTCCGTACCGGTCACAAGATCGTGCGCGTGCGTATGAAGAACAACATACCGACCGGCGAATACGACGACTTTCTCGTCGGCTTCATCGCCGATGACGGCGACGCGTGGGCCCGCCCCGTGGGCGCAACAGTAGCCAGCGACGGCTCACTGCTGATGAGCGACGATGGCGGCAACCGGATCTACCGCATTTCGTACGCGCGCTGAAGCGCGGCCGCACCTGACTTCCAGATTGTTACGGACATAACAGCGTCAACAAACGGTCGGCGGAAGGGATCGCCGACGACAACGTCCCCGCTCGTGACCTCACGAGCGGGGACGGGCGCAGGCGCAATGAACGCCGCCTGCTCAACATCGATTCCAGCCCCTATCTGCCCGCGGCGTCGTTGGCCTTGTCACGCGCCTTGTTCGCCTCATCCTGGAGCTTGTCGGACATCGGCTCCGAGCCGCCATTTTTGATGGTGTCGCCGACGTGGTCCACTTTCTCGCCCGCCCTCTCCATGGGCCCCTTCTTCGCGCAGGCGCCCATTCCCAGCGCTGCCACGCAAATGAGCAGCGGGACCAGATTCTTACCGTTCATAAGCTTCCCCTCGAGCGGATTTCCAATGTAATTGTCCCCGCAGCATCCTGCCTCCCGCGCCGGACCGAGCGCGTCGGACAAACGGCAGAGTTCATGCAGGACGGCGCCGCCACCCGCCCACTGCAGCCTTGGCCACAGGCGGCTGATCGGCTACAGTTGCGAAGGCTTTTCAATAACTTGCGAAGTGGCTCGCAGCGGGATCGCCGCCGGTGCGTCATAAGTCATCCGCACTGCCCGCGCCAATCACGCAATCGATGTCCCCCGAAAGACGCTTACGCATCCTCCTGTGGCTGGTCGCGACCGGCTTCTTCATGCAGACGCTGGACTCCACCATCGTCAATACGGCGCTGCCGGCCATGGCGGCTAGCCTCGGGGAGAAGCCGCTGCGCATGCAGTCGGTGGTCATCGCCTACGCACTGACCATGGCCATGCTGATCCCCGCGTCCGGCTGGATTGCGGACCGATACGGCCTGCGGCGCGCTTTCTTCAGCGCCATCGTAGTGTTCATGTTCGGCTCGATCCTGTGCGCCGCCTCGCACAGCCTGCTCCAACTCACCGCGGCCCGCGTCATTCAAGGCGGCGGCGGCGCCATGTTGCTGCCGGTAGGCCGGCTCGCGGTACTGCGAGCCTATCCGCGCGAAAAACTCCTGCAGGCGATGAGCTTCGTGGCGATACCGAGCATGGTTGGCCCACTGGTAGGTCCGACGCTCGGCGGCTGGCTGGTCGAAGTCGCGTCCTGGCACTGGATCTTTCTGATCAATATTCCGATCGGCCTGGCCGGGTGCGCAGCCACCTGGTTCTACATGCCGGACGATCGCGTGCCGGACGTGGCGCCGTTCGATGTGGCGGGCTACGGGCTGCTGGCCTCTGGCATGGTGGCGTTCTCCTTCGGCATCGACGGCATGTCCGAGCTCAGTCTGCAGCATGCCACTGTGCTGATCCTCCTGGTCTATGGACTGGTGAGCCTCACCGCTTACTGGCTGCGGGCGGCACAACAGCCCCATCCGCTATTTCCGCCGAAGATCTTCGAGACCAACACATTCAGTATCGGACTGCTGGGTAATCTGTTTGCGCGCCTCGGCAGCGGCAGCATGCCGTTTCTGATCCCCCTGGTGCTGCAAGTCAGCCTGGGCTACACGCCGTTCCACGCGGGCATGATGATGCTGCCGACCTCGCTGGCGGCAATTCTCTCCAAGCGGCTGGTCACCCCGCTCATCACCCGCGTCGGGTACCGCCGGATGCTGGTCGTCAATACGACCCTCGTCGGAGCGATGATGGCGAGCTTTGCGCTGATCTCTCCCGCGCAGCCGCCGTGGCTCACTCTCATACAGCTGGCCTTTTTCGGTATCGTGAACTCTCTGCAGTTCACCGCCATGAACACCGTCACGCTGAAGGACCTGGATGGCGGCGCTGCCAGCAGCGGCAACAGTCTCCTCTCCATGGTGCAGATGTTATCCATGAGTCTTGGAGTGGCAGCGGCCGGCGGCCTGCTCGCGACGTTCGTAGACTTCTACGGTCATGGCAGCGACCGCGAGCTGCCTGCGTTCCATGCCACTTTCATCACCGTCGGCCTGATGACCGCGGCCTCGGCGTGGATTTTCTGGCAGCTATCCCCGGATGTCACCGCGGACGAGAAAGAGGCCGAGGCGCCCGAAATAGGCTAGTGCACTCGAGCGGACCGCTGCCCGCCCGGCACGTAATTGGATCAGGCCTGAGCCAGTGCCGCGCTGACGATCTCCTGCGCTTCGCAGATGAGCCGGCGCAGATGGTCCGCGTCGCGGAAGCTCTCGGCATAGATCTTGTAGATGTCTTCCGTACCGGAGGGTCGGGCCGCGAACCAGCCGCGCTCGGCGATGACTTTCAACCCGCCGATGGGCGCGTCATTGCCCGGCGCGCGCGTGAGAATCGTCTGAATCTTCTCTCCGGCCAGCTCCTTCGACTTGACCTGCTGCGGCGAGAGTTTCGCGAGCAGTTGCTTCTCCGCCGCAGTCGCCCGTGCGTCGACGCGATCGGAGAACGATTCGCCAAACTCGCTTGTCAGGTCGCGATAGACCTCACCGGGATCCCGTCCCATCTTCGCGGTCATCTCCGCAGCCAGCAGCGCGGGGATGAGGCCATCCTTGTCGGTCGTCCACACTGCGCCATCTGTGCGGATGAAGGTAGCACCCGCGCTTTCTTCGCCGACGAAGCCCAGGGAGCCCTCGATCAGGCCATCGACAAACCACTTGAACCCCACCGGTACTTCGTAGAGCTTACGGCCGAGCTTTGCCGTCACCCGATCGATCATCTGACTGCTGACCACTGTCTTGCCCACCGCGATGTCACCGCGCCAGTTCGGGCGATTCTGCAGGAGGTAGTAGACCGCGGTGGCCAGATAATGATTCGGCGGCAGCAGTCCCGTGCTGTGCGCGACGACTCCATGCCGGTCGTGATCGGTATCGCAGGCGAATGCGATATCGAAACGATCCTTCAGGCCGATGAGCCGCTGCATGGCATAGGGCGACGACGGATCCATGCGGATGCGGCCATCCCAGTCTACCGACATGAACCGAAACGTCGGATCCACTTCTTCGCTCACGACCGTCAGCTCCAAGCCATAACGCTCCGCTATCGGCGCCCAATAGTGGACGCCGGCGCCCCCGAGGGGGTCGACTCCCATACGGATCTTCGCGTCGCGGATTGCCGCCATATCGATCACGTTCTCCAGATCGCTCACATAAGCGTTCAGATAGTCGTGCCGATGGGTAGTTGCCGCGCGCAGTGCCTTTTCGAACGACACCCTTTTGATGTCGCGCAGACCCTGCCCGAGAAACTCGTTGGCGCGCGCTTCGATCCAGCCGGTAGCGGCAGTATCCGCCGGGCCGCCGTTGGGCGGGTTGTACTTGAAGCCGCCGCTCTCCGGCGGATTGTGTGACGGTGTAATGACGATGCCGTCGGCGAGCCCCGTTGCGCGCTTGCGGTTGTAAGTGAGGATCGCGTGCGACACTGCGGGTGTCGGCGTGTACTCGTCTTTTTCCGACAGCATGACCTCGACACTGTTAGCCGCCAGCACTTCGAGCGCGCTGGCGAGCGCCGGAACCGACAGCGCGTGAGTGTCCATTCCCAGAAACAACGGACCGTCCGTCCCACGCTCCTTGCGGTACTCGCAGATCGCCTGAGTGACGGCCAGGATGTGCCATTCATTGAACGATCGGTCGAACGACGAGCCGCGATGGCCGGACGTTCCGAACGTCACCCGTTGCCCCGGGATTGCCGGGTCGGGCACCTCGTTGTAGTACGCCGTGATCAGGCGCGGCACATTGACCAGGATGGCGGGCTGCGCGGGTTTTCCAGCGAGCGGATTAACCTTCATAGCGACTACCTTGCGTTCGATTGACCCAATCCGGGCGTGCCAATTCTCAGCCCTCGCGTAAGCGACGCGCCTCATACGCCCGCATGTGCGCAAGGCAGATCTCGAGTACCGGAGTGCCGAGGCCGCCGGCTCGCGCCCGAAAATCACCCAGGATGTGCTCGTGCTCGGTCTTCTTACGAGCTTCAACGTCGCGCAACATAGATGCGGTCAGCGTCGAGCCGGGAGCCGTGAGCATGGCTTTGATCCGCTCCTGGATGCCGGCGCGCGGCCCATGGCCGTTGCCTGCCGCAACGGCCGCGCACTCATCGAATAGAGAAAGCGCGACGCCCTGGCCGCCCCCCGTTTCGATATCGCCGAGGGACGCGCGCATGAGGCAGGTGATGCCCGCCATAGTCGCGATGAATAGCCATTTCTCCCACATTTCCTGCAGGATGTTGCGACTCAGCGCGGCGGCGAACTTCCCCGTCACAAGCGTCGCTTTCACTGCCTCGATTCGCTCGGTCCGCGCGCCATCGAGCTCACCAAAGCCGAGCGTGTGAGTCTCATTCAGATGAATCACGCGACCTGCCTCATCCAGGGTCGTGGAAATCTGGCACTGCCCGCCCAGAATCGAGTCGGACCCGAAACGGCTCTGCAGTTTCCCGATATGGGCTAATCCGTTCAGCAGCGGCAGAACCAGGGAGTGTGGCCCCACTGCGCGCGCGAACGAATCCATCGCGGTATCGAGGTCGAAAGCCTTGCAGCTGAGCAGGATCAGATCGAACGGCTCGCGCAGGGCAGCTTCGGTTACGATCCTTGGCGCGGCAATGTGGACATTGCCCTGCGGGCTGCGGACGAAGAGCCCACTGGCGAGCTGCGCGGCGCGTTTTGGGCGCACCAGGAACGTAACGTCCTGACCGGCTTCGGCGAGGCGCGCACCGAAATAACCACCGATCGCCCCGGCACCTACGACCAGAATCCGCATGAGCACTCCTGTTCCGAGCTGGCGAGCGAGATCGATTCTCGCTTAAATCAGCAGCCGGCGTTAAGCGGAAGGGAAACGGCCACGACGAGGTGAAAGATTTGCGGTTCGCCCCACGATGAGGCACAACGAAAGACCTCGCTGCAGGCACCCGACAAAATGAACGCAACCGCGACATTCGAAGCGCACGGGGCCTCCCGCGCAACCGCGACGCTGCTGCTGTGCTTTTGCACCGCCGTGATCGAAGGAATCGATCTGCAATCGATGGGCATCGCCGCACCGAAACTCGGCCCGGAGTTCCATCTGTCGAAGGAGCTGCTCGGCTACGCGCTCATGGCGAGCCCGGCCGGCCTGTTCTTCGGCTCCTTCATCGGCGGCCGCATGGCGGACCTGTGGGGTCGCAAGGGTGCCCTCGTGCTGGCCACCGTCGTCTTCGGTGTCTTCCAGCTCAGCACGGCCTGGGCGCCGGACTATCGGACTTTGCTGGTCATCCGGTTCCTGTGCGGACTGGGACTGGGCGGCGCGCTGCCCAACCTCATTGCATTGACGGCGGAGGCCTCTGGCGGCCGCAATAACATTTTGAACGTGGTGATCACGATCGCCGGAATGCCCATGGGAGGCGCCATCGCGAGCTGGATCGCACTCCTCACGGGCACGAGCGCCGACTGGCGCAGCGTTTTCTACGTGGGCGGCATCGCACCGCTGCTCCTGGCGCCGGTGATGGTCTGTGCGCTCCCCGAATCGAAGTTGTTTCGGGAGGCGAAAGCCGCGGCGCTGCGGGAGGGACGGGCGCAAGCCATTCTCGAGACCCTGTTTGGCCACCCAAGGGCCGGGGCGACCCTGCTGCTGTGGACGAGTTTCTTCTTTACTACCGTCGTGACCTATCTCCTTCTCGGCTGGCTCCCCGTGCTGATGGTGGCGAGGGGCTTCTCCAACTCGGATGCCTTCCTGATTCAGATCATGTTCAACGCCGGGGCGGTGGTAGGCTCTATTTTCCTGGGGTGGCTCATGCAACGGCGTCGGAGTGTGCTGCTACTGTTGACTTCCTACGTGGGAGTCGCCGCCGGACTGCTCGCGCTGGCTTCGGTGGGCAAAGATCTCGTCGTCGTCCTGACAGCAGTCGCCGCGATTGGCGGCTTCCTGCTCGGCGCACAGTACATTCTCTACGGACTGACTCCCGAGTACTACCGCATCGAGACGCGTGGCACCGGTACCGGCGCCGCCGTAGCTGCGAGCAGACTCGGCTCGGCTACGGGCCCCTTGCTCGCGGGCGTGTTGCTGGGAGCCGGAGCGAGCGCAAGTCACGTGCTGCAGGCACTCTTGCCGATAACAGGCGGGGCCGCTCTCGCCGCGGTCCTTCTGCTCTTCCTGAAGCCTGCCAGATCGACATAGTCGGCAAGCGCTCCCCCGCAGGCGCGGCCGGAGCTCAGCCGCTCTCAACGCAACGAATGCAGCGTTTGCAATGTGGTCTCACGGAGCTTCGTGATCGCCTCATCGATTCGATTGACGGCTGCGTCGTCGTCTTTGCCGAGCGCCTCCCAGTTCTCGCCCCAGACCTTCTGCAGGCTCGTAGCCTGCTGCGTAACCTGCGCGGGCATGACGTCGGAAAGATCCCGGATCACGATTACGTAGGTCCAGCCGGTGCGCGGGTTCCCGCCGTTGGCGTCCCGATCGTATTGTGCGAGGAATACCACGCGCTCGAACTCGGCCAGCTTGGTCAAAATGTCGAAGCCGGCGGTCCGAACGTTCCGATTGCGCTCGGTGTGCTCGTTGCGCCACGTGTTGTAGCCGAGGCTGCTCAACGCCACCATGAGGCTGATGAGTGCTACGGCGTTGTTACGGACCTGACTCCGAAACGATGTCATGGAGTGGCGGGCGATCAGATGCCGGCGTACCACTGGTAGCCGCGATCCTCCCAATAGCCGCCCTTACCTCGGGCTATCCCGCGGTAACTGTCGATAGCCTCGATGCGCATGAGGTATTTTGCCATTTTGTAACCCAACTGACGCTCCAGCCGCAATCGCAGCGGCGCGCCGTGGCGAACCGCCAGCGGCCGATCGTTCATGTCGTAGGCGAGAATCGTTTGCGGGTGCATTGCATCGACCAGATCGATGGTCTCGTAGTATTGTCCGGTTCCATCCAGCGTCAGTTCGAGCGAATCGGCGCAATAAAACGCGAGGTATCGGGCGCCGGGTTTCAGCCGCGCCTGCTGTAGGACAGCACTCAGGCGCGCTCCCCGCCACTTGGCGATGCAACTCCAGCCTTCCACGCAATCATGTCGCGTGATCTGAGTGCGGGAAGCCATCCTGCGCAGCTCTTCGAGCGACAGCTCGAGGGGCTGCTCCACCAGCCCGCCGACCACGAGACGCCAGTCGGCAAAGCTCGCCTGCGCGAGGCGGTTGTACTCCTCGGTATCCGGATTCGTGGTGCCGTTGGCGCGAAAGCTCGTTGAGATGTCACGCACGGAGTATTCAGGCGCAAGGGTATTCCGACCGAGAAGCAGGCGCTGCACGCCCTTTGTCCAGCCTTCCGCGTAGTCCAACGTGGAGTTGACTCGGTCCGACTGAGAAATTCGGTCGCATGCGCCCAACGCCAGGCCTCCAATGGTCGCCAGCGCACGCTGCAGCCACCGTCGACGATCGACTCCAGAGCCGTGCGTCATGATCCCCCCTTCGGCGGCTTGATCACGAACCAACCGGTGACAATGGAGCGCATTTCGGTCAGCGGTCCGGCAGCGAGCACGGCTGCGATGTGGACCAGAAAGAACGACACCAGAGCCGCCGCCGTCAGGAAGTGAATGGTCCGGGCGGACTGTCGGCCTCCGAACACAGCCGTCAGAAAATGCACGCGCGCGTCCATGCCGGGCGACATCGTGAGCCCTGTAAGGGCCATCAGAGGCAGCAGGCCAAACAGTACGGCGAGATAGGTCAGCTTCTGCAGCACGTTGTAGTGCCGAGCCTCCTGGCCGTGCGGAAAGCGAAGTCGCAGGTGCTCGAGCAGGGAGCTGCCGATGTGGCGCACCTGTTCACGAGTAGGCGCCAGAACGCAGCGTACGCGGCCGCTCACCAATGCATAGATGACATACACGAGCCCGTTCAGCACGAACAGCCAGGCAAAAAAGAAGTGCCAGCGGCGTCCGTCGGCGAGATCCTGCCATCCCGGCAGTGTGATCCAGCCCGGGAACGCGGCCGATCGACCCGATCCGAATGCGATGAAGGGACTGCCGAAGGTCGATGACTCGCCCCAGTAAAGCGCCGGATGCGCGTTGAGGATCTGCAGCCCGCTCATCAACAGCACGAGCAGACACAGGGCGTTGAGCCAATGGGTAAGGCGAACGAGGAGCGGATGCCGGTAAACGGCAATCCGCCCGCGACTAAGTGCTCGGTCCGCTACTGGCATGACGACCTGCGCCAAGGAAAGTCACATAGGCGGCGTGGCGCCGTTCTCACCCACTGCGACGCCGTTGGAACTGAGACCACCACCCGGCGTCTGCACGACGATCAGGAACGCTGGGACCCCTGCTTTGGCCATCGATCGCTCGCCCTTGGTGATCTGCACGATCGGCACCCCCTTTGGTACGACGATCTTGCGTTCTCCATTCGGGTACGTGACCTGCAACTCGCGGCCCTTCGCCTCCGTCGTCACTTTACCCACGGTGCCGTTGGTCATCATCGAGCCTTTCTTGAGGTCCCAGTCGTAGTGCCCTTCGCCTGCCTTCACGCCGGGCGGAAACACGTGGACCTCCAGAGACCGCCCGGTGCCATCCTTCTGCGGCATCTCCGCGGTGCCGATGAAACTCCCCGGCTGGATCGCATCGACTTCGACCGGCTTCAAAACCGAGACGTTCCAGTCCTTCGCGAGTGCAATGCTGTGGGTCTTGCCGTCCGCCGACTTCAGCGTCAGCGTGTCATTTTCGATCGCCACGATGATCCCTCGCGCCACGCCCGGAGGCGCCTGGCCGAAGACCGTCAGGGGCAGGAGGAGAGCCGCGGCCAAGGTGAGTATTCTTTTCATGACGGACCTGATGTTGGTGGCAGGTGTTCATTATTCAGCATCCGCCGTGGCGCTGCACTGTTCCCGGGCCGCCTGGAGGTCACGCGTCGACCTACCTCTGTGGCAACCCCCCGACTTCCAGGCTCGGTCAACCCGCGTAGCGCTGAGCGAGTGTCCGGTACAACGGCGCCGACAGCAATTTCGAGATCGTCGTCGCGACCGCGGCCGTTATCATGAGCGGCAGCACCATGGCGTGCTCGCTGGTCATTTCCATCACGATGACAAACGACGTCAGCGGCGCCTGTGTTACGCCGGCTAGATAGCCGCACATCCCAAGAATCGCAAACGGCACGGCAGTGACCTGGCCGGAGAGATCCGCAACGAATTGCCCGAGGCCGGCCCCTACGGACAGCGACGGGGCCAGCAAACCCGCCGGAATACCGCTTAAGGAAGCGGCGAGCGTCGCCAGTGCCCGAGCCGGCGCGTAGATCCAGGGAAGATGGACATTGCTCTCGAGGATCGAGCGCGCTTCCGCGTACCCGGTCCCATAGGTCAGCCCCCCAGAGACAGCACCGAGGACTGCTACTACCAGCCCGCATAGGGCGGCGAACAGGGCCGGACGGTTCCTTTGAAACTCTCCGAGGATGCTCGGCAGCCCGCCGACTCCAACGAGGGTGAGGCGGCTGAACAAGCCCCCCGCAAGCCCTCCGGCGATCGCCACCACGAACGTGCCTGGCGACACAGCTTGCGAGGCCGTGGATACGGTGGGCTGTCCGAAATAGGTGTAATCGCCCAGGATCGCGATCGCCACGACGCCCGCAAGAACGACGGCCGTCAATGTGGCCCCGCTGGCGCGCTCTTCGAACGAGCGCGACAGCTCTTCGATCGCAAAGACGATCCCGGCGAGGGGAGTGTTGAATGCGGCGGCCACCCCGGCAGCACCGCCCGCCAGAATCAAGGCTCGGCGCTGTGCACTCGTCCCACCGTGCGGCATCCAACGGCCGAAGGTATTTGCGATGGCGGCGCCGACATGGACAGTCGGGCCTTCGCGCCCGATGGACCCGCCGCAAAGCAGCCCAACACAGGCCAGGACCATGCGGCCGATGACTACGTGCGGTTTGAGCAGCCGCAGACCCTTCTCGCCGACTTCCGGTTGCAGCACGAAGATGGTCTGCGGAATTCCGCTGCCTTCGGCTCCGCGGAAGAATCTTCTCGTTAGCCAGGCAATGACACCAAAGCCGAGTGGCGCCAGAAGCCACGGCCACCACGGCGAGACCACCAAAAGCCGCCGTAGTGCCAGCTGGGCGACGTCGGCCAACCGGGCAAATGCGACAGCCACCAGGCCCACAGCTACTGCCGCGGTCCAGAGCACGAGCCGCCCTCTCCAGTGGTGAATCGAGAGAACCGCGCGTCCCGCATTGCGGACGACGTCCCGGGTTGGAAGCAGGGTCAATTGAGGACCGCCACAGGATTCCGTGACATCGGTTGTAACCGTGTGACTCGTACAGCATGGCTTACGCAGCCGGGACGGCCATTCTAGCGGTCCGCGCGCTCCCACGCCGGCCCTCCTTAGGCGCGCCAGGAACATTTGCGATTACCCCGCGTTGCTAACCGTGCCGACAGGCGTAATTCGCTGTTGTAAGAGTAATAAGGGGGAAATCATGGGCCGTGGAATCCTGCTGTGGCTGCTGGGTGTGCCGATCCCGATCATCATCCTGCTCGCCCTGATCTGGCGTTGAAGCACCACTGAGGAGATCACGATGGATAGACTTGCGAACGAGCGCCTCAGTCCGCTCGCGGGCAGCGGCGCCCCAACAGTTGAAGCACCGACGTCAGCCGTGTCCTGGGCAGCGATCGTCGCGGGAGCCGTCGTAGCGGCAGCCGTCTCGCTGATCCTGTTGGCTGTGGCTTCCGGCCTGGGCCTGGCCTCCGTATCGCCCTGGCCCAACAGCGGCGCATCCCTGACCACCTTCTCGGTGATGACCGCGATCGGGCTCATCGTCGTGCAGTGGGTCGCTTCGGGAACCGGCGGCTACATCACCGGACGGCTGCGAACGAAGTGGGTGGGTACGCATACACACGAAGTTTTCTTTCGCGATACAGCCCATGGTTTCATAACCTGGGCCCTGGCAACCGTGCTCGTGGCGAGCATCCTGGCCTCGGCGACTTCATCGCTCGTGAGCGCGGGGGCTCACGGGGCCGCCACGGTTGCCGCCGGGGCGGCCCAGGGCGCTAGCGAGGGTGCGGCGAACCAGGGTGCGGCGAACTCGATACAATCCGGCGTTTCCCCTGGCACCTCGGTAGCCGGGTATGACGTCGATACGCTGTTCCGTTCGGCCCGCCCCGATGGCAATGCTTCGATGGCCGATGCGCGCACCGAGGCGGCACGCATCCTGGCGAAGGGGATGACGACAGGCGACATTCCGGCTGCGGATCGAACGTACCTTGCGCAACTTGTGGCGGCCCGAACCGGGATCTCCGACACCGACGCACAGAAACGCGTGGACGACGTCATCGCGCAAGTGCAGGCAGCTGAAGTGAAGGCCCGCCAAGCTGCGGACGATGCCCGGAAGGCGAGCGCGGCAGCTTCTATCTTCACGAGCCTGTCGATGGTGATTGGTGCATTCATTGCCTGTGCGGCGGCGGCGTTAGGCGGTCAGCTGAGAGACCAGCACCCTTGACTGGCGTCTGCCGGTACGCGCGAGCAAGCAGCCGGAATGCAGCCAGAGCTAATGCCGTGATGAGACGTGTTTTCTTGACACGCTCATTCCCTTTGCACGCCGATTTGGGCGAAGGCCCGGTCGGCGAGTCAGACGCGCCTATGAGTCGAGGAGCTTGTCGAGCGTGACCGGCAGTGAGCGGACACGCTTGCCGGTCGCGTGAAAGATAGCGTTGATGACAGCCGCGGCCGTGCCAACGATACCGATCTCGCCCACCCCCTTCACACCGAGCGGGGTGACTTCCGGATCGGGCTCGTCGACAAAAATCACCTCGATATCCCGAATGTCGGCGTGCGCCGGAATGTGGTACTCGCCAAGGTTGCGATTCATGCAGCGGCCGATGCGATGGTCGGTGAGCGCTTCCTCGTGAAGTGCCATGCCGATACCCATCACGACACCGCCGAGAATCTGGCTGCGGGCCGTCTTCGGATTGATGATCCGGGCGGCCGCCACCGCGATGACGATGCGGGTTACGCGCACCACGCCGAGCTCCTCGTCAACCTTCACTTCCGCGAATATCGCACTATGTGTGTTGCGCGACTTGCGACTCTGGCCGCTCGAACCGCTACGCGACGCAGGAGTATCCTCGACTTCGATCGTTTCCAGGCCGGCCGCGCTCATGGCATCGCCGAATGAAATCGAGCGCGCGGGATCGGACTTGAGCGCGATGCGGCCGTGCGCCAACGTAACATCCTCGAGCCTGGCACCGCCGAGCGGTTGCCC
Source organism: Gammaproteobacteria bacterium (assembly GCA_028293765.1). Taxonomy (GTDB): domain Bacteria; phylum Pseudomonadota; class Gammaproteobacteria; order Steroidobacterales; family Steroidobacteraceae; genus 13-2-20CM-66-19. The sequence goes on from JAQGOG010000042.1 coordinate 91,117, forward strand.
TTCGATCTGGTCCGCGGCGACGAGCAGCTTCTCCGCGACTGCCCTGCAGGCAACCTGAACGGCGGCCCCCACTGATGCGGCCATGGACGATCCGCCTTCTGCCGGGGACTCGGGCAGACTGCTGTCGCCCAGCGTTGCGGTGACTTTCTCGATCGGCAGGCCGAGTGTGTCGGCGGCGACCTGCGCCATGACCGTGTAGGTTCCGGTTCCAATGTCAGATCCGGCGGTCGCGACTTCGAGATCGCCGTTCGGCAAGAGCCTGGCGTGCACCGCCATCTGCCGAAATAACGCATCCCACATGCCGGTGGCGAGACCCAGGCCGACGAGCTCGCGCCCGTCTTTCATCGAGCGCGGTGCGGGAGTCCGCCTGCTCCAGCCGAACTTCGCCGCGCCCTGGGCGTAAGCCTCACGCAGCGCCTTCGAGGTGAACGGCGTATCGTCCATGGCGTTCTTGTCGGAGTAGTTGATCAGCCGGAATTCCAGCGGATCGATGTTCGCAGCGTACGCCATCTCGTCGACGGCGAGCTCGAACAGAGTCATGCCCGTCGCTGCGCCCGGCGCACGCATGTCGCCGGATGTGTAGGTATCGACCCGAGCGATAGTGTATTCGGCCGACGCGTTCTCGCACGCGTAGTTCATCAGTCCCCAGTCACAGACAGTCTCCATGTAATCCTCGAATCGCGATGTCGAGGTGGCGGCGTCGTTTATGATCGCCTGCAGCCGGCCACTTGGGTCGGTCGCCAGTGCCACCGATTGCACCGCCTCGGGCCGGTGGACATGGCTGAACATCTGCTGACGCGTAAGGACCACCCGCACCGAACGCTCGAGCATCTTGGCAGCGAGCGTCGCAAGATAAACCTGGTACTGCGGCCGCAAGCCGGACCCAAAGGCACCGCCGACGTACGGATTTTTTACCCGCACGTGCTCGGGAGAGAAGCCGAACACCGCGGAGAGATACCCCTGCACATTCTGCGGCCCCTGTGTTTTGTCGTACACGGTGATCCGGCCATCACCTTCCCACACTACAGTGGTCGCGTGCAGCTCCATCGGATTATGGTAATGCGTCGGCAGATGAAAGTCGGCGGCGATCTTACAGCGCGCGGCGCCGTAAGCGGACTGCGCATCACCGCGGTTCTTCGGAGCCTCGAACCCACTGCGTTTGTCCTGTGGCACGAATCGGTCGGCGAGGGCCACGGTAAAATCCGTGTTGTGCGTTTCCCTTTCATAGTCGACCTCGATCAGGGAAGCGGCGTAGCGCGCCACTTCAAGCGAATCGGCGAGGACGACCGCGATGGGTTGGGCGTTGAAAAGGATCCTCTCATCGTAGAGAGCGCGGAACGGCGAGCCGGGAACGCAGAGGGCGTCCTTGTAGCTGTGGTCAAATCGTGGCAGCTGCGGCCGGTTGACGTGGGTCATCACCTCGACGACGCCGGAGATCGCGCGCGCATCTTCGTCGTGGATCGCGACGATCCGGCCCTTTGCGATCGAGCTGGAAACGACCCAGCCATAAAGGAGCCTGTCGGCTGGCTGCTCCGCTGCATAACGCGCTTGCCCGGTAACCTTGGCCACGCCGTCGACCCGGTCGACAGGATCTCCGATACGGGTGGGAGTGAGCGTCGGGGAAGTCATTGTCGCTCTCTCCTCTAAAGAACGCGTTTGTCGGTTTGCGACTGCGGCGTGCCGGCGGCCGCCTGCTCCAGCGCCCGGACGATCGCGCGACGTGCGAGCTCGATCTTGAAGTCGTTATCGCCTTGTCCTACAGCCCCTTCCGTCAGGGCATGGGCTGCGGCAATGAAGTTGGCCCGTGATGCTCTTTCTCCTGCCAGACCGCTTTCTGCGACAGGCGACCGCCACGGCTTGTGTGCGACACCTCCGAGGGCGATCCGCGCTTCTCTGATGAGATCGCCATCCAGTCGCATCACGACCGCCACCGAAACCAGCGCGAAGGCATACGACAGCCGATCTCGGAGCTTGAGATACGTGTAATGAGACGTGAAGTCTTCGGCAGGCAGATCGATCGCGGTGACGAGCTCGCCCGGCCGGAGATAATTGTCTCGCCAGGGCTCATCTCCGGGCAGCCGATGATACTCGGTGAGCGGAATAACGCGGTCCCCGTCGGGACCGGTGACTCGAACTTCTGCGTCAAGTGCGGCGAGCGCCACGCACATGTCGGAAGGGTGGGTAGCGATACACTGATCGCTCGCGCCCAGAATCGCATGAATCCGGTTCACACCGCCGATGGCGCCGCAGCCTGAGCCAGGATCGCGCTTGTTGCACGCGGTTGCCGGATCGTAGAAGTAGTAGCAGCGCGTACGCTGGTTGAGATTGCCGCCGTTGGTGGCAGCATTGCGGAGCTGCGGACTGGCGCCCGCCAGGATCGCCGAGGCTAACAGCGGGTAACGGCGGTCGACGCGCGGATCGTACGCGGTATCCGCATTGGTGACGAGCGCGCCCAGCCTGAGACCGCCACCCTCGAGGTCCTCGATCTTATTGAGCGGCAGCCGGTTGATGTCGACGAGCCGCTCCGGCCGCTCGACATTCTCCTTCATGAGATCGATGAGATTCGTGCCGCCGGCCAGAAACCGCACGTGCTTTGCCGAACCCTCGTGCACCGCTTCGGGGACTCCGGCGGCGCGCACATAGCTGAAGCGATTCACGGCGCACCGTCCTTATCCAGGACTTCCATGATGGCCGCGGCGATGTTGGTATACGCGCCACAACGGCAAAGATTGCCGCTCATCAACTCGCGCACTTCGTTGCCGCTGCTGGCGTGGCCCTCATTGATGAGCCCTTGGGCGGAACAGATCTGGCCGGGCGTGCAGTACCCACACTGCAGAGCATCGTGCTCCACGAACGCCTGCTGGAGGGGGTGCAGCCGATCGCCGTCCGCGAGCCCCTCGATGGTCGTCACCTGGGCCCCGTCTCTGGATACCGCCAATACGAGGCAGCTGTTGATACGCTTACCCTCGATGAGGACGGTACAGGCACCGCATTGACCGTGGTCACAGCCTTTCTTCGTGCCTGTCAGATGTTCCTGCTCACGCAGCAGGTCCAGCAAGGTCACCCAGGGCTCGATGGCGAAGTGCCGTTGCCTGCCATTGATGATCAGGCTGATCGGGATGGCTTCGCGGGCACCAGCCACGGAAGAGGCGGTGCCCGCGTGGGAAGGGTCGTCGTGTACCCGCGTATCCATGATTGACCTCGGAAAGGCGATAGCGCTTTACGATTTCGCGCGAGGGGCTTAAAACATGCGTCAAACCCAGCAGGGTTCGTTCCCAGGACGGCCACACAAAAATGATTACAGCTGCTCTGCGCATTGGAATTCTCGGCACCGCCAATATCGCGCGGGCGTTCGTATCGGGCGTGCGCCCCTCATCGACGGTTACGGTGACGGCTGTGGCGAGTCGCGACGCGACCAGGGCGGAGGGCTTCGCGCGCGAGGTCGGAATAGCGCGCTCCTTCGAATCCTACGAAGCGCTGTTGGCCGACCGTGAGATCGACGCCGTCTACATTCCACTGCCGAACAGCATGCACGCCGAATGGTCGGTACGGGCTGCCGAAGCGGGCAAGCACGTCCTCTGCGAGAAGCCTTTGTCTGCCACGGCAACCGAGGCGCGCACCATGTTCGAGGCTGCCCGAAAACATGGAGTCTGTCTGGTGGAGGCTTATCCCTACCGCGCGCAACAGCAGACCTTGAAATTGCGAGAGTTGCTGGAGGCTGGCGCCGTCGGTCGCGTGCAAATGATTCAAGCCAGCTTCGGCTTCACCATCAGCAATCACCCGAACATCCGGTTGAACCCGGCGCTTGCCGGCGGCGCGCTGATGGACGCCGGAAGCTACCCCGTAAGTCTCGTGCGGATGGTAGCTAAGGAGCGGCCATCGCGCGTCACCGCTGTAGCACACTGGACCGACACTGGAGTGGATCGAACACTGGTTGCGACAATTGAGTTCGCAAGCGGGTTGCTGGCCCAGGTCAGCTGCAGCTTCGCCACCGCCGTCCATCGGCAGGCGCTGATTGCCGGATCAGAGGGCGTGCTCCAGACGACCTTTTTCAACCACCCCTCACCCGCGACGCCGCCGCTACTACACTTGAGACGGGGGAAGGGCTGGGATAGCACGACGGAAACCATCGAGGTGACCGCGACGAACGGATTCCTGGCGGAAACCGAAGCCTTCGAGCGTCTCGTGAGGCAGGGACCGGTTTATTGGACGGGGGCGTCCCCGGAAGAGTCAATCGACATCATGCTGACACTGGAAGCCATCCTGCACAGCGCACGCACGGGAAAGCCGGTAGATATCGAAGCGACGGCCGCTGACTGATCATTGCCATGATGGAGATGATGGTCCGCCGGCATCAATCGGTGACGATCAGGTTCATGGCGATGTCATGCGGCTGCGGATAGATGCTTGGCAGTCGTGCCTCGGCATAACCGAGGCCGACACAGAAGGGACGAGAGGCTGCCGCGGCGATGGTCCGGTCGTAGTAGCCCCCTCCATACCCGAGACGATAGTGCTCGCCGTCGAAGCCCACGAGCGGAACGATGAGGGCATCGGGAGTCAGTACTTCGCGCTCCATAGGTATCGGAATGTTCCAGACCCCGCGGCGCATGCCCATCCCGGGGGTCCACTTCCAGAACTCCACTGGCGCGGATTCTTCAACGACCACCGGCAGGGCCACTACCCCACCGGCTTCAATGTGTTTGCGCGCGATGTCGCGGACGTCGATCTCGCCTCGCATCGGCCAGTAAATACCGAGAGTACCGTACTGTTTTAGATCGACTGCCTCGAGGAGGCGCTGCTTCGCTTTGTCGCCTTTCGCCTGCCGGTTATTGACGCTCAGGGCGAGCCGGCTCGCGATGAGAGTCTCGCGCGTCCGCTTGCGCCACTCGCGAATGTCGTTCCAGCTTTTCAGATCGGCGTCGATGGCGGAACTCTCGAATTCGTGCAGTGGCAGGCGGGTGAACTATACGATCCCGGCGCCTGGGAATCCGTGTCCGAAGTATCGTCACTGCCTTTGGGCGGTTTCACCGGCGACGCGCCGAGGTGCGAGCTACGCGATCACCGCTGACTGGTAGTCGCTCGTGCCCGCGCTCTCGAAGATGTCGCGCTCGTGGATCCAACGCTGCGTGGATTCAAAGCTTTCGCGCGAGTACGGCAGGAATACGACGCGCTCACCGGGTCCGAATAGCCGGACGTCCACACGATCTTTGTAACGCGGCGGCAGTTCGTTCGAGTAAAGGTGCTTGTATTGTTCCGGCGCCAGGTCGATATCGAGCTGCGCACGCTTCAGACCTCGAAAGTAACGCTCGATATCCTCCGTAGGCGTGAGCGGCGGGATCATGAATGCACCCATGAAAGAGGCGTCCACAATCTTGCGCATGCCGAGTTGCTCACATACGTAGAGCGCCGGACCCCAGACGGTGGTCGCAGGAACGTCGCCGTCCAATGCCGCATCGACCCGGGCCCACGGCATTCCCCCGAACTTGAGTTTGATCTGGTCGCCCTTCAGGAAGGGTTCGAGAGCCTGGATGGTCGTGTAGTGGCTGCCCGATCGGTAGCCCACACCGATTTCGAGCCCAGCCAGGTCGGCGGGCTTGCGGATAGACGAATCCTGCCGGACCATGATGGCCGCCGGCATCACGGAATAGGCGCTTCCCCACATGCGGCCGACATTCTTCGCGACCGCCTCGTTCACCGTCCAATGGCAGGCGCAGCTGATGTCCGAGTGCTTCTCCCCCTTGGCACCCCCGCCCTGCTGATACATCTCATAAGCACCCGAGCGCACATCACGCAGCGCCCCAGTCGCCGGATCCACGTCTTTCGCACGATTCTCGCGCTCTTCATCGCCCACGAGCCGATAACTCAGTCCCTCCTCACGGAAGTACCCTTGGCTATCAGCAATCCAGTCGTGCAGGCGCCCATGCGGGCGGATGATGAATTCGGCCATGGCGGTATTCCCCTCGGCAAGCTTCGCTAGTCACATAATTGCCGCACGCGATTGCGCGCGCAACTATCCACCTGGCGAGCTTGAGCGTTCCCGGGCACCTGCACCACACCGCCAAAGTCCTACGACTGGCAGGCGGCCAGTCTTCGAGTGCCCCCCAAACCACGGCCGGCGTGCTCACACGGTCGCCCAGAAAGCCTCGATCTTCTTACGGAATGCGGCGTCGGGTAGCCGGCCGCGGGCGGCCAGTTGGTTGTCCTCGAGGTGCGCGAGTTTCGTCGTGCCGGGGATCACGGCTGTGACGGCGGGATGTGCGACGGTGTATTTCAACAGCAGCTGCGCCCAGCTGCCGGCGTCGATTTCCTTAGCCCAGTCCGGCAGCGGTTTATCCTTCACCTTCGTGAGGAGGCTGCCGTGTCGGCCGCCGAGCGGTACGTTGATCAGAACGGCAACACCCTTTTCTTTTGCGAGTTGCAGGATCTTCTCGGCGCCCTGATCCTCGATCGAATAATCCACCTGGATGAAGTCGAGCTTGCGCTTCTGCAGTGCCTCGAGGAGCTGCGGATATTGCTGGTCCGTCGAGGTGGTGACGCCGACATAGCGCACCTTGCCGGCCGTCTTCGCGTCGACGAGCACGGGAAACAACTCATCGATGCCGTAGAAATTGTGAATCTGGAGAAGGTCGATGCGCGGCGTCTGCAGGCGCGTGAGCGCCTGCTCCAGCGCGGCCGCGCCCGGCGGAACGTCGCCCCGGTTGGGTGTCTTGGTGGCGATGAAGAGGTTGTCGCGGTTGCCCAGCTCCTTCACAAACTTGCCGATGACGATCTCGGAGTCGCCGTAGCCCCACGCCGTATCCACCAGCTTGGCGCCTAAATTCGGCAGTTGTTCCAACACCTCGCGCCGCGCCGCAAGCTCTTCAGGTGCTGTGACACTGAACTGATTTGTCCCGATGCCGACTACTGGCAGCCTCTCCCCTGTGGATGGGATCGGCTTTGTTATCAGCGGCAGAGACGATGCGTGCACTGCCCTGTCGGTTGCCGCCCATGCCAGAGGTGCGCCCAGCGCAAGACCGACTCCCGCTGCCACTCCGCCCTTGAGGGCCGTGCGTCGAGAGACGCTGTTATTCGAAGTTGAATTCATTGCAGCTCCGGATATCACCGTCTCGAGCCTTTTGAGAGGGGATCAGGGGATCAAGCCAGCCGTTCGACAAGCCTCGGCGGCGTGTGGGCTTTTTTTGTGTATCGGACATGAGGACTGTTCACTGAGTTAGAGCGCGCCGACGCGAGCGACTATCGCTGACCGGCAGTCGTCTGTGCGGTTCGCGGCAGCTCGTCTCGGCTTGTGTCCGTCATCGCACCGACCGTGATCGACATGAGCGAGATCACCAACAGCGCAAGTGCGTCGAACCAGGATGACGTTTTCATCGGCTTTTCCCCAACGGAAATTCAACGACGGCAAAGTGTTTTATAACCACTTTGTTACCTCGGCTCGCTGTGAGGCCACCTCCAACGTAAATTAAAGGGGTGTCGGCCACGCGTCCAATGAAAAATCGAGCTAAGAACATGCGCGAACGGGCTGTTCCGCTCTTAGCCCGCCGCGAATGGGCCGGCCGCAGCCACTCGTCGCGCCGGGTCAGATCGCCTGTACGCGGGGAGATGAATTGTCCGGAAACAGGATGGCCGAATAGCGATCGTGCGCGGCGAGATGCGTGTGCGCCAGCGCTGCACCAATTCCCGCGGCGCCGATCTTGTAACCCGTCTCGGCATTGACTTCCCACGGCTTGACACGTGCCCAGGCCTGATACCAGAACACCGCTCCATCACAATTCCCTCAAGCCACGGGGATCGTGGGCGCAGCGACGCTCTCGGACAGACCGCCGGAAAGCCGTTTGCGCTGGGCATCCGCGGCGAGCATTTCATGCGGAAATCCAAGCGATACGGCGCTGGCTTCGCTCAAGCGCGCAACGTGCTCCGCTCGTAGATTTACGTTTACCGAGCCGAGGTTGTCGTCCAGCTGCGCGCGGGTGCGTGGTCCCAGAATAGGAAGCACGCCTCGGGTGGCCATCCAAGCGAGAGCCACTTGGCCCGCCGTCACTCCCAGCTCCGCGGCAACGGCGATTACGGCGTCCACGGTGGCAGTCTTACGTGGACCATCTTCAGTGTGTATGAGGCGCCCGAAATTGGTCGCCCGCCCCTCTTCGCCGCGACGATATTTCCCGGTCAACAAACCGCCACCCAAGGGTGACCAGCCGAGCATGCCTAATCCCAACGCCTGACCCATTGGAATCAGTTCACGGTCGGGCGTGCGCTCGACCAGGCTGTATTCCATCTGTAGCGCGATTACCGGTGCCCAACCGCGGAGTTCGGCAATCGTGGCCGCTCTGGTAACACGCCATGCCGGAAAATCCGACAGCCCTACATAGAGGACTTTGCCCGCGCGGACCAGGTCATCGAGGCCGCGCACAATTTCATCACTGGCGGTTACGCCGTCCGCCATGTGCACCCAGTACAGGTCGATTCGGTCCGTCTTCAGACGCTTCAGACTGGCTTCGAGGGAACTCACCATCGTCTTGCGGCTGTTGCCAACACCCAGCAGACCTAGATTAGGGCGTCCGCCAAGTGTATATTTTGTCGCGAGGACAAACGCGTCGCGTTGTCCGCTGATGAAATCTCCGACCAACTCCTCCGACTGACCGACCTGATAGCTGTCGGCCGTGTCCAGAAAGTTGCCGCCCGCCGCGACATAGCCGTCGAAGATCTCGCGTGCCTGCGCCGGCTCAGCGCCATAGCCCCAGCGCGTTCCAAAGTTACCGCAGCCCAGAACCAGCTCCGAGACTCTGAGCCCCGTGCCGCGGCCGAAAATTTCGTATCGCATCGCGTCTTTCTCCGGCTTCGTGCGCCGCATTATTTCCGCTGGTCCGCACTATGTGAAGCATTATTGCAGGGCAAAGCGGAGCTGCGCGAGGCCGTGCGCCTCTTGCGGCGTCAGGATCGGGGCGCTCGAGGTAGACGGCGGCCAGAGCGCGGCAGGCTGAAAACGCAAGGGCGCCCGCAGCCCAACTTTCGGTTCAGTCCGACGTGCGGATGCCCGCCTTCCCACGCCTGATTGCAGGTACGGACTGGAACTTCTCAGCGGCGAATTCAATGAAGGCGGAGACGCCGCGGGGAATCTGCCGGCGACTCGCGCAAACGGCATACAGATTGGCGCCTTCACGTCGGTAGCGGGGCAGCACTTTCACGAGACGCCCTGCCGCGACGTCTGGGGCGGTAATCAACCCCGGCAACAGCGCAACACCCAGGCCGGCAACGGCAGCTCGCAGCACCACCCGGGCCGTGTTGGCGCGGAACCTTCCCGACACTTCGATCGCGCTGGACCCCTCCCGCCCCTCGAGATGCCAAACGACCGGCCCGGAACGGTTCGACACCGGCAGGCAGTCGTGCGCCGTGAGGGAGCGAAGGGTTGCCGGAGTACCCCGGACGGCAAGATAGGTTGGGCTCGCGACGAGCTCAAAGTGCGTGCCGATCAGTTTGTGGCCGACGTGGTTGGGGTCGACCAGGTGTCCTGCACGAATCGCGACGTCGATGCTCGCTCCGATCAGGTCGGCCTTCGCGTCATCGAGTACGAATTCCATCCGCAGCTGCGGATGGAGCGCCAGAAATTCACCAAGCCACTCCAGGCGGAACAGGTCGAAGAAATCGGCAGGCGCCGCCACGCGCACGAGACCGCCAGGCAGGTTGTTGCCATCGATCGATTCCTGGCCGGCTTGTGCCAGGTCCGCAACGGAAGCCGCGCATCGGTCGAAAAATGTCTGGCCCACGGTGGTCAGCGTCAGCTTCCGCGTCGAACGGTGGATGAGCCGGCTGCCAAGGTCTGCCTCGAGCCGCTGAACCTTGCGGCTGAGCGAGTTCGCCGGCATCCCCAGGCGCCGCGCGGCCTGGGCGAAGCTACCCGCGCGCACGACCTCGACGAACTGAAAGATCTGATTCAGGTCGAGCGCCGCATTACTGCCTGTTTTGGATTTCATCCATCCCATTATGCCATCTAGTGCAGTAATGGACCTGGGTCTATCCTTTTTTTCCCCGCGCTGCCCGTTTCACGAGCCAAGGCGCCCCGCCCTAACACACCGAGAGATTCACATGGCCAGAGTGCTCGTTCTTTATTACTCGTCCTACGGTCACATCGAGACGATGGCAAACGCCATGGCCGAGGGCGTGCGTTCCGGCGCCGCCTCCGTCGACCTGAAGCGCGTGCCGGAGACCACTCCGATCGAGGTGGCAAAAGCGTTTCAATTCAAGCTTGAACAGGCCGCGCCCGTTGCAACAGTGGACGAACTTGCCAACTACGATGCGATCATCGTCGGCAGCCCCACTCGCTTTGGCCGCATGTCCTCCCAGATGGCCAGCTTCCTCGACCAGGCGGGTGGCCTGTGGATGCGCGGCGCGTTGAATGGCAAAGTCGGTGGAGCATTCGCTTCCACTGCCACTCAGCACGGCGGCCAGGAAGCCACTCTGTTTTCGATCATCACCAACCTGCTGCATTTCGGAATGACCATCGTTGGCCTCCCCTACAGCTACCAGGGTCAGATGACAATCGACGAGATGCACGGCGGCACTCCTTATGGCGCCACCACCATTGCCGGCAGCCAGGGCCAGCGTCAACCGAGTGCCAACGAGCTCGATGGCGCACGCTTCCAGGGCAGACTCATTGCCGAAACCGCGCGCAAATTGTTCGCCGGTTGATGGTGCCGATCACCAGAACACGATCGCGCGCAGTTCGATGCTGCGCC